>UQLL01000010.1 GCA_900541835.1 uncultured Porphyromonadaceae bacterium
GAGCGGATGCACCAGGGTGCATCCCTACGATTCGCCGGATTTTGCAACACCCTCTATGTTAGGTAAAAAAGAAAGATAGGCTATGAAGAAGACAGCGATAGCCGGGCTGTGCCTGGCGGGCGCATGCACGGCATGGGCGCTGGCGCCGGTGCGCGGCGTGGTCGACACCGACCATGGTGTGCGAGTCAAGACCGAGAAAGGCACCCTTCAGCTTGTGCCATATTCGGCATCCGTGATCCGCGTGGTGGCCCTCCCCGAGGGGACCGCCGAGTCCTACACCCCCACCCAGGGCATCGCCATCGAGCCGGACGCCCGCTACTCTGTGACGAGCACCCCGGATGCCATTGAGCTGCTCACCGACTCTGCGTCGGTGAGCGTGGACCGCAAGACCGGCCGCCTGACCTTCCGCGACCACACCGAGCGTATCCTGCTCGAGGGCGCCGAGTGGTGGGCCAACACCCCGCAGGAGCGCCGCATCGCCCTATACGCCCCGGAACCCGGAAACATCTTCGGCGGAGGAGAGAGGGGACACAAACTCCGCCTCAACGGCGACTCGCTGACTTTCTACAACCGCCAGAACTACGGCTACACCGACTCCGACCCGCGCATCAGCCAGATGGGCATCTCGGTGCCATACTTCGTCTCCGACGCCGGCTACGGCATCCTCTTCGACGACTTCTCCCGCGGCATGGCCGTGCTGGGCGACACCATCGTCTACACATCGCAGTCGCCCGCGCCCGTGGCCGCCTACCTCATAAGCGGCAACGGCTCGCTGGCCGGCGCAACCCGCGAATTCACCGCCCTGACAGGACGCCAGCCCCTGCCACCGCTCTGGGCCCTCGGATACATCACCTCCAAGTACGGCTACCACAACCAGCGCGAGGCCGAGGGAGTCATCGACACGCTCAAGACACGCGGCTACCCGGTGGACGGCATGGTGCTCGACCTGTACTGGTACGGCAAGGAGACCGACATGGGCCGCCTGGCCTGGGACACCCTCCAGTGGCCCGACCACCGCGCCATGCTCAAGTCGCTGGGCGACAAGGGCGTCAACGTCGTCACCATCTCCCAGCCATACATCAACAAGAAGGGGGGCATCGACGTCTACAACGAACTCGTGAAGAAGGGACTGACAGTGCGCGACGCCCAGGGCCAAAACCACGACGTCACCATCTGGGTGGGCGAGAGCGGAATGTTCGACGTGAGCAACCCCAAGACGCAGGAGTGGCTGTGGAACCGCCTGAAGCCCCTGACGGCCGAGGGCATCGACGGCTGGTGGGGCGACCTGGGCGAGCCCGAAGTACACCCCCTCAGCATCGTGCACGCCAACGGCCTCAGCGCCGAGCAGTACCACAACGCCTACGGCAACCAGTGGAGCAAGCTAATCTACGACGGCCTGCGGCAGGACTTCCCCGGCCAGCGCCCGCTGCTCATGATGCGCGGCGGCACTACCGGCCTGCAGCGCTACGGCGTCTTTCCCTGGACCACCGACGTCTCCCGCTCCTGGGGCGGCCTCCAGCCGCAGGTCAAGCTCATGCTCTCCAGCGGCCTCAGCGGCCTCGGCTACATGGGTTCCGACGTGGGCGGCTTCGCCGTCGACCCCAAGCATCCCGAGGACCCCGAACTGTACGTCCGCTGGCTCCAGGCCGGCACCTTCTCTCCCATGCTCCGCACTCACGCCCAGCACAAGCCCGAGCCATACAACTACCCCCAGTACGAGGACATCTCCAAACGCTACATCAAGATGCGCTACGAGTGGCTCCCCTATAACTACACCCTGGCGTACGAGAACGCCACCACCGGCGCCCCGCTGGCCCGCCCTCTCAACTTCCGCGGCGACAGCCAAGGCCGCAAGTACGCCGACATCCCCGACGAGTACCTGTGGGGCGACGAAGTGCTCGTGGCCCCCGTCATGACTCCGGGAACCCGCAGCCGGAAAGTCACCTTCCCCGAAGGCTCGCAATGGGTGGACTGGCACAACCCCACCGTCTACCACCGCCCGGGCACCACAGCCACCGTCAAGGCACCGCTCGACCGCCTCCCCCTGTTCGTGCGCGCCGGAGCCTTCATTCCCCAGTACATGGAGCAGATAGAGAACGTCGCCCAGTACGACCCGCGCTTCCTGACCATCCGCTACTTCCCCTCCACCGAGGAGACCAGCTACACACTGTTCGACGACAACCACCTGTCGCCGACATCCATCGAGGACGGACAGTACCGGCTCGACACCTTCACCGGGCGCCGCCAGAACGCCGAGACTCAGATCCGCATCTCCAGCCGGGGCGGCTACGAGGGCATGGCCGACGTGCGCGTGTTCACCCTCCAGATTCCCAACACCCTGCGCGCACCCCGCTCCGTGACCGTCGCCACCGACGACCCCGCCGACGTGCCCCTGCGACTCGACCGCTCCGCCTCACTGCGGGCCATCCGCCAGCAGGGCTGGCACTACGACGCCTCCACCCGCACCCTCTCCGTCCGCATCACATACACCGGCAATACACTCACCGTCACCGCACTCTGAAGAGGGTGTGTCAGAATTCAAAATTTCGGTCAGATTGTAGGGCTGCACCCCGGTGCAGCCGCCGATAATCAATAAAGTAGAGCGGATGCACCGGGGTGCATTCCTACGATTCGCCGGATTGTGCAACACCCTCTTTTGACTTCCATTTCATGATTGGCAAGATTTACGAAGACACCGTTCCGCCCGAAAGCTCGGGACTCCAGCGCCAAGCGCTGGAGAAGCTGACCGAGCTGGGCATCCATTACCGCGTAGCCCCCTGCACCGACGCCGTCAGCATCGACGATTGCGAGGAGGTGGGCCGTGCCCTCGGCGTGCGCCTGATCAAGAACCTGCTGGTCAGCAACCGCCAGGGCACCCGCTTCCACCTCGTGACCATGCCGGGAGAAAAGCCCTTCGTCACCCGCGCATTCACCGCCGGCCGCGGCGTCAGCCGCGTGTCGTTCGTCAGCGCCGACAAGCTCATGTCCATGCTCTCCACCCCCGTCGGCGGCGCCGGGCCACTCTCCCTCATGAGCGACACCGACGGCCGCGTCGAGGCCGTCATCGACTCCGACCTCGATTCCGACGCCGAAGTCGCCGTGCCCGTCTTCTCTCCGGCCATGTACGCCGCTATCCGCTTGAGCGACATAACCGACCGCCTCCTCCCCGCCATCGCCCATCCCCCCGTCACCATCGAAATGAGTGCCGAATTTGCGTAATCCGCCGAAATGCACTATCTTTGCAGGCGCAATCATGCCCGGATGGCGGAATCGGTAGACGCGCTGGTCTCAAACACCAGTGGGGAAACCCATCTCGGTTCGAGCCCGAGTCCGGGTACTGCATCGGTCGGTGGCCTCGACAGGCCGCCGACCTATTTTACGTATGTAGGAAATTGTTGCCACATTGACGCTCTACGTCCCCAAAGGCACCCTGGACGGCGTCCGCGTCGACACCGTCCGCCTCGGCCCCGGCATCTACATAGAAGTCCGCGGCTCCCGCTCCAGCAAAGTCATCGTCAAGTAACCACTCTCAACTTTTATTCGTATCTTTGCGGAAAAATAAATTTCCGAGATATGCATAAGACCCTTTCGCTGCTGCTCGCTGCAGCACTGGCAGCCCTGCTGGGCGCCTGCGGCTCCCGCAACACCGACACCACATCCGAGTCCGGCCCCGCCCCCGACACCACCATACGGGTCGTGGGCGATTCCGCCACGCCCGCCAACGCCACAGACACCGCCACGGCCCCTAACTCAGAGGCAAACGCCGCCCAGGCCGCGTCCGAGGAGACCGATGCCGAGCCGGCCAAAGGTGCCATCGAGAAAGGCGCCAACCTGGCCGAGGCACTCCGCGCCGCCGGAAAGGTGACCTACGAATACAACGCCGACAACGGCATCTGGGCACACGTGCAGGGCAAGCACGTCAGCATCGTCATCGACGAAGCCGACCTCAACGCACGCGGACAGAAGATAGTCAACGCCCTCACGTCCGACATCGAGCCCGACGTGGCCCTGAGCCCCGACTGCTTCAAGCCGACGGCCAAAATCCGCCGCATCGAAAAAGACTGATGCAGGCGCGGTAAAGTCAAGGGCCGCGGGGACGCACGACCGGCGCATCCCTGCGACTCTCAACTTTTATTCGTAACTTTGCGTGGCAATGGAAATGGAAAAGGATTATACGGACATGGTCAATCAGGCCTGGCAGCAGCTGCGGCAGGCCCTGGCTCAAAGGTTCACGGAAGAGGACATGCAGCTGGCGGAGAGTGCCTTCGGTCTCGCCAGACAGGCCCACAGCCTACAGCGCCGCAAGTCGGGAGAGCCATACATACTCCACCCCCTGGCCGTGGCACGCATCGTCGGCGTAGACCTCGAGCTCGACGCACACATGGTGGCCGCCGCGCTGCTCCACGACGTGGTCGAGGACACCCCCTACACCCTCTCAGACATCCGGGAGCGCTTCGGCCCCGACGTCGCCAGCCTCGTCAACGTCGTCACCAAGCGCCCCAAGTCCAGCTACGACCAGAGCAAGCAGGTCGACAACTTCCGCCAGATCCTGGAGAGCGTCCACAGCGACGTCCGCGCACTGCTCATCAAGCTCGCCGACCGCCTCCACAACATGCGAACCCTCGAGGCACAGCGCCCCGACAAGCAGCTCAAGATAGCCGGCGAGACCGACTACTTCTACGCCCCCCTGGCCAACCGCCTCGGCCTGTACCACATCAAGTCCGAGCTCGAGAACCTCTCCTTCCGCTTCCGCCAGCCACGCTACTACGACCAGATCAGCCGCCGGATGCACGAGTACATGCACACGGCCCGCCCCCGCATCGAGGCCTTCGCCGCCGACATCGACCGCGCCCTGCGCCAGCATGGCATAGAGGCCCGCACCGAAGTACGCTTCCGCCTGCCCAGCTCCGTGGCTCGAAAGATGCGCGACCGCGACTGCACCTTCGCGCACGTCGATGGCAAGCACTACATCCGCGTCGTATTCCCCGCCGGGGCCGACCACGCCGCCGACAAGCAGGCCGCCATCGGCATCTACTCCGCCCTCACCGACGTCTGGAGAGAAAAGCCCGGCTCCACCTCCAACTACATCGACACCCCCAAGGAGAACGGCTACCAGAGCTTCCACCTCAAGCTCCTGGCCGACGGCCGCTGGGAAGAGATCCACATCGCCTCCGACCGCATGCTCCGCCAGAACCGAGTCACCAGCGGCGGAGAGATCAACGACCCCAATATCCACACCTGGCTCGAGAAGTTCCGCCGCACCCTCGACGACGCCGCCGCCGACCCCACGCGCATGGACTACCTCGATTCCGCCACCACCCTCTTCTACAACGACGACATACGAGTCTTCACCCCCGGCGGACGCGAGGTGCTGCTTCCCAAGAACGCCACCGCCCTCGACTTCGCCTACGAAGTCGGCGACGACATAGGCCGCCACGCCACACACTGCCGCGTCAACGGCAAGCTCTGCTCCGTAAAGACCGTGCTGCGCCGAGGCGACGTCGTCGAAATCGGCACCGACCCGCAGGCCGTCCCCGGACGCGACTGGCTCCTCCACGCCCACACCTTCAAGGCCCAGAAAGCCCTGCGCGACCACTACGCCACCCTGCCGCGCCTGCCTTACCGCCGCTGCGAGCACTGCCACCCCATCCCCGGCGAGGAGGTCATCGGCTTCCGCAACGCCGACGACAGCGTCACCATCCACCGCCGCTCCTGCCCCGAGGCCATCCGCGCCGCCTCGCGCCATGGCGACCGCATCACCGAAGTCGACTTCCCCGAGAACCCGCAGCGCCTATACAGCGCCACCCTGCGCATACGCGGCGTCGACCGCTACCACCTGCTGAGCGACATCATCGACTGCATCACCGAGCAGCAGGGTCTCAACATGCACCACGTCACCAGCGACGACATCGACAACATCGCCCACATCACCATCACCTTCGACGTCACCGGCACCGCCGAGCTCGAGCGCACCATCGCCTCCATCGAGGCCATCCCCGGCGTCGACGAAGTCCTCCAGCAGGCCAGCCCCGCCTGACACCGCCATAGAAGCCATTAAAGAGAGAAACCTACGGGGCAAGCGCCTATTCTTGTCATTTTGACAAAATTCATGTTCCCAAACCCCTTGCGTATTGACATTTTTATGTAACTTTGCACCGAAATTCGTTCCGTCCGCCGTGTCGGGGCCCAAAAGCCCCCGGTGCAGCGGCCTTGAACGCACTCTGAACAAAAGGAAAAATACCAAGAAAACAATACCCCAAACAAGTATAAAAGGAAAAGTGATATGCTTGAAGGAACCAAGGTGAAACCCGTCGACAGCGTCGTAGTGCGCTTCAGCGGCGACTCCGGCGACGGCATGCAGCTCGCCGGCAACATCTTCTCTAACGTATCGGCCGGGGAGGGCAACGAAATCTCCACCTTCCCCGACTATCCGGCCGAGATCCGCGCCCCGCAGGGCACCCTGAGCGGCGTCAGCGGATTCCAGGTCCACATCGGCGTGGGCGTCTACACCCCCGGCGACCAGGCCGACGTGCTCGTGGCCATGAACCCCGCAGCACTCAAGACAAACCTTAAATTTCTCAAGCCCGGCGGAATAATCATCGTCGACACCGACACCTTCCGCGAGCCAGACCTCAAGAAAGCCGAGTACCGGACCATGGACCCCATCGCCGAGCTCGGCATCGACCGCAAGCGCGTCCTCGGAGTGGACATGACGACCCTGGTCAAAGAGACCCTCAAGGACTCCGGAATGTCGCCCGCCGCCGTGCTCAAGTGCAAGAACATGTTCGCCCTGGGCCTCATCTGCTGGCTCTTCGACAAGCCCGTCGACGCCGTGCTCCGCAAGCTCCAGGCCAAGTTCGCCAAGAAGCCCGCCGTCTACGAAGCCAACGCCAAGGTGGTGCAGGCCGGCTGGGACTGCGGCCACAACACCCACTCCTCCATGCCCACATACCGCGTGGAGAGCGACCACCAGCGCCCCGGCGTCTACACCGACGTCAGCGGCAACACCGCCACCGCCTGGGGCCTCATCATGGCCTCCCAGCGCAGCGGAAGGCCCCTCTTCCTCGGCTCGTACCCCATCACCCCGGCCACCGACATCCTCCACGAGCTCGCCAAGCGCAAGGACCTCGGCGTCAAGGCGTGCCAGATGGAAGACGAGATCGCCGGCGTGTGCTCCGCCATCGGCGCATCCTTCGCCGGCAACATGGCCGTCACCTCCACCTCCGGACCCGGCCTGGCCCTGAAGAGCGAGGGCATCGGCCTGGCCGTAATCATGGAGCTGCCCCTGGTGGTCATCGACGTCCAGCGCGGCGGCCCATCCACCGGCCTCCCCACCAAGACCGAGCAGACAGACCTCGCCCAGGCCCTCTACGGCCGCAACGGCGAGAGCCCCATCCCCGTGCTCGCCGCCGCCTCCCCCACCGACTGCTTCGACATGGCCTTCGAGGCCGCACGAATAGCCATGGAGCACATGACACCCGTCATCCTCCTCACGGACGCCTTCATCGCCAACGGCTCCGCCGCCTGGCGCATACCCGAGGCCGACGAATATCCCGCCATCAACCCGCCACTGCTGACCGAAGGCAACATCCCCGAGGGCTGGCACCCCTACATGCGCCAGGCCGAGAACCACGTCCGCTACTGGGCCACCCCCGGCCTCAAGGGAGGCCAGCACCGCGTCGGCGGCCTCGAGAAGGACCCCGAGACCTCCGTCATCACCACCGACCCCGCCATGCACGAGGCCATGGTCCACGCCCGCGCCGGCAAGGTAAAGGCCATCGCACATGACATCCCCGAGCTCAAAGTCGAGGGCAATCCCGACGCCGACACCCTGCTCGTAGGATGGGGCGGCACCTATGGCCACCTCGTGGCAGCCGAAAAGGAGCTAAACGCACAGGGCGTCGCCACCGCCCACGCACAGCTGCGCTACATCAACCCCCTGCCCGCCAACGCCATAGAGCTCATGGGCAAATACAAGAACATCGTCGTGGCCGAGCTCAACACCGGCCAGCTCGCCGACTGGCTCCAGGCCCGCCTCCCCCGCCACGAGATCCTGCGCATCAACAAGGTCCAGGGCCAGCCTTTCACCGTCCACGAGCTCGTAGAGGGCGTAAAGCGCGCAATCACCAACAAGTAAAATCAACCATGAGCCGTGTCAGAAAAACAAGGCGCATCCCGACTGCACTATATCCTCCGAAGGCAACCTTCGAGGGTGCTGTCAGAACGGATGCAGGTGTGGAGCTTCGGGGTTCCGAACAGGAGGGAGCGTACTGAAGTACGTGACCGACTGCGAGAGGTTCCCGAAGTGTCGCAGATGCGCCTTTCTGACACACCCTCCAAAACAGAAACCATGAGCACAACTTATACCCCGGCCGATTACCGCAACTCGCAGAAGGCACGCTGGTGCCCCGGCTGCGGCGACCACGCCATCCTCTCCACCCTCGTCAAGGCCATGGCCGAAGTCGGCACCGCCCCCCAGGACACGGTAGTGGTGTCCGGCATCGGCTGCTCCTCGCGCCTCCCCTACTACATGGCCACCTACGGCATGCACACCATCCACGGCCGCGCAGCAGCCATCGCCACCGGCGTCAAGACCTCACGCCCCGAACTCAGCGTCTGGCAGATAAGCGGCGACGGCGACGGCCTCGCAATCGGAGGCAACCACTTCATCCACGCCGTACGCCGCAACATCGACCTCAACATCCTGCTGTTCAACAACAAGATCTACGGACTCACCAAGGGCCAGTACTCCCCCACCACCGACCGCGGCACCGTCACCAAGTCCTCCCCCTACGGCACCACCGAGGACCCTTTCATCCCCGCCGAGCTCGTCTTCGGCGCACGCGGCACCTTCTTCGCACGCGGCATCGACGTCTTCCTCCAGGACACCCAGGACGTCATGGTGGCCGCCGCCAAGCATAAGGGAGCCTCCGTGGTCGAGATACTCCAGAACTGCGTCATCTTCAACAACGGCATCCACTCCTACCTCACCGACAAGGATAAGCGCGACGACCACATCATCCACCTGCGCCAGGGCCAGAAGATGCTCTTCGGCCGCGACATGGAGAAAGGCCTCGTGCAGGACGGCTTCGGCCTCAAGGCCGTCACCCTGGGCCAGGACGGCTATACCATCGACGACGTCCTCGTCCACGACGCCCATACCCCCCAGAACTTCCTGCACCAGCAGCTGGCCATGATGGACGGCCACGAGCTGCCCCTGGCCATCGGCGTCATCCGCGACGTCAACGCCCCCAGCTACGAGACCGCCGTCGCCGAACAGGTAGCCGAGGTCCGCGCCCGCAAGGCATACACCGACCTCCGTGCCATGATCCTGGCCACACACGAGACCTGGGAAGTAAAGTAACCCCGCCTCGGCCGCACAATAAATCCCGCGTCCTGCCCGGACGCGGGATTTATTGTTGCTTTCAAGCCTTTTCACCCGGCGCGGAATATCAGATGCTTCCTTCCCACCAGGTGCATGACAGCGTAACGGTACAGCCTCTGCTCACTCCTGTTCCCGCCGCGCTGACGCCCTATGGCCGTCCAGCTATAAGCGAGAACAGCCATGCGTACGCCGTGTGCCGGAGTATATTTTTTGAGGTTCGGCGGAAATGTACTATCTTTGCATTTCAGAAGTACCACCAAGCGTGTATTCAGACATGGATTTTATCAACGAACTCACCTGGCGCGGCATGGTCCACTCCATGATGCCCGGCACCGACGAGCAGCTGCGCAAGGAAATGACCACCGCATACCTCGGCATCGACCCCACCGCCGACAGCCTCCACATCGGCCACCTCTGCGGCGTGATGATGCTCCGCCACCTCCAGCGCTGCGGCCACAAGCCCATCGTGGTCCTCGGCGGCGCCACCGGCATGATCGGCGACCCGTCGGGCAAGTCCGCCGAGCGAAACCTTCTCGACGAGGCCACACTCCGCCACAACCAGGAGGCCATCAAAAAGCAGCTCGCCCGCTTCATCGACTTCGACTCCGACGCCCCCAACGCCGCCGAACTCGTCAACAACTACGACTGGATGAAGCCATACTCCTTCCTCGACTTCGCCCGCGAGATCGGCAAGCACATCACCGTCAACTACATGATGGCCAAGGACAGCGTCAAGCGCCGCCTCAACGGCGAGGCGCGCGACGGCCTCAGCTTCACCGAGTTCACCTACCAGCTGCTGCAGGGCTTCGACTTCCTCCACCTCTACGAGACCAAGGGGTGCCGCCTCCAGCTCGGCGGCTCCGACCAGTGGGGCAACATCACCACCGGCACCGAACTCATCCGCCGCAAGCTCGGCGGCGAGGCCTACGCCCTCACCTGCCCACTCATCACCAAGGCCGACGGCACCAAGTTCGGCAAGACCGAGCAGGGCAACGTCTGGCTCGACCCGGAGCGCACATCACCCTACCGCTTCTACCAGTTCTGGCTCAACGTAGCCGACGACGAGGCTGAGAAGTACCTCAAGATCTTCACTTTCCTGAGCCAGGAGGAGATCGCCGCCCTGGCCGCCGAGCACGCCGCCGACCCCGGCAGGCGCCCCCTCCAGCGCAAGCTCGCCGAAGAGCTCACCGTTCTCGTACACGGACGCGAAGCATACGAAGCCGCCGTCGAGGCCAGCCAGCTGCTCTTCAGCCCCAACGCCGCCGAGCTGCTGCATAAGGTCGACGAGGCCACCCTGCTCGACATCCTCGACGGCGTGCCCACCTTCGAAGTCGACGCCGCCGACATCGACGCCGGAGTGCCCCTGCTCGAGCTCCTGGCCGTCAGGACAAAAGTCTTCCCCAGCAAGGGAGAGGCCCGCAAGATGACCCAGCAGGGAGCCGTGTCCATCAACAAGGCAAAAGTCACCGATCCCCAGGCCGTCATCGGCGCAGACTCCCTACTCCAGGGCAAGTACATCCTGGTCCAGCGTGGCAAGAAAAACCAGTTCCTCATCAAAACAAAACAATGAACAACGAGCAATAACAGTGACGCACCGGTGATCCGCGACGTCCGCCAACGCCTATTGCTCATTATTCATTGTCCATCAAAAACAACAACCCTCATGAAAATGAAAAAACCTCTCTTTATCGCCGGCGCCATGAGCCTGCTGCTCGTAGGCGCCACCCTCGCCGCCTGCAGCGACGACAACAAGGGCCCGCACTATCCCGACACCCAGACCTTCCGCCAGGTTCTGCGCGTAGAGCAGTGGAACGACGGCACCATCAACGCCTTCGCCGACTTCCAAGCCATCAGCGTGCAGACTAACAAGCTCGTGAGCTGCGAGCTCGGGAAAGAAAGCTCCATCACCGCCAACGGCGTCAAGCTCATCTACAGCAAGCCCGACCCCGACGACCCGTACAGCTACGCTTACGGCGAAACCATCACGGCCCCCGACCAGGAAGTCACTTTCGTCTTCACACGCAAGCCAGGCCTTACCTTCACCAACCGCATCAAAATCGGCAACACCCCCTTCATCCGCCTGCCATCGACCACCGTCCTGGAGAACAACACCCGCTACACCTACACCTCCTCGCTGGGAACCATCACCAACTCCGCCATCCGCATCTACGTGATAGGCAAGAGCGGCGACCAGATGAGCAAGCGCTACGACGCCATCATCTTCAACGACACCTACTACTTCGAGGACGTACCCGCCGGCACCTACGTGCTCCAGTCCACCGCCACCGACGAAATCCCGCTCCAGGAGGAGAACGGCACCTCCGGCGGCGCCCTCTACTCCACCAAGGTCTTCGAGATTCCCACCGTCACCTTCAAATAAGGGCGTCTAAAGACGCATCTGCACAAGGTACCTGAAGCGGCAGGAGGGACAGGATAGCGTAACCTGTCCCTCCTGCTGTCTTCATTCCCATTCTCCTATGCCGCCGTAGCCGGACTTGCCGTCCCGCGCGAGAAGAGGCGGGCGATGATGATGGCCAGGGCGCCGTCGCCGGTCACGTTGCAGGCCGTGCCGAAGCTGTCCATGGCGATGTACAGAGCTATCATCAGTGCGCAGTCGGCGTCCGTGAAGCCGAGCATCGACGTCAGCAGCCCCAGGGCCGCCATGATGGCTCCGCCAGGGATGCCCGGAGCCGCCACTATCGTCACGCCCAACATACAGATGAAGCCCGCGAACAACTCCGGGTCATAGCTCGAGCCGGTCGCCAGCATCAGCGCCACCGCACACGCCACGATCTTCAGCACCGACCCTGACATATGGATGGTGGCGCACAGAGGCACCGTGAAGCCGGCAACCTGCTCCGGCACGCCCATCTTCACCGCCTGCCGCAGAGTCACCGGAATCGTAGCCGCCGACGACTGCGTGCCCAGGGCCGTGAAGTAGGCCGGCATCATCGTGGCAAGCAGCCGCAGCGGGTTGCGGCTCCCGCGGGAGAAGCAGGCCGCCACGCCGAACTGCACCAATAGCACACCCACGTGAAGCGCGAATATCACCGCGATGATCTTGGCGAACGTGCCCAGGATGCCGGCCACCTGTCCGGCCACGGTCATGTTCAGGAAGATGCCGAAGATATAGATCGGCAGCAGCGGAATCACCACTTTCGAGATCAGTCCGCTGACGATGGCACGGAACTCGCCAAGCAGGCGCCGCATAGCCGAGTCCGGGGCGAACGCCACCGAGCCGACACCCAGGACGAAGCTTAGGATCAGGGCAGTCATCACCGGCATCAGCGCCGGCATCTCCACCGTGAAATAAGGCGTCAGCCCTGCAGGTACGCTCCCTGCAGCGTCCGTTGCGAGAGCCGCCGCGTCGCCGCCGAGCGGCTGCACCATGCCCGGGAAGAGGGCGTCGCTGACCCAGAACGACCCGAAACCGGCCAGCAGCGTGGCGAAGTAGGCCAGCGCCACCGTGGCCAGGAGCATGCGCCCGGCCTTGCGTCCCACCTCGGCTATGGCCGGGGCCACGAAGCCCAGGATGATGAGCGGTATCACGAAGCCGAGCAGCTGCGAGAAGACGGCGTTGAACGTCTCGAAGACCCTCGTCAGCCACAGCGGCATCACATACGCTGCACCCACTCCGGCACACATCGCCACTATAATCCTCACCAGCAGATGCCTGCCCAGGCCCCCGATGCGTGTCACTATCGAATTACTTTTCACTTTTGAGACGAGTTTTTCCATTTACAACGTCATCCCCCGCGCCCTTATTGCCGCCCGTTGTATACGTGCGGACAATTTCCCCGCCAGCCACATGGCACAGGACCGGCCCCGGGGGCTTTTACGAAGAAAGCCCCCGGGGCCGGTGGGCCGAGGGGGCTTGGTGAGGGGTATGGGGGACTTATTCGTTGACGAGGACCTTGGTGGCCTTGCCGCCCTGGACGCGGATGTAGATGCCGCGGGCGGGGCTGGCGACGCGATTGCCCTGCAGATCGTAGTAGACGGCGGGGGCATCGTCGTTGTCAAGGCCGGAAACGGCGCCGGTATACTGCTCTACCTTGGTGAAGGCGCTCCAGCCGGTAGCTGCCTTGTAAGCGGCGATGGAGCTGTTGGGCACGTAGAGGGTGCAGGTCTCGGCTATGTCGGTGAAGGCGGTGGCACCTGTGCGGGGAGGCACGACGGCCAGGCATTCCATCTTGACGATGTTGTCGGCCATCATGAAGGCGGCGGGGGAGATGGAGTCGACGGTGGAGGGGAGCTTGATCTCCTTGAGGGCGGAGCAGCTGGAGAAGGCCATGGAGTTAATCTGGCGCAGGCCGGTGTGGAGGCGTACGTTGGCCAGGGCCTTGCAGCCGTAGAATGCGCTCTGGCCGATTACCTGTACGCTGCGGGGAACGTCGATGGAGGTGAGTCCGGAGCAGGAGAAGAAGGCGCTGCCGAGGCTGTCGAGGCCGGCGGGGAGCTCGACGGTGGTGAGCTTGGCGCAGTTGGCGAAGGCCTGGTCACCGAGCACCTTGAGGGTGGAGGGCAGGTTGACCGAGGTCAGGGACTTGAAGCCGTAGAAAGTGCGGCCCAGGCGGGTGACGCCCTCGGGGACGGTCACGGCGGTGCTAACCTGCTGGCCGTTGATGTATACCTTGCCCCACTTGCTCTCGGAGGTCGGGAAGACGTTGTAGATGGGGTTGGCGTTGCCGTTGGCGAACCATACTGCACACCAGGCCGTCATGTCCTCGATCTCAAGCTGGTTGAGGTTGGTGATGTTGCGGAAGGCGTCGGTCTCGACCACCTTGATGGACTTGGGGAACTTCATGGTCTTGATGTTGCGGTTGGCCTGGAAAGCGGCCTTGGCCACGCGGACCACGGTGTAGGTCTTGCCGTTGGCGGTGAAGGTGTTGGGGATGTTGAGGGCGGTCATGGAGGCGGCGCAGCCGGTGGCGGTGGCCTCGAGCTTCTGGTTGTCGAGGGTGTAGTCGATGCCGTCGACGGTGGCGACGGTGTCGAGTTCGCCGCCGCCCTGGTTGGCCTTGGCGTAGGTCAGCTGCACGTTGCGGAGGAAGAAGCCGCGCCAGTTCTCCCCGTCGGAGGAATAGCCCTCGAAGAGGTTGGTGTTGGCCTTGAGGGTGAGGTGGTCGGCATCGGTGCGGGTCACGGCGAAGGTGGGGTTGGCGCTGACGCCGTTGCTGTTGTGGCTGAGCATGAAGAATGCCTGAATGCCGCTGCTACTGCTCTTGTACCAGTCGACGGTGTCGGTGGTGGCGAGGGTGGCGGTGCTGCCGGAGATGGTGAAGGGCACCTTGTAGTCGTGGCCGTAGAGCCATGAGGCCATGCCCTGGACGCTGACCTTGGTGTCGGACACCTCGTTGAAGTATACGGGGTAGTCGTACTGCTGCACCAGGGCGCCGCTCGAGTTGTACTGGTCAACCTTCATGGAGCCGTTGGCCTCGACGGCAGAGACGTGGGACATACGGATGACGGCGCCGGCCGAGATGGTGCCGTAGAAGCCATGGTTGAAGGCCACCTTGCCGTCGGCGGTGAAGGTGAGCACGCAGGGCTCGGTGCGGCTGTACTGGGTGTAGGCGGGTGCCAGCATAGTGTAGCAGGTGACTGCGCCGTAGTTCGCCAGGTTGCCGACCACCTGTCCGGTGGGCACGGTCACCTTGCCGGTGGCCTGGTCGTATACGCCCTTGAGGTCGTATTCGCCCTGGCCAAGGTTCTTGAGGATGACGGTGTCGCCGGTGCCCTGCTCCACGGAGAAGCCATAGGCGCACTTGACGTAGTTGGTAAAAGTGTCGTAGAACGCTACGTACTTCTTGCCGATGATGGTGGCGGGAACCTCTCCGCGGGTCTCGGTGCGGGGGGTGTTGACGGCGCCGACGTATTCGGTGACGTTGGTCTGCTGGGGCCGCGCTCGCGACCCATGAGCTCGCTGATGGTGCTCTGCGCCATCATGGAGGAGGCTGCGAACAAGGCAGCCGACAGAAGGTAGATCTTCTTCATTTGATGTGGTTTAGGTATTGACATAGGATGGGCACAGGGCGCCGACATCCCGTTTCGACCGCGAAGTTAACAACATTTTGCAAGACAAACAAGCTTTCCAGCCTTTTTTACAAGTTTCCCAGCCTTTTTTTGGCCGGGAATCGCGAACTGAGGATCGGGCGCCGAGCTGAGGCTCGACGGCAGCTCAAAAATAACGCGCAACCCGGCAATGGTCCGCAGCCCTCAACCGGTATGTCAAAAAAATTTAGTAACTTTGCAGTTCAGACTATGGAAGCCGACAACAAGGATTTCGACATACGCGACCGGCGGCGCGACAACGACTTCGAGAAGGCGCTGCGGCCGCTGAGTTTCTCGGACTTCGCGGGCCAGGACAAGATGGTGGCCAACCTGCAAGTGTTCGTGGAGGCGGCACGCCGCCGCGGCGAGCCGCTCGACCATACGCTGCTGCACGGCCCTCCGGGCCTGGGCAAGACCACCCTCAGCAACATCGTGGCCAACGAGCTCGGCGTGGGGTTCAAGGTGACGTCGGGCCCGGTGCTCGACAAGCCCGGAGACCTGGCCGGCATCCTCATGAGCCTGGAGGAGCACGACGTGCTCTTCATCGACGAGATCCACCGCCTGCACCCCATCGTGGAGGAATACCTGTACTCGGCCATGGAGGACTACCGCATCGACATCCTGCTGGACCGCGGCCCCGGGGCGAAGTCGGTGCAGCTTAGCATAGCTCCGTTCACCCTGATCGGCGCAACGACGCGGTCGGGCCTGCTGACGGCGCCGCTTCGCGCCCGCTTCGGCATCAACTGCCACCTGGAATACTACGACCACGACGTGCTGCAGGGCATCGTGGAGCGGTCGGCCCGGCTGCTGGGAGTCAAGATTTCCCCGGAGGCGGCGCGGGAGGTGGCGCTCCGCTCGCGTGGCACGCCGCGCGTGGCCAACTCGCTGCTGCGCCGCGTGCGCGACTTCGCCATGGTAAAGGGTTCGGGCGACATCGACCTGCCCATAGCCCGCTTCGCCCTCGAGGCCCTCAACATCGACCGGTACGGCCTGGACCAGATCGACAACCGCATCCTGTCGACCATAATCGACAAATTCGCCGGCGGCCCTGTCGGCCTCAGCACCATCGCCACGGCGCTGGGCGAGGATGCCGGCACCCTCGAGGAGGTCTACGAGCCCTTCCTGATCAAGGAGGGCTTCCTCAAGCGTACCCCACGCGGTCGCGAGACCACCGACCTGGCCTGGCGACACCTCGGCCGCAGACGAATAGCCGACACCGGCTCACTTTTCGATGACTTAAGCTGAAAATCGCAGGGCCGCACAAAGTTGCAGCCGCCCACAGACACCTCGGCTGCACCCTGGTGCAGACCTACATAGACAAGAAATGTCAGTAATAGGCAAATTGGCAAAAGAGACGGCCGTGTACGGCCTGAGCTCCATCGTGGGCCGGTTCCTGAACTGGTGCCTGGTGCCGCTGTACGTCTACCTGTTCCCCACGCAGGAGTACGGCATCGTCAGCTACCTCTACTCCTACATGGCCGTGCTGCTGGTGATACTCAACTACGGCATGGAGACGGGCTTCTTCCGCTTCGCCAACCGCGACGACCGACCCGAGCGGGTCTATACCACCTCGCTGCTGACGGTGGGCAGCACCTCTCTCCTCTTCATCGTGCTCGTCTCGGTGCTCATCACCCCGCTGAGCCGGGCGCTGCTGCTGCCCCACCACCGCCTGTACGTGTGGCTGCTGGGCGTGACGGTGGCGATCGACGCCTTCACCAACATACCCTTCGCCTACCTGCGATACCGCAGCAAGGCGCTCCGCTTCGCCGGAATCAAGATGGCCAACGTGGCCATCAACATCGGCCTGAACGTCTTCTTCCTGCTCTGCTGCCCGTGGATAGAGAGGCACTGCCCCGGCGCCATCGACTGGTTCTACGCCCCCTGCGGCGGACAGACCTTCGGCATCGGCTGGATTTTTATCGCAAACATACTATCGACACTGTGCGTGCTCCTGATGCTGCTGCCCCAGGTCATCCGCTCCTCCTACACCTTCTCGGCCCCGCTGCTGAAAAAGATGCTCCGCTACTCGTGGCCGCTGCTGATCCTGGGCGTGGCCGGAATCGCCAGCCAGAACATGGGCCAGATCGTGATCCCCTACCTCTTCCCGAACGACCCGGAGGCGGCCCGCAGCATGGTCGGCATCTACGGCGCGAACATAAAAATCGCCATCGTGATGGTGATGTTCACGCAGGCCTTCCGCTACGCCTACGAGCCCTTCATCTTCGCCCAGGCGCGCGCCGACGGAGACGACAAGCGCCAGGCCTACTCCGACGCCATGAAGTTCTTCGTGCTCTTCGGCCTGGGCATCTTCCTGGCCGTGATGTACTACCTGCCTGTGCTGAAGCACTTCATCGCACCGGCCTACTGGAGCGGCCTGCGCGTGGTGCCGGTGATGATGATGGCCGAACTCTTCTTCGGCGTATTCTTCAACCTCTCGCTGTGGTACAAGCTCACCGACCGCACGGTCTGGGGCATGTACTTCTCGCTTTTCTGCTTCGCGCTGATGCTGGGGCTGAACGTGTGGCTGGTGCGCGGCATCGGCATCCCCGACGGCTACATCGGCTCGGCGTGGGCGGCCTTCGGCAGCTACGGCACGGTGATGCTGCTGAGCTACTTCATCGGGCAGCGCTACTACCCCATCCGCTACCCGCTGGCGGTCATGGGCCTCTACACGCTGCTGGCCGCCGCCCTGTGGGTCACCGGCGAATGGCTATGTGCCTTCCCCGGCTGCGACTGGGCGAGATACCTCTCCAGGACTCTCCTGTTATTCATATACCTGGGCGTAATCTGCTACAACGAAAACGTGCCGGTGGCATCTCGCCTGATTCACAAACTAATACCCGGGAGAAAATGATAACGATACTGATGTTAGGCGGAGCCAAGCGCGTGTCGGTGGCTCGGCATATAGTCGACGCATTCCGCCGTCGCGGCCGCCAGGCGCGCGTACTGAGCTACGAACTCGACTGGCAGGTGCCGGCCGTGGCCGTGGCCGAGGTCCTGCCCGGCAAGCGCTGGAGCGACCCGGAGCTGATGCCCGACCTGCGGCGCATCATCGCCGAGCGAAGCGTCTCGCTGGTGCTGCCCTTCGTGGACCCGGCGGTGGAGATATGCGCCCGCCTCAAGGCCGAGTGCCCGGACGTGTTCATTCCCGTCAGTCCCGAAAGCGTCTGCCACGCCATGTTCGACAAGGCGGAGGCATACCGCCTCTTCGCCGAAAAGGGCCTGCCTCAGCCGCCCTTGGCGGGCGACTGCTTCCCGCGCATCTACAAGCCGCGCACCGGCTCGGCGTCGAAAGGCATCTTCGTGGCCCGCAGGCCCAGCGACATCCCCGAGGGACTGGACGCGGACGCCTACCTGGTGCAGGAGTTCGTGGAGGATGCCCGCGAGTTCACCGTCGACTGCTACGTGCGCCAGGACGGCGAGATCCTCAGCGTAGTGCCGCGAGAGCGGCTGGAGACGGCCGGAGGCGAGGCCATGCGCTCCGTCACCGTCGGAGACCCGGCGCTCATCGCCCTCAGCCGCCGGGTACTTGCCGCCATCGAGCTGCGCGGACCCGTCACGCTCCAATTCCTGCGCCCCACCTCCGGCGAGTACCTGCTCATGGAGATCAACCCGCGCCTGGGCGGAGGCGTGGTCGCCAGCATCGGCGCCGGCTCGCGCCTGCCCGACATGCTCGCCGCCGAGACTCTCGGCCTGATGCCCGAGCCCTTCGGCGGCTGGGTGCCCGGAACCCTCATGGCACGTTACACACAGGAAATAATCTTCGCCCCATGCAAATAATCATAGACCTGGACGGCACCATCTGCCGCGAGATGCGCCAGTTCTCGCGCTGCCTGGCAGAGCCCATGCCGGGCGCCGTCGACACCGTCAACGCCCTCTACGACGCCGGCCACACCATCATCATCTACTCGGCACGCACATGGGTGGAATACGAGATGACGGTCGACTGGCTCAACCGTCATGGAGTGAAGTACCACCAGCTGTTCATGGGCAAGCCCGTGGGCGACGTCTGGATCGACGACCGCGCCATCACCGCCGGCGACAACTGGGCCGACATCCGCGCCCGCCTGCTGCCCCAAGAACCCAAGTCCAAATGAAGGAATTCACCGACCACGACATAGAGCGGATAGAGGAGCTCATCGACAACGGCTCGGAGACCGAGGCCCGCACGGAACTCAACGACCTCCACCCCGCCGACATCGCCGAGCTCTTCCAGAGCCTCGACCTGCGGCAGGCCGAGTGGGCCTTCAACCTCATCGAGGACCCCGAGAAGAAGGCCGACGTCCTCATGGAACTCGACGAGGAGGACCGCCGCAAGCTCCTCGAAGGCATGGACTCCAGGGAGATCGGCCAGTTCATCGACCTGCTCGACACCGACGACGCCGTCGACCTCATCCAGGAACTCGACAAGGAGGAGCGCGACGAGGTGATCCAGCACATCGACGACGTGGAGCAGGCCGGGAACATCGTCGACCTGCTCAAGTACGACGAGGACACCGCCGGCGGCCTAATGGGCACAGAGATGATCGTAGTCAACGAGAACCTCTCCATGCCCGACTGCATCTCCGAAATGCGCCGCCAGGCCGAGGAGATGGACGAAATATATTATATATATGTGGTCGACAACGACTCGCGCCTGCAGGGCATCCTGCCGCTGAAGAAGATGCTCACGCACCCGTCGGTCAGCAAGATCAAGCACGTCATGGACATCGACCCTGTCAGCCTGCACACCGACACGCCCATCGACGAGGTGGCCATCGACTTCGAGAAGTACGACCTGGTGGCCATGCCGGTGGTCGACGACATCGGGCGCCTGGTGGGCCAGGTGACGGTCGACGACGTCATGGACGAGGTCCGCGAGGCCAGCGAGCGCGACTACCAGATGGCAGCCGGCATATCCTCGGACATCGACGCCGACGACTCGATATGGGCGCAGACCAAGGCGCGCCTGCCCTGGCTGCTGATCGGCATCATCGGCGGCATCGTCAACTCCATCATCCTCGGCGGCTTCGAGGAGCAGATCGCCCGCGTGGCCGCCCTGGCGATCTTCATCCCCCTCATCGGCGGCACCGGCGGCAACGTCGGCGTACAGGCCTCCGCCATCGTCGTGCAGGGCCTGGCCAACGGCCGCCTGTCGCTGCGCGACACCGGAAAGCAGATAGGCCGCGAGTTCCTAATTTCGCTGGTCAATGCCATCGTAATATCCTGCGTGGTAGCCATATACATCTTCATCGTCATCTCGCAGAGCAAGTACGCCGTGATGGGGGCCGTGGCCTCGTCGCTGTTCGTGATGGTGGTGTTCGCCACCGTCTTCGGCACCTTCGTGCCACTGATGCTCGAGCGCCTCAAGATCGACCCCGCACGCGCCACAGGGCCATTCATCCAGATCACCAACGACATCGTGGGCATGTGCATCTACGTCGGCATGTCAACCTGGATGCTGCACCTCTTCAACGTAAGTTTTTAGCTAATCTCAGCTAAGGCCAGCTGACCATAGCTGAAAATCATCAACTGAAATGGCTAAGAAAATAGCGGAGACTCCGCTGATGAAGCAATACCTGGAGATGAAGCGCCGGCACCCCGACGCCATCCTGCTGTTCCGCGTGGGCGACTTCTACGAGACGTTCTCCGACGACGCCATCGACGCCAGCCGCATCCTGGGCATCACGCTGACGCGCCGCGCCAACGGCTCCGCCTCGTCAATCGAGCTGGCGGGCTTCCCGCACCACGCCCTCGACACCTACCTGCCGCGCCTGGTGCGCGCCGGGCGCCGTGTGGCCATCTGCGAACAGCTCGAAGACCCCAAGCTCACCAAGAAGCTCGTCAAGCGCGGCATCACCGAGCTCATCACCCCCGGCCTCAACCTCAGCGACAGCCTGCTCCAGTCGCGCCGCAACAACTTCCTGGCCGGCGTATGCTTCGGACCCAAGCAGGTGGGCATGGCCTTCCTCGACATCTCCACCGGCGAGTTCCTCTGCGCCCAGGGAACGCCGCAGTACGCCGACAAGCTCATGGGCGCCATCGGCCCCGCCGAGCTGGTGATGATGCGCGGCGACAAGGCCCGCGCCGCACGCCTGGCGCCACCATCGTGCGCCCTTTATGAGCTGGAGGACTGGATATACACCGAGCAGGCCGCCCACGAACGCCTCACCCGCCACTTCTCCACCGCCTCGCTCCGAGGCTTCGGCGTAGACGACCTCCCGCTGGGCGTCATAGCAGCCGGCTCGCTGCTCTACTACCTCGACGCCACCGAGCACAAGCAGATAGCCCACATCACCTCCCTGGCCCGCATCGACGAGGAACGGTACGTGCGCCTCGACCGCTTCACCGTCCGCAACCTCGAGATCATCGACCCATTAGGGGAAGGCGGCAAAAGCCTGCTCGACATCCTCGACCGCACCTGCTGCCCCCCCGGGGCGCGCATGCTCCGCCGCCGCCTCGTCATGCCCCTGGCGCACGTCGACGAGATAAACGCCCGCCTCGACATGGTCCAGATCCTATACGACGACCCGGAGCTGCGCTCGCACCTGTCCGACATCCTCACCGACATCGGCGACCCGGAGCGCATCGCCTCCAAGATCGGCGCCCGGCGCGTCGGGCCGCGCGAGATGCTCCGCCTGCTCCAGTCGCTCCAGGCCTTCGACTGCCTCCGCGCCCTGCTCGACTCCTCAGGCTTCGACCAGCTGCACCGCACCGCCGAGAGCATCGACCCCCTCACAGAGCTCACACGCCGCCTGCGCGCCACCCTGCGCGACGACGCCCCCACCATGCTCAGCCAGGGCAACGTCATAGCCCCCGGCGTCGACGACGAGCTCGACCAGCTCCACGACCTGCTCGACCACAGCAACGAGCGCCTCGACCAGATGCTCCAGGCCGAGATCGCCGCCACCGGCATAGCCTCGCTCAAGCGCGGCTACAACTCCGTGTTCGGCTACTACTTCGAGGTGCGCAACACCTACCGCGACAAGGCCCCGGCCCACTGGATCCGCAAGCAGACCCTGGTGGGCGCCGAGCGGTACATAACCCCCGAGCTCAAGGAGCTGGAGCAGAAGATCCTCGGCGCCGAGGAGCGCATCGCCGCCATCGAGAGCCGCATCTTCAACGAGCTCATTGAGACGGCAGTGCGCTACATCCCCGCCATCATGCGCGACGCCCAGGAGGCCGCCGGACTCGACTGCGACCTATCGGCCGCCACAGCCGCCATCGACAACCACTACGTCCGCCCCGCCGTCGACGACTCCCTGGAGCTCGACATCACCGACGGGCGCCACCCCGTCATCGAGCAGATGCTCCCCCCCGGCGAGATGTACGTGGCCAACTCCGTGCGCCTCGATACCGAGCGCCAGCAGATCATGGTCATCACCGGGCCCAACATGAGCGGCAAGTCGGCCCTGCTGCGCCAGACCGCCCTCATCGCCCTCATGGCCCAGGCCGGGCAGTTCGTGCCAGCGCGCTCGGCCCGCGTCGGCGCCATCGACAAGATCTTCACCCGCGTCGGCGCCAGCGACAACATATCACGCGGCGAGTCCACCTTCATGGTCGAGATGACCGAGGCCGCATCCATCCTCAACAATATGTCGCGCCGGTCGCTGATACTATTCGACGAGCTCGGCCGAGGCACCTCCACCTACGACGGCATCTCCATCGCCTGGGCCATCGTCGAGAACATCCACGAGAACGGCGCCTGCCGACCCCGCACCCTCTTCGCCACCCACTACCACGAGCTCAACGAGATGGAGAAGTCCTTCCCCCGCGTGGTCAACTACAACGTGGCCGTGAGCGAGCACGACGGCAAGGTGCTCTTCCTGCGCAAGCTCGAGAAGGGGGGCTCGGCCCACAGCTTCGGCATCCACGTGGCACGCATCGCCGGCATCCCGCCCTCGATCGTCAAGCGCGCCGGGGAGGTGCTCCGCGAGCTCGAGTCCACCTCCCGCCAGGAAAGCAAAGAGAGCGAGTCCGACCCCGCCAAACCCGACATGGCAGGCCTGGGCAAGCGACGCGAGGGATACCAGACATCCATCTTCCAGCTCGACGACCCCCTGCTCGGCCAGATCCGCGACCGCATCCTCGGACTCGACATCGATAACCTCACCCCCATCCAGGCCCTCACCACCCTCCACGGCCTCAAGTCACTCCTCACCGGCAAACCAGAACAAAGATGAAAATCGCATACGACGGCAAGCGGGCCATCCGCAACCTCACCGGGCTGGGCAACTACTCGCGCCTGGTAATCGAGACCATGTCGGCGGCCCTGACGGCCGACGACCACCTGGTCTACGTCCCCGACATGCGCACAAACGACCGCCTCGGCACCCTGCAGCGACGCCCCAACGTCACCTTCCGCCAGCCGGACCGTTTCTACGCCTGGCCCAAGGCCCTCTGGCGCTCCTGGGGCGTCACCGCACAGGCCGTACGCGAAGGCGCCACCATATACCACGGCCTCAGCAATGAGCTGCCGCTCAACATACACCGCTCCCCCATCGCCTCCGTCGTCACCATCCACGACGTCATCTACCGGCGCCTGCCCGACTGCTACCCGCCCATAGACCGACGCCTCTACGACCTCAAGTACGGCCACGCCGCCCGCCACGCCGACCACGTCATCGCCATCTCCGAGGCCACCCGACGCGACGTCATGGAACTCTACGGAGTCCCGGAAGGCCGCATCACCGTCATCCGCCAGGGCTGCAGCCCCATCTTCGCACAGGAAGTCCCGCCGACCGACAAGGAGGCCGTGCGCAACCGCTACCGCCTGCCCGCCCGATACCTGGTGCAGGTCGGCACCATCGAGAAGCGCAAGAACCTCGAGACGAGCCTCCGCGCCCTGGCCAACATGCCCGAGGACATACACCTGGTGGCCGTCGGCAACGGTCGCGGATACCTCAAGGAGATGCTCGTCCTGGCCGAAGAACTCGGTGTGCGCCGACGCCTGCACGTGCTCCGCGACGTTCCCTTCGCCGACCTGCCCGCCATCTACCGCATGGCCCTGGCGGCCCTCTACCCCTCCCGCTACGAGGGCTTCGGCATCCCCGTCCTGGAGGCCCTCACCTGCGGCGTCCCCACGGTGACGAGCAACGTCTCCTCCCTGCCCGAGGCCGGAGGAGACGCCGCCTTCCTCGTCGCACCCGACGACGTACGTGCCCTCACCCAGGCCGTCCACGCCATCTACAAGGGAGGCCCGGACATCGACGCCCGCCGCCAGCGCGGCCTGCGCCATGCCGCCACCTTCGCCGCAACAGACATCGCCGACCGCATCCACTCAGTATACAAAACCGCCATCGCCGACCACAAAAAGCTAAGGAAATCGTAGGAATGCACCCTGTGCATCCGAAAAGATTCACGAGGCGGATGCACCAGGGTGCAGCCATACAATCCCCAACTAAAACCCATGTCCACCCCCTACCACATACCGGCACTGCTGCAGCCTACCGTCGACGCGCTTGACATTCAGCCGTCAGGACGATATGCCGACGCCACCTTCGGCGGCGGCGGACACTCGCGTGCCATTATGGAGCGCCTCGGACCCGACGGCCACCTCTACGGCTTCGACCGCGACATAGACGCCCGCGCCAATGCTCCGCAGGATGCCCGTTTCACTTTCGTTCACGGCGACTTCCGCTACATGCGCAATTTCCTGGATTACCTCGGCGCTCTGCCGGTGCAGGGCATCGTGGCGGACCTGGGCGTGTCGTTCCATCACTTCGATGAAGCGGAGCGGGGCTTCTCGTTCCGCGCCGACGCGCCCCTGGACATGCGCATGAACCAGTCGGCCCCGCGCACCGCCGCCCACCTCCTCGCCGACATACCGCAGAAGGACCTGGAGCGCCTGCTGCGCGTCTACGCCGACCTGCGCAACCCGCGCCGCGTGGCCGAGGCGCTCGTCCGCGCCCGTGCCGAAAAGCCCATCCTCACCACGGCACAGCTGGCCGAAGCCGCCGAACCGGCCCTCGACCCCAGGCGCGTCAAGAAAGAGATGGCACAGCTCTTCCAGGCGCTCCGCATCGAGGTCAACGGCGAGATCCAGGCCCTGGAGCAGCTCCTGCTCACCGCCGCCGACATGCTCGCCCCCGGCGGACGACTCGCCATCCTCACCTACCACAGCGTCGAAGACCGCCTCGTCAAGAACTTCTTCCGCTCCGGACGCCTCGACGGCGACGTCCGGACCGACATCTACGGCCGAGTCCAGTCCCCATGGAAACCCCTGAGCCGCCAGCCCATAGTCGCCTCCGAGGCCGAGGTCGAAGCCAACCCCCGCGCCCGTTCCGCCAAGCTGCGAGCTGCCGAATTAATCAGAAATCAATAACCCCGAATTAGCAAATTGCCACATTGCGCCATCACCTTTATCCACTTGTTGTAATGATGCACCCTGGCGCATCCGCAATCCCTCATCCATAGACTAAAAATGGCCCCCAAAAAACAATCATCCGCGCCCGGCACCATCCGCGCCAAGCGCCACGAGCTCGTGGGCAACATACGCAAGGGACGCGGCATATCCGTCGACTTCTTCCGCCGCAACGGCTGGCTCATCATCTTCCTGACCGTCATCATCCTGGTGCTCATCGGCGTCCGCTACCGCACACGCGTATATATGCGCGAAATCAAGGAGTTACGCCAGGAGCTGCGCAGCGCCGAAAACGAATACATCGAGGAGAAGGCCCGCTACATGAGCCTCATCCGCGAGACCGACATGGTGCAGATGTCGGCCCGCTACAACCTCGGCCTGACCTTCTCCGACAAGCCCCCCTACACCCTCCGCCTCGACGCCCTCGATTCCCTCCCTCCCGCCAAATAACCCCCTTACCGACACGCCGCTCCATACATGACCGTGGTGGCTTTACCCATCACTCCCTTCCAATACGGATTCTGCGGAGACCTTTCCGAGACATTCAGGCCCTTTCCACACAAGCCAATTCATAATTTTACGTAAATCGCGAGGGACGCCTCCCGATTTGTCAGGAAAATGTATTAACTTTGCATTCCTGACTGAACCCCGGCGACAACGACAGGCAATGTAGGGCTTAACCATGGTTAAGCCGAAGCCGCACCCGGCATCAGAGTCCAGGCAACCCGGATGGTGCGGACGCACGGGCCGTGCACCCATGCAGCCATCGCGGCAGCAACTCTCAACCCTCAGGTACGCACCAAGGTGCGACCCTACAACTCGCTACTGAATTGGCAAAGCAGAAGAACAAGAAGCGCATACTGTTCCGATACGGCCTGGTGACGGTCGTCTTCGTGGGCGTGGCCATCGCCATCGTCCTGTCGCTGGCATACACCACCACCGTCAACGCCGCCGACTGGGAGAAAGAGGCCAACGAGCAGATAGGCATCGAGAAAGTCATCGCCCCCGAGCGCGGCTCCATACTGGCCAGCAACGGTTCCATACTGGCCTGCAACGTCCTCGTATGGGACGTCAAGCTCGACATGCAGCATCCCAAGATGACCAGCTCCAAGCTCAACCTGCCGGGCCTCGACTCGCTTGCCGAATACCTCGACCGCCACTACCCGCGTCCGGCCGACCTGCGCTCGCTCCCCCCCGACTCCGCCGCCAAGTGCTCCTGGCGCGCCCGGCTGCAGCGCGAGATGGCAAAGCCACAGAAAAAGCGCAACCGCGCCCTCGTCATCGCCCGCGGCGTGAGCGAGAACACCATCGACACCCTCCGCCGCGCCCCGTTCCTGAAGGATTTCATCAAGTCCTCATCGGTGCCCCTATACCAGTTGTCGCGGTCGGTGCGCCGCCAGCCCTACGGCATGATGGCGCGCTACAGCATCGGCGTCGTCAACGAGGTAAAGATCCTGGACCGCATAACCCCCAAGGGCGACACCATATACCGCCACGAGTCCCACGGCTATTCCGGCCTGGAGAAGGACCTCGACTCCCTGCTCTACGGCAAGCCCGGCAAGTCCCGCTCCGTCACCTTCAACTCCGGCGTGAGCGGCTGGGAGACCGTGCCGGCCCGCCGAGGCTTCGACGTAGTCACCACCATCGACCTCCAGATCCAGGACATCCTGGAGCAGGAGATGGCGGAGCGCTGCTCGGCCGTCAAGGCCGAGTGGGGCACCGCCATGGTCATGGAGGTCGCCACCGGAGAGATCAAGGCCATCAGCAACCTCGAACGCCGCGACGACGGCACCTACGGCGAGGCTTACAACCGCACCGTCACCTGCTTCGAGCCAGGTTCCGTGGTCAAGCCCATCTCCCTGCTCATCGCCTTCGAGGACGGCCTGATAACCAGCAACCACAACACCGTGGACTGCTCGCCGTTCATGAAGACCACCGACCCGCACGCGCCGACGGTCAAGACCATCCCCGAGGTCATGGGGTGGTCGTCGAACACGGGCGTGGCACGCATAATCTTCCGGGGCTACGGCGACCGCCCGGAGGCATTCTACGACCGATGGAAGAAGCTCGGCCTGCTGGACCGCATGCACACCGGCATCGCCGAGGAGCGCCCGGCCCAGCTGCGACGCCTGACGGCCCGCACCCCCTCCGGCCTGCCCATCACCATGACGGCCCGCCACCTCGACCTGGCCCGCCAGGCCTTCGGATACTCCGTAGAGATCTCGCCGCTATACCTGCTGAGCATCTACAACGCCATCGCCAACAACGGCCGCTACGTGCGTCCGCACCTGGTGCGCGCCCTGCGCGGCGGCGACGGCCGCGACTCCATAGTCCGCACCCCGCCCATCATGGAGCAGGTCTGCACCCCGGACCACGCCCGCATGCTCCGCGAGTGCCTGCGCCAGGTAGTCACCGGCGGCACCGCCCGCTCCGCAAAGCTCGACGAGATTGTGCCCCTGGCCGGCAAGACAGGCACCTGCTACCCCGTCTTCGAGAAGGGACGCGGCACGGGCTACGACCACTCCCGCCGACGCTTCGCCTTCGCCGGCTTCTTCCCCTACGACAATCCGCAGTACTCGGTGGTGGTGGTGGTGCTGGCCCCGGCCGGCAGCGGCGGCGCCGGGTCCATCTCCGGCAAGGTCCTCAGCCGCGTGGCCGAGCGCATGTTCGCCCGCGGAATGCTCGGCGACACCCCCGACTACCAGCGCGACCCCGTGGCTTCCTCGCCAGTGCTCAGCAACGGCATCGGCCAGGCCATCCCGGACGTGAGGCAGAACCTGGGCGTCAGCGTCCGGCGCATCGCCGCCCCGCTGCCAGGCAGCCAGGCGCCACGCGCCGTCCCCGACGTCCGCGGCTACGACGCCCGCGCCGCCCTCCGGGAGCTCGAGACGCGCGGCATCAACGTAGTGCTCCGAGGCGCCGGGACCGTCCGACAGCAGAGCATAGCCCCTGGCACACCCCTGCGGCCGGGACAGAAAATCTTCCTCACCCTTTCCTGACAAAGAAACACGCAAACATATGAAGAAACTGAGCCAACTCATCCGCGACCTCGAACCGCTGGAGGTAATCGGCGACACCGACCGCAACATCACGGCGCTGGCGTCCGACTCCCGCCGCGCCGGCAAGGACGCGCTGTTCGTGGCCGTCAAGGGCACGCAGACCGACGGCCATAAATACATACCCGTGGTGGCGAGCAACCACGTCGGCGCCATCGTGTGCCAGGAGCTCCCCTCCACCTTCCTCCCCGATGTCACATACATAAAAGTGGCGGACTCGGCCGAGGCCCTCGGGCGCCTCGCCTCCGCCTGGCACGATCATCCCAGCGAGAAGCTCTGCCTGGTGGGCGTCACCGGCACCAACGGCAAGACCACCACCGCCACCCTGCTCTACGAGATGGCACGCATGATGGGCCACCGTGCCGGCCTCCTCTCCACCGTCTGCAACTACATCGAGGACCGCGCCATCCCCACCACCCACACCACCCCGGACCCCATCACCCTCAACGAGCTGCTGGCCGAGATGGTGGAGGCCCGCTGCACCTACGCCTTCATGGAGGTCAGCAGCCACGCCGCGCAACAGCGCCGCATCGCCGGCCTCCGCTTCCGAGGCGCCCTCTTCTCCAACCTCACACGCGACCACCTCGACTACCACGGCACCGTCGAGAACTACCGCAACGCCAAGAAGATGTTCTTCGACATGCTCCCCGCCTCGGCCTTCGCCCTGGTCAACGCCGACGACAAGTCGGGCCCGTATATGCTCCAGAACACCCGCGCCCGCAAGTACACCTACTCGCTGCGCGGCGACGCCGACTTCCGCGGCCGCATCCGCGAGAGCCGCCTCGACGGCACCCTGATGAGCTTCAACGGCCACGACGTGGAGGTCAACTTCACCGGCCGCTTCAACGCCTACAACCTGCTGAGCGTCTACGGCGCGTCGCTGCTGCTCGGCTTCGACGCCGACAAGGTGCTCGTGAACATGTCGCGCCTGGTGCCCGTGGCCGGCCGCTTCCAGACCATCCGCTCCCGGGAGGGCAAGGTGGCCATCGTGGACTACGCCCACACCCCCGACGCGCTGGTGAACGTGCTCGACACCATCCGCGACATCGTAGGCACCTCGGGCCGCATCCTCACCGTGGTAGGCGCCGGCGGCAACCGCGACCACGGCAAGCGCCCGATGATGGCCCGCGAGGCCGCCACCCGCTCCGACCTGCTCTTCCTCACCAGCGACAACCCCCGCTTCGAGGAGCCGGACGCCATCATCGCCGACATGCGAGCCGGCCTCGACGACCGGCAGGCCGCCACGGCCACCTGCGTCACCGACCGCCGCGAGGCCATCCGCGAAGCCATAGCGCAGGCACGCCCCGGCGACGTCGTGCTCATAGCCGGAAAGGGACACGAGAACTACCAGGAAGTGCAGGGCGTCAAGCACCACTTCGACGACCGCGAGGAGGTCCTCGCCGCCTTCGGCGGAGTTAAAAGTTAAGAATTAAGAATCAGATGCTCTACTGGCTATTCAAATACCTGGCGGCCAATTTCGACTTCCCCGGCCTGCGGCTCATGGACTACGTGACGTTCCGCACCGGCGTGTCTCTGGCCGTGGCCCTGCTCATCGCCCTGGTCTTCGGCCACCGCATCATCCGGCGCCTGCAGCGAATGCAGGTCGGCGAGGTGGTGCGCGACCTCGGCCTCGAAGGGCAGATGAAAAAGGTCGGCACCCCCACCATGGGCGGCCTCATCATAATACTCAGCATCCTCGTCCCATGCCTGCTGTTCGGCAACCTGGCCAACATCTACATGATCCTGATGCTGGTGGCCACCGCCTGGATGGGCTGCATCGGCTTCCTCGACGACTACCGCAAACTCAAGTACCACAACAAGGAGGGACTGAAGGGCAAGTACAAGATCACCGGGCAGGTTGGCCTGGGCCTCATCGTCGGCATCACCATGTGGCTGGCGCCGAGCATCCAGATGCGCCAGGTGGTGGCGCTGCCCGCCGACCACGGCGTCATCGCGGAGACCGTCACCCCCGGCGGCATCACCGTCGACAACCCCGACGCCGTGCACCTCGGCCCCCTGGAGAAGACCCCCCAGACCACCATCCCGTTCGTCAAGCACAACAACTTCAACTACGAGTGGCTGACGTCGTGGATTTCCGACCCGCAGGCGGCCAAGACGCTCGGCTGGCTGGTATTCGTGCTCGTGGTGGTATTGGTGGTGACGGCCGTCAGCAACGGCGCCAACCTCACCGACGGCCTCGACGGCCTCTGCGCCGGCACGTCGGCCGTCATCGGCGTGGCCCTGGCCATCATGGCCTACCTGGGCGGCCACCTCGTCTACTCCTCCTACCTCGACATCATGTACATCCCAGGCTCGGAAGAACTCGTGGTCTACGCCGGAGCCTTCATCGGCGCCCTGGTAGGCTTCCTGTGGTACAACGCCTTCCCCGCCTCCGTCTTCATGGGCGACACCGGCTCCCTGACGCTCGGCGGCATCCTGGCCGTCTTCGCCATCCTCATCCGCAAGGAGCTCCTCATACCCCTGCTCTGCCTGGTCTTCTTCCTCGAGGACCTCAGCGTCATCCTCCAGGTGGCGTACTTCAAGGTCACGAAGCGCAAGTACGGCGCCGGCAAGCGCATCTTCAAGATGACGCCCCTGCACCACCACTTCCAGAAGCCCGGCAACGCCGGCATCGACGCACTGATTCAGCACCCCATCCGGCCCGTGCCGGAGTCCAAGATCGTCACCCGCTTCTGGATTGTCAGCATCCTGCTGGCCGCACTCACTTTCGTGACTCTCAAAATCCGTTAACCACCCATGCAAGATACACCCAAGAAACTAATAGTGCTCGGCGCCGGAGAGAGCGGCGTCGGCGCCGCAGTGCTCGCCAAGGACCGCGGCTGGGACGTCCTGGTCTCCGACGCCGGAGCCATCGCCCCCAAGTATAAGGAAGAGCTCGAGCGCGAGGGCATCCCCTACGAAGAAGGAGGCCACACCCCCGACAAGGTGCTCGCCGCCGACCTGTGCGTGAAGAGCCCCGGCATACCCCTGTCGGCGCCGCTGGTGGTACAGCTCCAGAGCCGGGGCGTCGAGGTAGTCAGCGAGATAGAGTTCGCCGGCCGCCACACCTCCGTGCCCATGCTCTGCATCACCGGCTCCAACGGCAAGACCACCACCACCCTGCTGCTGCACCACGTGCTGACGCAGGCCGGCGTCGACGCCGGCCTGGCAGGCAACGTCGGCCACTCCCTGGCCCGGCAGGTGGCCCGCTCGCCCCACGCCTGCTACGTCATAGAGCTCAGCAGCTTCCAGCTCGACAACATGTACGACTTCCGGGCCGACATCGCCATCCTGCTCAACATCACCCCCGACCACCTCGACCGCTACGAGCACTCCATGGCCAACTACGCCCGCGCAAAAATGCGCATCACGCGCAACCAGCGCCCGCAGGACTACTTCATCTACTGGGCCGACGACCCGGTGACCCTGCGCCACCTGCCCGACGCCTCCGGAGCCGCCACCTGCCTGCGCTTCGCCGACCGCCAGGGCGAGGGCCTCGCCGCCGTCGCCGACGACCGCTCCATCACATTCCGCGCCGCCGACAAGGAGTGGAGCATGCCGCGCACCGCCCTCAGCCTCCCCGGCCGCCACAACCTCTACAACTCCATGGCCGCCGGGCTGGCCGCCACAGCCTTCGGTCTCGCACCCGAGCAGATCCAGGCAGGACTGGGCAGCTTCGCCCCCGTGGAGCACCGCCTGGAGCCGGCCGGAACCGTCGACGGCGTTCGGTACATCAACGACTCCAAGGCCACCAATGTCGACTCCACCTTCTACGCCCTGGAGTCCATGGACTCCCCCGTGGTCCTCATCCTCGGCGGCAAGGACAAGGGCAACGACTACACGCAGATCGACGACCTGGTGGACAAGAAAGTAAAAGCCATCGTGGCCATGGGCGTCGACAACGCCAAGATCACGGACCACTTCTCGGGCCGCGTGGCCGAGGTCGCCGACACCCACAGCCTCGACGAAGCCGTGCAGGCCTGCCGCTCCCTGGCGGCGCCCGGCGACACCGTGCTCCTCTCTCCCGCCTGCGCCAGCTTCGACCTCTTCCACTCATACGAGGACCGCGGCCGCCAGTTCAAGGCCGCCGTCAAGGCCCTCTCCTGACTCTCGACTCACGGACGCACGAGCCACGCGTCCCTACACCCCTCAACCCTCGACTAATAAAATGCCCGAAACCGAAATCCTGGTCAACGAGACCGTCGACGGCCAGCCCATCGGCGCCGCCACAGATGGCATCGCCCCCTCGCCGCCTCCCGAGCCCAGGCGCAGGCGCCAGGCCCCGGCAAAAACAGCCGGGGCCGGAGCACCCAACAAGCCCGACAAGTACATCTGGGGCATCTACCTCTTCCTGGTGCTGGTGAGCATCATCGAGGTATACTCCGCCTCGTCCACCGAGATCAAGACCGAGAATGTCTACTCCCCGCTCTGGGGGCACATCAAGTTCCTGGTCGTCGGCTTCGTGCTTGTGTACCTCATCCAGAAAGTGCACTACAAGTTCTTCCGCAACCTGACGTGGCCCATCGCCGTCATCTGCCTGGGGCTTGTGGTGTACGCGTCGATGTTCGGCGTTCGCCTCAACGACGCCATGCGCGCCATCCCCATCGGCGGCATGACCATCCAGCCGGCCGAGATGCTCAAGCTCGCCCTGGTGCTCGTGCTGGCCAAGATCATGCAGAAGAACCAGATTTCGGGCGGCGTCAGCACCAAGGGAGTGGTATGGAGCGCCATCGTGGTGGCCGTCTTCGGCCTGGCCGTGTACCAGAACGGCTTCACCAACATGGCCCTGATGATGGTAGTGTCGCTGGCCATGTTCATCATCGGGGGCACCCAGTTCCGCAAGATCGGCATCGTGGTCCTCTGCTACTGCGTGCTCTTCGGCGGCTACCTCATGGTCAAGTCCAGGGCGTCGCAGACCAACGAGTTCGACCGCGTGCAGGCCGAGGAGCAGATGTCTCAGCAGCAGGCATACCAGGGCTACGGGCCGCACTTCCAGGTCAACCACTCCGACGACGGGTCCGTGGACCGCACCGACATGCGCAAGGAGCGCATCCGCATGTGGCTCAAGGGAGTGCACCCTGGCGAGCCCGTCAACGACGCCAACTACCAGGTCAAGCACGCCCACTACGCCATGGCGCACGGCGGCATCACCGGCAACATGCCCGGCAACTCGCGCGAGAGCGCCCGCCTGCCGCTGGCCTTCAGCGACTACATCTTCTCCATCATCGTCGAGGACTGGGGCCTGGTGGGCGGCATAGTGCTGCTGGTGTTCTACCTGCTTCTGGTTGCGCGCGCCGGCGTGGTTGCCAGCAAGTGCCGCCGCGCCTATCCCGCGCTGCTCATCATGGGCCTGGCGGTGATGATAGCCGCCCAGGCTCTGGTGCACATGGGCATCGTGACGGGCGTCATGCCCGTATCCGGGCAGCCACTGCCGCTGATTTCCAAGGGTGGCACGTCGATACTGATAATGTCGGTTGCCTTCGGCATGATGCTGAGCGTGAGCCGCTTCGCCGTGCACTCCAACGACAAGGCGGCCATCCGCGCCGAGACCCGCGACCTCCCCGAGGAGATGCAGACTGTCAACCCCCTGCTCGTCGACAAGCCCTGACCGGCCCCTCCCCGCCTATTGCAGGGACGCACGGGCCGTGCGTCCGCCCATGATTTGCATGACTGCGTAAAAATTCGTACCTTTGCAGCCCGCAACCACAGGAGAGATGGCAGAGTGGTCGATTGCGACGGTCTTGAAAACCGTTGAGGGTAACACCTCCGGGGGTTCGAATCCCTCTCTCTCCGCCAACGGACGCTGACCGGCAGCGTCTCATAACACCGACACCCGATTCCGACCACGCCGGTCAGAATCGGGTGTCGTGATTGCACGACAAGGAGGCAGATGATGGACAGGACCGACGGTTTCTTCATTCCCGAAAACGAGATCCGGCTCCCGCACGAGCTCGACTACACCCGTGTGGGGGAATACATCGACTGTGCGGAGGCATTCTCGCGCTCCTCATACCAGAGCGTATACATCATCGACTACTTCAAGCGAAATTTCCTTTACGTCTCGCCAAACCCGATGTTCCTCTGCAGCCTGACGCCGGAAGAGGTGCTTAGGCTCGGCTACCGTTTCTACATAGATTATGTGCCAGCCGACGAGCACCGGCTGCTGCTGACCATCAACAGCGCCGGATTCGCTTTCTGGAAGGACATTCCCGAAGGCGAACGGAAGGACTGGTACATCTCGTACGACTTCCATATCGTCAACGGCGGCCGCCGGATACTCGTCAATCACAAGCTGACGCCACTTGCGCTGACTTCGGACGGGCGCATATGGCTTGCCCTGTGCGTGGTGTCGGCCTCCACCCATGCCGAGGCCGGGCACATCGAGATACACCACGTCGGCTCCTCCGAGTTCTTTGAATACAACCCTCTGACACACAAGTGGGTCAGGCGGCAGGCACCCATCCTCACCGAGGGGGAGAAGTCGGTGCTGACGCTTTCCATCCAAGGCTATACCATGGCGGAGATCGCCGACCGCATATGCCTCTCTGCCGACACCATCAAGAAGTATCGCCGGGACATCTTCCGCAAGCTCGGCGCGAGGAACATCTCAGAGGCGATAGTGGCGGCCACCAACAGCAAGCTTCTCTGACCGACCCCTGCCGTGGCTGGGAGATGCCCTCCTCACGGCAGGCATTCTCCATGCCCCCGAGCTCTGCGTATGCCTTGCTGGTGTTGCCCGACAGCACCCGGAAAATGATTGGTTCCGACGCCGGAGGTGCGGCCAGGGTGAGTGCGACCGAGGGAAGACGGGCCGCGCGGGCGGCCATTTTCACCGTTTTTGGGTATTGAAAAGGGCCGGGGCGGGCCATAACTTTGCACTCGTAAATGAAACGAGTGCAAAGGATTTTTCTCATGCTGACAGCAATGGCGCCGGTAGCGGCTCTGCAAGCCGCCGCCGGCTCACTTTGCACCCAGTGCGCCGACAGCGCCGGCATACGCCATGCACAGGACTCGCTCCGACACCACGAAACGCCCTTCCTCAAGACCGATACCCTACAGGAGGTAGTGGTGACGGCGCGAGAGCAGGTGACGCCCTCCACCACGTCGCGCATCGGCCGCGCCGCCATGGAGCACCTCCAGCCCACCTCCTTCACCGACCTGCTGGAGCTGCTGCCCGGCAACATCAGCCGCAACCCCGACATGTCAAGCGTCAACTCCATCTCCCTGCGCGAGACTGGCACGCTCGACGCCCTGGGCAACCGCTACACCAGCTCCGACTACGCCATCTCGGCACTCGGCACGCTGTTCCTGGTCGACGGCGCCCCCATCAACACCGACGCGGGCCTGCAGAGCGAGGGACTGACCGTGAGCGACGCCACCTCGCCGGCCGCCAACACCATCACCACTAACCGCGGCGTGGACATGCGCACCATCTCCACGGACAACATCGAGAGCGTGGAGATAGTGCGCGGCATCCCCTCGGCCGAGTACGGCAACCTCTCGTCGGGGCTGGTGAATATCAAGCGCATCCGGCGCAAGGCCCCGTTCGCGTTCCGCTTCAAGGCCGACGAGCACAGCAAGCTCTTCTCGGCCGGCAAGGGCGTAGGCTTCTACGGCGACCGCCACATCCTCAACGTGGACTTCAGCTACCTCGACTCCAAATCCGACCCTCGCGTGCTGACCGACCGTTACCGGCGCCTCACCGCCTCGGCGCGTGTGAACATGCGCTTCGGCGGCGGCGACGCCCTGACGGTGCTCAACTACGGACTCGACTACACAGCCGGACTCGACCGCTCCCGCCTCGACCCGGACCTCAACTTCAACAAGGTCGACGAGTTCCGCTCCACCTACGGGCGCGGCACGCTTACGGCCAACCTCACCACCACGCTCAACCCGGGCCTACCCTTCAACGTCTTTCACCTCTCCGCCTCCACCTCGCTGGAGGTGGACCGCCTGCACCGCTGCAAGGATGTGGCCCTGGGCCGCGCCACCGTGGCGCCGACGTCCATGGCCGAGGGCGAGAGCATCGGCGTCTTCCTGTCCGGCACCTACAAGGCTCGCTACCTCAGCGACGGCCGCCCCTTCTCCGCCTTCGTCAAGGCAATGGCCAAAGGCGCGAAGGCATTCGGCGCGGACAGACGGAACGGACGCACGGGCCGTGCGTCCCTACATTACAAAGCGGGCGTGGAGTGGACCATGACCAAGAACTATGGCCGGGGACAGGTCTACGACCTCACGCGCCCGCTCAGCGGGAGTTGGACCACCCGTCCCCGCGAGTACCGCGACGTGCCGGCCCTGCACGTACTCAGTTTCTTCGCCGAGGCCAACCTCAAGCAGCACGTCGGCGGCTCCCTGGCCGAGCTCCAGGCAGGACTGCGCACCATCCAGATGCCACACCTGGACAAGCGATACCACATGCATGGGCGAGTCTACCTCGACCCTCGTGTAAACCTGCTCTGGCGCCTGCCCGAGTGGCAGGCCGGCGGCAAGGACTTCAGCATATACCTCGGCACCGGATACGGCATGACCACCCGCATGCCCACCGCCGACTACCTCTACCCGCAGTGCTCCTACGCCGACTTCCTGCAGCTCAACTACTTCGACGCCGCCAACCCGGACCGCAGCCTGGTGAGCCTGATGACGTACATCAACGACGCCACCAACTACGCCCTGCGCCCGGCGCGCAACCGCAAGCTGGAGCTCCGCGCCGGTCTCGACTGGGGCCCTTTCTCGGTCCAGGTCAGCTATTTCCGGGAGAAGATGACCGACGGTTTCCGCTACTTGGCCATCTACGCCCCCTACACCTACAAGAAATACGACCAGTCGGCCATTCCGGCCGAGGGCATCCCCGACCTGGCCGCCATCCCGTACGAGACGCATACGGTGCTGAGCGGCTTCCGCCGAGCCGCCAACGGCTCGCGCATCGACAAACACGGGGTGGAGTTCACCGTCAACACAACCCGCTGGCAGCCCCTGCGCACGTCGCTCACCATCACCGGCGCCTGGTTCCGCTCCACCTACTCCAACTCCCAGGACCTCTACGACCCGGTCAGCACCGTGGTCGACGGCAAGGCTGTCAGCGACTACTACATCGGCCTGTACCACACCCGCGACGGCCGCGTCAACGAGCAGTTCAACACCAACTTCATGTTCGACACGCAGATCAAGCGCCCCTCGCTCATCCTGACTACCACCTTCCAGTTCATGTGGTACGTCAAGACGCGCTCGCTGCGCGAGAACGGCCACCCCGACTACTACCTGAGCACCGACGGACTGCTCCGCCCCTACGACGAAGCCGCCCAGGCCGACCCCATGCTCCAGTTCCTGGAGAAGAACTACAACCCGGAACTCTACCGCACCGTCCGCATACCCCTGGCCATGTACGTCAACCTCAAGGTGACCAAACCAATCGGCAGGCACGTGCGCGTGGCCCTGTTCGTGAACCGCATCGTGGACTGGCTCCCGGACTACAAGAGCAACGGGCTGACGGTGCGACGCTCGTCGGACTCCTACTTCGGAATGGAAGTCAATCTGACGCTATAGCACGAACGCACGACCCGTGCGTCCCTACACTGAGACAAACTAAACAAAACAACACTGATATGAAAAAAATCTTCTACCTGATGCTGGCCGTGGTGGGCCTGACGTTCGCCACCGCGTGCTCCAGCGACGACGAGCCCTCGCAGAGCCGTCTTACCATCGATCTCCAGATGCCCGAGGGCATCGACGCCGCCTCCGTCACCGACCAGCAGATCGCTGTCCGCAACGTGAGCAACGGCCAGGAGCAGGCCTTCACCAGCCCGGAGGGCATCGAGCTCCGCCCGGGCCTGTACGACATCGCCTACACGGCCTCCTACACCCTGCCAAACGGCGCAAAGTCCACCCTGCGCGGCGCAAAGACTTCGGTTGAAATCACCGGCTCCGAGGCCACCGTCGCCCTGCCCGTGTACGCCAACATCGAGAACGACGACTTCGTCATCTCCGAGATCTTCTTCACCGGCACACTACAGGGCACCGGCACCCAGTATGCCGGCGACAAGTACGTCAAGCTCTACAACAACACCGACCACGTGCTCTACGCTGATGGCATCACTTTCTTCGAATCCACCTTCATGACCGTCAGCAAGTACGACTACACACCCGACCTGATGGCCACCGACGTGCTCGTGCAGGCTCTCTACACCGTGCCGGGCTCGGGCACCGACCACCCCGTGCAGCCCGGCGAGTACTTCCTCATCTGCGACAACGGCATGGACCACAAGACTCTCTGCGAAAACTCTTTCGACCTCAGCCACGCCGACTTCGAATGGTACGACGAGACCAGCAATCCCCGCTTCCCCGACACCGACTCCCCCGTGCCCAACATGGATAAGTGGTACTGCTACACCAACACCACCTTCACCCTCCACAACCGCGGCTTCCGCGCCTTCGGCATCGCCCGCATGGGTACCGGCAAGGAGGACTACCTGAGCAACTACCTGTCCGAGTACACCTACAACATGGTGCTGCCCACCGGCACCTACCCCATGAGCGGCAAGGGCTACCGCGTGCCCAACTCCTGGGTCGTGGACGTGGTCAACTGCAGCGTCGAGAGCGAGTACCAGTGGAACGTGACCTCGCCGGCGCTCGACATGGGCTGGACATACTGCGGCCACGTGGACCAGGACAAGACCCGCTACTTCAAGGCCGTGCGCCGCAAGGTGCTCTACCTGCGCGAGGACGGCACGCCCGTGCTCCAGGACACCAACAACTCCACCGCCGACTTCAACGCCGAGGTAACCCCCTCCGAGATCGAGCTCCAGAAGAGCGCCATCGACGTCAACGGCACCAGGTGCTCGACCCTCACCTACGACGGCGTGATGCCCCGAAAGTAGGGACGCACCAGGGTGCATCCGCTTCCCTCCACTACCGATTTGATTAAATGCCCCATAGGTTAGTATTTTGTGTTATGTCCCTGGCGGTGGTGCTCGCCGCCAGGAGCGCCGAAGATGTGTGGACAAGGCAGCTGCGCTCCGAGCAGGGGCGCGGCTCCCTTGCCTCGGCGCTCACTGCCAATCCGGCCCTGCGCCCGATCTCCGACAGCGTCAGACTGGGCCGCGCTTATGTCGGATACCACCATCGCCACGGCTCCGACAAGGCCCTGCGCTTCGCCCCCGACCGGGGCCGCACCCTCCGGCAGGCCGGCGCCGAGGCCCTCATGCCCGTAGGCAAGGGCGCCGTGTGGGGTAGCGCCGCCTATGACAACGGCAAGCACATCGACCGCGAGCTATGCCTATCAAGCGACTACGACGACGTCTATCCATACGTCAACGCCACCCTGAGCGGCGGCGACATGCGCCAGGAGCATTATCGCTTCGGCGGCGGCTGGGGCGGCCGGGTGTCGCCTCAATGGCGCCTCGGCGCCACCCTCAGCTACGACGCCGGACACGCATACCGCCAGGTCGACCCGCGACCGCGCAACATCACCGGCGACCTTCGACTCGGCTTCGGCGCCGCTTTCCGGGTCAGCCAGAATTACTATCTCGGCGCCGACGTCACCCTGCGCCGCTACACCCAGTCCAACTCGGTGATGTTCGTCAGCGACATGGGCCGCGAGAGCGTGTACCACCTCACCGGCCTGGGTACCTTCTACCGCCGCTTCACCGGACTCGGCGACAAGATGTCCTACACCGGGTATGAGCCGGGGATGGGCCTCCAGTTCTCGCGGCGGACGCACCAGGGTGCGTCCCTGCATGTCGCCGGGCGATACTCGCGCCTGCATATGCGGTGCGTGCTGACGGCGCTCAACAAGCTGCCGATGGCCGACATCGACCAGGATGCCTACTCGGCATCCCTGGGATGGAGCGACACCCGCTTCGGCATACGTGCCGACCTGGACGGCCGCGTCCGCCACGGCAACGAGAACATATTCGGCGACGCCACCTCCAACGTCTACCCCAAGATCGGCTCCGAGGAGATGTACACCGACACCCGCACGAACCTCGGGCTGGCGCTCAGCTACCGCCTGCGCACGTCCCGGAGCTGCCTGCTGGTGGAGTCTTCGGGCACGTACCTGCACCGCCGCGAGCAGTACGACCGCAACACGCGCCTGCTGAAGGCCGACCGCTTCCGCGCAGCTTTGCAGCTCACCGGCGCCCGCATCTTCGGCCACGGCATCTTCTGCTCCGTGAGCCTGCGCGGCGCCTGCTACTTCCGCGCCTCGTCGGAGCTGGTCCTCCCCGCCTACGGCAGCGACACCAACGCCTCCGGGCCCATTACCGACGCCCTGCTGCGCCAGCAGCACGACTACTATAACGCCGTCAGCGGCGCCGCACAGACCGTCAGCGTGGCCTGGCGGACCTCAAAGGCCCTCTCCGACCGATACGCCCTCGGCGTTGCCATGGACTGGAGCTATCTCCACTCCGCCGCCGGCACCCACTTCAACCAACTCACAGCAAACATCGAATTTTACTTCTGAATGAAACGATTATTGATTTCCACCATAATAGGAGCGGCCGCGCTCACCGTGGTGGCCACCCCACCCGCCCCAACCGCGAACGCGCCCCTGGGACGGACGCACGGCTCGTGCGTCCCTACCGGGACAATCCTCACGGGGACACTCCCCTCAGGCATGACCTACTACGTCATGCGCAACGCCGAACCCAAAGGGCAGGCCGACTTCTTCCTCACCCAGCGCACCGGCTCGGTGCAGGAAAAGGAGAGCGAGCGCGGCCTGGCCCACTTCCTGGAGCACATGGCATTCAACGGCTCCGAGCACTTCCCCGGCAACTCCTTGATCGAGTACCTGGAGAGCGTGGGCGTCAAGTTCGGCGCCGACCTCAACGCCTATACCTCCACCGACGAGACCGTGTACAACATCTCGCGCGTGCCCGCCACGCGGCAGTCGACCCTCGACTCCTGCCTGCTCATAGTGCGCGACTGGAGCTGCGCCCTGAGCCTGCGCGACTCCGACATCAACGCAGAGCGCGGCGTCATAGAGGGGGAATGGCGCCACCGCCGCGCCGCCTCCAACCGCATCCTCGAAAAAATCCTGCCAGACATCTACCCCGCCAGCATCTACGGCAAGCGCATGCCCATCGGCCTGATGAGCGTGGTCAGGAACTTCAAGCCGCAGACCCTGCGCGACTTCTACCACCGCTGGCACAACCCGCGCAACCAGGCCGTGATAGTAGTCGGCGACTTCGACCCGGCCGTCATGGAGGCCAAGGTGCGGCAGATGTTCGCCACCGCCCCGGCCACGAAAGCCCAGGAGGCAGTGGCGCCCAAAGTGCCCGACAACAAAAAAATGATTGTGGCCGCCGGTTCCGACCCCGAGCAGCGCAACGACGTGCTCCAGCTCCACTTCAAGCACCAGGCGCCTGACCTCAAAGGGGAGGCCTACTGGCGCCGACAGGTCGGCGAGGAGCTCCTCGCCTCCATGCTCGCAGAGCGCTTCGACTCCCTGGAACAGACCGCAGACTGCCCCTGGACCTACCTGGGCGTCGGCATAGGCCGCTTCATGATGAGCCGCGCCGTCAACTCGCTGGTGCTTCGCGGCACCGTCAAGGAGGGACGCGAGAAGGAAGCCTTCGCCGCCTGGTACGCCGAAGTGCTCCGCGCCCTCGACCACGGCTTCACCGCCGAGGAGATGGACATGGCCAAGACCGAGTACATGGGCTCGCTGGCCCAGAAGCGCCGCGCCGTGCCCACCAGCACCGGCTACGCCCGCCGCTTCTCCCGCCACTTCCTTGACGGCGGCCCGCTGCTGACCGTAGCCCAGGAGCTCGACTCCCTGCAGGCCGTCATCGACGGAATGACGCCCGAGTACTGCACCGAGCTGCTCGCCTCCGTGGCCGACCGCTACGGCTCCGGCCGCAACATGGTCGTCGTGGCCATGCAGCCCGAAAAGGGTGCCGGCCCCGATAACCGTAACCCTGCCTCTGCCACCACCCGCTTCAACGCGGCGAAAAGCCTCACCTCCCAGCTCACCAAGGCCATGGACGAGGTCAACGCCATGGACCTGCCCCCCTACAGCGTCCGCGCCGTCACCGGCCCGCTCCTGGCGTCCGAGCCGGCCCGCGGCAGCATCGTGGCCACCGACACCGTGCCGGCCATGGGCGCCCGCCTGCTCACCCTCTCCAACGGCGTCAAGGTATACGCAAAGCGCACCGACTTCAAGGCAGGCCAGTTCTACGTGCGCGGCAGCGGCCCCGGCGGCCTCAGCCAACGCTACACTACGGCCCTGGCTCCGCAGATGAAAAGCCTCAACGACGTCATGCCCCTCTGCCGATACGGCAACTACACCCAGAGCCAGCTCCGCCGCCGCCTGGCCGGCAAGGACATCAAGATGTCCGTCAAGGTCGAGAACACAGACGAGGGCTTCGAGTTCAGCGCCGGTCCCGACGACCGCGAGGATGCCTTCCGCCTGCTCCACCTGCGCCTGACCGACGTCCGCCCCGACCACGCCAACTTCGCCATCTGGCAGGCCGCCACCATCGAGCGCCTCAAGAACGTGGGCTCCGACCCCGTGCAGCAGATGGGCGACAGCATCCACCGCAACGTCTACAACCACCACCCGCTCGGCGCCAAGGAGACGCCCGGGAGCATCCGCGCCCTCGACCTCGACACCATCGTCGGCCTCTACCGCGACCGCTTCGCCGACGTCTCCGACTTCACCCTCTACGTCGTCGGCGACTTCGAGTGGCCACAGCTCGAGGACCTGCTGGAGCGCTACGTGGCCTCACTGCCCGCCGCCGGACGCGTTGAGAAGCCTCGCGACATCGACTACCGCTACGCCCCCGGGCGCCGCGACATCGACTTCACCATGCCCATGCAGACGCCCACCGCCATCTGCTACTCCTTCCTCAACGGCCCGACAGAGTACAACATCAGGAACTACCTCTGCTCCAAGATCGCCGGGCAGATCCTCAACAACCGCCTGCTCAAGGAATTGCGCGAGGAGAAAGGCTGGACATACTCCGTCACCGGCCACTGCGGCATCAACCCGGACCTAAACGGCGACGACGGCCCGGCGCTGCTGTGGCCCGTCTACATCAAGACTGCCCCCGAGCATGCCGCCGAGACCCGGCAGGCCGTCGAGGATGCCTTCGCGCTGCTGGCCAAGGAGGGACCCACCGTCGAAGAAATCGAAAAAGTGCGCTCCTACCTGCTCAAGAACCACCGGGAGGGCTTGCGCGAGAACGGCTTCTGGCTGTCGGCCATGGGCATGCACCACGACTACGGCCTGGACTTCGCGGCCGACTACGCCCCGGCGCTGGAGAGCATCACCCCGGCCGACATCGCGGCCTTCACCGCCCGTGCCGTGGCCGCCAACCGCACACGCCTTACCCTTACCCCGCAGTAACAACCCCGTCCGCATAAAAAACGCGCAGGCCTTCCGGTCCGCGCGTTTTTTATGGTATCAGCATATGTGCCACCTACATGGCGATATCCCCGAAGGGGATGTGCGCCCGCAATTTGGATTGGTGATACTAATGCGGATAACCAGAGGGAGAGGTATGCAAAAAGTGGGGCTGCCCTCCCGGGTGGCCCCACTTCTGCTGACCGGTTGCCCGGTCAGGGGTCAATCCATTTTTTCTCTTGTCTTGTTGTTTTTCGTTGCTTGCTATTACAGTCTTTTGAGATAGTGATATAGAGGAGTTTTTGCGGGCGGCGGCTTTTTCGGTAGATGCCGCCATGCGCCGTTGTATGTCGTCACAGTCCTGACAGTCGTCGCTTCCCGCAGGGTGCGGGCAACCAGCCACAACGCGTCAAGTCCACAAAGGCAGAAGCTGCCTTGCGGATAAGCTGTTTATACTATGCTCAGAGACTTGTAATCCATTTCTTGAGTGTTTTGAGGAGTAGTTTGCTGCGCTCCGCGTAGGGTAAATTGCTCCTTACAGTTATCAAGCGCAAAGGTACACACCAAAACTACAAACCGCAAAATTTTAAATGTTAAAAATCCATAACAGATAATTTTTAACGTTTGCTCAGTCGCCGGGACAGCGCCGGGAAGGTACGCAAAAGCATTGCAACGCCCTTTGGCCCAAGGAGATAGACGCACAGTGCGCCCATACGGTCGCGGAAGCGAGCCTTTCCGTTGAAGAGCACGCTTCGGCGGTACTGGCGCAACAGAATAGGAATGCACCGCGCTAAAGCGGGCGCCAATTGCAAAGGGGATGCTTCCGCGTTGCCCATCTTGCGGACGCACGGACCGTGCGTCCCTGGGTTGGCGGAGAGGTGGAGTAGCATGTTGAAAGAGGCGGCGAAGAGGCGAGTGTCGGCGGCGCGGCGAAGCTCGGGGTCGGCGGCGAAGGTGCGGCGCAGGCGCTCCACGGCCTCCATGACCTGTAGGCGGCGCGGGGTAAAGCGGCCCAGCAGCGACGAGGAGTGAATGCGGTAATGATAGATGGGCGTGCGCAGGCCCACCACGGCGCGGAGCGGGGCGGTGAGACGCGGCAGCAACTCCAGGTCCTCGTAGATGATGCCGTCGGTGAAGCCGAGCCCCTCGCGCACTTCCATGCGGAATAGCTTGCTGACGGGCGACACGGTGAAGCCATCGGCGCCACCGGTCTGATAGAGCATGCGCAGGGCGGCTTCGCGGCCGGGAATATCTGAGAACTGAGAACTGAGAGCTGAGAGACCGCCGGCACCAGCGCGGCTTTGCCCTGTACATTGTTCGCCGGTGAATGTGGCCAGCGGGGCGGTGGCGAACATGGCGCCGGGGCAGCGGTCGAGGGCGGCGAGCAGGGTGCCGACCATGTCGGGGTCGCATAGGTCGTCGGAGTCGACGAAGCAGAAGTATTCGCCGGTGGCTGCGCGGAGGCCGAGGTTGCGGGCCACTGAGGGGCCGCTGCCGGACGCGGGGGTATGCAGCACGCGCAGGCGCGGGTCGCGGGCGGCATAGTCGGCCAGGATGGCGGGAGTGGCGTCGGTGCTGCCATCGTCGACGGCTATCACCTCCAGAGCCGTGTGAGTCTGCGCCAGCACGGTGTCGAGGCAGGCAGACAGGTAGGGGGCCGTGTTGTAGACGGGGATGATGACGGAGACTGGGCGCTGGTTGGTCATGGCTCGGCGGAGAGGTTCTGCCAGTACTGGGGTGTGGATTCTTCCTCCCTGAGGCCGGGGGCGAGTTCGGGGGGGAGGTCGCGCAGGGCGTCGGGGGTTATCTCGAGGAGTTCGGCGAGGATGCGGCGGGCCTCCTGGTCGCCGCCGCGTGCTGCGGCGAGGTACCAGCGCAAAGACTCGGCATGGCTGTATGGCAGGCCGAGGGCCATGGCGTAGCCCTTGCCGAGGAGGCTTTGTGCGCGGGCGTTGCCGCGCTCGGCGGCGGCGGCGTAGAAGCGCATGGCCACGCCGGGCGCCTGTAGCTCCATATACCGGTCGGCGAGGCTTAGCAGTGAATCGGCGGGCAGAGAGTCCCGGGAGGTGTAGAGGCTGTTGAGGGCGCCGGTGATGTCGGCGATGGCCCGGGAGTCGCGGTATTCGTGCTCGGCGTACAGGCTCAGGGCGCGGTCGTAGCAGTCGCGGGCGGCGGCGGTGTCGGCGGGGACTCCGACGCCGGTGCGGTGCATATCGCCGAGCATGGCGGCCGCCGGGGCAGAGCCTTTGTCGCTGCCTTTCCGAAGCCAGTAGAGAGCCTTGGCGGGGTCGCGGACAGCGCCCCGGCCGTTGAGCAGCAGCCAGCCGAGGTTTGTGTAGGCGGTGAGGTCGCCGCGGTCGGCGGCCGCCATGAAGAGGCTGACGGCGCTGTCGGGGCGCTGCTCGTTGTAGAGGATGAAGCCGAGGTAGTTGAGCGCAGGGGCATAGCCGCCATGGGCAGATTGCTCCAGAAGCCTTCGGGCGCGAACGGAGTCGCGGGCCAGGACATTGCCATAGCCGGTCTCCAGGGCGCGTGCCAGGCGGAACCGGGCGGCGTTGTCTCCGGCCTCGGCCCGTTGCTCTACGGCCTGCAGCGACCGCACCGCCGCAGAATCAACGGGGGCGGAAGGTCCGTGCGTCCGTCCATGTGCCGGAAGGGCGGCGGCCACAACCGACAGCACCGCTATCATGAGCGAGAGGCGGGTCATTTGGCGGTGAGGGTGATGAGGGGCACGAGCATCTCCTGCATGGAGATGCCGCCGTGCTGGAACGTGCCGCGGTAGTACTGCACGTAGTAGTTGTAGTTGTTGGGGTAGGAGAAGAAGTCGCGGTTAAGGGCGAAGATGAACTTGCTGGAGACGTTGAGGGCGGGGAGGCCGAACTGCTGCGGCTTGCGCATCTCGTAGACTTCGCGGTGGTTGTAGTCGAGGTTCTTGCCCTCCTTGTAGCGCAGGTTGGTGGAGGTGTTCTTGTCGCCGACTACCTTGACCGGGTTCTCTACTCGGATGGTGCCGTGGTCGGTGGTGACGACGATCTTGAAGCCGAGCGAGGCGATGGTGCGGAAGATGTCGAGGATGGAGGAGTGGCGGAACCAGGACTCGGTGATAGAGCGGTAGGCGGCGTCGGAGTTGGCCAGCTCGCGGATCATCTTGGTCTCGGTGCGGGCGTGGCTGAGCATGTCGATGAAGTTGATGACCAGCACGTTGAAGGGATTCTGCTTGATTGAGCCGAGGCGGCGCAGGTACTTCTCGCCGCTCTCGGAGGAGGAGATCTTCTCGTAGCTGAAGGTCTCGCGGCGGCGGTATCGGTCGAGCATGGTCTGGATGAGCTCCTTCTCGTGTACGTTGAGACCCTCGTTCTCGTCCTCGTCGACCCAGTACTGCGGGTACATCTTCGAGATCTGCAGGGGCATGAGTGCGGCGAAGATGGCGTTGCGGGCGTACTGGGTGGAAGTGGGCAGGATGGTGGTGTAGAGGTTCTCCTGCACGGTGAAGGTCTCGGCGAGCAGAGGCATGACGGTGCGCCACTGGTCGAGGCGGAAGTTGTCTATGAGAATGAAGAACACCTTCTCTCCGGCGTCGAGCATGGGGAAGATGCGGCGCGGAAAGATCTCGGCGCTCATGAGAGGGTGCTCGCCGCCGGTGACCCACTTCTCGTAGTTGCGGCATACGAACTTGCAGAACTCGGTGTTGGCGTCGCGGACCTGTCCTTCGAGTATCTCACCCATGGAGGCGTCGGCGTCGGAAATCTTCATCTCCCAGCCGACGAGAGCGCGGTAGACGGCGTACCAGTCGTCGATGGTGGATGCCATGGCTATGGCGGAGCCTATCTTGGAGAAGTCCTGCATGAAGCTGGTGTTGGTCTGTGCGGCCACGAGCTCGGTCTTGTTGAGGTTCTTCTTCAGGGCCAGCCAGATCTGTGTGGGGTTGACGGGCTTGATGAGGTAGTCGGCGATCTGCGAGCCGATGGCCTGGTCCATGATGTTCTCCTCCTCGGACTTGGTGATCATGATGACCGGTATCTCGGGGTGGTCGCGGTTGATGAGCTGTAGTGTCTCGAGCCCGGTGAGACCGGGCATGTTCTCGTCGAGCAGGACGAGGGCGTATGGCTCGGCGTCGAGAGCGTCGAGGGCGTCGCGACCGTTGCTGACCGTCGTCAGCGAGTATCCTTTCTTCTCGAGGAAGAGGATGTGTGGGCGGAGGAGGTCAATCTCGTCGTCGGCCCAGAGTATCCTTTGCATGACGTAATCGGGATTAAGGTTTTACTCTTCCGCCTGGCCCTCCGGCTCTTCGGAGGGTTCGCCCTGGGGTTCGGCGGGCTGTTCGGGCTGTTCGGGCTGCCGGCCGCCCTGCGGGTCGGGGTTCTCCTCGGTATTCTCTTCGACGGGAGGCGCCTGTGGCTCCTCCTCGTCGGGGTCGGAGTCGCGGAAGCGGAAGTATTCTTCAAATGAACGTCCCTGGCGGAGCAACAGTTCAAAGTTGGCCACCGAGATGGGGATGGGACGCACGGCCTCGGGCAGGTCGAAGTTGTTCTCGCGCTGCATGATGCCGATGTAGTGGTCGAGCTCGCGCTGGTTGGCGAAGCCGCGGATGACGAGCAGTCCGACGTTGCCGAAGCTCATAGGCTCCAGGTCGTAGTCGCGCACCACGAACCAGGAGAAGTTGTTGCGTGCCACGTCGTAGAGCACCTGGTTGGGGTTTACGGAGTCGAGGGGGAACGCGAGAACGAGGAGCTGGGGCTTTTCGGGGTCCCTCTCGAAGGCTGCGGGCTGCCCTTCGGAGTCGAGGGCGGTGGAGTCGTTGCCCAGGCGCACCTGCCATATCATGCCTCGGGCGTTGGTGGAGCCGGCCTGGAGCTTGCGGCCCTTCTTGACGTCGGTGAGGATGCGGCCGGCCACGTCGGTCATGTCGGTCTCGGGCCAGCGGTCGAGCAGGTACTCCAGGCGCTCGCGGAACTTGGCGTAGTCCTTCTCGGTGAGGTAGCTGAGGGCGTCGATGAACACGAACTTGGGCAGGATGCGGCTCAGCGGGTATTTTTCTTCCATCTGCTCCGTGAGGGAGTGCACCTGCGAGTTGCGGTCGGCCAGGTAGTCGGCGTATGCCTCGGCGTACATCTCCTCCTGGTGCCGGTCCATGTGGCGCAGGTTCTCGAAATAATTCGGGTCGGTCATGGCCTGGCCGTAGGGCGAGTCGGGGAAGTCCCCGAGGATTGCCTGGCGCCACTTCTCGGCCTCGGCGGCCTGGTCACGCCGGATGGCCATGAGGTAGAGGTTATAATATGTGTCGAGGCGGTAGACGTTGTCGGGGTAGCGGCGCAGCAACTCCAGGAAGTATCTGCGCGCGGCGGGGAAGTCCTCGAGCTTGTCCTTGAGCACCAGTCCGAGGTTGTAGAGGCTCTCCTGTATGATGTCGTTGCAGGTCTGGATCTCGGCCTCGGTGTGTGGGATGTTCTTGAAGTAGTACTCAGGGTAGTGTGGGTCGTTGAGGGGGTCGGGCTCGCCCTCCTTGCGCTGCGTGGTGTCGCCGGGGGCGCCGGACTGGGTGGAGTCGGACGAGGAATAGTCGTATTCCTCGTTGCCGGTGGAGTACGTTGCCTTGTTGCGTCGGCGCCAGTCGTCCTCGAGCTTGCGGGCGCCCCAGCGGCGCTGGAACTCCGTGCGGCCGGCGTTCTTGGCCTGCGTGTTGTAGAAGTACCATGACTTGTCGGTGTTGAGCTGGTACTGCTGGGGTGCGTTTGCGCCGGTCTGTTGCTCGCCGTCCTGTCGGTTCGCCTCGAACTCGGCGCGGCGGGCGGAGTCGGCGCTCTCCTTCTCTCGCTTCTTGAGTTCGTCGGCCAGGCGCTGGCACACCTTCATCTGCTCCTTCTCGGGGAGCTTGCTGAGCGTGAGCAGGGAGTCCTGGAGCTGGAGGTTGCCGGCGTAGTTGGCCAGCTCGTCGAGCACGTCGCTGCGGCGCTTGAGCAGGCGGTAGTCGGTAAAGGATTCCGGCAGCTGTGGCATGGCCTCGGAATAGCATGGCTGGGCGCCCACGTAGTCGCCCCTGAGGAAGAGGAGGTTGCCCAGGGCTATCTGCGCCAGGGCCTTGTCGATGCCGTTGCGCGTGGACTCCTTCACCGCCCTGCGGTAGGAGTCGATGGCCTGCGCGGTATCCTTGCGGCTGAGGTACAGGTTGCCGATGGCGTAGTAGATCTGGTCGAAGTACTGCTTGTTGCGCTCGTAGCGGGTCATGGCCTTGAGCGAATTGACCTCGCTCTTGATGTTGGTGCCGGTGAAGACCTCGCTCTGGCGTATGCGGGCGTTGAACTTGGCGCGGTAGCTGAGGCCCATGCCGCTGCCGGCCTTCTTGTATGCGGCGTATGCCTCCTTGCGGCGGTCGAGCTTCTGGAGCGTCTGGCCCAGTAGGAAGTATATGCGGTTGCGCTGGGTGCCGCTGGCGGCCCTGGCGGCGGCCTGGAGGTAGGGGACGGCCTTCTCGTTGTTGCCGGACAGCACGTTGTAGTCGGCCTGCACGAAGTTGTACAGGTCGCGGAGTTTCTTTGTCGTGAGCTGCTTTTCCTTGATATGGACCAGGAGGTTCTCGGCCTCGTAGGTCCAGCCCATGGCGCAGTAGGCGCGGGCCTGCCAGAGCTGCGCCTCGGTCACCACCTCCGGCAGCCACTTGAAGTGGCGGGAGATGTAGAAAAAAGTGCTGGCGGCGCCGAGAAAGTCGCCATTGAGGTACTGGGCGCGGCCCATCATGAGCCAGGCGTTGTGCAGGAAGGGATTGAACTCCTCGCGGGCGCGGAAGTCCTTCTCCTTCTGCGAGGCGTTGCGCCTGGCGGGCTTCTTCTTGATGCTGTGGAGCTGGATGGCCTTCTGCATCTTCTCGATGGTGCGGTCGAAGCTGCCGCCGGGCTGCGGCAGCTTCTCGTCGGCCCTGGCCTCTGCCGGGTGCATGAGCAGGCGCCGCGTGTAGTCGTCCTCGTACTCCTCCTCCATCTTCTTCAGCGTCTCGTCGTAGTGTTCCGAGCCGTTGAAGTATACGTTATAGCGCGTGTTAAAAGCCTGCCACTGGCGCGACATGGCGGTGTTCTTCTTTGTGGAGCAGCTCACCACCAGCAGACACACCAACAGGGCCGCAAGAGCGGCGAAGGCCATCCCTGCGGCGCCCCTGGTCCGTTTACCTGCTTTCGGGCGCATATTTCTATAACGCCGACCCACCCCCCATTATTTTAGTTGAACTTTTTTTGCTACCTTTGCACTTTCAAAACTAACGATCCAAAAATGGGAGGCTTTTTCGGAGCAATATCAAAGGAGCCGTGCGTCAACGACCTGTTCTACGGCACGGACTACAACTCTCACCTCGGCACCAAGCGGGCCGGCATGGTGACCTTCGACCCCGAGGCGGGGTTCCACCGTACGATACACAGCCTGGAGCGCAACTACTTCCGCTCCAAGTTCGAGGACGAGCTAGAGCACTACATCGGCTGCCAGGGACTGGGCGTCATCAGCGACACCGACCCGCAGCCGATTATCGTTAACTCGCACCTGGGCCGCTACGCCGTCGTCACCGTCGCCAAGATCAACAACATCCGCGAGATCGCCGACGAGCTGCTTGCCGAGGGCATGCACTTCAGCGAGCTGTCAGCCAACAACATCAACCAGACCGAACTGGTGGCGCTGCTCATCAACATGGGCAAGGACTTCGTTGACGGCATCAACCGCGTCTACCGCAAGGTGCGGGGTTCCTGCTCTATGCTGGTCCTGACCGAGGACGGCATCATCTGCGCCCGCGACTACCTGGGACGCACCCCCATCGTCATCGGCCGCAAGGAGGGCGCCTACGCCGCATCTTCGGAGACGACGGCCTTCCCCAACCTGGGCTACGACCGCGTGCGCGACGTCGGCCCCGGCGAGATCGTGCGTCTGCGCGCCGACAGCCTCGAAGTGCTCCAGAAGCCCGCTCCCCGCGAGCAGATATGCTCCTTCCTGTGGGTATACTACGGCTTCCCGGCCAGCGACTACAACGACGTCAACGCCGAGGACGTGCGCGAGACGGCCGGCCGCGCCATGGGCCACGAGGACCACACCGAAGCCGACTGCGTGTGCGGCATCCCCGACTCGGGCGTGGGCTTCGCCCTGGGCTACGCCGAAGGCTCCGGCATCCCCTACCGCCGCGCCGTGCTCAAGTACACCCCCACCTGGCCCCGCAGCTTCACCCCCGGCAACCAGTCGCGCCGCGACCTGGTGGCAAAGATGAAGCTAATACCCAACCGCGCCATCCTCGACGGTGCCCGCGTGGTGTTCTGCGACGACTCGATAGTGCGCGGCACGCAGCTGCGCGACAACGTGCGCACCTTCTTCGACTGCGGCTGCCGCGAAGTGCACGCCCGCATCTCCTGCCCGCCGCTGGTATACGGCTGCCCCTTCATCGGCTTCACCAACTCCAAGAGCGACCTGGAGCTAATCACGCGCCGCATCATCCGCGACCGCGAGGGCGACGCCGACGCCAAGCTCGACGCCTACGCCACCACCGGCTCGCCAGAGTACGGTGCCATGGTGCGCGAGATCGCCGACCGCCTGGGCCTCACCTCCGTCAGCTTCAGCAAGCTCGAGGACCTGGTGGCGAGCATCCGCCTGCCCAAGTGCCGCCTCTGCACCCACTGCTTCGACGGCTCCAGCTACGATCCCGCCACCGCCTTCGCCCAGGACCACCCCGAATCCTGACCTCTCCCCCCTCCTATAATAAAAAATGGATGTCTGCGGACATCCATTTTTTATTATGGCCTCCAAGGCCTACAGGTGTTCGAGCTCGAATAGGAGATCGCCCTGGGAAAGGGAGCGGAGTAGGGCCAGACGACGAGTGAGGGCGTGGACCTTGGGCTGCACGCGTGGGTTGTGGAAGATCTGCATGTTGTGGCGGAGCAGGTGGTCGAACAGGGCGTCGGTCTCGTCGTCGTCGAGGGAGAGGGCGTCGCGTGCTTCGTCGGCCATGGCCTTGTGGAGGTCGCCGAGCAGGCGGACCGGGACTTCGGCGCCGTCGCGCACCACCGACCGGGACATGAGGTTGCCGACGGCCATGGCGGCGGTTATGTAGAGATTGCGGCGCAGCTGCTCCCAGACGCCCTTGGGCGACAGGCTGGGCGACAGCAGATGGTGGTATGCCTCCGAGAAGCGCACCATCGGCCCGTCGGCGTCCAGGCTGACGCTGTGTACCAGCTCCAGGGCGTCCAGGCTCCCGGCGCTTATGACCATACCGGCCAGGCCGTAGGCTTTGTCGTCTTCGTTTCTATACTCGAATGTATCTAATGTGTTGCTCATAGTTTCTTGCTTTAGTGGCAGATGGCCCCCGCTTAACGGACGCACCCTGGTGCGTCCCTGCAGGGAGCGCTTCCTAAAATAGAACGTCGGCTCCGAGGAGGAAGTTGAAGCCCTCCATGGGCTGGCAGGGGAGCAGGTCGATGCGGTGTCCGAGCAGGTTGTCGGCGCTGCCATAGACGCTGAGGGTGCGGGAGATGCGGTAGCGCGCGCCCAGGCGCAGGTTGCATATGTCGGGCAGGCGGTAGCCCAGGCCGTCCCGGGACTGGCCGTAGCCCCAGAAAATCTGGCGGACGCCTCGGTAGCGGTAGCCGAGCGTGAGCGACAGGGCGCGGACCGGGTGCACCGTGGCCTCGGCGTCGACGGTCCAGCGCGGACGGTCGTAACCGTTGAAGAAGCCTGTGGTGGAGCAGGAGCGCTGGGGCTGGTAGGTGCCGCGGCCGCTCAGGGTCAGCAGGTCCAGTGGCGTCCATTCGGCATCGAGGCCGATGCTGTAGCCGGCAAGGTTGCAATGCTGGCGGTCGAAGTCGTAGAGGTATTCGTTCTCGCCTGAGAGTTCGGGCATGTACCACCCGCCCATGTAGAGGTGTCGCACGGTGGCGTAGGTGAAGTCGAGTCCGGCGCGGAAGCGGGCGGAGGGCTTTGCCTCAAAGCGGACTTTCGCCTCGACGGGCACGAAAGCGGGCATGACGTAGTCGAGCAGGGGCTGCTGGTAGTAGTCGAGCTCGTAGCCGGAGCGGAGGGTCTGGAGGCGCTGTCCGCCGGTGGCGCTGACGGTGGCTCCCCAGGTGCCGCCGTCGTAGCTCAGACGCACTGCCGGAGCCACATGCACGGTGGAGTAGTCGAGGTCTGCGACCTCGGCGGCGATGCTGCGTCCGGCGCCCCAGGTGACGTCGACGACGGCACCCAGGCTGGCGGAGAAGCGGTCGGCGGTATAGCTGTATGCGGGCAGCACGCGCAGTGTCTGAAGGGAGCGGGAACGGCTCCCGGCGGCCACCTTGTTGTAGCTGAGGCTGGTGAAGTCGAGGTCCACGCCCACGCGATTGGCGGTGCCGATGCGGCAGGCGGCGGAGGCCCCCAGTCCGGCCTGTATCTCATATTGGCCGCCATATGGTTGCCATACGTAGTCGGCCACGCCGTAGCTGCGGCGGTAGCCGAAGTATCCGCCCTCGGCGCGTAGACCGAAGTCCCAGCTGCCCCGGGCCGACGACTGCCAGCCGAGACGCAGCTGGACGTCGTTGAGCGTCTGCTTGGGGGCCTTTGCATTATCATCGGTGTGGCTCACGGCGCCATAGTAGTTGAACAGCCCGAGATGGTAGCCGAGCGTTCCGCTGAGCGTGCCGCTCCCGCCCAGGCCCTGGCGCAGGCTCACGCCCACGCGCTCGTCGTAGGTATACCGCTTCCAGTCGCGTCCGTACTCGCTCATACGCGGATGGAAGAGGGAGGTGGAGTTATGCTGGAGCCAGACGTCGGCGCGGGTGGACTCGGTGTCGGCCACGCGGTACCCGGCGCTGAGGGTGGAGTTGAGGTAGGAGCCGAGACCGAGGTCGAGGTATCCGCGCCATGGGTATTCGGCGAGTTCGCCGCGCCACACGGGCGCGGGCAGGGTCGAGAAGCCGGGGGCATAGTCTCCCGTCAGCAGTCCCTGGGCCGTGGACGTGCGCAGGGCGGGCAACTCGAAGCTGACCTTCTGCGGCAGCAGGTGGATCTTGTCCTGGCGCACCACGGTGGGTATGTAGTCGCCCTCCACGTTGAGAGTGCCTTCGAGCTTCTCCTGCGCCATGGCCGGCAGCGCCACACACGCCGCCATATATATGATGATATGTCGTTTCATTTTATTTGTACTTTTTGAGACCGGCGTCTATGAGTTGCTGTATGTCGGCTTCCTTGCCGGGGTAGTTTGCGCGGAGGGCGTCGAGGTATTCGCGTGCGAGAGCCTTGTTGCCCTGCAGGCCTACGGCGTCGGCCAGGGAGATGTATCCGCGTGCGAGCCAGTAGGCGTGCGGCGAGCCGGCATCGGTGAATGCTTCGAGCACCTTCTGCGCCTCCTTGTACTTCTTCTGCCCTATGAGCAATTGTCCGTAGGCCACGGCTCCGCGTGCGCCGTAGAGGCTGGAGGGCTGTGCGGCGAGGGGCCTGAGGAGCTTGGCGGCCTCGGCGTCCTGTCCGGCGGCGACCAGGCCCATGGCCTCGAAGTAGTCGGCCTCCTGTGCCTGCCCGGCGCTGAGGGAGGGCATGGCCTTGATGGCGCGGGCGTAGCGGAGCTGGTCGGCGGGGTCGGAGAGCAGGCGCATGACGCCGGAGCGAACCTCCACGGGCATGTCGGCGCCGAAGAGTTTTTCGGCTCCGAGATATGCCTCGAGGGCGGCGGCGTCCTGTCCGGCATCCTCGAGGAGCTGGCCCTTTAGCAGGAGAGCCTCGGGTAATTGCCTGGCGTCGGGGCGCATGGCCTCCAACTTCTCTATGGTGGCGATGGCGGCGTCGCCCTGGCCAAGCTCGTCCTGGGCCTGTGCCAGGCGCCAGAGGGCGGCGGCCAGGTATAGGCCGTCGGGGTAGCGGCGCAGGTACTCCTTCATGGGTGCCTGGTCGCCGGGGCTGGCGATGAGCTTGTTGTCGGCGTTCTCGTAGTCGAGGCGTTCCAGCTCGGCGTTGTCGACCTTGGGAGCGCCGGGCACGGAGTTCATGAAGGCGGCGTACTCGGCCACCTGGCCGTGTGCGGCCATGAGGCGCCGGAGCTCGACGTTGGCGGCCTTGGCCTCCTCGCCGGTGGGCCAGCGGCGTATCACCTCCTGGTAGGCGGCGATGGCCTGATCGTCGCGATTCTGCTTCATGAAGATGGTGGCGAGCTGTAGCTGGGCGCGGCGGCCCTCCTCGAGCTGCGGATAGCGGCGCACGGTCTCGGCGTAAGTTGCCTCGGCGGCGGCGTTGTCGCCCTGCTTGGCCTGTGTCATGGCCAGCTCGAGCATGGCCTGGGGGGTCCAGCGGCTGTCGGGATATTTGCGCACCATGGTCTGCAGACCCGTTATTTCGGCAGCGAGGTCACCACGGAGGCCCTGCATCATGGCGGCACGCATAGCGGCGTATGCGGCATCGCCCTGCCCGGTGTTCTCGGCCCGGGTGTATAGCTCGGCGGCGGCGGCGTAGTCGCGCAGGTAGTAGCGGCAGTCGGCCAGGCGCACTGTGGCGTCGGCGCTGAGGCGCTGCGGCAGGCTGCGATCGGCCAGGGCGCGGGTGAACTCCTCGGCAGCCTCGCGGAACTTATCCTGCATATAGAGGGAGTAGGCGGCGTCGTAGCGGGCCTGGGCGGCATTGGCGCCGGTGGGGTTCTGCTTCAGGTATGCCTTGTAGGCGCGGTCGGCACCGGCGAACTTGCCCTGGGCGTAGAGGGCCTGGCCAAGCCAAAGCTGGGCCTGGGCGGACACCTTGGGGTCGACGCCGGTGGTGGCGGCCAGCAGGTGCGTCTCGGCGCCGGCGTTGTCGCCGTTGCTGAGCTCGCTGACGCCCAGCTCGTAGAGCACGAGCTGGCGCACGGCCTGCTGCTGGGTGGTCAGGCGCGGTATCTTGTCGAGGTTCTCCAGGGCCCGTCGGTAGTCCTTGTCACGGTAGTAGGCCTGTGTTAGGATCTCGCGCACCTTCGCCTCATACCGGGAGCCGGGGAAAGTGCGCAGGAACTGTTCGGGGAGCTCGGTGGCGGAAGCGAAGGGTGTGCTGGCGCCCTGTGCCAGGGCGGCTATGTGGTTGTACATTCCGCGTTCGGCCACGGCGCGGTCGCCGCCGTTGCGCCAGGCCTTGTCGAAGTATAGCGCGGCGGCATTGAAGTCGCCGGAGTCGGCGGCCATCTGGCCGAGGAGCAGGGAGGCGCCCTGGCCGGTGATGTCGGTGCGGGAGGCGAGGGGCTCCAGGAGCTCGCGGGCCAGCTCGACGCGGCCGTCGTCGTAGGCTATCGCGCCGAGGGCGTATGCGGCCGTGGGCGACGACTCGCCCGGCTCGCAGCCGTCGAGGTATGCCTTGAGGCAGGGCTCGGCCTCCTTGTAGCGGCCGAGCTTGAAGAAGCTCTCGCCGGCTATGCGGTTGAGTTCGTGGGCATACTGGAAGTCATGGACGGATTCCCCCAGCATCCGTTCGGCACGGGCGGCGGCCTCGGCGTACCGTCCCTGCTCGAAGTCTATCTGGGCTATGTAGTATCCGGCCTCGAGGTAGCGGGGGAAGAACTCGCCCTCGATGCCGGCGGCGGCGTTGACGGCTTTCAGCCTGGGTTCCACGGCCTCGAAGGCGCGGAGTGCCTGCCGTGTGCGGCCCTGGGCGTAGTCGGACCAGGCGAGGTAGAACTGCGCGGGGGCGCGGAAGGAGGTGTTGCCTGCCGCCAGTGGCTGTAGCAGCGCCTCGCCCTCGGCGAAGGCTCCCCGGCGCAGGTCGCTGACGCCAAGTCGGTAGGCGTAGAGGGGCTTCGCGGCGGCGTCCGGCAGCTGCGCGTAGCAGAAGCCGGCCTGCTCGTAGTCGCCGTGGAAGAAGTACCAGTCGCCCTCGGTCATGAGCGCCTCGACACCGGCGGGGGCGGTGCCCTCGGCCTGCCGTATGCTGCGGGCCAGGGCGAGGCAGTCGCTGTCGCCCATCATGAGCATGGCGCGGGCCAGCAGCACCTGCCCGGCGGGTGTGAGGCGGTCTGCGGCGCGTAGCTGGTCGGCGCAGCCCTGGTAGTTGCCCATGGAGTACATCTGCCGTGCGCGGGCTATCCAGCCGGCCTGCCGGGGCGAGGTGACGGCGGTCTGCACCTGAGCGACCGACGGACACTGCGGTACCGCCAGGGCCACGGCCGGCACGAACGCGGCCAGCCACGCCAGGCGCCTGATATTTAGTCTCTGTTCCATCTGCGTCTGTTTTTCCTTTTTGCAAAATTACGAAAAAGCGGCGACACCCCCAAAACACCACCGCACGGTCCCGAAGCGCGGCATCCAGGCCGGGGCGCAAAAAAGCCGCACGACCTGTCACAGGCGGCGCGGCGTCAATCGGTTTGGTGTTGTTTCTTCTCTGGGAATAGAACAATCTGTGCGGCCGATGGTTCGTCAGCACAGGTTGTTTTTAATAATTATTTAGACTGTTTTGTAAAGTTTAATGGTCAGCCCTCCTGATTCGGCCTGAAATTCGGACTTTTGGCAAAATGTCTTGCCTCGGGTTGAGTTTCGCCCGAAACCAGACCCAAGACACCCAAAAATCGGAGGCGGCGGAGCCATTTGGCATCAATTTGCTCGTTTCAATATGGCAGACTGTGCATATTTTGCCCCTTACAGACCCTTAGCTCCCTTTGATAATGCGAAATAACAAACAAAACACTTGCAAACAGCCGAAAATGGTATTACCTTTGCAGCCGTGTTTTTCATGGTATTAGATTTAAGGTTAGAGGATTAATTGTCGGGAGACAATTAATCTTTTTTTGTATGTATGCCAAAACGCTCGAGGATGTTGCAAAATCCGGCGAATAGTAGGGATGCACCCTGGTGCATCCGCTCTACTTTATTGATTATCAGCGGCTGCACCAGGGTGCAGCCCTACAATTTGACCGAAATTTTGAATTTTGGCCCCCAAAAATTGCACAAGAAAATATTTCCCTGACACCAATAAACAGGAACTGCCCCGCCTGATTATATTCGGGGGGGGCGGACGCACCAGGGTGTGTCCCTACTGTTCGAAAAAGGGCTTGCCCGGAGGCATGGGGAGGGGGACGGTCGTCAGCACCTCGTATATACGGTCGAGAGTGCCGGGGCGGTGGTAGGGGTTGAGGTCGCGGTCGGCAGGGAAAGGGGGCGCCGTGAGGATGCGGTCGAGCGCGGAAGCGATGGCCTCGCGAGTCGGGGTGCAGTGGGTGATGGTCTCTCCGGCCGTTCGGCCCTTCTGGCGATTGCCGATGTCGAGGGTCGGGACGCGGAAGCTGGGCGCCTCCACCAGGCCCGAAGAGCTGTTGCCTACGCAGGCGGCGCAGTGTGCCAGGGCCGAGTAATAGCGCTGGCGGCCCAGGGAGGCGGCCGTGATGACGCGGCCGGGATGCCTGTCGGCCCAGGTGCGTATCAGCGCGGCCACGCGTGCCCCGCCAGTGTCGGCATTGGGCATGGTGAAGAGCACTCTCCTGCCCGTCAGCAGTGGCTCAAGGGCCTGGAGCAGGGCGGTGGTCTGGCGCTCCTCGTCGCCCGGCTCGTTGGTGACGGGGTGGAAGGTGGCGAGCAGGTACCCCTCGCCGAGTTCGGCACCCAGGCTCTCCTCCAGCCGCTGCAGCGGCCACGGCTCGAAATGGCTTATGTTGTCGGCGCCGAGGGCGCCCACCCAGTGCACGGTGGCGGGGTCCTCCCCCATCGCCGCTACCCTCTCCGCATATTGCTCGGTGCTGGTGAAGTGGAGGCGGCTGAGCTTGGTGATGGCGTGGCGGATGCAGTCGTCGTAGGCTCCCTCGGTAGTCTCGCCGCCGTAGAGGTGCGCCACGGGAATGCCGAAGATGAGGGCCGCCGAGGCGGCCGCAAGCATCTCGTAGCGGTCGCCTAAGATCACAATCAGGTCGGGGCCGAGGCGTTCCATGGCCTTTGCCATGCCCTGCAGCTCGACGCCCATGGCTTCGACGGTCTTGCGCGGGGAGCCGTCGGCGCCGGGCATCGGCACGCGGGCGTCGACGGGCAGGCCGTCGGCCAGAATCTCGTCGACGGTCATGCCGTGCCGGTCGCTCAGATGGGTGCCGGTGGCGATGACCTGCAGGCGCACGCCGGGAGTGTCGCGCAGGCGCTGCATCAGTCCGCTCATGATGCCGTAGTCGGCGCGGGTGCCGGTGATGAAGCAGATTTTGCGCTCCATTTACTTGAGGGTGATTTTCTCGTCGTAGGCGAAGTCGCGTGGTGCGGGCATGCCGAGCACCAGGTCCCAGAGCATGGGCGACAGGCCGTCGCCCGGGCGCTTGACGGTGATGTTCTCCTCGGTGAAAAGCTCGCCTTTCTTAATCGGCCGGGCGGCGATGATGCTCTTGCGTGCCACGGCCACGTTGCCGCTCTCGGACTCGGTGACGTGCTTGACGGGGGAGCCGAGGGCCTGCTCGGTGTGGCGGATGGCGCGGACCATGGCGGCGAGCTCGTCGGGCTCCAGCGATGCCTTGTGGTCGGGTCCGGGCAGGTTTCGGTCGAGAGTGAAGTGCTTCTCTATGACCTGAGCGCCCATGGCCACGGCGGCCACGGGCACCTCGATGCCGGGGGTGTGGTCGGAGTATCCGACCTTGCAGCCGAAGGCGGCGCGAAGCGTCTCCATGGCCCGCAGGTTCACGTCGCGGTAGGGCGTGGGGTACTGGGTGTTGCAGTGCAGAAGGGTGATGTCGTCGAGGCTCATGCCGCAGCCGGTGAGGACGGCCAGGGCGTCGTCGACCTCCGCCAGGCGGCTCATGCCCGTAGACATGACCACAGGCAGGCGCATGGACGCAATCTTGCGCAGGTAGGGCAGGTTGGTGATCTCGCCGCTCGGCACTTTCACCATGTCCATTGCCAACGGCCTGAGGATGTCGATGCTGTCCAAGTCGAAAGGAGTGGAGAGGAAACGGATGCCGATGCTGCGGCAGTAGTCGCGCAGGGGCAGGAAGTCGTCGGGGCGGAGCATGATGCGGCGCACCATGTCGAGCTGGCTCTCCTGCACGCCGGTGTTGGCGGCCTGGTATTCGGCCTGTCGGGCGAAGGTGGAAATGACCTTCTCGGGGATGCCGGTCTGGAACTTGACCACGTCGGCGCCGGCGGCCTTGGCGGCGTCGGCCAGGCGGCAGGCCAGCGCATAGTCCCCGTTATGGTTCACGCCCGCCTCGGCTATTATCATTACACTCATTTTTCTTTTACTGAATTACAAAAAGGTAACTTCAGAGGGTGCTGTCACACCCTCAATACTTGAAGGCGCTGCCGCCGAGGAACTCCCTCAGCAGGCTGGTGGCCGGGATCTGGTCGGCCGGAATCGGCTCGAAATACTCCAGGAAGCGGATCATCCGGTACGCCTCGGCATACTCGGGAGCGTCGTGCGGCACCTCGCGCAGCACCGGCAGGGCGAAGTCGCGCATCACTCCCAGCTCGAAGATGAGGCTGGAGTTGAAGGTGGCGTCGGCGTTCTCCTGGTAGGGGAAGATCCACTTCTCCTCGCCGCGCCGCACCGACGGCCAGCGGCGGATGGTGTCCAACGCCGACGTGTGCCGGTACTTGTAATCGCGCACTATGCGGCGCAGCAGGCGGTTGTCGGTGGTGGGAATCCAGTTGTGGTCGTCGATGCTGAGCGTTGTCAGCGCCGAGACATATATCTTGAAGAGCTCCTGCTGCGGCAGGCTGGCGGTCAGCTCGGGGTTGAGGCCGTGGATGCCCTCAATCAGCAACACCTCGCCGGGATTGAGGCGCATGGGCTTACGCTTGTCGACTCGCCGACCCAGCTCGAAGCTGTAGGTTGGCAGGTTCACCTCCTCGCCACGGAGCAAAGCGGCGAGGTCCGTCTGCAGCCGCTCAAGGTCCAGGGCGTACAGGCTCTCGTAGTCCAGCTCCCCGTCGGCGTCGCGCGGGGTGCACTCGCGGTCCACGAAGTAATCGTCGAGGGAAATCACCTTGGGGGTGAGCATATTGGTCATGAGCTGGATGCCCAGGCGCTTGGCCGTGGTGGTCTTGCCCGACGACGACGGGCCGGCCAGCAGCACTATGCGGGAGCCGCGCTCGGCGATGCGGTCGGAGATGCGCCCCAGGAGCTTGCTGTGCAGGGCCTCGGCCACATTGATGAGCATGGCGGTGCGCCGCTGCTGCACGGCCCGGTTGAGCTCGCCCACGTCGCCCACGCCGATGACGCGGTTGAAGCGCAGGTACTCGGTGAAGGCCATGTACATCTTGCGCTGCTCCTGCGGCTCGGCCGGACGCGACGGGTCCTCGGCATCCGGGCCCAGAAGCAGCATTCCCTCCTTGTAGGTCACGAGGTTGAAGACGCCCAGGTGACCGGTGGAAGGCACCAGCGGGCCGGGGAAGGAATCATACACCCCATCGAGGGTGTAGAACACGGTGTAGAGTCGGTGCAGGGTCTGCATGAGCCGCAGCTTGTCGGGCATGTCCTGGCGGCGGAAACGCTCCCGGACGTCGTCCGACAGGCGTTCGCGGCGCCGCAGGGGCAAGTCTTTTCCCACCAGTCCGTGCATGGTGTCGCGCAGCCGGTCCACCAACGCGACCGGCGCCGGCATGGGACGGCCGTCGGAGTACATCAGCCGGCAGTAGAGACCCCGCGCTATACTGTGTTCCACCTTCAGCCGCGCCTCCGGGGCGACCATCTTGACGGCCTTGTATAGCAGCATCACCAGCGAACGGAGGTACACCCTGCGCCCGCTCGCCGAGCGGCGGTCCAGGTACTCCACCTGCTTGGGAGAGAACACCGGGAAGCTCAGCGACTGGTTGCAGTTGTTCACGTGCGCACACACGGGAGTCAGGCCAAGCTCCGGCCCGATCTTATCCGCAATCTCCGCCAGGGTCTCGCCCCCGTCGATGTCCACGTACCGCCCTATGTTGACGCAATATATCTTGAGTTGTTCCTTCATTTCCGCAAAGGTACCAATTTCCCGCCACACCCGCAACACGGCGCCCATTTTTTACTTACGCCAAAAATGCGTAACTTTGCGGATATGAAACGCCTAATATCCTGGCTGGCCTGGCTTTGCGTGCTGCTGTCGTTATGGCTCGGCGGCTGCGCCAAGAACGAGTTCACCGTCCACGTGTTCCCCGACCCGGAGCGCCCCATAAGCGCCGAGCTCGTCTACTACGCCTCCGACGACCGGCAGGGGTGGGTAGTGAGCCAGGAACTTCCCGTCGGCATGGGCAGCGAAAAACTATCGCTCGTCACCCATAACCCCACGGTGGTGTTCGTGAACAGCAACGGCCGCACCGTCTCCTGCTTCTACGCCGAGCGCGGCGACAGGCTCACACTCCGCTGCCGCCAAGGCTTCTGGACCGCCCAGGGCAATCCCGTCGACGACCGTCTCGCCGCCTGGATGCGCGACAACCGGTCGCTCATCGAGGCCGACGCCGGCAACGCCCTCAACACCGCCGTCGCCAAGTACGTCCGAGCCAACCCCGCAGACATCGCCTCGGCCATCATCCTCTATGCCTTCTACAACGCCCAGGCCGACCCCGACGGCTTCTCCTCCTTGACCAGGCTGTTCAAGGGCGATGCCGCCTCCGACGAGCTGCGCCGCGCCCTGGGCCGCGTCGCCGAGCCACAGTCCCCCAACGCCATGCCCGCCCTCCGCCTCCGCGCCCTGGGCGACACCGTGCTCGAAGTCAACCCGCGCCAGGCCCGCGCCACCGTCTACCTCTTCTGGGGCGACCCCGGTCGCCACGCTAGCGCCGCCCGCGAACTCCGCCGGAAGCTGCGCGGCAGCGACCGGGTGAAAATCGCCGACATCAACATGCAGGCCGACACCCTCAACTGGCGGCAGACCATGCGCCAGGACTCCACCCTGCGCCACGCCTGCCTCTGGGCACCCGGCGCCGAGCAGAACGCCTCCCTCTCCCCTCTCGGCCTACCCGGTGTCGACTACCTCATCGTGGCCGACAGCCGCGCACGAATCCTCTACCGCGGCACCGATCCCGCCCGCGCCGCCGACAAAGCCCTCTCCGCAAAATAGGCCGCCATGCTCACCAAGATACACTCCGCCGCCGTGCAGGGCATCGACGCGCTGCCCATCACCATCGAGACGCTCGTCGACAAGGGCATCGGCTACACCATAGTCGGCCTGCCCGACACGGCAGTGCGCGAGAGCTACCAGCGCATGGCCGCCGCCATGCAGAGCACCGGCATCGACTTCACCATGGCCCGCAAGCGCATCGTCATCAACCTCGCCCCCGCCTCCGTCCGCAAGGGGGGCGCCGGCTACGACCTCCCCATGCTGCTGGGCATCCTCTCGGCCGCAGGCGTCATCCCCGCCGACTCCGTGCAGGGCGTCATGTCCATCGGCGAGCTGTCCCTGAGCGGCGACGTCCTCGGCGTCAGCGGAGTCCTCCCCATGGCCATCAAGGCCCGCGAGATGGGCCTGAGGCGCCTCATCGTCCCCGAAGCCAACGCCACCGAGGCCGCCATCGTCAACAACATCGACGTCTACGGCGTCAGCAGCCTGGCCCAGGCCGTCGCCCTGCTCCTCGGCCGCGACGACGCTCCCGCCCCCACCGTCGTAGACACCCGCGCCCGCTTCGCACAGTCCGCCGGACACTTCGACGCCGACTTCGCCGACGTCCGCGGCCAGGAGCTCGTCAAGCGCGCCATAGAGGTGGCCTGCGCCGGAGGACACAACCTGCTGCTGGTAGGCCCTCCCGGCTCCGGCAAGTCCATGATGGCCAAGTGCATACCCTCCGTGCTTCCACCGCTGACCCTGGGCGAGGCCCTCGAGACCACCAAGATACACTCCGTGGCCGGAGCCATGCCCCCCGGCTCCACTCTGCTGACGCAGCGGCCCTTCCGCTCCCCGCACCACACCCTGTCGCCCGTGGCCATGGTGGGCGGCGGCACCAGCCCCATGCCCGGCGAAATCTCAATGGCCCACCACGGCGTCCTATACCTCGACGAATTCCCGGAGTTCCCGAGGGCCGTCCTGGAAGTGCTGCGGCAGCCCGTCGAGGACCGGCGAGTCACCATCTCCCGGTCCGCGTACACCGTCTCCTACCCCGCTTCCTTCATGCTCGTGGCCAGCATGAACCCCTGCCCGTGCGGCTACTACAACCACCCCACACGGCCTTGCACCTGCGCCCCCGGCGACGTGCAGCGCTACCTCAAGCGCCTCTCCGGCCCGCTGCTCGACCGCATAGACCTGCACGTCGAGACCCTCCCCGTGGAAATCGACGCCCTCGCCTCCCGCAAGCCCGGCGAACCCTCGGCCGTCATCCGTGCGCGCGTCATCGCCGCCCGCCAGCGCCAGACCGAACGCTTCCGCGACGAGGAGGGAGTGTACTGCAACGCGCAGATGAACGCCCGCCAGCTGCGCCGGCACGCCTGGCCCGACGAGCGCGCACTCGACCGCCTCAAGCGCGCCATGGACCGCAACGGAATGTCCGCCCGCGCCTTCTCCCGCATACTGCGCGTGGCGCGCACCATCGCCGACCTGGCCGGCTCCGAGTCCGTCCTGGAACGCCACATCGCCGAAGCCATCGGCTACCGCACCATCGACCGCTCCTCCTGGGGCCAGTAACACCCGCCTATGATATTCAACACCTTCCAGTTCCTCTGGCTCTTCCCCATCATATTCCTCCTCTACTGGGGAGCCGTGCTGCTGCGCCGCCGCGAGCACGCCCGCACCAGACTGGCCAACGCCCTGCTACTCACCATCTCCTACGCCCTCGTCACCTGGTGGATGCCCTCGGCGGCCCTGTTCCTGCTCGCCGTCACCGCCGTCACATACATATTCGCGCGCCTCATAGAGCGCCACAACGCGCGGAGCGACAAGAAATACCTCGTCTGGGCCGGAGTCCTGCTCGCCATCCTGCCACTGCTCTGGTTCAAGTACTACAACTTCCTCAACGACAACATCTCGGCCCTCCTCTCGCCGCTCGGGCTGCACCCCTCCATGCCCCGCATGAACCTCGTCATCCCCCTGGGCATCTCATTCTTCACCTTCCAGGCCGTCGGCTACCTCTGCGACGTCTACTACCGCCGCATCGACGCCGAACGCAACTGGTGGCACTACATGCTCTTCGTCGGCTTCTTCCCCCAGATCGCCTCCGGACCCATATCCAAGGCCTCGGAACTCCTGCCGCAGATCAAGGCCGACCGCCGGCTCCGCGCCGACGAAGTCACACAAGGCGCCAAGTGGTTCCTCTGGGGACTCTTCCTCAAAGTCGTCCTCGCCGACCGCCTCGGAATCACCGTCGACACCGTACTGCCCAACTACGCCCACTACAACGGCTCCACCCTCGCCTACGCCTCCGTGCTCTACTCCCTCCAGCTCTACGGCGACTTCGCCGGATACTCCCTCATGGCAATCGGAGTGGGGCGCATGCTCGGCTTCAACCTCGTCAACAACTTCCGCCGCCCATACCTGGCAGCCACCGTCACAGACTTCTGGCGCCGCTGGCACATCTCCCTCACACGCTGGCTCACCACATACGTCTACATACCCCTCGGAGGCAGCCGCTGCTCCAAGCCCCGGCACTACCTCAACATCCTCGCCACATTCCTGGTCAGCGGAATATGGCACGGCGCGAACTGGACCTTCATCGCCTGGGGAGGCCTCCACGGACTCCTCCAGCTGGGAGAGAAAGCCACCCGGCTCGACAAGGCCGCCAACCGCTACTTCCGGCCCCTGCGCATACTGCTCACCTTCCTGCTCGTCACACTGGCCTGGGTCCTGTTCCGCATGCCCACCCTGGCCGACGGCTGGCACGTCATCGCCAAGATCTTCACCGACCCGGGCGGACCCGTCAGCACCAGCGCCACCAACACCGACATCTTCCTGACACTGTCCGCCATACTCTGCGTCCTCATAGTGGAATGGTGCGAAGAATACCGCCCCGGCCTGACACTGCTCAACCACCGCTGCCGCATAGTGCGCTGGGCCACATACATAGCACTCGTCTGCGCAATACTCCTCTGCGGAGTCCTCGACGCCGGATCATTCATCTACGTAAGCTTCTGACGACCATGAAACGAATCCTCGCCAAAGCCTTCGCACTGCTGGCACTGCTCCTGCTCGCCGACCTCGGCGTAGGAGCCCTCTGCCGCTACCTCGAGACGCACCCCAAAGGCGGCTACACCGCCGAGTTCAACTACATCGCCGACCAGATGGCCGAGCCCGTAGTCATCTTCGGCTCCTCCAAGGCATCCCACCATTACGACCCCGCCATCCTCGCCGACTCCCTCGGCCTGGGCGTCTACAACGCCGGGCGCGACGGCAACGGAATCATCTTCGCCTACGGGCAGTACCAGCTCATCCGCCGCCGCCACCCCCGCGTCATCATCTACGATCTCATAGCCGACTTCGACATCGAGCAGGGCGACAACACCCGCTACCTCAACTGGCTCCGCCGCTTCCACCAGCGCCCCGGCATCGACTCCATCATCCTGAGCGTAGATCCCACCGAGCGCTGGAAGATGCTCTCCTCCATGCGCCAGTACAACAAACAGTTCATCCAGATCGTCAACGACTACCTGCGCCCGCAGCCCGTGCCCGCGCAGGGCTACCGCCCGCTGGAGGGCACCGCCTCGTCGCCCGCGCCCGACCCGTCCGGCCCCTGGCAAACCGACACTCTCAAGCTGCACTACATGCGCCGCCTCATCGCCGACTGCCGTGCCGACGGCGTCCGCCTCATCTTCGTCGTGAGCCCCCACTACTGGCCACTCGACCGCCGCCGCTTCGCCCCCGTGGAACACATGGCCGCCGCCAACGACATCCCCTTCCTCTGGCATGCCGGCCGTTTCCTGACCGACACCACCCTCTTCGTCGACGCCGCCCACCTCAACGCCCGCGGCGCCGCCGCCTTCACCCGCCTCCTCGTCCCCGCCCTCCGCCCC
>UQLL01000011.1 GCA_900541835.1 uncultured Porphyromonadaceae bacterium
AAAGATACGAATTATTTCTCTGATATGCAAATGTTTAATTTATAGAAGTTTCCTATAGAATGTTGGCTCCTGCGCGGTCGAAAACGGACTCGCAGGCTTCGGCCATGGATTCCAGGAAGTCGTTCTGAGGGCAAACGTCGGACCAATCGGTGATGGGAGCCTGGTGCACCTTTCCGGCGGTGTGTATCCAGGCCTTTCCGGCGGCGGATGCCATGCCGATGGAGACGTTCTTGAGGGCGCCGCCGAAGCCGGCCATGGGATGGCCCTTGAAGTGGGTCAGGATCATGGTGAAGTCGTAGTCGAGCCAGTTCTTACCCACGAAGTTCTCCTTGAGGTGGCGTCCGTTGCGCACGGGCAGGGAGACTTCGCCCTCGCCGTCCATGATGTCGACCTCAGCGATGGCCGTAAAGCCATGCTCCTTGGCGGTCTGCATGTGGTCGGGGACGTTGCAGCGGCGTCCCTCGTAGGCGGTGTTACACTCCACGATGGTGGCCTGGGTGCGGTCGACGAGCTGCTTGATGACGTCTACGCTGAGGTGGTTGGGGTTGCCGGCCTCGCCGGTGGAGAGCTTGGCGCAGACGCGGCCGTGGACGGGACGGCCCAGTGCCTCGTAGACCTTGACGAGGTTCTCGGGGGTTATGCGGGGGCAGAAATATACTACCGAAGGTTCCTTCTTTTCCATGATTAGTTAATGTTTATTTCTTCTTGCTGGATTGCTTGCCGTTGAGGATGTTGATGAGAGTTCCGAGGCCGGAGTTCTTCTGTTCCTGCTGCTGAGTGGGGTTGTTGACCTGCTTGAGGTCGTTGCTCAAGGGAGCGGCGTCGGAGTGCATGCCGAAGCCGATGTACACGCCCTCGTATTTGTCAAGCAGGTCGATGAGGGCGGATGCCAGGGAGTTGCCGGAGAAGCGTCCCACGAGCTTGAGGATTTCCTTGAGCTTGGCGACGTCGAACATCATGTCCATGGTCTGGGATGTCTTGCGCACGTAAAGGGGCACGGAAGATACGGTCTTGCCCAGCAGGGTGATGTTGAACAGGAACTCCCCTTTGGCTTGCTTGGTAATGACCCCGTTGATGGAGCCGCGTGCAAGCTTGATGGAGCAGTTGCCGTCGGAATCGATGGTGAGGACGGCTCCTGTGAGCCCGTAGCGCTGGTAGTAGGGGTCGAGTTCGGTCTGGAGCTTTGCGGCCACGGCTGCGCCGCCGGCCTTGGCCATGAAGTCCTGGCTCTTGAAGGCCACAGCCGAACCATCGACGGTCCAGATGCCGGACATGTCGGCCACGTCAATGTCGGAGCGCGAGAAAACGCCCTCGAGCAGGTTGCCTATGGTTGAACCGATGCTGCTTCCGGAAGTGGACGACGGCGTCTGGGGCGTGACGGACTGGCCGGAGGCGCATGCCTGCAGCGAGACTGCGAACAGCCCCAGGAGAAGTGTGAGTGTGAAACGCTTCATTGTATTTTCTATTACGGGTACTTATGCGGAATTGTTGCGCAGATATGGATTATATGCACAAATTGCGGTAAAACTGGAACGTCTCCGTGGTCAGAAGGGTTTGCGGTACTTGTCGGCGCCCTCGGCCTCCTCCACCTCGTCGAGGATTGAGAGGTACGACGCGTACCGGCTCTGCGCTATGCGGTGATTGTCAAGGGCCTGGAGCACGGCGCAACCCGGCTCGTTGCGGTGGGAGCAATCGGAGTAGCGGCACTCGGCTGCGGCGCGGAAGATCTCGGGGAAGTAGTGTCCGACGCTGCGGCGGTCGAAGTCGATGGTGCCGAAACCGCGCACGCCCGGCACGTCGATGACGGCGCCTCCGCCGGGCAGCGTGAGCATCTCGGAAAAGGTGGTGGTATGCGTGCCGGTGTGGTAGAGTTCGCTGATAGCGCCGGTGCGGAGGCCGGCGCCGGGGATGAGGGCGTTGATCATGGAGCTCTTGCCGACTCCGCTGTTGCCGGCCAGCAGGGTGGTCTTGTCATGCAACATATCCGCCAGCTCGGAGATGCCCTGTCCGGTGGCGGCGGAAGTGAAGAGGACGTCATAACCGATGGTGCGGTATAGGTTGCGCAGGGCCTGGGCGTACTCTCGGTCGGCGTCGTCCCATAAGTCCTCCTTGTTGATGACGAGCATTGCGGAGATGGCGTAAGCCTCGGCGGTGGCCAGGAAGCGGTCGATGAAGGTGGTAGGGGTCAGCGGGTCGCGGACGCTGCACACAAGCGCCGCCAAGTCGATGTTGGCGGCCAGTATGTGGCTCTCCTTGGAGAGATTGGAGGCGCGGCGTATGATGTAATTGCGTCGCGGGACGACGGCCGTGATGTAATACTCGCCACCGGCGGGGCTGACGCTCACGCGGTCGCCGACGCTGACGGGATTGGTGGTGCGGATGCCGCGGATGCGGAAGTTGCCCTTGACGCGGCAGTCGACGAGCTGGCCGTCAGGTGTGCCGTCGAGATGCACCTGGAAGCGACTGCCGAGGTTGCGGACCACCAGGCCCTGCTGCTTGCCACCACTCACCGCCTGAAAGTTATGGGGTAAACCACGCGTACAGGCACCGGGCGACCGTTCATGCGGCCGGGGCGCCAGGCGGGCATGTTGCTGATGACGCGCTTGGCCTCGCAGTTGAGCGACGGCTCCACACCCCGGATGATGTGGACGTTGCCCACCGAGCCGTCAGCCCTCACCACGAAGGAGCACATGACGCGCCCCTGGATGCCCTGGCGGTAGGCGCTCTCGGGATAGACGCGTGTGCGGTTGACATACTTGAGCAGCTTCTCTTCGCCCCCGGGAAACGACGGCTTCTCGGTGACGTAGTCGTATTCATATACTTCAAGATACACCACTGCACCCGAAGCATTGGTGCCGCAGTTGACGTAAGTTGTCTGCGCACAGGCGTCCGAGGTGGAGAAAAGTGCGGCCAGGAAGGCCACCGCACCGGCACCGCGCACCAGCGGCACGAGGATTTTCCGAATCATTTCATGCAGAGAGTCATTCACGAAGCAAAGTTAGGAAACAGCGGCGAGACGGCCAAGGAAACGCCACTCCAAGACCCGGATTTTAACCTATTTTAAAGGTATTATTAATAAATATGAATACCCAGCTGAATCGGATTTTGTGGCTCGGATAAAATAAGGAGGCCACGGGGGCGTTAACAATATACAAGATGAGAACTCTCGAACGATACATCATGGCGATAGCCATGGGCCTGCTTGCCGTGCTGGGCGTCCGGGGCCAGGAGGGAAGCAGCGCCTACAGCTTCCTGCGCATCCCGGTGTCGTCGCAGGCCTTCGCGCTTGGAGGCGTCAACATCAGCAGCATCAACCCCGACCTGAGCCTGGTGGACCAGAACCCGGCGCTGCTCGGACCCGAAATCGAGGCCCAGATGGGCCTGGGATATATGCACTACATGGGCACGAGCAACTTCGCCAGCGTCCGCTACGGCATGGGCGCCACCCCGCACTCGGCCTGGAGCGCCGGCGTCCGATTCCTCAGCTACGGCGCCATTGACGGCTACGACGAGATGGGCACACCCACCGGCCAGTTCCACCCTCAGGACCTGGTGGTCGACGCCCTCTACAGCCACGACATCAACGACCGCTGGCGCGGCGGCATCACCATGAAGTTCGTCTACAGCCACTACGACCGCTACGAGGCGGTAGCACTGGCCGCCGACCTCGGCGTCAACTACTACGACCCGGAGCGCGACTTCTCCTTCTCGGCCGTCATCAAGAACGCCGGCGGCCAGCTCAAGCGCTTCGACCGCCACTACGACCGCCTGCCGTTCGACATACAGCTCGGCATGACAAAGGGCCTGGGCGCCACACCTTTCCAGCTCAACGTCACCGCCACCCATCTCACCAAGTGGAAGCTCCCCTACTACGAGCACAAGGACGAGAACGGGGTCGACGACCAGGTCAAGAAAGACGGCTTCGTGAGCAACTTCTTCCGCCACCTCATCTTCGGCCTGCAGTTCGCCCCGTCGGAGCATTTCTACGCCGCCCTGGCCTACAACTACAAGACGCGCTCCGACATGGCCACCTACCAACGCAACTTCCTGAGCGGCTTCTCGGCCGGCCTCGGCTTCCGGGTGCGCGCCATGGGCTTCGGCGTGGCATACGCCATGCCGCACAAGAAAGCGTCGTCGATCATGGTCAATTTCTCCCTCAACATCTTCGAGGTAATTCCCAAAGACTGATTAATGGATTGTAACCAAAATAACGGCCCGAAGCTGATCGTCGCCATCGACGGCTACAGCTCGTCGGGCAAGAGCACAATGGCCCGCTCGTTCGCCCGGCGCGTTGGCTATAAATACGTCGACACGGGCGCCATGTACCGCGCCGTGACGCTCTACGCCCTGCGTCACGACCTGGGCGCCGGAGGCAAGGTGGACACCGACAGACTCGTGGACGCCCTGCCTCAAATACACGTCTCGTTCGCCCCGGCCGGAGCCGACGGCGTGAGCCACTGCCTGCTCAACGGCGAGGACGTGGAGCGCCAGATCCGCGAGCTGCCCGTCTCGGAGCACGTCAGCCCCGTGGCCGCCATCCCGCAGGTGCGTCACTTCCTGGTGGCCGAGCAGCAGGCAATGGGCCGGGAGAAAGGCATCGTCATGGACGGACGCGACATCGGCACCACCGTCTTCCCGCAGGCCGAGCTGAAGGTCTTCGTAAACGCCTCGCCCGAAGTCCGCGCCATGCGCCGCTACAAGGAGATGATTGCCAAGGGAGAGCACCCCGACTACGAGGAGGTAGTGCGCAACATCCGCGAGCGCGACCACATCGACTCCACCCGCAAGGAGTCGCCGCTGCGCCAGGCACCCGACGCCATCCGGCTCGACAACGACCACATGACCCTGGAACAGCAGGAGGAGTGGCTCTGCCAGCGCTTCGGCGAGGCCCTGGCACGCGCCGGAGAGAAAAAGTACTGAGCCGTGATTCCGAAGATAGAAATAGACTCGCAGAGCGGTTTCTGCTTCGGGGTCGTAGGAGCCATCCGCTGCGCCGAGCAGCACCTCGACGACGGCAGGCCCCTCTACTGCCTGGGCGACATCGTGCATAACGCCGACGAAGTGGAACGCCTGCGCCGACGCGGCCTGCATACCATTGAGCACGCCGACCTGCCGGCCCTGCGCGGCAAGCGCGTACTGCTCCGCGCTCACGGCGAGCCGCCGTCGACCTATCGCATAGCTCGCGAGAACGACATCGAGATCGTGGACGCCACCTGCCCGGTGGTGCTACAGCTGCAACGACGCATCAAGGAGGCCTACGAGCGGCCCGCCGAGCGCCGCCCGCTCATTATTATATATGGCAAGCGGGGCCACGCGGAGGTCAACGGCCTGGTGGGCCAGACCTGCGGCGAGGCCGTGGTGGTGGAACAGGAAGAGGAGCTCGACGCCCTCGACCTCGACCGCGACGTGGAACTGTACTCACAGACCACCAAGTCGCTGTCCGGCTTCCGCCGCATAGTCGAGGCCATACGCGAGCGCAAGCGCTCCGGCGCCTTCCGCTACTACGACACCATATGCCGCCAGGTGGCCAACCGCATGGGCCACCTCCGCGAGTTCGCCCGCACCCACGAGGTCATAGTCTTCGTGTGCGGCGCCAAGTCAAGCAACGGCAAGGCCCTCTACGAGGCCTGCCGCGAAGTAAACCCGCGCAGCTACCTAAGCGTGAACCAGGACGCCATCGACCCCGCCTGGGTGGAAGGCGCCCGCACCATCGGCATCTGCGGAGCCACCTCCACACCCTCGTGGCTCATGAACAAAGTCAAGGACAAAATCGAGGAAATATGTACCCGCTGAGGAACATCGAGCCCTGGATGCACGACGTCTACATGCGCGAGGCGCTCAAAGAGGCGGAGGCTGCGGCCGAGCGCGACGAAGTGCCTGTGGGCTGCGTCATAGTCTGCGGAGACAAAATCATCGCCCGCGGCCATAACCTCACCCAGACATTGACTGACGTCACCGCCCACGCCGAAATGCAGGCCATCACCGCCGCCGCCAACTGGCTGGGCGGCAAGTACCTGCCCGACTGCGTGCTGTACGTGACGGTGGAGCCGTGCATGATGTGCGCAGCCGCCCTGGGCTGGGCACAGATCGGAGCCGTGGTGTTCGGCGCCTCCGATCCCAAGCGCGGATACCTCAGCCACTACGGCCGCAAGGCGCCCGGCATGCCCACCCCGCTGCACCCACGCACCCAGGTCATGGGCGGAGTGCTTGAAAAAGAGTGTGCGGCCCTCATGCAGGACTTTTTCCAATCAAAACGCCGATAATGGGCAATAAAGTAAACGCCTGGATCAAGGCCACCCGGCCGCAGACGCTGCCCGTGAGCGTGGCCGGCGTCTTCGCCGGCACCGGCTGCGCGGCGCTGTATGGCAGCTTCCGCTGGCTGCCGGCGCTCATCTGCCTGCTCTTCGCAATAGTGGCACAAGTGGCCAGCAACTTCGCCAACGAATACTACGACTACGCCTACGGCCTCGACAAGAAAGGCCGCGAAGGCTTCAGGCGCGGCGTCACAGAAGGCGACATCACCCCACGCGCCATGTTCCGCGCCCTGTGGACGCTGATAGCCATCGACTGCCTGCTCGGCCTGACACTGCTCTACTGGGGCGGAGCGTGGCTGCTGCTGCCCGGCATCGCCATCGCCCTCTTCGCCGTCGGCTACAGCGCCGGGCCCTACCCCCTGTCGCACCACGGCCTGGGCGACGTGGCAGTGTTCATCTTTTTCGGCCTCGTGCCGGTGACGCTCACCTGCCTGGTGCAGGTCGGCGCATGGGAATGGTCGTCGGTGAGCATCCCCGTAGGCGCGGCAATCGGACTTATGAGCGCCAACGTGCTGATAGTCAACAACTACCGAGACGCCGACGACGACCGCGCCGTGGGCAAGCACACCACCGTGGTGCTGCTCGGACGCCGCACCATGTACCGGGCCTACCTGCTGTCTGGCCTCGTAGCCGACGGGCTGACACTCGCCTTCACCCCGGAGCGAACCGGCTGGTGGATCGCGCTGCCATGCGGCGTGTACCTGGTGGCGCACCTACTAATATGGCATCGGATCGGCCACATGAAAGGGAAAGCCCTCAACCCCATGCTCGGCATGACCGCCTGCAACCTGCTGCTGTTCGCCCTGCTGCTGGCCCTGGTCTACTCCCTGCTGGGCTGAAACGTGCTGAAAGAGCGACTGAACCCCAAACCAAGCCAAATATTGGGCGGGTATTTGTCAGAACAGCAAATAAGTGTTAACTTTGCACCCTAATCTGCGCTCGCCGCTGACAAAGACCGCTCAATGTAAGCAACTACTTATATTCAACATATTACGGAACTTCCTTGTAGCCGCAAAAGGTTTGGTCGCCTGTCAGCCTACTTGGAAGACCCTCGCGTATGGAATACATGAATACGGAACTGGAAGTCATTTCCACTCTATATAAAGGTCTAATATCTAAGAATACCCCTCAGGGTATACCTGTTAATCTTAGGCCAGCACAAGTAGTGGGAACGGTTCAAGATGACCCTTTCGATTGTTGGGTTGAGACTTTGCTAAAAAGTCTTTTGCCTAAATCTTATGAAGTTTTTCATGCAGGGAAACTTACTACTCCTGACCTAATTGTTCGTGACAGAGAGACTAATTTTATTATTGGCCTTGAAATTAAAAAGCTGATTCAAAAAAAGGATGGTAAGGACTCACGAGGATTAACGATTGACTATAACAGTTGTTTGCCTTGTGGCCGTGCAATGATAAAAGTTGAAAAGGATACGGTTATAGTTCCATGTTATTATTTGTTCGCCTTATTATCTCCCGATAGTTCTAAAATCATTACTCTCATTTTAATGGATGGAGACTTTTTAAACTATGATTTTGAACTTCATAAAGAAGCAAAATATTCCAATTTTACCGAATACAATCATGGCCCATATGGAGAAGGGTCTGTCAGACATCGTAAAATGTACACCTATCCAAATCCATTAAACTCAAGTTTGGCTTGCTTTTCATTCCGTCTACTACTTGTCGTAAAGAAAGCATTGGTTAACAATACCAGTCTTTCAAAATTTGTACATGAAGAGATTGTACGAAATGATAAGTTTGGCAATTCTTTCTATTATTCGTTAGTCGATGAATTGAAACCAATTCGCGGTAATGATAACGAACTTACGATATTAACTGATATTTTTGAAGGATGTAAAAAACGACAGCCTAAAGAACGTGTGGCTTATATGCCTGAAATTCCAACTCTTTGATTAATATGTTCACCATCGAATCAGAGGAACTGACACAATACACTTTTTTAAGTTTGTTTTCTGGAGCAGGGGGATTAGACCTCGGCTTCGAGAAAGCCGGGTTTCTACACACCGAATCGAGCGACATATTAGAAATTGCCGTCAATACATTAAGGCGCAACAGGTCTGAATGGACTGTTTTTCAGCAGGATGTTAGGGGGTATTCTCCTAAGGTTGGCCGAGATATAGATGTACTTCTTGCAGGTTTCCCTTGTCAAGGTTTTTCTTTAGGAGGCAAACGTGAAGCACATGATGCCCGGAACTATTTATACCGGCATGTAATTCGTATTACCGAAAATATCAAACCGAGAATTTTAGTGATGGAGAATGTTCTCAATTTGAGGACGATGAGACATCCGGAAACAGGGAAACCTTTCGCAGAACAGATTTCTTCTGAACTTGCAAACATTGGCTATACCACAATTTTCAAGTCTTTTAGGGTTGCAGAATATGGCGTTCCTCAAACTCGTAGACGATTCATATTTATAGCATACCGAGACCCGAAAATGTCGGCTTTTGCTTTTCCCAATCCATCCAAAGAAACGCCTATCCGAAAATTTATTTATGAGCTTGGCCAAGATTTAACGATCTCTTTGCCAAACCATAATCCTGAATGGGGATTTAAAAGTTACGCTCACACTGAAACTGATGCTCCTTTTAATGAGAATGAGATTGCTGTGCCTGTGAGATTCAGCAGAACTGCTTCAGAAGGGAATCCAATTCGGGATTTTGATTCTCCTTTCCCAGCGGTAGATACTGCAACTGTATGGGGTTGGGCTTTAGGAAATGTTATTGCAACTCGGATTCAAAAAGACAGAAATAACGCTTTGTATGTAAGGAATCCCGAGTCCAGTGCTAAGTTATGGCGAATTTCTGCAAGTAAACTGCGGCCATTTACAGCCAGAGAATATGCGCGTTTACAAACTTTCCCAGATGATTGGATTTTTACCGGGGAAAATAAACGAGATATTCAACTCCAAATAGGAAATGCAGTCCCCGTTATTTTTGCAAAAAAAATTGCACTGGCAGTAAGAAATACTTTAGAGTTTGTCGATGGAAAACGTCGAAATATTTCTAATGAACAGCAACCTTCATTATTTGATTTTTCCGACTTTTCTTGAATTATATTGCGAATATCCTCTTATTAGCCAATAATTCTCAAAATCTTTGCGGAATGTTCACTTAGTTTAAGTGATGGAGCAGGGATTTTAGCTTCGGTAATATGCACAAATGCCCCAAGCCAAATATTGGGCGGGCATTTGTCAGAACAGCAAATAATTATTAACTTTGCAGCGGATTTCGTACCCGCTGGCAAGAGAGTGCCCCGCCGTGGCTCAGGCTTGCGAATGGTGCGGTTGTCCGTAGTTGTAACGAAATATAAAGAAAAAGCATCATGGATTTGATGAAAATTGCGGAAGAGGCTTTCGCAACCCCCAAGAAAGAAATCGACGAGTTCGGTCCCGGCGACACCATCACCATCTCCTACCGCATCAAGGAGGGTAACAAGGAGCGTATCCAGCAGTTCCGCGGCGTGGTGATCCGCATCAACGGCCACATGGAGAAGAAGCGCTTCACCGTGCGCAAGATCTCCGACGGCATCGGCGTTGAGCGCATCTTCCCGCTCGAGTCACCGTTCATCGAGAAGATCACCGTCAACAAGTACGGCAAGGTGCGCCGCGCCAAGCTCTACTACCTCCGCGCCCTCACCGGCAAGAAGGCCCGCATCAAGGAGCGCTTCGTGAAGAAGAGCAAGTAAGACTCAAGTACGGCTAACTCAGCTAACATCAGCTAAGATTAGACAACCTACACCGACCCAATAAGGCGTCCGGCGGGAACATTCGCTCCCGCCGGACGTTTTAATTTAGGATTTTTCCTTAATTTTGCATTCAGAACACACAAACTCATGTCCATGAATAAACTCCATATCCTGCTGCTCGTCGCGCTGATGGCGGTAGGCATCCAGTCGCTGCAGGCGCAGAAAATCACCCTGCTCGGCACCAACGACACTCACTCGCAGGTAGACCCCAACGAACGTGGCGTGGGCGGAGCGCTCCAGCGCAAGGCCATCATCGACTCGGTGCGACGCGCCGACCGCAACGTGCTGCTGGTCGACGCAGGCGACGCCGTTCAGGGTTCCCTCTACTTCTCTTATTTCAAGGGCGACGTGGAGTACAAACTCATGGACATGATGGGATACGACATACGCGTGCTCGGCAACCACGAGTTCGACAACGGCATGGCCGACCTCACCAAGTACTGGAAGCCTCTCAAGGGCAAAGCCACGTCGGCCAACTACGACTTCTCCGACACAGACCTCAATGGAGTCTTCGCCCCATACATAATCAAGACCATAGCCGGCAAGAAAATCGGCTTCTTCGGCCTCAACGTCGACCCTGCCAGCCTCATCGCCGAAAAGAACATCGAGGGCGTCAAGTTCCGCAACATCGTGGAGACGGCCAACAAGACAGCCGCGTTCCTGCGCCGTGACAAACACTGCGACCTGGTGGTGGCCGTCACACACATCGGCTACAACACCAAGCAGGCAGGCAAGCAGACCGACGTGGACCTGGCGCGCGCCAGCCGCGACATCGACATCATCATCGGCGGCCACAGCCACACGGTGGTCACGCCCGGCACCGAGGGCAAGTACCCGTCCGTGATCCCCAACGCCGACGGCCTGCCGGTGGTCATAGCCCAGACAGGCAAGACCGGCCCATACATCGCCGAGGTGCAGGTAGATTTCTCGGGCGTGAGGAAGGGTGAGCGGGTGCCGGCCGAGGCCGTCAGCTACAAGCTCATCCCCGTCACCGACCGCTTCCCCGACTCTCAGCTCGACCAGAAGATGAAGACCTTCCTGGCCCCGTACAAGCACGTCGTGGACTCCGTCAACAACTACGTCATCGCTTACGCGCCCAATGCCATGAACCCCGGCGGCACAGGCGAGTATGCCAACTGGACGGCCGACATGGCGCTGAACTGCGTGCAGGAGCAGCTCGATTCCATCCACACCGCCGACCCCGCCTCCACGCTGCCCAAGACGGTAGAGATCGGCATCATGAACGCCGGCGGCATCCGCCAGAACCTGCCACAGGGCGACGTCAGCCTGGGCCGCATGCTCTCCACTTTCCCCTTCCCCAACCGCTTCACTCTGCTTGAGCTGAGCGGCAAGGACCTTCTGGAGACCCTGGCCATCATGGCCCGGCGCAAGGGCGAACCCATCAGCGCCCAGGTGCGCGTGGCCATCGAGCCGGACTGGAAATTCGTCAACGCCACCTACTGCGGCGAGCCCATCGACCCGGAGCGCACGTACACCATCGCCACCATCGACTACCTGGCGCAGGGCAACGACGACCTGCGGCCCCTGGCCCGCGGCAAGATACTCTGGACCGACCCCCGCGACGTCGCTATACCCATCATCGGCTACATCATCGAGCAGACAAAACTGAACATGCCCATGTCGGCCGACCCCGCCTCCCGCTTCGTTCCCGCCGTCCACATCCTCGAACGATAAAACGTGTTTTAAACGATTAATCGATGAATTTTTTGCACGATTTTACGATTGAACGATGAGACGAGCAAACGAAGTCGCACAATCTTTTAATAGCAAAAATCGCTCAATCGCAAAATCGTTGAATCGTCTGTGGCCCGTGTTGTTGTTGGGTGCGTGGCTGTGTGGTTGCGCCCGTAAGGATGCGCCTGAGGTGGCGCATCCAGAGAAGGCTGACTATACCACACAGGCGCAGATGTGGGCCGACTCCGTGGCGGCCGGCATGAGCGACCAGGAGCTCGTAGGGCAATTGCTCATGCCGGCACTGTATGCATCGGCCGACAGCGCCACTCTCGCACAGCTCGCCAAATACGCCGACTCGCTGCACGTTGGCGGCGTGATGCTGCTCAAGGGCGACACCGCCTCCGTAAGCGCAATCACGGCCGAGCTGCGGCGCCTTTCCCCCATCCCCCCGCTGGTGGCCATCGACGCCGAGTGGGGCCTCGGCATGCGCCTGCGGGATGCTCCCTCCTACACCCCCTTCAGCCGCCTGCCCGACAGCATCACCGACGTGCGGATGTACGACTACGGCTACGCCCTCGGCCTGCAGGCGCGGCGTCTGGGTCTGAACGTCGTCTTCGGCCCGGTATTAGACGTGGCGTCGGTGCCCGGCAGCGCCATAGCCTATCGCTCGCTCGGCCCCGACCCGGAGCGAGTGACTCGCCTGGGACTGGCCTACGCCCGAGGCCTGGAGGACGCCTCCGTCATCTCCGTCGCCAAGCACTTTCCCGGCCTCGGCGGCACACGCCTCGACTCCCACCGCGCCATGCCCGTGTCGGCCTCTTCGCGTAAAATGCTCGACAGCCTCGACCTATACCCCTTCCGACAATATGTCCGCGAGGGACTGGGCGGCGTGATGGTAGGCCATATCGCCGTACCCGCCCTCGATACCGTGCTCCGCTCGGCGGTCGTCTCCCCAATGATCGTCAACGGCCTGTTACGCAAGGATATGGGCTTCTCCGGGCTCATCTTCACCGACGCCATGAATATGCGCGGACTGGGCAGCGTGGAGCAGCCGTCGGTGCAGGCCATCCTGGCCGGAGCCGACATCCTCGTGGCGCCACCCGACACCCACGCCGCCGCCGCCGAGCTACTCCGGGCCATGAAAAGCGGCTCACTGCCCCGCGACGTGGTGCACGGGGCAGTGAGCCGTATCCTGTTCTACAAGTACCCCCGTCAGGAGGGTAGCATGGCCAGGGGCAACTGCGGGAAGTAGAAGCCCAGGTTCATCGACGTGGCGCCATTGCTCAGCAGCGACTTCAACGAGATCTTGCCCGTGATATAGACAAGCGTGGCGCCATAACTGTTGGACGACGAGAAGATGAGTACCTCCGAGGCGTAGCTGGCGCCATCCTCGCGGCAGTAGATGCGCGTGAACTTGGCATCGAAGCCATCCTGGGTTTCAGTCAGCAGCGTGAAATGGCCGTTCTTGACAAGCTCGTTGCCGAGCTCCACGATCTTCTTCTTCTCGCGGCCGTCGAAATCGGCCTTCACCATCTCGAAACTCTTGACCGCGCTGTTGGCCAGCGAGAAGGGCAGCGGCATGCGGCGCTGCGAGAGAGTGACTCCGTTGGCGAACGCCGCCTCCGAAATGTAAATATAGTTGATGCCCTGGGTGTTGGCCAACGACTCAAAGAGGCGCTGCGGCGACTTGGCCGACAGGCCCGGAACCATCGCCACGGCTATCAGCAACAACAGAAATTTGCGTAACATATTGGTTGTCAGGTTATTAGCGGTTTTCATTGAGTTCTTCTATTGCAGAGGTTACTAATTTTCTTGATTCGTCGAGAGCACCATCGGCCTCGCGCTGCGTACCGACGATAAGCCCGAAGGCTTCCTCGAGCATTGCCATGGCGTCAGGCGACTGGTCCAAGCTCTGATAGGTCTGCCCCTCACCGTCGACGTAGCTGATGTAAATGGGAGCGTCAACGGGAATGTCGACAGTGGCGGTGAGCTTGCCGACGTTGTTGGGGTCGTAGTACTCCGTCACCACCAGCACGCCGTCCACATACTCTACCGTTCGCTCCGGCCCGTCGCCGTCCTCGGCCTCGGCCTTAACAGCCTTGGCAGCCTTCGGAGCGGCAGATTTGGGCGAGACGGCCTGAGCAAGCTGACGCGTCGGAACAGCCTGCGCCGTTCCAGCAGAAGAGGCGGGCTGCGTAGCCCTGGCCATCACCGGTGCCTGCGCGGAGGGTGCGATGACCGTCTGCACACTGCCGGAGGGCATGAGCAGCAGCGCCAGCGACGCGGCCACAGCCACGCCGGCGACGATGCCCCAACCCTGACCGCGGCGCTTCATGCGGCCGACGCGCTCCAGTCGGTCGACCTGCCTGCCGAGCGTCGCGGCGAAGTCGGCCGGCATGGCCGGAGCCGGCGCCCCCATGCCGAGCAGCGACCGCGCCAGACGGGCGTCCGTGGCCAGTTCCAACGGCAGCGCCGAGAAGTCGCAACTCGCCAGAAGACGCTTCAGTTCAGCCTCCTGCGAGGCGTCGGCAGTGGCATCGAAGAAGGCTCCGAGCAGCCGCTTTATCTTGTCAATATCCATAGTTGTCATCCATTATAATGAGCAAAGGCGTCCCGCAGTTTCTTGCGTCCGCGCGAGAGCAGCACCCGCACGTTTGCGAGGCTTAGTCCGGTGCGCTCGCAGATTTCGTCGGCGTCGAGCTGCTGGTAGGCCGTCATCTCGATCACCAGGCGCTGGTTGTCGGGCAGCGTCTGCATGAGCTCCTGCACCAGTCTAAGGTCCGAGGCGCCATCGACGCTGCGGTCGCTGACGGGCAGCGCCACGTTGTCGATGTCGGCCTGCGGGTGCCGGGCGCGGGCGCGTAGGGCGTCGAGGGCCGTGCGGCGCACCGCCGTGACGGCGTATCCGCGCACGTTCTCCACCTCCTTCAGACGCTTGCGCTGGGCCCACAGCTTCTCCACCGTGTCGGCCACGACATCCTGTGCCTCCTCCGGCGACGGCATCAGTGCCGCCGCCGCCTTCCAAAGGCTCTCGCTCATCTCTGCCAGCAGGTCCTTGAATTCCGATGGTGTCATCGCTCACCTATACGACGTCTTTGCCGCCGTAAAATTACAAAATATCCCCGAATTTGTTTATCATTTTGGAAATGATTAATTTTGTAACCGCAATGAGTAACGATAAAGAACCGAAGGCCACGGTGCCTCAGGAGCGCGAGAAGTGCGTTCTGGTGGGCCTGGTGACGCCCCAGCAGGGCGAGACCAAGTCTGCCGAATACCTCGACGAGCTCGCTTTCCTAGCCGACACCGCCGGGGCTGAGGCCGTCTGCCGCATGACACAGCGCCTCGACTACCCCAACCCGCGCACATACGTCGGCAAGGGCAAGCTCGAAGAGCTCAAGGCATACGTCGAGGAGCACGAGATCCCGCTGGTTATCTTCGACGACGAGCTCAGCCCCAAGCAGGTGGCCAACATAGATAAGGAGCTGCAGGTGAAGGTGCTCGACCGAACCAGCCTCATCCTCGACATATTCGCCAAGCGCGCCCAGACGGCCACCGCCCGCACCCAGGTGGAGCTGGCGCAGTACCAGTACCTGCTGCCCCGCCTGACACGAATGTGGACCCACCTGGAGCGCCAGCGAGGCGGCATCGGCATGCGCGGCCCCGGCGAGACCCAGATCGAGACCGACCGCCGCATCATCCTCGACCGAATAAGCCGCCTCAAGGCACAGCTCGCCGACATCGCCAAGCAGAAGGAGGTGCAACGCAAGAATCGAAGCAAGCTCACCCGCGTGGCACTGGTCGGATACACCAACGCCGGCAAGTCAACGCTCATGAACCTGCTCAGCAAGAGCAGCGTCTTCGCCGAGAACAAGCTCTTCGCCACCCTCGACACTACCGTCCGCAAGGTGGTCATCGAAAACCTGCCGTTCCTGCTCTCGGATACCGTCGGTTTCATCCGCAAGCTCCCCACCCACCTGGTCAAGAGCTTCACCTCTACCCTCGACGAGGTGCGCGAAGCCGACATCCTGCTGCACGTCGTCGACATCTCACACCCCGGCTTCGAGGAACAGATAGAAGTAGTGGAGAAAACCCTTGCCGACATCTGCAAGGGCGATTCGAAGCCTGTCATTCTCGTCTTCAACAAAGTCGACTCCTTCACCTACATCCCCAAGGACGCCGACGACCTCACCGAGGCCAAGGCCGAGAACCGTTCCCTCGACGACCTCAAGTCCACCTGGATGGCACGCCTCGCCCCCGACTGCGTCTTCATATCCGCAAAACAGCGCGACAACATCGACGAACTCAAGCGCCTCATCTACGAGAAGGCCCGCCGCGTCCACGCCGAGCGCTTCCCCTACAACAACTTCCTCTACCAGCGTTACGACGAGGAAGGTTGAGGTCCGCAGGGACCCGTTTCAGCTCGGCACCCGGCCCTCCAGTCTTTAATGTTTTTAATTTTTAAATAATTCCCTCTTGAAGTCCGCAGGCATAATAGAGATATACACCCTTGAGCGCCAGGGCTGCACCGCCGCAGACTGGTCCACCGTCTACCTCGACGACAACTGCGACCTGTCGCGCATCCGCGACTGCCGCTTCTCCGGACGCGTCGAGATAGGCGCCATCGCCGAGCTCCGATCCGCCGCCATCGAAGACTGCCGCATGAACTCCGGCGTAAGCATCGTCAACGTGCGCGGCCATCTGCGCGGCCTCCGCATTGGTCGCGGCGTCGTCATCGCCGACGTCGGCACCATCGAGTCCGAGCCCGAAGCCTCCTACGGCATCGGCACCGAAGTCGCCGTGCTCGACGAGACCGGCTCCCGCCCCGTCCACCTCTACCCCGGTCTCAGCGCACAGCTCGCTACTCTAATGGCCATGCACCCCCGCTGGGCCGAGGAGCACCTGCTTCCCCGGCTCCAGGAGAAATACGCCTCGCGCCCCTTCCCTTACGACCTCAGCGACGGCTGCCGCGTGATCGGCTGCCAGCTGCTGCAAAACGTACACGTCGGCAAGGAGGTGAGCATCGAGGGCGCCAAGCGCCTGGTCAACGGCGCCGTCCTCAACAACGCAGCCCCCGGCAAGGGCCTCGCCGGAGTCGGCGCCGACGTCGACGCCGAGAACTTCCTGATCGAAGACGGCTACGCCGGCGGCGGCGCCCTGCTCCGCAACGTCTACGTAGGCCAGGGAGCAAGCCTCGACAAAGGCTTCACCGCCCACGACTCCATCTTCTTCGCCAACTCCGCCATGGAGAACGGCGAGGCCTGCGCGGTACTCGCCGGCCCGTACTCCGTCAGCATGCACAAGAGCACCCTGCTCATCGGCATGCGCACCGCCTTCTTCAACGCCGGATCCGCCACCAACTTCTCCAACCACATGTACAAGCTCGGACCCGTGCACTGGGGCACGATGCTCCGCGGCGCCAAGACCGCCAGCGGCGCATACGTCATGTGGGGAGCCCAAATCGGCGCCTTCTCCCTGGTGATGGGCCCACACAAGTACCATCCCGACACGTCCATGTTCCCCTTCGCCTACCTCTTCGGCGACGCGCACAGCCACACCCTGGCCGCCCCCGGCCTCATGCTCCGCAGCTGCGGCCTCGGCCGCGACGAGAAGAAATGGCCCATCCGCGACCGTCGCCTCCGCCGACGCCTGCCACTCCACGACCACGTCTGCTACGACGTCCTCAACCCCGTCACCGTGCAGGCCATGCTCCGCGCCCTGCCGCTGCTACGCGACCTGGCCCACGCCGAGCCCGACTCCCACGGCCTCGTGCACCACGGCGCCGTGGCCATGAAGCCAACCGCCGCCCTACGCGCACACCGCATGTACTCCCTGGCCATAACCTCCTACCTCTACTCCCGCACCCATACCGACGGATACCACCTTGCCGACCCGAACCTCGCCCCCGACGACTGGTCCGACCTCTGCGGCCAGATAATCCCCACCGCCGACATCGACAGCATCCTCACTCTCGACCCGGACCTTAACGATCCCGAGACCCTCCCCTCCACCCTGCTCGAAAAAGCCTTCGCCGCCTACCCCCACCTCGAACTATGCTGGGTGAAAAAACTGGTCGAAAGCGAGTGGCACGACCAAATGCGCCTGGCACCGCAGGCCGTCGTGGAACTCGAAGCCATGATTGAGCAGGACCGCACCCTCTACAAGCAGGCCCTCGCCGATCATCACTGACCCAAAGCGTTAAAAATCACAAATTACAAAAGCCAACCTTACTTAAAAGCCACCTGCTCGCTTCAACTTGCCGCAAAGCCATCTCAAACGCCCTCCATGTAACGTCCATTTTTCTGTTAAATACATGAAAAAGCTCACACCGCTACTATCCTGCCTCCTCGCCATTATAGCCTGTTCCTGCACCCAGAACAGCCAGGCCGAAACTTCCCGGCAGGCCCTTGCCCAACCCGCGCCCTCCGACACCGATTCCTTAGCATTCAGTGCCCGCTGCAACGCGGAGCGACCATCCGCCCAGGAAGCCTTCTCCTCCGCCCCGCTCCGCCTCGCCCTCGTCGGCGACATCATGATGGGCACCACATTCCCCGACGACTCCCACGGCGCCTTTCTGCCTGCCAAGAACGGCGCCATGCTCTTCGCCGACTGCGACTCCCTGCTGCGCTCGGCCGACATCGCCGCCGGCAACCTCGAGGGCACCCTGCTCGATAGCGGAGGCACCCCCAAGAAGTGCCGCGACCCTAAGGCCTGCTACATCTTCCGCACCCCCACCGCCTACGTCCGCAACCTAACCGACGCCGGCTTCGACTTCCTCGGCGTGGCCAACAACCACGCCAACGACTTCGGCGCCGCCGGCGTGGCCTCCACCGCCCGCACACTCCAGGGCGCCGGCATCGCATACGCGGGCCTGAAGGCCGGACCCCGCACCGCCACCCTGGTCCGCGACGGCCGACGCATCGGCCTGGCAGCCTTCGGCCACAGCGCCGGAACCATGTCCATACACGACCTCCAGTCCCTGCGCAGCACAGTCTCACAGCTCAAGAAAAGCCACGACATCGTCGTCGTCAGCTTCCACGGCGGCGCGGAAGGCCCTAAGTACTCGCACGTGCCCCACGGCCCCGAGACCGCCTTTGGCGAACCGCGCGGCGACGTCGAGAAATTCGCCCATGCGGCCGTCGACGCCGGCGCCGACATTGTCTACGGCCACGGCCCGCACGTGCCGCGTGCCGCCGAGCTATACAAAGACCGCCTCATCCTCTACAGCCTCGGCAACTTCTGCACCCCCTACCGCGTCAGCCTCAACGGCGCCAGCGGCCTGGCACCCCTCGTCGAAGTCGACCTCGCCCCCGACGGCCGCTTCCTCTCAGGCCAGATCCACTCCTTCCGCCAGCAAAAAGGCGTCGGCCCGCGCCTCGACACCACCCACGCCACCGCCCGCGAAATCCGCCGCCTCTCCGCCGCCGACTTCCCCGCATCGCCCCTCCGCATCGCCCCCGACGGACGCCTCTTCCGGGAACCGAACTGTAAAAAACCATAAAAACGGCGCACACCCGGCGACGCCCATTGCACAGTCCATAGAAAGTCATAACGACACCGAAATGTCAGGCGAGGGATGCCTGCCACCGGGCCTGGGACGAGTTCTACCCAAAACCGCGAAAACAGACGAAATTTCGGGCGGAATTTGCACATTCCGCAAAAATGTCGTACCTTTGCGGCGCCGAAGCGGATGCAGGCAAAGCGTGAACCTTGTCAGCACCCGTTTCGATGCGAGAGAAGTAACTTTTTACAGTATCAACCATTTTTAATGAACAATCTAAAAAACACCCCGGTCGAAGGCCTCCAGGACTTTGACTGGGCCGCCTACGAAAACGGCGACACCAAGGGATCCCAGAGCCGCGAGGACCTCACCTCGACCTACGACAAGACGCTCAACACGGTCAAGGACAAAGAGGTAGTCGAAGGTACCGTCATCGCCATCAACAAGCGCGAAGTGGTGGTTAACATCGGTTACAAGTCCGACGGCATCATCCCCATCACCGAATTCCGCTACAACCCCGACCTCAAGGTCGGCGACACCGTAGAGGTATTCATCGAGAACCAGGAGGACAAGAAAGGCCAGCTGGTGCTCAGCCACAAGAAAGCCTGCGCATCGCGCAGCTGGAACCGCGTCAAAGAGGCCATGGAGAAGGACGAAGTCATCAAGGGCTACGTCAAGTGCCGCACAAAGGGCGGCATGATCGTGGACGTCTTCGGCATCGAAGCCTTCCTGCCCGGTTCCCAAATCGACGTGCGACCCATCCGCGACTACGACGTGTTCGTAGACAAGACCATGGAGTTCAAGGTCGTCAAGATCAACGAAGAATACCGCAACGTGGTAGTAAGCCACAAGGCCCTCATCGAGGCAGAGCTCGAGGCTCAGAAGCGCGAGATCATCTCCAAGCTCGAGAAGGGCCAGGTGCTCGAAGGCGTCGTCAAGAACATCACCGCCTACGGCGTCTTCATCGACCTGGGCGGCGTCGACGGCCTCGTGCACATCACCGACCTCAGCTGGGGCCGCGTATCCGACCCCCGCGAAGTCGTGGAGCTCGACCAGCACATCAACGTCGTCATCCTCGACTTCGACAACGAGAAGAAGCGCATCGCCCTCGGCCTCAAGCAGCTCACCCCGCATCCCTGGGACAGCCTTGACCCCAACCTCAAGGCTGGCGACCACATCAAGGGCAAGGTGGTAGTCATGACCGACTACGGCGCATTCGTAGAAGTGGCACCCGGCGTAGAGGGCCTCATCCACGTCAGCGAGATGAGCTGGAGCCAGCACCTCCGCTCGCCCCAGGACTTCATGAAGGTAGGCGACGAAGTAGAGGCAGTAATCCTCAACATCGACCGCGAGGAGCGCAAGATGTCCCTCGGCATCAAGCAGCTCCGCAACGACCCCTGGCAGGACATCGAGATCCGCTACCCCATCGGCAGCCGCCACACCGCCAAGGTGCGCAACTTCACCAACTTCGGTCTCTTCGTAGAGATCGAGGAGGGCGTAGAGGGCCTCATCCACATCAGCGACCTCAGCTGGACCAAGAAGATCAAGCACCCCAGCGAGTTCACCAAAATCGGCAACGACATCGACGTGCAGGTGCTCGAAATCGACAAGGACAACCGTCGCCTCAGCCTCGGCCACAAGCAGCTCGAGGAGAACCCCTGGGACGTCTTCGAGACCATCTTCACCGTAGGCTCCATCCACGAGGGCACCGTCACCGAAGTAATGGACAAGGGCGCCGTCATCGCGCTTGAATACGGCGTGGAAGGCTTCGCCACCCCCAAGCACCTCGTCAAGGAGGATGGCACCCAGGCCAAGCTCGACGACAAGCTCAAGTTCAAGGTAATCGAGTTCAACAAGGGCAGCAAGCGCATCATCCTGAGCCACAGCCGCATTGCCGAAGACGCCCAGCGCGCCGAGAAACGTGCCGAGCGCGGCGAGCGTCCCGAACGCACCGGCCGCCGCACTTTCCGCCGCAACGACCGCGAGGAGCGCGAGGAGACCCCGCAGCTCGCTCCCATGGAGAAGACCACCCTCGGCGATCTCAGCGCCCTCCAGGCTCTCAAGGAGCAGCTCAAGAGCGAAGGCAAGTAAACATACTTTCACCCTCATATCCCGAGAGGCAGCCCCAACCCGGCTGCCTCTTTTTTGCAGGTGGAAACCGGGTGGTGGGAGTTGTGGGAATTATAGGAAGAATGGAATGAATGAGAGCGGAGGCAATCCTATTGGCCCCATTGGGCTTATTGGGCCTATAACTCTTGCTGTCGGACCTTATGGCTGCTTTGAGGCGATGCACACATACGGGAAGCAGCCCCCAGCCAGCTGAAAAGGCGCTCTCGGTTAAAATTAGGGGAAATTTCATGGAAGATTTGGTGGTTTCAAATATTGTTTGTAATTTTGCGAACATAAAACAATAACTGAAATGCCGACATTGGAGATAACGCCTGAACAGGAGCGACTTGCAAGATTTGCCAAGGCAATGGGGCATCCAACCCGCGTTGCCATTCTGCATTTCCTTGCCCGGAGAAACGAATGTTTCTTCGGAGACATACACGAAATGCTTCCGATTGCAAAAGCAACCGTCTCGCAACATCTGAAAGAACTGAAGGAGGCGGGTCTGATACAAGGCACCATCGAGCCCCCTAAGGTGAGATACTGCATCAACGCCGAGAACTGGAAAATCGCTCGTCAACTCTTCGCACAGATGCTTGATGAATGTTGTCCTTCAAAAAAGAATAGCTGCTGCCCGTGAGCACTATTTTTATCCCCATAGTTCGTAATTCGACTAATTACAATCAACCCAAATAGAATCAGAAACATGAAACGACTACTGATGATTTTAGCCCTTTTAACAGGGCTGATGTCTTGCGGCTTCGCAGAGAACGCAGCAAGTGCGAAAGCGCCGCAGAAGAACCGTGTGGAAGTTATCTACTTCCATGGCAAACAACGTTGTGTCACCTGCATGGCAATCGAGAAAAACACAAGAGAGGTGCTGACCTCTATGTTCGCAAAGGAGCTTAAGAGTGGCAAGGTCGTCTTCAAAGTCGTGGATATTTCAACACCCGCAGGCGAAAAACTTGCCGACAAGTACGAAGTGACCTGGTCATCCCTCTTCGTCAACAGATGGAAAAACGGCAACGAGACACGCAGCAACATGACGGATTTCGGATTCGGCAATGCACGCAAGAATCCGGCTGTCTTCAAGAGGGGACTTGCCAACAAAATCCAACAATCGCTGAAATAATGGACTGGTTACAGACCTTGCTCGACAATAGCACGGCTCCGGCTCTGACGGCATTCCTACTCGGACTGCTCACTGCTATCTCACCATGTCCGCTTGCCACCAATATAGCCGCAATCGGTTATATCAGCAAGGACATAGAGAATCGTGGCCGCATCTTCCGAAACGGAGTGCTGTACACTGTCGGACGCATCATTGCCTATACCCTCCTCGGCATCATACTTATCTCGATACTTAAAGAGGGGGCAAGCATATTCGGCGTTCAGAAAGCCATCGGGAAATGGGGAGAGCTGCTTATCGGGCCGTTGCTTTTGCTTATCGGACTTTTCATGCTTCTCGGCCATAAACTCAACTTGCCTCAGTTCGGATTCGGCGAAAACGGCGAAAGTCTTGCCCGTAAAGGCGGGTGGGGAGCCTTACTGCTCGGCATCCTGTTCGCAATGGCTTTCTGCCCGACAAGCGGAGTTCTCTACTTCGGAATGCTTATACCGATGTCTGTAACTGCAAGCGCAGGCTGGCTTTTGCCGGTACTGTTCGCCGTCGCCACCGCTCTCCCGGTGCTTGCCGTCGCATGGATTCTCGCTTTCAGCGTAGAGAAGGTCGGCGAGTTCTATGGCAAACTGCGCTCCATTCAGAAATGGCTCAACATAATTGTCGGTGTCATTTTCATCGCAGTCGGCATCTACTACTGCATAATCATATATTTCTAACCACTCCCAAACATGGATAAAAAGGAATCAAAGAGGGGCGTCTGGGCAACGCTTTTCGCCCCCAGGAAGAAGAGTTGCTGCTGCGGCAACGACATCATCGCTGCTGACGATGTAAAAATCGTCGAGTCTTGCGTCGACTCAGATGAATCAGCTAAACCCACTTGTTGTGCCACCGCACCTGGTGCCAAAGTCAGCGAGGTGCTTGTCCTCGGTCCCGGCTGCGCCAAGTGCAAAAAGACCTACACAGTGGTGGAAAAGGTAATATGCGAGAACAATCTTGATGTCAAGCTTTCCAAAATCGAGGATATAGCCGAGATGATGAAATACAACATCATGGCTACTCCCGCCGTCGTTGTCAACGGCACTGTCAAAATCAAAGGTCACGTTCCGTCGGCTGACGAAGTAAAAAAGGCCCTCGGCATCTGAACTGCAACAACAGGAGACTGATATGGAAACACTAAAGGAAATCAAGTTCCTGATATGGACTGTCGTCATATTTTTGGTGGCGTTCTTCTTACCCGTCAACAGCGACACGCTGATGACTGCGATTCACTCCACTCTTGACCTCGCCAAGTGGTATGCCCGCGAGCATATCGTCCTCTGTCTTCTCCCGGCATTCTTCATTGCCGGAGTGATAGCGGTGTTCGTCAGTCAGGGCGCGGTGTTGAAGTATTTCGGAGCCAGCGCCAAGAAATGGGTGTCCTATACCGTCGCGTCTGTTTCAGGCGGTATCCTTGCTGTCTGTTCCTGTACCATTCTCCCGTTGTTCACCAGCATCTATAAGCGTGGTGCAGGACTCGGCCCGGCTATAGCATTCCTCTATTCCGGCCCCGCCATCAGCATACTCTCGATAATCCTCACGGCTCGGATTCTCGGCCTTGAGATGGGTATGGCCCGCATAATCGGTGCTGTGACATTCGCGATAGTCATCGGTCTGGTAATGTCGTTTATCTTCCGCAAGGAGGAGCGCGACAAAGAATTGGACCAGATGAACATTGTGCCACCGCCTGAGAAACGACCACTCTGGCAGACGGCTCTGTTTTTCTTCACCCTTGTGGCAATCCTTGTGTTTGCCAACTGGGGCGCACCGGCGGCAATTGACCGTGGAATATGGGCTGCGATATACAATGCTAAATGGTGGATAACCTCAGCTCTCGCAATAGGCTTGTGCGTTATTCTCGTCAAGATTCTGAATCTGAAATCCCGTTGGATTATCCTCGGCGCAATAGCCGTGGCTGTGTCGGCATTTCTTGCAAACATATTTATCCCCGATGCCAAGTTGGCTCCACTTGTTCCTATGATTGTATCGGTCGCCGTTCTCGCCATAGTGCTGCTATGCGACAAGAACGATGATGAGAACCGCGAATGGGCGTTGTCGTCTTGGGGATTCGCCAAGCTGATACTTCCGCTGCTTGCCGTGGGCGTCCTGACCGCCGGTTTCCTTCTCGGCTCTACACACGACGGCATGGAGTTGCCCGGCATCATCCCCAACAGCTGGGTTGAATGGGCGGTAGGCGGCAATTCATTGCTCTCCAACTTCTTCGCAAGTTTCACCGGTGCCTTCATGTATTTCGCCACACTGACCGAAGTACCAATCATCCAGGGGCTGCTTGCTTCCGGCATGGGCAAAGGCCCGGCACTCGCCCTGCTGCTCGCAGGCCCCTCTCTTTCGCTGCCGAATATGCTCGTCATCCGCAGAGTGATGGGGACTAAAAAGACAGTGATATATGTAGCTCTTGTTATCGTCATGGCCACCGGCTCAGGATGGATTTACGGCTACTTCTTCTAAGACACGATTTATATGAATACACTTCTTGATACTCTTTGGTATTTCTGCTATATCACGGTTGAGCTTGTTGCATTGTTCATCGTGATAACGGCCATTGTGGAAATCATCCTGATGTATATTCCTCAGGAGAAAATCAGCAGGAAAATCGGAAAAGCCGGATTTTTAGGCAATGTGATAGCCGCAGGATTCGGAGCCGTCACTCCTTTCTGCGCTTGTTCAACTCTCCCTATGGCGGTTGGTTTCCTTAATGCCGGTGTGCCTTTCGGAGCTACGATGTCTTTCCTTATCGCCTCCCCGCTGCTTAACCCAATTATCATCGCAATGTTGGGCGCATTAGTAGGAATCAAGGCAATGCTTATATATGTGGCGATTGCTTTCTTCTGTGCCGTGTTCTTCGGTTGTGGACTGCAAAAGGTCGATGCGCAGAAATATGTCAAAAACGTAAGGCCGAAAAAGCAGTCATGCTGTTCTACAAGTGAGAAACCAATCGAGCCGAAAAAACTCCCATGGAGTCAGAAAATAGCAATCGCACTTCGTGCAGGATGGGACACACTCCGACCGATTTTCTGGTATCTTATCATCGGCGTTGCTCTCGGAGCCGTAATCTATGGCTATATGCCGAGCGACTGGGTATTGAAAATCGCCGGTCCTGACAATCCTTTCGCTGTGCCTGTTGCTGCCATTATTGGAGTGCCCCTGTATATCCGCGCAGAAACAGCAATTCCTATAGGAGTGGCATTGATGGGCAAAGGAATGAGTATCGGAGCCGTGATAGCACTCGTTATTGGAGGTGCCGGTATGGCGATACCCGAAATGTCGATGCTTGCAAGCATCTTCAAGAAGAAACTCGTCGCCATGATTGTCGCCGTGATCTTCCTGACGGCTGTAGTCTCAGGTTACCTGTTCAACCTTCTTCTGTAATGACATATTTTGCAAATGAGTCATAACTTGCTGTGAGGCGATGCGCAGCTTGGAAGCTGCACCCCCTGTGAAGAAGCTGTGTCAAAGAAAGGCTTTCGGCCTTAATGGGGAGTAACCTCATACAGTCCCGCACATCCTCGCTTTGCCCGGCTGTGCGGGGCCAACGTAGGCCGGATGCGGAAATTTTGCTAACTTTGCGCCCGAATTTCGGATATAGCCGCAAACCATGGAAAACAAGCGCAAGAGCATTCACTACGGATTCGTGATCATCATCTGCTGCTGCCTGATGATGGGCGTCAACATCGGCCTGTCATTCAGCTGTGCCGGCATCTTCTACAAGCCGGTGAGCGAGTCGCTCGGCGTGGGCGTGGGGCTGTTCGGCATCTACATGTCGGTGATGTACGTGGCGGCCACGCTCTTCCTGCCGTTTGCCGGCAAGCTGCTTGAGCGGTACAGTGCCCGATGGCTCTTCGCCGGCAGCTCGGCGCTGATGGGCCTGGTATTCCTTGCCTTCGCCACTCTGAACGCCGTGTGGGAGTTCTACGCAGTGGCGGTGGCGCTGGGAGTGAGCGTCGCCTTCCAGCTCTACCTGAGTTTCCCGACTCTGGTGAACCGCTGGTTCAGCGTCAAGGTGGGACTGATGATGGGTATCTGCACGGCCGCGTCGGGCATCGGCGGCATGCTCTTCAGCCCGCTGATAGCGCTGATGATCACCGACTGGGGCTGGCGCTGGGCATACGCCGCCTGCGGCCTGCTGATACTGTGCGTGGTGAGCCCCCTGCTGGCGCTTCTGCTACGCTCCCGCCCGGAGGAGAAGGGACTGCGCAAATATGGAGAGGGAAGCGCCGCGCCGATGCGTGCGCCAAATGCCACGCCTGCCAAGGGTGACAACTCGCAAACGGGGAAAGGGCGCACGGGCAGTGCGTCCATACAGGGGTCGGTGACGTACGCACAGGCAGTGCGCATGCCCGTCTTCTACGGCGTGCTGCTGTTCTCCTTCCTGATGATGGCCGTCTCGACGCTCAACCTGTTCATCCCCAACTACTTCGAGTCGCTGGGCTACACGCTCGAGCAGGCGTCGTATGCGGCGGCGGCGGTGATGGCCGGCGTGACCGTCGGCAAGCTCCTGCTCGGCCACATCAACGACCGCAATACCCTCTTCGGGGTGCTCCTGAGCACCCTGGGGGGCGCCCTGGGCCTGGTGGCGCTGGTGGTGGGCGGCGCCCTGGGCCTGGGGCTGTCCGGCTGCGTGCTGTTCGGCCTGGCCTATTCGGGCGTGACGGTGCAGACGGCCATGCTCACGCGCAAGGTGTTCGGCCCGGAACACTACGCCCGCATCTACTCGATGGTGTCGATAGCGCTTGCAGCCGGCGGCGCCTTGGCGTCAGGTGGCTGGGGACTGCTCCAGGAGGCTACCTCCTACCTTTTCATCATGGCTGCGGGAGCCGTCGCACTGGCCATCTGCTCCATCCTCGGCGTCGCCGCCCTGAAAGTTCGAAAAGACGCCGCCTGACTTTTAACAAGTGTTAAAATACCGGGCAGACGCATTTTATTTGAAATAAATGCGTAACTTTGCGGCGACATAATCATGAAACGCATCTACGCACATCCCGCACCGGGGCCTGAGGCAAGGCTCAATCTCGACTGGCTGGCAGCCGGCTCGGTGAACGGGGTCACGCGTATTTAGCAAGACAATTCACCGGGCCGCCCCGCCGAAGGTTTTTCCGTCTCAAGTCCATCCGAGAGGCACATAAGCCTAAGCAGCGACCGCCCACACAATCCATAAAGGACTCATCCCCGAGGAGACGCCGGGGCACACCTCCGCCCCACAACTCCCATTTCTTGCATACATACCCCGTTCGCCCGACAGAGAGACACAACCCTCTGCCGTGCGCTTTTGCTTTTATCCGACCTCCAGACTGAAATCCAAACTAATCTCAACAAGATATGCATCGAAAATCTCTACTTATCGCCCTGTGCGGAGCCGCCCTGGCGGCCACGGCACCGATGGCACTGCACGCCCTCGGGCAGCCGGACCACCCGGCCATGCAACGCTTCGGCCAAGCCGCCACATTCACCCCCGTCATGAGCATGGATGAGGCCGGTGTGCGTCCCCTCGACGCGCTGCCCGCCCCATCGGCCCTGCTGCCGCGCCACGCCGACAGCACCGAGACGGCCTCCGTACCCACAATCTACGGCTCCCTGATAGTGTCGAAAACCGGAGCCGACGGCTCCGCCGCCAACGCCAAGGGAATGTGGACATTCAACGCTACCGGGCCCATCAAGCGCCTCACCACCAACACTAACGCCCAGTATGGCGGCGCCCCCATGGACAACGGCTACTACTACGCCATCATGCGCTCCGGCGCCAACTACTACTGGGACCGCTTCGCCATCTCCACCTGGACACGCTCCAACCACACCAAGCTCACCAACAACCGCCTGGCCGCCTCCGACGTGGCCTACGACCCCACCACCGACTTCGTATACGGCTGCTTCTACAACGACACCGGCGACGGCTACGTGTTCGGCCGCGCCGACTACGCCACCCGCACACGCGAGGTCATCAAACCCCTCAGCATCGCCTACAACGCCGTCATGGCCGACGCCGCCGGACAGGTCTACGCCATCGACATGACCGGCCTGCTGCTCAAGGTAGACAAGGCCACCGGCAACACCACCGAGGTAGGCCACACCGGCATTACCCCGGCCTACGCGTCATCTGGCACCATCGACCTCAACACGGGCCGCTGCTTCTGGACCGTCAACCCCATCAACGGCAAGGGCTACCTCTACGAGGTCAACCTTACCACAGGCCGCGCCACGCTGCTGCACGAGTTCGCCCACAGCGACGAGTTCACCGGCATCTACGTTCCGGAAGCGGCTCCCGCCGCCTCCGCCCCGGCAGCCGCCTCCTCCCTCAAAGCCAACTTCTCCGAGGGTTCCCTGACCGGCACCGTCAGCTTCACCCTCCCCGCCAAGGCCACCGACGGCACCGACCTCACCGGCTCCGTAGACTACACTCTCTGGGTCGACGGCGTCAGCCATACCGTGGCCAACGGCGCTCCCGGCACCGAAGTCTCCGTGCCCGTCACCCTCGCCGCCTCCGGCAAACACTCCGCCGTGGTGCGCTGCTGCAACGACGCCGGTGCCTCCAGGCGCACCAAGGCCAAGTTCTTCGCCGGCAACGACACCCCCAAGGCCCCGGCACCCGTGCTGAGCCGCACCGGCGACGCCTTCACCGTCAGCTGGAACCGAGTCACCACCTCCGTCAACGGCGGATACATCAACCCCGACAGCCTCACCTACAAGGTGACACGCCTGCCCGACAACGTGGTGGTGGCGCAGGCTACATCCGACACGGTCTTCGTCGACCCCGTAGCCGCCACTCCGGGCCGCGTCATCGCCTACCGCTACACCGTGGCAGCCACCTTCGCCGGCAACCGGGGCGCCGCCGGGACCACCGGCGCATACCCCCTGGGCGTCATCACCGCGCCATGGTCCGAGGGCTTCGACAACGCCGCCGCCATGGACAACTTCCTCATCCTCGACGGCAACGCCGACAACGTCAAGTGGCAGTACTCGGGCGGCATGTCGAGCGCCTACATAACCACCGCCAAGGTAAAGCACGACGACTGGCTCATCACCGCCGCCATCCACATGGAGAAGGGCGTGAAATACAAGCTCGCCTTCGAGGCCATGGCCAGCTTCGAGCCCGAGCGCATCGAAGTGCGCATGGGCACCGCCGCCGACCCCGCCGCCATGACCACACAGCTCGTCGCCCCCACCGACCTCGAGGCCGACTTCTCCCTGAAGCCAAGCGTGCCCGAGTTTACCGTGCCCGAGACGGGCCTCTACTACATCGGGTGGCACGCCATCTCCGACGCCAACGCCTTCTACCTCTACGTCGACAACATCACCCTGACCGACGACGCCAACCACGAGGGCAACGCCGTCACGCCCCCCTACCTGCAGACCTTCTCGGAGTCGGCCGCCCTCAAGGACTTCACCATCGTCGACGCCAACAAAGACGGCTACATGTGGAACATAGATCAGGGCGAGGCCCGCGTCAACGGCAGCGACAATATTGACGACTGGCTCATCTCGCCGCCGATGAAGATGACGGCCGGCAACCGCTACGAGGTCTCCGTGCAGGCCCGCGCCTACTACGCCGACGCCACACCGTCGTACCTGGAGATGCGCGTGGGCAACGCCGCCGTCGTGGACTCCATGCAGACGGTGCTCATCCCCGCCGCCGCGCTCACCGACCCCAACGCGCCAGTGAAGCTGGCCCGGTACTTCGCACCGACGGCCGACGGCACCTACTACTTCGCCATGCACGCCGCCGGCGAGGGCATGGGCGTCTACGCCGACAACTTCCGCGTGGCCGCGCCCGTCACCGCCCAGTCACCCGCCGCCCCCACCGACTGCAAGGTGACACCGGCCCAGTACGGAGATCTCCGCGCCACAGTCTCCTTCAAAGCTCCTGCCCTGACCGTAGGAGGCGAGACACTCGCATCCCTGGAAAAGGTGGAAGTGGCCATGGGCGACTCCGTGGTGCAGACCTTCGCCGCCCCGCAGCCCGGCATGCCGCTGGAATGCGACGTCACCGTGCCCGCCTTCGGCACCTACGACTTCGTCGTCACCGCCTACAACGCCGCCGGCGCGGGCATTCCCGCCGAGTTCTCCGGCTACATAGGCGTGGGCGTGCCTTCCACCCCCACCGACGTGGTGCTCTCCGAGGAGGGCAACACCGGCAAGATCCTGCTGACCTGGCACGCACCGCGCACCGACGTCAACGGCAACCTCATCCGCCCCGAGGGAATCAAATATATCGTGGCCGACGTCATCAACGGCCAGTCGGTGCTCCTGGCGCGCGACATCGCCGACACCACCTTCAGCATCCAGGCCGTGGCGCCCGACGGCGCCCAGCAGTTCAAGACCTACGCCGTGTTCGCCACCAACGCCGCCGGCACCAGCCAGGGCCTGACGAGCAACTCCGCCCCCGTGGGCAAGCCATATCCCATCCCCTACTATGAGTCCTTCCCGCAGGGCGCGAACTCCACGCTCATCGTCACACAGGTGCTCCAGCCCGAGGGCCAGTGGAACACCTACAACGACGGTACGATCGACGTCTCCTCGCATGACGGCGACAACGGCTTCTGCGGCTTCCTGGGCAAGAACGCCGGAAGCGCCGGCGCCTTCTTCACCGGCAAGATCACCCTGGAGGACGACGACAAGGTCGAACTCGTGTTCTACACCTACAACCCATACTCCGACAACACCAACGAAGTGGTGGTCCAGCTGCTCGACGCCCAGGGCACGGCCCACACGCTGCTGCAGAAGCCCATGTCGGAGATCGGCACCAACGGCTGGAACCGCGTCGCCCTGCCCCTGACGCCATACCGAGGCCAGACCGTGCGCCTGGCATTCGCCACCTATCTCAAGCGCTACACCATGTCGCTGTTCGACCACATCCGCATCGACAAGACCCTCGGCGTCGACGGCACGCTCGTTCCCGAGGTGTCCGTGATGGGCGGCCAAGGCCGCATCGACATCCTCGGCGCCGACAACCGCCAAGTCACCGTCACCGACCTGCAGGGCCGAGTGCGCTACAGCGCCCGCGTGGCCGACACCTCCACCGTGACCGCAGAGCCGGGAGTCTACATCGTCCGCTGCGGCTCCCTCACCTTCAAGGTCATGGTCAAGTAACCCACCCCAACGCACAGCAAAGCCGCGCCCGGATGTGTCCGAGCGCGGCTTTAATTTCCTATACGGACGCACGGTCCGTGCGTCCCTACATTTTATCGGATGGTGTGGGGATAAGCCTCGAGGGCGGCGCGGAGGGCGTCGAGGGCGCCCTGCAGGTCTTCGAGCTTGAGCACGTAGGCCATGCGCACCTGGTTGAGGGGCTTGTCCTCGATGGTGTAGAATCCGGCGGCGGGAGCCATGAAGACGGTGGTGCCGTTGTAGCTGAACTCGCGCAGGCACCATTTGCAGAACTCTTCGGCGTCGGGCACGGGCAGCGACACTACGGTGTAGAATGCTCCCATGGGCAGCGGCGAGTATACGCCGGGAATCTCGTTGAGGCCCTTGACGAGGAAGTCGCGGCGGCGACGGTACTCCTCCTGGCTCTCCGTCAGGTAGCTCTCGGGGGCGTCGATGCTGGCGGCGGCCACGATCTGGCCGAGCAGCGGGGGCGACAGGCGGGCCTGGCAGAACTTCATGACGGTGGCGCGGAGCTTCTCGTTGCGCGTGGCGATATTGCCGATGCGGATGCCGCACTCGTCGTAGCGCTTCGACACGGAGTCGATGACGACGGCATTCTGCTCCAGGCCCTCGAGCTGCAAGGCGCTCACCACGGGTGTCTCGCCGTAGTTGAACTCGCGGTATACCTCGTCGGAGAAGAGGTAGAGGTCATGCTTGAGCACGATGTCGCGGATCTGTTCAAGTTCCTCGCGTGTGTATACGGTGCCGGTGGGGTTGTTGGGGTTGCAGATGAGGATGGCTTTGGTGCGGTCGGTGATGCGCTTCTCGAACTCTTCGGCGGGGGGCAGGGCGAAGCCGTTGTCGATGGAGCAGGGTATGCCCACGATCTTGGCGCCGGCGGTGCGGCAGAAGGTGACGTAGTTGGCATATGCGGGCTCGGGCAGGATTACCTCGTCGCCCGGGTTGAGGGTCGACAGGAATGCCAGGAGCACGGCCTCGGAGCCGCCGGCGGTGACGATGATCTCGTCGGGGCGGAGGTTGATGTCGTAGCGGCCGTAGTACTCCACGAGCTTGTCACGCAGGCAGGCGTAACCGTCAGAAGGGGAATACTCGAGGACCTTGCGGTCGATGTGCTTGAGGGCGTCGAGGCCGCACTGGGGCGTGGGGAGGTCGGGCTGGCCGATGTTGAGGCCGTAGACCTTGATGCCGCGTGCACGGGCCTCGTTGGCCAGGGGCGCGAGCTTGCGTATCGGCGAGGAAGGCATCGCCTCGCCGCGCTGCGAAATGGTAGGCATTAGTATTCTAAGGTTTGTTGGTTTTGCTTTTGGGGTGGCCGAGGGTTTGCGCCGAGCTTCAGCTCGGCGCAATTGCAGAGCATAGCTTGTTGGGGCCGCTTCTCTCGGCTCTCAGCTACTTCTTCTTATTGTAGCGGGCGTTGAGGCCCTCCACGATCTCGTCGGTGATGTCGAGAGCGGGGTTGATGTACAGGGTGGCGTTCTTGAGGAAGATGGCGTCGTACTTGTGCGAGGACATATAGACGTCCACGTAGTTCTTGATGGAATCCATGACTTCCTTCTCGGCAGTTGCCTGCTGGTTCATGGCACTCTGCGCGGAGTTGCTCATGTCACGCTCGGCGTTGGCCTGCATGCCGGCCAGGGTCTGCTTATCCTGATTGAAGCTGGCCTCCGAGAGGTAACCGCCGCTCTTGTACTTGCTCTCCATCTTCTGGCCGAAGCTCTGGATGTTGTTCTGGTGCTGGCGCTCCTTGGCCTGAAGCGAGCTCTGCAGGCGCAGCATCTGCTCGTTATAGTCCTTGGCCAGGTTGTACTTGGCCAGGATGGTGTCGATGTCTACGTAACGATAGTTGGGCAGCGCGGAGGCGTCGACCTTCTCGGCCTTGGCCTTGCCGGCCCCGGACTTGGCGGGGGTGGCGGACTTGTCGCCTCCGCAGGAGGTGACACTGAGCATGAAGATGGCCGACAGAACGACCAGCAGTGCGGGTATGGTACGTTTCATTACTGATGTATGTTTCGTTTCCGAGGGCCAGGAGACCCTATAGCGCCGCAAAATTACACAAAATATTTCATTCGCGCCCAGCACAATCTTTAAAAAATCCTAAATCCCCCGGGGGATTTGTGGCTGTCGGAATTATTTGCTAAATTTGCAAGCGTAACGGGCCGCCCCCGGCCCGGCCATGAAAGCAACAACAGAAACAACACACCTAATACAATGGAAGTAAAAGACCTTAAGCCTGCGCTTATCTGGCAGTGCTTCGACGCCATCACCAAGGTGCCGCGCCCCTCGACCCACGAGGAACAGATCCGCAAATTCCTGCTCGACTTCGCCGCCGAGCACAATCTGGAGGCCCGCACCGACAAGGTTGGCAACGTGGCCATGAGCAAGGGTGCCACGCCCGGCTACGAGAACGCTCCCACCGTCATCCTCCAGGCCCACATGGACATGGTGGCCGAGAAGAACAACGACGTGCAGCACGACTTCCTGAAGGACCCCATCGAGACATACATCGACGGCGACTGGGTACGCGCCCGCGGCACCACCCTCGGCGCCGACAACGGCATCGGCATGGCCGCAGGCCTGGCCGTAATGCTCGACAACACCCTGGAGCACGGCCCCATCGAGTGCCTCTTCACCGTCAACGAGGAAATCGGCCTCGAAGGCGCACAGAACCTCGGCAAGGACCTCGTCAAGGGCACCATCCTCATCAACCTCGACTCCGAAGACGACGGCGAGATCTTCGTAGGCTGCGCCGGCGGCATCGACACCACCGCATACTTCACCTACACCCGCTCGCTGACCCCCGAGAACTTCCACTACATGCGCGTGAGCGTGAAAGGCCTGCTCGGCGGCCACTCCGGCTCCGACATCAACGCCGGCCGCGCCAACGCCAACAAGGTCATCGCCCGCTTCGTCTGGGAATGCTCCCAGAAGTGGCCCGTGGCCGTCTGCGAGTTCGACGGCGGCAACCTCCGCAACGCCATCGCACGCGAGGCGCACTGCGTCTTCGGCATCCACAACGACCACGAGGTGCAGCTCCGCGAATACCTCAGGAAGTACGCCGACGCCATCCGCGCCGAGTACAAGGGCGTCGAGCCCGGCATGGAGTTCACCATCGAGAAGGTGGAGCGCCCCGAATACTGCATCGACTCCGAGACCGGCCTGGCGCTGATCCGCAGCATCTACTCCGCGCCCCACGGCGTGTACGCCATGAGCCACGACCTGGAGGGCCTGGTGGAGACCTCCACCAACCTGGCCGCCGTGAAGATGACCGCCGACAACCAGATCAAGATCACGTCGCTGCAGCGCTCCAGCGTGGAGAGCCGCAAGGAGGACATCGCCGGCCAGGTGGCCGCCCACTTCCAGCTCGCCGGAGCCCGCATCGAGCAGGCCGGCAGCTATCCCGGCTGGACTCCCAACATGGACAGCCGCATAATGAAGCTGAGCGCCGACGCCTACGAGGAACTCTTCGGCGTGCGCCCCGCCATCAAGGCCATCCACGCCGGCCTGGAGTGCGGCCTCTTCCTTGACACCCTGCCCGGCCTGGACATGGTATCCTTCGGCCCCACCATGACCGGCGTGCACTCCCCCGACGAGGCCCTGAACATCCCCACCGTGGACAAGTTCTGGAAGCACCTCTGCCTGACCCTGAAGAAAGTCGCCGAGGCATGAACACCGGCCGCTATGCGGCATCGGTAGCCATCACCCTGCTGGCCTGCGCCACTTTCGCCGCCTGCCTCCCCCCCGGAAGCGACGGCGACAGGGGCGCGGCCCCGGCTTCGGCACAGGTCGCCGACACCGGCAACCTGGTGCCCGTGAAGATCGACAGCGTACTCCCCGCAGCCGACGCCGCCACCCGTTACACCACTCTCACCGACGAGGACTTCCGCCGCGTGGCCGAAGAGCTGCAGGTCGAAGTGGCCGCCATCAAGGCCGTGGTGGTTATAGAGGCAGGCAAGGCCATGGAGGGCTTCTGGGGACCCGGAGTACCCGTAGTCAACTGCGACCGCTCCATGTGGGGCGCCGCCGGGCGCAAGGTGAAGAACCGCGCCAAGGCCCCCGCCGACACGCAGATTCCCAAAGGACTCAAGCACGCATACGCCCGCAAGGCCTGGCAGAAGCTCATCAACGCCCGCAAGATCTGCATCGAGCAGGCCGACCTCTGCACCTTCTGGGGAATGTTCCAGATCGGCGGCTTCAACTACCGCCTCTGCGGCTGCGAGACCATCCAGGAGTTCGTGCGCCTCATGAGCGACTCAGAGCTCGAACAGCTCGAGCTCTTCGCCGCCATGCTCATCAACACCGGACAGGTCAGGCACCTCCGCACCAAGAACTGGAGCGCCTTCGCCCGCGCATACAACGGTCCCGGCTACAAGCGCAAAGGCTACCATACCCGCATGGCAGCGGCATACAAACGATTCAAAGCCCAGGGCGCGTCATAAAGGCACATCTGCATCCTTTCGGGCGGCGCCCACGAAGTCACCAATTTGCAAACCCATCACCATCAGATAGACCTTATGAAGATCACAGACCTTGAACCGAAGCTCATCTGGCAATGCTTCGACGAGATAACAAAAGTGCCTCGCCCCACCTTCCACATGGACAAGATGCGTGAGTTCATGTTAGGCTGGGCCGACCGCCACGGCATTTCCGCCCGCACCGACGAGGCCGGCAACGTGGCCATGACCAAGCCCGCCACACCAGGCCACGAGAACGCCCCCGCCATCATCCTCCAGGGACACATGGACATGGTGGCCGAGAAGAACGCCGACAAGGAGCACGACTTCCTGACAGACCCCATCACCACCATCGTCGACGGCGAGTGGGTACGCGCCGACGGCACCACCCTCGGCGCCGACAACGGCCTCGGCTGCGCCACCGCCATGGCAGTCCTGCTCGACGACAGCATCGTCCACGGACCCATCCAGTGCCTCTTCACCGTCGACGAGGAACAGGGCCTCGGCGGCGCCAACGGCCTCCAGCCCGGCTTCGTCAACGGCGACATCCTCCTCAACCTCGACTCCGAGGAGCACGGTCAGCTCGTCATCGGCTGCGCAGGCGGCCAGGTAGCCGTCGCCGAACTCGAATACGACTCCGAGGAGCCCACCCCCGGCTACGAGTACTTCCGCGTCAGGATAGAGCGCCTCAACGGCGGCCACTCCGGCATGGAGATCGGCCTGGGCCGCGCCAACGCCAACCAGCAACTCGCCCGCTTCCTGTGGATGAGCGCCGAAGAATTCGAAGGCATCGACCTGGCAGAGATCGACGGCGGCGGACTCGCCAACGCCATCCCCCGCGAGGCCAGCGCCTGGATCGGCGTCAACGCCCGCCACGCACAAGAGCTCGTCAACCGCGCCACCGCATTCAACGACACGCTCCACGCCGAGTTCGCCCTCACCGAGAGCCCCGACTTCCTCTTCAGCATCGAGAAGGCCCCCAAGCCCGAGAAAGTCATCGCCGCCTTCCAGGCCAACGACCTCTTCTCCGCCATCTTCGCCACCCCCAACGGCGTGCAAAGCATGAGCGCCGTCGTGGAAGGTCTCATCGAGACCTCCTGCAACCTGGCAAGCATCAAGATGAAGCCCGACAACCACATCGAAGTCACCGTGCACATGCGCTCGGCCGTTGACAGCCGCCGCGACGAGATCGGCAACCGCATCAAGGCACTCTACCAGCTCATCGGCTGCGACGTCACCTTCGGCGACGCCTACGTGGGCTGGGCACCCGACAAGGACAGCAAAGTCCTGGCAGTGGCAGAGCAGAGCTTCAAGGACCTCTTCGGCCACGAGCCCCGCGTCGAGGCTCTCCACGCCGGACTCGAATGCGGACTCTTCCTCGAGAAGATGCCCGGACTCGACATGATTTCCTTCGGCCCGACACTCCGCGACATCCACTCCCCCAACGAGAAGGCCAACATCGCCTCCGTGCAGGAGTTCTGGAAGTTCCTCCGCGAAATCCTCAAGCGCCTGGCATAACTACGCCATAAAAATATCCTCGGAAATCAACTTTTCCGAAGGTTGTTTGTTATAATCACCGGGAACACGGCTGGACCGTGCTCCCGGTTTAATCTAACTGACAAAGAAAATGATCAAGAAAGTACTTTTCGCAGGCGCCATCTGCGCCATGACCATGCTCGCCTCCTGTGGCGGCAACAAGGACAACCAGCAGCAGCCCGCCGAAGAAGAAGTAGTCGGCGAGGTGGTAGAGGCCGTAGACAGCGCAGGCGACACCATCGTAGGCGCCATAGGCGAAGCCGTGCAGCAGATAGCCCCCAACGACACCACACCCGCCCAGGGCAACGCCACCGACGCTGTCCCCGCCAAGTAACCACGCATAACGATATACCCGCAAAGCGGTCCGCGGCCACAAGCCCGGACCGCTTTCCCGTTTTCCACACGCAATAAACACATTATTATATTGTTAGATAAGAAAAAAGCCTACACTTACACGTCAGATGAAAATCAACCCCCTTCTCGCCATGATGACCCTTGGCCTGGGCTGTGCCGCCGTGTCCGCGCAGAGCACCTACGACCAGCAGTTCGTCAGCTACCCCACCTACACCGGCTCCGACCTCGAACTCAAGGTCGACGCCGCCGGCACCCACTGGCGCCTGTGGAGCCCCAAGGCAGAGGCCGCCCAGGTGCTCCTCTACGCCGACGGCGCCAACGGCACACCCCTCGACACCCTCCCCATGGCCTTCCAGCCCGAGAGCGGCACCTGGACCGCCGCACTCCCCACCAGGCTCTACGGCCGCTTCTACACCTTCCGCATCAAGGACAAAGGCCGCTGGCTGCAGGAGACCCCCGGCGTATGGCCCAAGGCAGTAGGCGTCAACGGCAACCGCGCCGCCATCATAGACCTCGCCGCCACCAATCCCGAAGGCTGGGACGGCGACAAGGGCCCACGCACCAAGTCCATCACCGACGCCGTCATCTACGAGATGCACCACCGCGACTTCAGCGTCCATCCCAGTTCCGGAATCGCCAACAAAGGCAAGTTCCTGGCCATGACCGAGCCCGGCACCCACACCCCCCAGGGCGCCCCGACCGGCATCGACCACCTCAAAGACCTGGGCGTGACACACATCCACATCCTCCCCAGCTACGACTACAACTCCGTCGACGAGGCCGACCTCCCCGCCAACACCTACAACTGGGGCTACGACCCCCTCAACTACAACGTCCCCGAAGGCTCATACTCCACCAACCCCTCCGATCCCGCCACCCGCATCCGCGAATTCAAGCAGATGGTCAAGTCACTGCATGAAAACGGCATAGGCATCATCATGGACGTCGTCTACAACCACACCGCCCAAAACGACGACTCAAACTTCGAGCTCACCGCCCCCGGCTACTACCACCGCCACTGGGACGACGGCCGCTACTCCGACGCCTCCGGCTGCGGCAACGAGACAGCCTCCGAACGCCGACAGATGAGCGACTACATCGTCAACTCCGTGGCCTACTGGGCCCGCGAGTACCACATCGACGGCTTCCGATTCGACCTCATGGCCATCCACGACACCGAGACCATGAACCGCGTCGCCGACACCCTCCGCGCCATCAACCCCGACATCATCATCTACGGCGAAGGCTGGACCGCCGGCGACTCGCCCCTCGCACCCGAGCGCCGAGCCCTCAAAGAGAACGTCAGCAAGATGCACGGCGTAGCCGTCTTCAGCGACGACCTCCGCGACGCCATCAAGGGCCACTACTCCTCCGCCCAGGACCCCGGCTTCGCCACCGGAAAGCCCGGACTCGAAGAGACCGTCAAGATCGGCATCGTGGCCGCCACCGCACACCCACAAGTCGACTACGCCAAAGGCAACAACTCCAAGTTCCCCTACGCCGCCTCCCCCCAGACGATCATCAACTACGTCAGCTGCCACGACGACCTCTGCCTCACCGACAAGCTGCGCTTCTCCATGCCCGACGTCCCCGACTCCGTGCGCAAGCGCGCCGCCCGCCTGGCACAGACCATCGTCTTCACCTCACAGGGCACCCCCTTCATGTTCGCCGGAGAGGAAGTCTTCCGCAACAAGAAAGGCCACCACAACACCTACAACCTGCCCGACTCCGTCAATGCCATCGACTGGACCCTCAAGACCGCCAACTGCGAGCAGTTCGACTACTACCGCGACCTCATCACCCTGCGCAAAAACCATCCCGCTTTCCGCCTGCGCACCGCCGAAGACATCGCCAGGCACCTCCGCTTCGACGCCATCGACTCCGCCAGCCAGCCCAACCTCGTCTCCTATTCCCTCACCGACCACGCCGGCGGCGACCAGTGGGCAGAGATCAAAGTCATCTTCAACGGCGCCGACCACGCCCAGACCGTCAGCGTGTCCCGCGGCAAGTGGAAGATCGTGGCCAACGACGGCCGCATCTCCCCCACCGGCGACCTCGGCACTTCCAAGGGCGGCAAGCTCACCGTGGCACCCTACTCCGCCCTCATCCTCGCCCGCTGAGATTTAGCGTGCGCAATAAAGCGCGCTCGTCTGAAAATCCGTACAAGTTCCTGCCATCAAAAGGGGCAGGAACTTATTTTGTCGGCACAGCTGCCGCCATCGCCTCCGAGCCAGAATTCCACGCCCACCAAGCCGACACCTTCATCACGGGTTTATCGATGTTGCAAAGATACAAAAATTTTCCACCCGTGCGAGGCAATCCGACCATTTTCGCGGTTTTCACGAAAATGTTTTTGCCAATAGCAGAATTATCACTAATTTTGTGGCCTGAAACTAACCGTGGCCCTGAGGCCCACCACTCATACACAGCAATGATTAACGCTCAAGACATCAAAAACGGCACCTGCATCCGCATGGACGGCCGCCTCTATTTCTGCGTGGAGTTCCTGCACGTAAAACCCGGTAAGGGCAACACCTTCATGCGCACCAAGCTCAAGGACGTCGTCGACGGCCGAGTGCTCGAACGCCGCTTCAACATCGGCGAGAAGCTCGAGGACGTACGCGTAGAGCGCCGCCCCTACCAGTACCTCTACGCCGAGGGCGACTCCGACATCTTCATGAACAACGAGACCTTCGAGCAGATCCCCATCAGCAAAGAACTCGTCACCGGCTCCGCCTTCATGAAGGAGGGCGACACCGTGGAAGTCGTCTCCGACGCCTCCACCGACACCGTGCTCTACGCCGAGATGCCCATCAAGACCGTCCTCAAGATCACCTACACCGAACCCGGCGTCAAGGGCGACACCGCCACCAACACCCTCAAGCCCGCAACCGTCGAGACCGGCGCCACCGTACGCGTACCCCTCTTCGTCAACACCGACGAGTTCATCGAGGTAGACACACGCGACGGCTCCTACCTCGGCCGCGTAAAGGGTTGAGCGTGGCCATAAAGCACGCTCGTCTAATAGCAACAACGGTGCATCTGCGGTGTCGCAGGTGCACCCTTTTACACTCTCAACCATAGACCCTCAGCTTTCAATTATGGAGAAAGGACTCTTTTCCATCATAGTGCCGGTGTACAACCGGCCCGACGAGGTCGCCGAGCTGCTTGCCAGCCTCAGGGAACAGACCGACAAGGGCTTCGAGATCATACTCGTCGAAGACGGCTCGTCGGTGCCCTGCCGCCAGCAGGCCGAAGCCGCCGCACCCTTCATGCGCCTGCAGTACCACTTCCGGCAGAACGAGGGGCGCTCCCCGGCCCGCAACTACGGCATCTCGCAGGCCAACGGCGACTTCCTCGTCTTCGTCGACTCCGACTGCATCCTGCCGCCCGACTACGTGGCCAATCTGCGCCGCGAACTCAAGGATCACCCTGCCGACTGCTTCGGCGGCCCCGACGACGCACACGAATCCTTCTCCGACCTCCAGAAAGCCATCAACTACTCCATGACCGCCTTCCTCACCACCGGCGGAATCCGCGGCGGCAAAGTGCAGATGGAGAAATTCGTGCCCCGCACCTTCAACACCGGCTTCTCACGCCAGGTGGCCGACACCGTCGGCGGCTTCCGCGAGATGTTCTCCGAAGACATCGACATGAGCACCCGCATCCGCCAGGCCGGGTTCACCATCGCCCTCTACCGCAGCGTCAAAGTCTTCCACAAGCGCCGCGTGAGCATGCGCAAGTTCTGGCGCCAGGTCCACGTCTTCGGCATGAGCCGCATCACGCTTCAGCTCCTCTACCCAGGCTCCATGAAGCTCGTGCACTGGCTGCCGGCCCTGTTCGTGCTCGGCGCCATAGTCCTGCTCGCCGGCTCCATCTTCTGCCCATGGATGCTCATTCCCCTGGGCGCCTACCTGACGGCCCTGTTCATCGGCGCCTGGGTGCAGATGCGGCGCCTCAGTCTCGCCCTGATGGCCGTCGCCACCAGCATGGTGCAGCTCTTCGGCTACGGCACCGGCTTCCTACGCGCCTACACCTGGAAGATCCTCCTGCGCCACGGCCGCGACGAAGCCCAGGAAGTCCGCATGCGCCGCGGCAAGTAAACTCTGCGTCTTTAAGGACAACGAACCCACGCTCCAAAAAATCGTTCAATCACAGACTCGCATAATCGCCACCGTTTGCACGGTTCGGAAAATAGCGGTAACTTTGCAGCCACGTAGGCCCTGACGGCAACTATGGCCGCACGGACCATATCGGACGGACTCATCTTGAGAAGGCTACTTACATATATCGCGGCCCTGACAATCGTGGGCATCATGGCGGCCGGGCGACACAGCGGCCCGGCATCGCCACAGCACGTCGCGGCCCCGCCCGGACCCGACACCCCCACCGCAGCAGCAGCCCTTGATTCCGCCTCTCAACTCTCAGCCATCAGCTCACAGCCAAATGACCGCGAGCCCGTCGGGCCCTCCGACGAGGCCATCGACTCCATCTATGCCGACCGCCGACCGCACTCGCTCATCAACCGCGAGAGTTCCGACATCGAGAATCCCGTAAAGTTCTCCGCCAAGGACTCCATCGTCTTCTACAACCAGAGCAACGCCCACATGTTCGGCAACTCCACCGTGGAATACGGAGAGTTCAAGCTCAACGCCGGCCACGTGCAGATGGACATGGACTCCTCCACCGTCTACGCCGCGCCGCTGCCCGACTCCATAAGCTCCGGCGAGGACACACGCCCCGTATTCCGCGACCACAGCGGCGAGTACGCATCCGGCACCATGAAGTACAACTTCCGCACCCAGCGCGGCTACATCACCGACGTCGTAACCGAGCAGGGCGAAGGCTACCTGACCGGCGGCAAGGCAAAGAAGATGGAAGACGGCTCATTCTACGTGGCCGACGGCAAGTACACCACCTGCGACGACCACGAGCACCCGCACTTCTACTTCCAGCTCACCAAGGCCCGCGTGCGCCCCAAGAAGAACGTCGTCTCCGGCCCCGCCTACATGGTCCTGGCCGACGTACCCCTGCCACTGGCAGTCCCCTTCGGCTTCTTCCCCTTCTCCAAGGACTACTCCTCGGGCATCATCTTCCCCAGCTTCGGCGACGACTACAACCGAGGCTTCTACCTGCGCGACGGCGGCTACTACTTCGCCATCAACGACAACGTGGACCTGGCCCTGCGCGGCGAGATCTACACCAAAGGCTCGTGGGGCATCTCCGGACGCAGCACCTACGCCAAGCGCTACCGCTACCGCGGACAGGCCGAGATCAGCTACCTCACCACCATCACAGGCGACAAGGGCGCGCCCGACTATGCCAAGGCCACCAACTTCCGAGTGGCCTGGACACACACGCAGGACGCCAAGGCAAACCCCTTCCTCAACTTCTCCGCCTCCGTCAACTACACCACCTCAGGCTACACCCGCAACGACCTCAACTCCTACTACTCCAACGCCTTCACCGAGAACACCAAGTCCAGCACCGTCAACCTCACCTGGCGCCCTCCCGGCACCAAGTGGAGCGTGTCGGCCACCGCCAACATAGCCCAGCGCACCCAGGACTCCACCCTCAGCGTCTCCTTCCCCAACTTCACCGTCACCCTGGCCCAGACCTCCCCCTTCAAGCGCAAGCGGGCCGTGGGCGGCGAGCGCTGGTACGAGAAGATACGCATCTCATACTCCGGCCAGTTCCAGAACTCCCTCACCGCCCGCCAGGACCAGTTCTTCAAGAAAAACCTTGTCAAGGACTGGAGCAACGGCCTCAGCCACCAGCTCCCCGTCCAGGCCACCTTCACCGCCTTCAAGTACTTCAACATCACCCCGTCGGTGCGCATCAACGACCGCATGTATTTCCAGAAAGTGCGCCGCGCCTGGGACCCCAACGCCTCGGCCGAAGTCTGCGACACAGCCAACGGCTTCTACAACCTGCTCGACTTCTCCGCCCAGATAGCGCTCACCACCAAGGTCTACGGCTTCTGGAAACCCCTCAAGTTCATGGGCGACAAGGTGCAGATGATCCGCCACGTCATCACCCCCACCATCTCCTTCAGCGGCTCGCCCGACTTCGGCGCTCCCGGCTGGGGCATCTGGGACCACTACTACCGCCCCGCCTCCTCACCCGGCGGCGAGCCAGTGCGCGTAGACTACAACTACTTCCAGAACTCCCCCTTCGGCGCACCCTCCCGAGGCAAGACCGCCATGCTATCCTACTCCTTCGCCAACAACCTGGAGATGAAGATCCGCTCCGACAAGGACTCCACCGGAGTTAAGAAAGTGTCGCTGATCGAGAACCTCACCATCGGCCAGAGCTACAACTTCGCCGCCGACTCCCTGCGCTTCTCCAACATCACCACCTCGATGATGCTGCGCCTGATCAAGAACTTCAACCTCAACCTGTCGGCTACCTGGGACCCGTACATGTACACGGTCGACGCCAACGGCTCCCCCCGGCGCATCGACCGCCTCCGCATCAGCCACGGCAAGGGCCTGGCGCGCCTCACCTCCACCGGCACATCCTTCTCTTACACCTTCAACAACGCCACATTCCGCCGCAGCCCCGACAAGAATGACGACACCGGCGACACCGACGACGGAGACGAGTACGGCGACGACGGAGAGGACTTCGGCGAGACCGCACGCAACCGCCGCAGCAAGAACAACAGCAACAAGAAAGCTGACATCGACGCCGACGGCTACGCCCGCTGGGAATGCCCCTGGTCGCTGACGTTCAACTACTCCGTCAACTACGGCTGGGGCGCCTTCGACTACGACAAGCTCGAATACTCCGGCAAGTGGACCCAGAACCTGAGCGTGAACGGCAACCTCCGCCCCACCCCCAACTGGAACTTCAACATGTCGGCCTCCTACAACTTCGACCTCCACAAGATCTCGTACATGAACTGCTCGGTGAGCCGCGACCTGCACTGCTTCACCATGACCTGCTCGTTCATCCCCGTGGGGCCGTACAAGTCCTTCAACTTCCACATCTCCGTGAAGGCGTCGATGCTCCGCGACCTCAAGTGGGACAAGCGCTCGTCGACCCGCAACGGCATCCGCTGGTACTGACGCCCGGCGCCAGGGAAACGAGGCTGCAGAAAACGAATACCCAATCACCGAGAGGCAGCCAACCCGGACGAAAGCCTGCCCCACATCACTCCGAGGCCGCGCCAATCCGTCCGCGCGACATCGAAGCATTTTCCATTGGAGGCAGAGAACCAGCAGAGATTTGGCGGTTTGGGAATTTTTTTGTAATTTTGCGGTGCGTTTTGAACAAGCGCCCGGCCCGCGAGAGAAGAAAAGGACCGACATGGCGCTTGGAGAAATGCGCAACCACAAACATCAACAAAAAAACCATTTCTCTCATGCACCTCAGCAACGAAGAAAAAGCAGACATCTTTGAGAAGTACGGCAAGGACCGTAATGACACCGGCAGCCCCGAAAGCCAGATCGCACTCTTCTCGGTGCGCATCGCCCACCTCACCCAGCACCTCAAGGAGAACCACAAGGACCACGCCACCCAGCGTGCCCTGAAGGCCCTCGTAGGCAAGCGCCGCGCCCTGCTGGACTACCTCATCCGCAAGGACATCCAGCGCTACCGCGACATCATCGCCAAGAAGGAGCTCGGCATCCGCAAGTAAGTGGGCGCCGAAGCCGCACCGTCGGCCCGGCACACTTCCGCAGTCAAAGAGCAAGGCGTCTTCGGCAGGGCCCCCAAGGGTGCGGCTGCAAGTCGCCTTGCGTCTTTTGTCCATTCCCACCGCGAGTGGCCACCGATCCGAGGACGCCATCCCGTCCTATACGGACGGCCATAGAGGACCCCCGCCCAACCACAAAACACAAACCACAAATTGAAAAACTTCTTCGCCTCGTTCCCCCGCTGGACATTCACCCTGGCATACCTGCTGGTGGTGGTATGGATGATGGACGTGCCTACCCCCTTCATGGAGACAATGTGCGACACCTTCAGCGACTTCGACTTCGCCGTGCACATAATCATGGCAGCGACGATGGTGTTCGTCATCGCCTTTGACTGGCAGCGCCGCCGCCAGTGGAAGGCAGTGCCCGGACCGATGCTCATCCTCTTCACCCTCATCACCCTGGCGATTACCGGCGGCACCGAGTACATGCAGACCTTCACCCCGGAGGAATACCGCCGCTGGTTCGACTGGCACGACATCGCCGCCCAGGGCATCGGCGCCGTCGCCATGGGCGTCGTCTACAGCTTTCTCCAGCTCCTATGGTGCAAGAAAAACATACCCGAAAAGGCATGAACGACACGCCCGACAGCGCCCACGCGCCCCAGCCCGAAGCATCCGCAGCCACGGACGACAGGCAGCCGGGCGACGGCCTGACGACAGGCCTGACGACAGGCCAGCACTCCCCCAAAGGCAAGAAGCCTCACCGCCACATAATAAAGCCCACCTGGCTGCGCCGCACCCTCAAAGTGCTGCTCGGCCTGCTCGTCTTCATCCTCCTCCTCCCCTGGCTCCTGTACATCCCGCCCGTCCAGACACTGGTCAAGGACATAGCCTGCGACCAAGTGCATAAGTCCACCGGGATGAAAATCGAAATCGACCGCTTCCGCCTCCGCTTCCCCCTTGACGTCAGCCTCGACGGCGTCACCGTGCTCGAGGCGTCCGGCGACACCATGGTCCGCGCCCGCACCGCCGACGTCGACGTCAGGATGCTGCCGCTCCTCCACCTCGACATACAGGTCAAGAAGCTGCACCTGGCCGACGCCTACTACCGCATGCTCAGCGAGGACTCCTCCATGACCCTCAAGATCTACGCACCCTACTTCGACGCCACCCCCGGCGCCTCGGCCGACATAAAGCAGTCTATAATCAACATCGACGAGGCCACCCTGCGCGGCGGCCGCATCGACCTCTACATGGACGTGTGGAAGTCCAAGCCGAAGCCTCCCACCCCGGGCGTCTTCATCATCCGCGCAAAGAAACTGCGCCTGCAGGACTTCACTTTCGCCATGTCCATGCTGCCAACCATCGACTCGCTGGGTATCCACGCCCATAGTCTCGAGCTCGAAGGCGGACTGGTGGACCTCAAGAACAACCTCATCGAGATACAGAAGGCGCAGATCGGACGGGGCTCCGCCACCTACATCACCCCTACGGCTCAGTACGTGGCCACGCACCCGGCCCCGCCCCCGTCACCGTACAAGTCCGCCCCCATCACCATCAAAGGGCACGAGATAGGACTGACCGGCTTATCCGCCCTCTACGCCACCAAGGGAGCCCGTCCGCAGCCCGGCTTCGACCCCGCCTTCATGCAGTTCACCGGACTCAACCTGCAATTAGCCGACTTCTACAACCAGGAGACGACACTGCGCCTACCCGTCACCCGCCTCGAAGGACGCGAGCGCTGCGGCCTGACCATAACCTCCGGCTCCGGCCTGGTCGACATCGACTCCACCGGCATCGGACTGAAAGACCTCATCGTCACCACCACCGCCTCACGCCTCCAGGCCGACGCCTATATGTCCATGGGTTCGATGGCCATGGAGCCCAAGGCCCCCTTCACCCTGAAAGGCATCTTCAGCATCGGACAGAGCGACATCGCCGCGTTCATGCCGTCGGCAGGCAAGCTGCTTCGCCCCTTCGCCCGCTTCGGCGCCCTCCAGGCGCAAGTCAACGCCCGCGGCTGCATGGCCGACATCGCCATCGACAAGCTCCAGATACAGATGCCCGGCTTCATCAACCTGCGCGCCAACGGTCGCGTTGCCAACGTCATGCAGCCCGCCAAGCTCAACGCCGACCTCGACTTCTACGGCAACCTCATGCAGCCCGGCCCGGTGCAGAGCCTGCTTGAACTGAAAGACTTCGACCTGCCGCCATTCCTGGTGCAGGGCCACGCCACCGCCGCAGGCCAGGACTACGCCGCCCAGTTCACCCTGACGTCGCCGGCCGGCGACGTCAGGGCCGACGGACGAGTGGGACTCAGCTCCGAGCGATATTACGCCGACGTGGACATGCGCGGGATAGACGTAGGCCGCTTCGCCCCCGGCTCCGGCCTGGGCATCGTCACCGGCCACCTCCTGGCCAAGGGCACCGGCTTCAACCCGACCAAGCCGGGAGCCGTCACCAACGTCGACATGCGCCTCGACCGCGTAGATTACAACAAGTACCCGCTCACGGGCATCCTGGCCAAGGCCACGCTCCACAACGGCGCTTTCGACGTCGACCTATCAAGCGACAACGACGCGCTTACGGGCGACATCTCCGCCACCGGCACCATCGGCCGCGACCTTTACGATGTGGACATGACGGCCGACATCGCCAGACTCGACCTGCGCCTGCTCGGCCTCAGCCCCGACACCATGGACGCCCGAGGCTCCTTCCGCCTGACCGGCAGCGTCAGCCCCAGTCGCATGACCTGCGACATGAACCTCGTGGGCAGTGACCTCTACTACCGCTCCGGGCCGTCCGTCTACGACCTGCCCGGCGACATCAGCGCCGCCCTGCTGGCCACCCCCGACACCACGCACGCCCAGATCGACGCCCGCGGTATCTTCGCCGACTTCACCGCCCCGCAGGGCATGAAGCATCTCCTGCCGCAGATGGAACGCGCACTCAAGCTCCTGACCCACCAGGTGATGGAAACCAAGAAGCTCGACATGGCGGAGCTACAGACAGTACTTCCCGTCTTCGCCATGCAGCTGCATGCCAGCGGCCAGGGTCTCGTAGAAGAGCTGTTAAAACCCTCGGAGCTGGCACTCGACAGCATATCGGCCGAAATCGTCAACGACACCCTGTTCCACGCCGACGCGGCCGTGACGCGCTTCTCGACCACGTCCATGACCCTCGACACCATCACCGCCAGTTTCCGCGAGCGCGGCCAGCTCCTCGACTACGCCCTGCACGTGGGCAACGCTCCAGGCAACATGGACGAATATGCCGACGTCAACCTCACCGGCTACGTCGGCCTGCAGCGCGCCTCCGCCTTCCTGCGACAGAAGAACCTCAGGGGCGAGACCGGCTATCGCCTCGGAGCCACCGTCTTCTTCACAGATACCCTCGCCACCCTCCACTTCACCCCCCTGAAAGCCACCATCGGCTACTTGCCCTGGACCTTCAACTCTGACAACTACATCTCCTACGACATGAACCGACGTGTGGATGCCAACCTCTCGGCGCAGAGCAAGGAGAGCCGCATCAGCCTCAGGACCGTGAACCTCCCAGGCAAGGAGATGCCCATGCTCTCCCTCGGCCTGGACAACGTCAACTTGCACGACTTCATGCAGATAATGCCCGGGCTGCCGGACATCACCGGCGTTCTCAACGCCGACGCCAACCTCGTCTTAGAGGGGAGCGCATTCACCGGCGACGGCACCATCAGCCTCCGCGACTTCACCTACGACGGGCGCCGCGTAGCCGACTTCAACGGCACATTCAACGCCGGGCTCGACCTTACCGGCAACACGTCGGCCCACGCCGAACTCGACATAGACGGCCACAAGGCCTTCGCCTTCAACGGCACCCTGGCAAAGGGCCCCGACGGCTCCCTGCAGCCTACCGACATGAGCGTAGATATGTCTGACTTCCCCGTGTCGGTGGCCAACGCCTTCCTGCCTGCCGACATGGCCCAGGTCAGCGGCCATCTCACCGGCACCATGTCCATGACCGGTTCCATGACCTCGCCGGTGCTCAACGGCAATGTCACCTGCCGCGACGTCAAGGTCCTAATACCCATGATGGCCGGGACGCTTACACTCGACACCGTGCCCCTGACCGTAGTCGACTCCAAGGTTACATTCAACGACTTCGACATCTACGGAGTCCGCAACTCGCTGAAAATCAACGGTACAGTCGACGCCACCAAGCTCTCCGACACGCGCCTCGACCTCAGCCTGTCGGGCCGCAACTTCATGCTCATCGACAACGACAAGCGTACCCGCAGCCAGATTTACGGCAAGGTGCTGCTGAACGCCAACGCCACCGTCAGGGGCCCCATGAGCCTGCTCGACGTCCAGGGAGACCTCTCCGTGCTCAGCGGCACCGACGTCGCCTACACCCTCTCGGACGCCGAGCAGATGGCCCAGACCGACGCCGGCAACGTCGTCCGCTTCGTTCAGTTCAGCGATTCCACACTCGTGGCAACGGCCGACTCGCTGGAGCAGCAGTCAACCATGCGCATCACAGCCGGACTCAACATCTCCAACGGAGTCAAAGTCACCGTCAACCTCAACAGCAACGGCACCAACTGCGTACAGCTCTCCCCCTACGGCCAGCTCTCCTACTTCCAGAACTACATGGGCGACATGCGCCTCAACGGCCAGCTCAACCTCGGCGCCGGCTTCGCCCGCTACTCCATCCCGGCCCTCGGCGAGAAGCGCTTCGACATAGCCCAGGACAGCTACGTGGCCTTCACCGGCGACATACTCAACCCCACCCTGCACGTCACCGCCAGCGACGAGATGAAATCCGCAGTCAGCAGCGGCGGCAACTCCAGCCGCGTCATCAACTTCCTGGTCACCATCTCCGCCACCGGCACCCTGTCGCGCCCCAACGTGCTTTTCGATCTCTCGACCAACGACGACATTTCAATCTCCAACGAGCTGCAGAGCATGAGCGTCGACCAGCGCTCCAACGAGGCCATGAACATGATCCTCTACGGCCGCTACACCGGACCCGGCTCGGCCTCGTCAGGCGGCGCCGCCGGCATGGCCACCAACGCCCTCTACGGCTTCCTGGCCGGGCAGCTCAACAACTGGGCCGCCAACAACATCCGAGGCGTAGACCTCACCTTCGGCATCGACCAGTATGCCACCACCACCGACGGCCGCTCCGGCACCTCCACATCCTACTCCTACCAGGTCAGCAAGTCGCTGCTGAACAACAAGTTCAAGATCGTAGTGGGCGGCAACTACTCAACAGATCCCAACCAGGACCAGGACATAGCCGAGAGCCTCATCTCCAACATCTCCTTCGAGTACATGCTGCGGCAGACCAACTCCACATCGATGTACGTCAAGCTCTTCCGCCACACCAACTACGAGTCGATACTGGAGGGCGAGATCACCGAGACCGGCGTTGGCTTCGTCATGCAGCGCAAGCTGTCGAATCTCAAGCAGCTCTTCAGCTGGCTGCGCCGCAAGCGCAAGCAGAACAAGGACGTCGGCATGCCCGATCCTCCCACTCCCACCGCCACGCGCCTTGAGAAAGAAGGGACGCACCCTGGTGCGCCCGAACCCACCGATTCCATCAAGCAATGAAGGCAAACAGACACCTTATAATATCCCGGCTTCCGGCGCTGGCGCTGGCGCTGCTCCTATTGCTGGGCTCCGTGGGCTGCTCCACCACCCGCCGCCTGGGCGAGGGCCAGGTGCTCTACACCGGCGTCAGCAAGTTCTCCGTCAGCACTCCCGGCGACAGCGTCCGCCTGCCAGGCGACCTCAAGGGCCAGCTTGAAAAGATCATCAACGTCAAGCCCAACAACCCTCTCATCTCGCCCTACGTCCGCACCCCCTTCCCCATCGGCCTGTGGGTCTACAACAACTGGAACGATTCGGCCAAGGGCCTGAAAGGGTGGCTCTACCGCAAGCTGGTGGCCCAGCCGGTGCTCATCAGCGACGTCCGCCCCGAAGTTCGCGTAAGAATGCTCGAGTCCGCTCTCGACGACGCCGGCTTCTTCAACTCCTCGGCCACCTACACCGTCACCCCCGACAAGCGCAACCCGCGCAAGGCCCGCATCTCCTACAACGTCCACACCGGCGAGCCATACCTCATCGACTCCATCATCTACCTCGGTGACGTCGACCACCCCGCCGGACTCTTCATTGACTCCATAGCGCGAAAAAACAAGTATCTCGAGCCCGGCTCCATCTTCAGCATCGACTCCCTGGAGGCCGTGCGCGTGGACTTCGCCAACCGCCTGCGCAACCGTGGCTTCTACTTCTTCCGCCCCGAATACATCGAGTTCCTGGCCGACAGCACCATCCATCCCGGCGCCATCGCCCTCAAGCTCACCCTGGCCAGCAACTTGCCCGAGCTGGCCAAGCGGCAGTGGCGCACCGGCAGGATCCACACACTGCTCAACCGCCGCTCCACCCGCAATCCCGGCTATCCGGACACGCTGGAGACCTCCAAGGGGCTTCTCACCGTGATGCGTCCGCAGCACATACGCCCCAACATGATTACCTCGGCCATATCCTTCCGCCAGAATAAGCTTTTCTCGGTGCGGGACATGGACCGCACCCAGACACGCCTGTCGCGACTGGGCATCTTCCAGAGCGTGGAGATACAGCCCATACCTGCCGACACCGCATCCGGGCACTCGCTCCTGGATGTCTTCATCACCTGCCGCTACGACCGCCCCATGAGCGCCTCGCTCGAAATCAACGCCACCTCCAAGTCAAACTCCTACCTCGGCCCGGGCCTCATCTTCTCCCTCCACCACAACAACCTCTTCGGCGGCGGCGAGAAGCTCACCCTCAGCCTCAACGGCGACTACGAATGGCAAACCGGCAGCGGTCGCTCGTCGGTCTTCAACAGCTACGAAGTGGGCCTGCAGGCCACCCTAGCCTTTCCCCGCCTGCTTGCCCCCTCCTTCGTGCGCCGCACCCGCCGCGAGCTCAACTGGACCACCGTCGGACTGGGCGCAAGCATACTCAACCGCCCCCACTACTTCAAGATGGCGCAGTTCAACGCCTCCTACTCCTATCAGTGGAACTACTCGAGGCGCGTCACCAACTCCTTCACCCCCTTCAGGCTCACCTATTCCAAGCTACAGCGCACCACTCCCGAGTTCGACTCCATCATGGCCGCCAACCCTGCCATCGCGCTCAGTTTCCAGGACCAGTTCATTCCCCAGATGAGCTACACCTACAGCCTGTCCAAGTTCCTGGAGCGGGAGCAGAACAACGGCATCGACTTCACGTTCACCGTCTCGGAGGCCGGCAACATCTTCTCCGGGCTATGGCGTGCCTGTGGCGTCAAGGGGGAGAAGAGGCTCTTCGGCACCCCGTTCGCCCAGTTCGTCAAGGGTCAGGCGCAGCTCGTCTACTCGCGCCGCCTGATCAAGGGCAAGGACCAGTGGCTCGTGACCCGCGTGCTGATAGGCGCAGAGCACGCCTACGGCAATTCCAAGGAGGTGCCCTACATCGAGCAGTTCTACATCGGCGGCGCCAACAGCATCCGCGCCTTCACGGTGCGCAGCCTCGGTCCCGGCTCCTACCGCGCCCCCAGCGACCAGATCAACGGCTACTTCGACCAGACCGGCACATTCAAGCTGGAGATGAACGCCGAGTACCGCTTCCCGATTGTGGGCGACCTGCACGGCGCCGCCTTCGTCGACGCCGGCAACATATGGCTGCTGCGGCATGACGACCTGCGTCCCGGCGGCACGCTCGAGGGCAAGACCTTCCTGCGAGACCTGGCGCTCGGCACCGGCGTCGGCCTGCGCTACGACCTCGGCATGATGGTAATCCGCGGCGACCTCGGCTACGGCCTCCACGCACCCTACGCCGACTACCCGCGCAAGTACTTCAACATCGCCTTCAAGAAGGCGTTCGCCTTCCACCTGGCCATCGGCTATCCGTTCTGATGGGCATCAAGGGCTTCTCACCCGGCGACCGCTTAGGCGTGGCCATCATACTGGCACTCGCCCTGGCGGCGCTGTTGCTGACATTCCTGCCCCTCGGCACCCCCGACCCACCCCCGCCGGCCCCGCGGCCCTTCTACCGCACTGTCCAAGCCATGGCCCCCGCCGACACCCTCCCGTCAACACCCGCCAAGCATCATAAGGCACAAAAAAACGTCAAAACCGCAAAAATCCGCAAATCCAGCAAAGGTTCCCCCAAGCCCAACAAGACCGTACCCCCATCCCGTCGCCCCCTGGACGAAGAAATTCCCACCTCACGTTGAAGAGCGGCAACCTTAGCACCGACGAAAACGTTAATAAAACGAACCTCTTATTGCCCGTTTTTTATTAACTTTGCAGCCGCTTCGGGAGCCTGCGCATTCCGGGCGCTCTACAGGTAAAACAAAAAAGAAAAAAGAAAGCACACTATGAACCATAAAGCGCTGTTAATCATCCTCGACGGATATGGCATCGGCGACCACAAGCGCGACGACGCCATCTACAATACGTCCACACCCTACATGGACCACCTGCGGGCCACGTATCCCAACTCCGAGCTGCAGGCCAGCGGCGAGGACGTCGGCCTGCCCGCCGGGCAAATGGGCAACTCCGAGGTCGGCCACCTCAACATCGGAGCCGGACGCGTCGTATACCAGGACCTTGTGAAAATCAACCGCGCCATAGCCGACGGATCCATCCTCCAGATGAAAGAAATCAAGAGCGCGTACGAATACGCCGCCTCCGGCCACGCCCTCCACCTCATGGGCCTGTGCAGCACCGGCGGCGTCCACTCCTCGCTCGAACACCTCTTCGCCATGCTCGACATCGCCAAGAAATATAATGTGGAGAAGGTGTACGTGCACTGCTTCCTCGACGGCCGTGACACCGATCCCGAGTCTGGCGCCGGCTTCGTGCAGCAGATAGTGGACCACTGTGCCAAGTCCACCGGCAAGGTCGCAAGCGTCATCGGCCGCTACTACGCCATGGACCGCGACCGCAACTGGGACCGCGTCCGCAAGGCATACGACCTGCTCGTGCACGGTCAGGGCGAGAAGACCACCGACTTCCCACAGGCCATCCGCGACTATTACGCCAAGGGCACCACCGACGAGTTCATGCTCCCCATCGTCTCGGCCGACGACCCGGGCTGCATCGCCGAGGAGGACTGCGTAATCTTCTTCAACTACCGCAACGACCGCGCCAAGGAAATCACCACCGTGCTCACCCAGCACGAACAGAGCGGCATGACACCCGTCAAGGGCCTCCAGTACTACTGCATGACGCCCTACGACGACTCTTTCCACGGAGTGCACATCCTCTTCGACAAGAAAGACGTGTCCAACACCCTGGCAGAGTACCTCAGCAAACAGGGGCTGAAGCAGCTCCACATCGCCGAGACCGAGAAATACGCCCACGTCACGTTCTTCTTCAACGGCGGACGCGAAGAACCCTTCCCCGACGAGGACCGCATCCTGGTGCCGTCGCCCAAGGTACCGACCTACGACCTCCAGCCCGAGATGAGCGCCCCCGAAGTCACCGAAAAGCTGGTGGCCGCCATCGACACCGAGAAGTACGACTTCATCGTGGTCAACTTCGCCAACGGCGACATGGTGGGCCACACGGGTGTGTACTCCGCTATCCAGAAGGCCGTCGAAGTGCTCGACACCTGCGTCAGCAAGGTGGTCGAGGCAGCCAGGAAGCATGGATACGACACCTTCATCATCGCCGACCACGGCAACGCCGACCACGCACTCAACGCAGACGGCACGCCTAACACTGCCCACTCGCTCAACCCTGTACCCTTCATCTTTGTCAGCGACAACCCGAAGGCGAAGGTAGAGAACGGGCGCCTGGCCGACGTGGCCCCCTCCATCCTCCATGCCATGGGCCTGCCGCAGCCCAAGGAGATGACCGGCCACCCCCTCGAAACCCTCTGACTCACCTATACTAAAGAAGTCCCGGACGGAAATCGATTTTCGTCCGGGACTTCTTTAGTAATTGGGTGAGCGGGCGCCACAAAGTACGCTCAATCAAAGCTTGCCGGAGTCTTTGTAGGAGTAGTAACTCTCGGCGGTGACGATGATGTGGTCGAAGAATCGGATATCGAGGGTACGGCAGGCCTCGCGGCATCTCAGGGTGATGCTGTCGTCCTGTCCTGACGGGCGGCAGTTACCCGAAGGGTGGTTATGGGCCATGATGATGCCCTCGGCACTCTCCAGGAGCGCCTCTTTCAGGATGCCCTTGAGGTCGAAAAGGGTTGCGGTGGTGGTGCCGCGCGATGCCTGGAAGAGCTTGATGACGCGGTTGGCACGATTGAGCATGAGCACCCACATCTCCTCGTGGCCGAGATGCCCTAACTCGGGGCGCAGGATGGAGTAGGCATCCTTGGACGACGATATGGCGGGCCTCTGAGGCAACTCGGCCTGCTGGTAGCGCTTGGCAATCTCGAGCACGGCCATGACCTGCAGCGCCTTGCTGGGGCCGAGGCCCTTGACGACGGAGAGCTGCTTGAGCGAGCGCCGCGCCAACAGGGTTAGGTTGTTGTCGCTGCGGGCCATGAGGTCGGTGCACATGTCTATGACGTTGACGCCGCGTGTGCCGCTACCCATGACAACGGCCCACAGTTCCGGCAGCGTCAGCACACCGATGCCCTTGGCAAGTGCCTTTTCGCGGGGACGCAGCTCCTCGCTCATCGACTTAATGGTGCGTTGCGGCTGCGGCTCACGGACGGTCGATGTATCCTCTTGTTCGGGTCGGCGGTCAATTATCATGTTTCAATCATTACGAGGGTGTGTCAAAATTCAAAATTTCGGTCAGATTGCAGGGCTGCACCCCGGTGCAGCCCTACGATTCGCCGGATTTTACAACACCCTCATTCAACTTTCTTGGGGTAATTCTTATCCCGAACTCGCGTTAATAGCCTCCTTTTATTTTGCCTGTTATTTTGAGTTCGCCTGCCGGGGTAATCCAGAGCGAGACTTCGCCTCCGGCGGCGAAGTCTCCGACCTTGTCGGCTATGCGCACTGGGCGCAGCTGGTTGTCGCGGTTTCCGATGCCGAGTTGGCCATCGTCGTTGCATCCCCAGCCCCAGAGACTGCCGTCGTTGCGCCTGACAAGCGAGATGTAATCCCCGGCGCAGGCTTCGTCCACGCCGTCCATGATTTTCACGGGCGTATTATACCAGTCCCAGTCGGTGGTGCCGTTGCCAAGCTCGCCCATGTCGTTGTCGCCCCAGGCCATCAGCCGACCGTCGGCCATCACCGCGAGGATATGTGTGTGGCCGACCGAGACCTGCCTGACGCCGTCCAGCATCTTGACAGGCGACCGACGCCGGTTCGTCACCCGGATGCTTTTATATCCGGTGTAGTAGTCTCCCCAGACCCACAGCGAACCATCGGTCTTTACTGCGGCGGTCCAGAAGGTACCTGCCGAGGCCTGCCTCACGCCTGTCATCACGCGGACGGGCACATTGCGGTTGACATCGGAACCGTCGCCGAGCTGGCCACGGTCGTTCCGGCCCCAAGCCCAAAGAGTGCCGTCGTCGCCCACGGCCAGGGCGTAAATTCGCCCGGCATCGATGCTGCTGATGCCGTCCATGATTTTTTGAGGCCGCAGGCGGGGCGTGTTGGTGCCGTCGCCGAGCTGGCCATTATCGTTGTAGCCCCAGGTCCACAAGGTGCCGTCTTCGAGCAGCGCCATGGAGAAGCCGTACCCGGCGGACATCTCCCTTACGTGGTCAAGCACCTTGACCGGCTTGCTGCGGTACTGTGTAGTGCCGTCGCCGAGCTGGCCATAGTCGTTGCGGCCGAAGGCCCACAGTGACCCGTCGGTCTTGAGCACCAGGCAGGACTGGTCGCTCACGGCCACGGCCTTCTTGTCGCCCGCGCGGGCGGCAGGCGCCAGCAGCACGAGCAGAAATAGGAGGTATATGATGCGGATATTCTTCATGATGGAAGGTATGTTAGTTGCTACAATGTTGTTGAAATGTCGCTTGTAGGAGGGTGTTGCAAAATCCGGCGAATCATAGGGATACACCCCGGTGCATCCGCTCTGCTTCATTGATTATCGGCACACACCCTCCTACATTTCGCGGCTCTCGGTTTTGTTGTGGCGGACCTTGACGCCGATGGCACGGAGCTGGTCCGGCGTCAGGGACGGGTCGGGAGTGAGGCCGTACTCGGGGGCTATGCTCAGCAGGTAGTGCAGGGCGTAGTCGAAGTTCTCCTTCTCGGGGATGCAGTAGATCTCGTCCTTGACCCGGTTGCGCAGGGTGCCGAGCAAGGGGCCGTCCTGGAGGTGGAAAAGCGCCTTGAGCATATGGCCGTTGATTGGGTTCTCCCACTCGCGCCAGTCGTCCTTGGAGGCTACCTCCTGGAGGCGGGCGCGCACGTATCGGAAGTTGTCGAGTATGCGCCGCACCTTTGCGGGGTTCTTGGATGTAATGTCGGCCTCGGCCAGAATCATGAGGTCCTGGAGGTCGTCGCCGGCCTCGCGGCCGAGGCGGCGGATGCCGCGGTCGGTGACGTCATCGTCACCGACTGCCTGCGGACGCATGTGCAGACCGACGAGCTTGGCCACATACTTCATCTTCTCGTTCAGGGGGAGCTTGTGGCGGCGGAAGATGCGGGGCACCATCTTCTCGCCAACAAAGTTGTGGTTCTTGAAAGTCCAGCCGGTGCCCGGCTCGAAACGCTTGGTCTGCGGCTTGCCGATGTCGTGGAGCAGGGCGGCCCAGCGAAGCCATTCATTGTCGCTGCGCTCGGCCACGTTGTCGAGGACCTTGAGGGTGTGTGCGAAGTTGTCCTTGTGGCCGCGGCCCTCCACGGTCTCGACGCCCTTGAGGTCGAGCAGCTCGGGAAAGACGGTTTCCAGCATGCCCGCATCGTCAAGCAGGCGCCAGCCCACGGAGGGCCGGGAGGCTCGCATGATCTTGCCAAGCTCGTCGTTGATGCGTTCGCGAGTTATGATCTTCAGTCGGTCGGCATTGCGGCGGATAGCCTGAAAGGTATCGGGGTCAATTGCGAAGTCGAGCTGCGTGGCGAAGCGTATGGCCCGCATCATTCGCAGGGGGTCGTCGCTAAAGGTGATGTCGGGATCGAGTGGGGTGCGAAGGGTACGACGGCGTATGTCTTCAACGCCGCCGAAGGGGTCTATGAGGGTGCCAAAGTCGGCGGCGTTGACGCTGAGTGCCAGGGCGTTGACGGTGAAGTCGCGTCGACGGAGGTCGTCGTCGAGACTTCCGGCGCTGACCTCCGGGTTGCGACTGTCGGGGGTATAGCTCTCGCAGCGGGCTCCGACGAACTCGAGTTCCTGTCCACGCGCCTTGACCTGCGCGGTGCCGTAGGTGGCGAAGACGCTCACGCGGCCGCGCATCTTCCTGGCCACGGCGCGGGCCAGGTCTATACCACTGCCGACGGCCACGAAGTCGATGTCCTTGCTGTGGCGCTCAAGCAGCAAGTCGCGTACATATCCGCCGACGACGCATATGCGCAGGCCGAGGACGTCGGCACACTCGCCGACGGTGCGGAACACGGGCCTGTCGATGGCCGTCCTGAGCTCCTGCGGCGTCATACTCCCTGAAGCGTGGTTATCTCCTCCGGGGCCGGGGTGATGTTCTCCAGGCCGTTGTCGGAGACGATGTATGTGTTCTCGACGCCGACGGCGCCGATGCCGGGGAGGACGAACTTGGGCTCGACGGCGAGCACCATTCCTGCCTCGAGGGTGACCTTGCTACGGGACGAGATGGGGGGCATCTCGTTGAGCTCTATGCCTACGCCGTGACCGAGGAAGGCGGCCTTCTGGCGATGGCCCTGGAAGTAGTCGGAGAGTCCGGCCGCTTCGGCCATCTCGGCGGCTGTGGTGTACATGCGGCTCAGAGGAGTGCCGGGCAGCGACTCGCGCTCCAGGCGGCGCAGGATGTCGATGGCGACCTGGTGGGCCTTGAGTGCCTTTTCGGGGATGTCGCCGTCGAGGCTGTAGACACGCGTCATGTCGGTCTGGTAGCCGTTGAAGTTGCCGTTCATGTCGACCATGACTGTCATGCCGGGGCGGAGAATGGTACCATCGGCGCCGAGGGGAAGAGCCGGGCTCTGTCCGGCGCCGCCGAGCAGGAAGTCGTATGGCGAGGGGACATCGGCGTTGTCACCGGCCAGGACGCTGCCGAGGTTGATTTCCATCTGTGTGCCTGCCAGGCGGATGACGCCCAGGCAGCCTTCTGCGCGGAGCTTCTTCTCAATCTCTATCTGGAGCTCGATGTCGCTCATGCCCTCCCGGTAGAGATGAGGTATGCGGCTATAGGCGGCCACGTGGTGCACGCCGTCGATACGCATGAGCTGCTGCTCGTAGGGGGTCTTGACCATGCGGGCCTTGGCCAGGAGTGGCGATGCGTCGGGGGTCTGGACATCGCCGAGGGCGGCGCTCAGGCGCTGGTAGTCGCCGTGGCTGAGGGCGGCGTATTCGAGCCCCACGGTGGCAGGCAGCGAGATGCCGCAGCCGAGCAGCGCGTCGGGAATCTGCTCCGGCTTGCGGATATTGACGATGCCGGGACCCTTCCAGTCGGGCCGGATGACAAGCCACACGGGTTCGCCGAACTGCGGGATGTAGACGTAGCCGCGGAAAATGAGACCCGTGGTATAAAAGCAGTTGGCGTTGCCGCTCACGAGCATGGCGTCCATGCCGGCGTGGCGCATGAGCTGCTGGAGCCGGGCGATGCGTATGTTGATGTCGGCCACTTCTGCCGACGGCCGTTGGGGTGTGTTCATGTTACTTGGTAAAGGATTTTATTCTTTAACCATTTTGATGCCTATATCGTTGATGCCGGTTACGGGGGGCGGAGTCATGCGCTGCTGTACGCCGAGGGTCCAGCCCTCGTCTACAGTGTCGTAACCGAGGGGGATGGTGAGTTCCACGAGTCCCTTGTTGAGCTTGACCTTGGCGCCGGGGTTGGAAGCGGGATGCTCCATGTCGACGCAGATGTCGCGTGTGCGCACACCGCGCGCCAAAGAGGTGAACTCCAGGCGCAGGTAAAGCTTGGAGTAGGGATATGACTCGCGGTAGCGCATCACCATGTAGAGGTGGTACTGGCCGCGCTCCAGGCCGGGGGCAGTGGCGGAGTCGGCGAGGAAGACGATCGGGCGGTCGCAGCGCCAGCCTGCCGGGTCGAGGTGCTGGGAGTGGTAGTAGGCCACGCGCTGCAGGCGCCGACACCCGGACAGCAGGCACACCAGCACGATGCCGAGCAACAGAAAGAAGAGATGGCGCATCGAGATCATGGAGGTCAGGTCTTATTCTTGGTGGCCATGCGTATGGCCAGCTGCGACACTGGAACATCCGGCACGGCCGGGATCTGTGGTTTGGACTCCTGCTTCGGCTTGGGTTCCTGCTTCGGCTTGGATGCGGACGCACCAGAGTGCGTCCCTACAGGAGACGGTTTGGACTTCTGCTGACGCGGCTTGCTCTGCTTGTCCTGCTTTTCTTGCTTTTCCTGCCTGGGCTGCTGAGGCTTGTCGCCTCCCTGCTTGCCTTCGTGGCGTGGCTGACGTGGCTTGCGACCGTTGCCCGCGCCGCCTTTGGGCTGCTGGCGTGGCTGATCCTTGGCCGAGGTCTGTTCTGTCTTGCCTTTTTCGCCTTTCTGAGGCTTGTCGCTTTTGCTCTGGCGCTGGCGCCCGGACTTGCCGCCCTTGTCTGCATCGGTCGGTTTCTCGCCCCCGCCTCCGCCGCGTTTCTTCTTGCGGCGGTTCTTGTCGAAGCGTGTGAGAGAGTCCTGGCCCACCAGATCCACGAACTCCTTGGGCTTCTCGGCCTTCGGTTCCTCGGCGCTCAGGGCGTCGACCTTGATGCCCTGCTTGTTGAGTGAGATGATCTCAAAGGCACGTGCCGCCGGGATGACGACGAGGTTCACTGGCTGGTTCTTGGCCGTGGAGTATGTGATCTCGCGCTTGAGGATGTCGGCCTTGAAGTAGAAGTAGTCGGCGTCCTTGGTCTGGAGCTGGACGTCCTTCGGGGGAAGCTTGCGGCCTGCCTCGACGTATGAGTCGACCTCGAAGTTGAGGCAGCACTTGAGCTTGGCGCACTGTCCGGCGAGCTTCTGGGGGTTCATGCTGATGTCCTGCAGGCGTGCGGCGCCGGTACCGACACTGGCGAACTTGGAGAGGAAGGTGGCGCAGCAGAGGGGGCGACCGCAAGGTCCGATGCCACCGATGCGCCCTGCTTCCTGACGTGCGCCGATCTGCTTCATCTCCACGCGCACGCCGAAAGTCTCCGCCAGGATGCGGATGAGCTTGCGGAAGTCCACGCGCTCGTCGGCGATATAGTAGAAGATAGCCTTGTGGCCGTCACCCTGGTACTCGACGTCGCCGATCTTCATCTTGAGTCCGAGCTCGGCGGCAATCTGGCGTGAGCGGATCATGGTGTCGTGCTCGCGGTCTCGTGCGGCGCGGAAACGCTCCATGTCGCTCTCGGTGGCATGACGGTAGATGCGCTTGGGCTCGAAGTCCTTACGGAGGCTGGCACGCCGCATCTGCAGGGCCACGAGCGGCCCTGTCATGGTGACCTTGCCCAGGTCCTGGCCGGGGGAGCCCTCCACCACCACGGCGTCGCCCTGCCGCAACTGCAGGTTGGCGGTGTTGAGGTAGTAGCTCTTGCGGGTGTTCTTGAACATGACCTCCACGAACTGGCTGGGATCAGCGGTCTTTATGCCCGCCAGCCAGTCGTAGCTGTCAAGGTTTCCTCGCCCTGCCAGGTCAGCGCGGGGACATGAGCAGTCGGCGCGATGGGAGCAGGCCGCACATGACCCGCCGCCGCACTTGCGGTCGGCACACCCGGAGCCGCAGCCTGTTGAGACACCTTTCGGCCTCTCCTTTTCCTTGCTTTCGGCCATGTTACTTGGCGAAGCTTACGGCGCGGGTCTCGCGGATGACGGTGATCTTGACCTGACCGGGGTAGGTGAGCTCGTCCTGTATCTTCTTGGCGATTTCGGCGGAGAGCTTCTCGGTCTCCTCGTCGCTGATTTTCTCGGCGCCGACAATGACGCGGAGCTCGCGTCCGGCCTGGATGGCATAGGTCTTGATGACGCCGGGATACGACATTGCCAGCTGCTCAAGGTCGTTGAGACGCTTGAGGTATGCCTCCACCACTTCGCGGCGCGCGCCGGGACGGGCGCCGGAGATGGCGTCGCACACCTGCACGATGGGAGCGAGCAGCGACGTCTGCTCGACCTCGTCGTGGTGGGCACCGATGGCGTTGCATATCTCGGGCTTCTCCTTGTACTTCTCGGCGAGCTTCATGCCGAGGATGGCGTGTGGCAGCTCGGGCTCGTCGTCGGGCACCTTGCCTATGTCGTGGAGCAGGCCGGCGCGGCGGGCCTTCTTGGGGTTGAGGCCGAGCTCGGAGGCCATGGTGGCGCAGAGGTTGGCGGTCTCGCGGGAGTGCTGCAGCAGGTTCTGGCCATAGCTGGAGCGGTACTTCATCTTGCCGACCATGCGGATGAGCTCGGGATGCAGGCCGTGGATGCCCAGGTCGATGGCCGTGCGCTTGCCGGTCTCGATGATTTCCTCCTCTACCTGGCGGCGGACTTTGGCGACGACCTCCTCGATGCGTGCGGGGTGGATGCGACCGTCTACTACGAGCTGGTGCAGGGCAAGGCGAGCAATCTCGCGGCGCACGGGGTCGAAGCCGCTGAGCACGATGGCCTCGGGAGTGTCGTCGACGATAATCTCGATGCCGGTGGCTGCCTCCAGGGCGCGGATGTTGCGGCCCTCGCGGCCGATGATGCGGCCCTTGATCTCGTCGTTGTCGATGTGGAAGACGGTGACGGAGTTCTCCATGGCGGTCTCGGTGGCGACGCGCTGTATGGTCTGGACGACGATGCGCTTGGCCTCCTTGCCGGCGGTGAGCTTGGCCTCGTCCATTATGTCGTTGATGTATCCGGCGGCGGCTGTCTTGGCCTCGTCGCGGAGACTCTCCACGAGACGCTCCTTGGCTTCCTCGGCGCTCAAGCCGGAGACGTGCTCGAGCTCGTCCTGGGCCTGGCGCACAAGGCGGTCGAGCTCCTGGCCGCGTCGGTCCACGACCTGCTGCTGGTTCTCGAGGTTGAGGCGGAGGGTCTCGAGCTCGTTGCGACGGCGCTGGATCTCGCTCTGCTGCTGGTTGAGCTGCTGCTCGCGCTGGCGTGCGCGAGCCTCGGCGCTCTGCAGCTTCTGGTTTTTCTGAGCGGCCACGCGTTCGGCCTCGGAGGTAATCTTGAGGGCGTCCTCCTGGGCCTTGAGGCGGGCCTTCTCCTGTATGATGTCGCCTTGGCGCTCTGCCTCGGCCTTTATCTGGGCGGCCTCGCTGCGGGCGTTGCGCTTGCTGGCCGACAAAGCCAGCAGGTAGCCGCCTACAGCGCAGACTATGCCTACCATGATGGATATTATTGCTACCATATTCTTACGAGTTCTTTTTTACAGTTTTTCCGATTTTTAGGTAATACAAAAAGTGCCACAGAACCTGGGCGGGAGCATCGGCTCCCGGGTCCTGCCGCACACCGGCCCGGCATCCGCCTGCGCAAGGGGATGACGATGGGAAAAGGAACTTGCCCGGCCTACGGGCCGATGCATCGCCCGGCTACGGGTTGCCCGTGGCAACAAGGGCCCGGGCGAGCATGTCGGACGCGTCGCGCACGGCCTTTTCGGCGGAGTCGAAGCGGACGCCCTGCTGCATATAGAACGAGGCGTATTGATATACCATCATGGCCAGGATTCGGCTCTCCGACAGCTGTGGAAAGCGTGCGCGCCACGTGCGCCAGAGCTCCTCGACGCGACTTTCGACGTCGCGTATGAAATCCTGGTTGCTCAGGGGCTGGCGGAGCTTCACCTCCTGGTTGGCGATTTTTATCTTTATGTCGATTTCGTCAGTTTCCTTCATCGCATCATCACTCCTTGAGTTCGGCTATAGCCTTGTCGATGTTGCGCATCAAACCTGCAATCATGCGCCGGGCCTCGACGAGTGCGTCGGGCGAGGAGGCCAGCCTATGGCTTACGCGCAGGAAGTGAGCCTCCTGCCTGGCCTGGTCGAGCTGGGAACGTGCCTGGCCGAGCTGCTGCCGCAGGTCGGCCTCGCGCCGCCGGCTCTCTGCGAGCTCGGAGCGCAGCGTGGCGATTGTCTCCGCAGCCTTGCGGGCACGCGCGGACAACACCTGCAGCTCTTGCTCAAGTCCGGTTGCCATGAATCCAAATTTTTACAAAGGTAATCATATTTTGCGGACTGTGCAACTGCCGCCGCGAAATCATCGTCGGTCAACCTCTCTTCTCCCCTATCCGAAGAGGGCTCGGAGGGCGTCGAAACGCTCGATGGAGGCGGAGCCGAAGCGCGAGAGGGAGGCGCGTATGCGCGCTGGCGCCTTCTCGCAGGTCGGGTCGCCCGACTTGGAGTAGAACTTGTCGGCATAGCAGACCACCTTCTCCAGCAGAGAGAGGGGCAACATGTCGCGCACGGGCAGTGGCATCTGCGCCATCTCTATCTCCTCGGCGGAGATTCCAGCGCCGGTGTGGCGCTCGCAGACCAGGGCTTCGACGGGCATTCCCTCCTGTTCGAGCATGGCGCGGCCGAGGATGCCGTGGCGGATATAGGGCTCGGTGCCGGTGCAGTGGATGCCGGGTGCGGCGGTGCGGACGATGCCGATGTCGTGCAGCAGCGCGGCACGGGCCACACCGACGGGGTCCGCTTCATGCTCAGGATGGAGCTCCAGGCAATCGAGTGCCTTGCGGGCCACCAGGCGGCTGTGGGTCAGCAGCAGCCCGCACAGCTCTGAGCCCTCCTTATAATATTTAAGTATCACGGGCAGCGCCTGAGCCTCGGCCTGCCGCATAATCGCGTCCTTGTCCATGATAAAGGAACCTAAGGCAAGGGCGGCGCATGGATAACCAGTGTCCACACGCCGCCCTGTCAGTCAATCAATCGTGAGTAAGCGTATCGGGATTCCGAGATAAACGCACGTCTCCGACGTGCTATTTAGTCAAGGATGCAGTTCCAGCCGTGCACGTCCTCCTCGTCGCCGAGCTGCACGGCGCGGAGCTTGTTGTAGAGCTTGGTGGTCATGGGGCCGGCCTCGCCGTTGGTGGAGAAGATGTACTTCTTGCCGGTGTCGAGGTCGTCGATTTCGCTGATGGGGGAGCAGACGGCGGCGGTGCCGCAGGCGCTGGCCTCGTCGAACTCCTCGAGCTCGGCGATGGGGATGTGGCGGCGCTCAACCTCCATGCCCAGGTCCTCGGCCAGCTGCACGAGGCTCTTGTTAGTGATCGACGGCAGGATGGACTCGCTGAATGGGGTAACGTACTTGTTGCCCTTGATGCCGAAGAAGTTGGCCGCGCCACACTCGTCGAGGTACTTCTTCTCCTTGGGATCGATGTAGAGCATCACGGAGTATCCGAGTTCGTGTGCCTTCTCGCCGGCCACCAGGGAGGCTGCGTAGTTGCCGCCGACCTTGATGGATCCGGTGCCCTTGGGGGCCACGCGGTCGTACTCGCGGCTCATGCACACCCTGGTGGGCTTGAAGCCCTCCTTGAAGTAGGGGCCGACGGGGGTGACGAGCATCACCACCATGTACTCGGAGGCGGGCTTGACGCCCACGCGGGGGCTGATGCCAATCTCAAGCGGACGGATGTAGAGCGACGCCCCGGTGCCGTATGGCGGGATGAAGCGCTCGTTGAGCTTGACTACCTTCTTGACCATCTCGCAGAACAGCTCCACGGGCATGGGCTGCATCTTGATGCCCTCGGCCGAGCGGATGAAGCGCTTGGCATTCTCCTCCATGCGGAAGATGCGGATCTTGCCGTCCTTGCCGCGGAAGGCCTTGAGGCCCTCGAACGACTCCTGCCCGTAGTGCAGGCACGAAGCGGCGATGTGCATGGGTATGTATTCCGAGTCGCTGACCTCGATGTCGCCCCACTTCCCGTCGCGGTACGTGCAGCGCACGTTGTAGTCGGTCGGCATGTAGCTGAACGTCAGCTCCTCCCACTTGATGTCTTCTGTCTTCATTTCTTAGATTTAAAGAGGTTGTTGGTTTTATAGCGCAAAGTTAACACTTACTCTTTTGGCAGCCAAATTTATGCACAAAAAAGCGTTCATGTGCACGGCGGCCTCCATCTCCCCTACTCTCAACTGGCAAGTGCAAAATTAGCGATTTCACGGAAGAACGCCTTTT
>UQLL01000012.1 GCA_900541835.1 uncultured Porphyromonadaceae bacterium
GCGGCTGCACCAGGGTGCAGCCCTACAATCTGACCGAAATTTTGAATTTTGACACACCCTCCTACAATCTGACCGAAGGTTACAAAAGAGGCTGCACTTCAATTTTGACACAGGCTCAAATCGCCTCACGTTGTGAGCATAGACATAAAGAAGACTCCGCGGCATCGGTTGCGACCGCGGAGTCCTCGTTATTTCAGCCAGTGCGTCAGAAAGGCGTGGTGAGCACGCGGTACTCCCAGGGCCGGAGCAGGTCCGGCAGGGTCTCCGGGGTAGCGTTGAAGATGTTTATCAGCGCATCCTGGCCGGGAGCGTCGCCGGTGAACTCCACCCGGCCCTCCTTGGCGCTCAGGTTCACTGCCACCAGCACACGCTGGCCGTCGCGCTCACGGCTGAACACGTACACGTCCGGGTCGGTGGTGGCGAAGCGCTTCATCGGCGCCATGCGAGAGTCCGTCCACAGAGCCTTGTTATTGTGCCGCAGCGAGTTGAGCACCTCGTAGAAGGTCGTCACCTCGTTGGCACGGTAGTCGGGCTGCACCGAGTCGAGCTCGAAGAACTCGAAGGGATGGTTGAAGCCCACCTCCTGGCCGGTGTATAGCATCGGCAGGCCGGGCAGCGTGTAGCTGAGCACCGCGAAGGCGCCCGTGGCCGGGCCGAGACGGTCGAACTCCGTCCCTTCCCACGAGTTCAGGTCGTGGTTGGTGATCATGTTCATGTTGAACGCTCCCTTGGGATACTCGCACTGCTGCCTGGCCAGGAGCGTGTCGATGCTCAGGGCGTTGCGGCGCGGGAGCTTCATCTGCTTGTAGGCGGCGTAGTGGTTGACGCCCTGCGTGGCGGCGATGGCGTTGAATACATCCTTCATCGGCCAGTTGTAGTCGGCGTCGAAGGCCTTGCGGGTCAGCTCCGGCTTGGAAGCCTCGGCGAGCATGAAGACCGGCTTTATGGCGTCGAGGGCCGGGCGCACATCTTCCCAGAAGTCGGTGGGCACCATGCCGGCTACGTCGCAGCGGTAGCCGTCGATGTCAGCCTCCTTCACCCAGTAGAGGAGCGCCTCCTTCATGGCCTTGCGCGTGCCGGGCCTGGAGTAATCGAGCTGGCAGACGTCCGTCCAGTCGTACGGGCCGTACATCTCCCCCTTCTCGTTGCGGGCGAAGAACTCCGGGTGATTCTTGATCCAGACGTTGTCGGCACCGGTGTGGTTGCAGACCTCGTCGAGGATTACTTTCATGCCCAGGCCGTGGGCATCCCTGACCATGTCCTTGAGGTCCCGGACGGTGCCGAACTCGGGATTGACCTGCAGGTAGTCCTGCACGGCGTAGTAGCTGCCCATGGTGCCCTTGCGCTGTTCCTTGCTGATGGGGTGGATGGGCATGAGCCAAAGGATGTCGACGCCGAGGTCCCTGAGGCGCGGCAGCTGGGCGCGCAGGCCCGCCAGGTTGCGCTCCGGGGTGCCCTGACGCAGGTTGACTTCGTAGATGACGGCATTTTTAAGCCATTCGGGATGACGTACCCGGGTGCTGTCGGTGGCGCAGCACTCTTTCTTCGCCTGCTGCCTGCGGGTCGGGGCTTTCTTCCTGGCCAGCACGGGGGCGGCGCCCGTGAGCGCCACGACGGCGGCCAGCAGGCCGGTGATGAGCTTTCTCATAATCTCTGTGTGTTTGTTTCCTGTAGTTGAGGGTATGCAATCTTTTCAGGCCGTAAATTTACGCAAATCCCTGCAGACGTGCAACCCCACATCCATATAACACTTCCGGAAGCCAAATTCCCCGGTCAAGACCCTGTTCGACAAAATTGCCGAATGGGATCCAAAACTTTTTTCATTGAAAAAGTTTTAGTAATTTTGCGCCACAAAATCGGATAAGCAATGCAGTCATGGAGCAACAGAAGCCTGAGGGTCGCCACTGCCGCGCTCATAGCCATATTAGCGGCGTGGATGCGCACGCCCGCGTCGGCGCAGATTGTCACCGAGCGCAATGACACCATCGACCTTACCGACTCACTCCGCCGCGACTTCGACTCCCGCCCCTACTTCTCCCTTTACAAGGACAACTACTTCCTGGTCGGCACCGCCCCGTTCCGCAAGCCCACGGCCGACAACAGCGACGTCAAGTTCCAGATCAGCATCCAGCAGCGCCTCACCAAGAGCGTGCTTCCGTTCCATTCCTACCTCTTCCTGGCCTACACTCAGCGCGTCTTCTGGGACGTCTTCAAGCGTTCCATGCCCATGCACGACTTCATATTCAACCCCGGCATAGGCCTGACCAAGCCACTGTTCAGCAAGAACCGCTTCATCGGCAAGCTCACCCTGCTCATCGAGCACGAGAGCAACGGCCGAGATTCCATACAGTCACGCTCCTGGAACCGCATCTCCCTGGGCTGCAACGTCATCATCGACAAGTGGCTCATGATACACGGCAAGATCTGGGTACCCATCATCGACGGCGAGAACAACCGCGACATCCTGAAGTACTCCGGCATCTTCCAGCACGGCATCCAGGTCACCACCCCCGACAAGAAATTCTTCTGGGACATCACCCTGACGCGCCGCGCCACCTGGAAGCCCAACTACAACACCTCTTTCGGCTTCGGCTGGCGAATGTGGAACAAGGCCAACCAGTACTTCTTCGTGCAGTACTACAACGGCTATGGCGAGAGCCTCCTGGATTACAACAAGTTCCATTCCATGTTCCGGGTGGGCATCATCATCCGCCCCCCCTATTTCTCCGACTTCTGACACACGACCATGCTCGACTTACCCTCCGTACTTCCCCTCGCCTGGACTCTGCTCGGCGTAGGCATCGCCGCCGGCATCGGCTACCTCACCTGCGGCCCCGCCCGCTACCGCCAGCTCACCCGCATCATAAATGCCCAGACCGCCGCCGGACAGGATGAAACTGAAAACGCCGACGACCAGGACGACAATGCATGGTCGCACCAGGGGGCGTCCATTCACTGCCCGACCATAAGCGTGGTCGCATTCGGCAAGCCTGACACCGACCAGATAGGCGCATTCCTGCATGGAATCGCCGACCAGGACTACCCCAACGTCGAAATAATCATCGTCGTCGACGGCTCCGCCCGCGAAGCCTCCAACCTCGCCGAGACTTTCGACGGCGCCTACCCCGACCTATACTTCACCTTCGTCCCCCCCGAGGCCCAGAACCTCAGCCGCCGCAAGCTTGGCAACACCATGGGCATCAAGAAGGCCACCGGCGACATCATTCTCACAACCCTGACCAACATCGAGATACCCTCCCGCCAGTGGCTCAGCCTCATGGCCGGACAGTTCACCGGCCCCGACGTCGAGATAGTGCTCGGCGGCGCCTGCATGGACCTGCGCGGCCTGCGCGGCCCCAAGCGCTGGTACCGCCGCTTCGACACACTGCTCACCGTCGCCCGGTGGATGCTCGCCGCCATCGACGGACGTCCCTACCGCGGCGACGGCGCAAACCTCGCCTTCCGCCGCGACCTCTTCTTCCGCAACTCCGGCTACGGCAACAACTACTACCTCCATTCCGGCGACGACGACATCTTCGTCAGCCAGGTGGCCACCGCCACCAACTCCCGGTTCCAGTTCGCCCGGCAGGCACGTGTGCTCGTCGACTGGGGCGAGGGCACCCGCCGCCAATGGATAAGCCTCAAGCAGCGCTACCGCTTCGCCTCCCGCTTCCTCAACGCCGGACCTCGCCTGCGCCAGGGCGTCATCGACGTCATGCTGTGGCTCTGCACCCTGAGCCTGGCAGCCTGCGTCGCCCTTTCCCTCTGCACCATAGCCCAGCGCCCTCTCGTCCCCCTTCAGCTCATCCTTCCCGGTGTCGCCATGGCCTGCCTGCTGGCCCTGTGGGGCCTGCAGATCGCCCTCTACCGTCTCATGGCGGCGTGCCTGGGGAGTCCCCGCCTATGGTGGGCCGTGCCCCTCTTCTACCTGCTGCGCGCCCCGGCCGACATACTCTTCGCCCTACGCTACCGGCGCTCCTCCCGCCGCAACTTCACCTACCGGCGCTGACCCCGCCCCGGCACCGCCTCCTACCGCCGCGAGACCGGCTTCAACTCCCTACCATCCTGCTTCGTGTTCTCCATCAAGTACTTCTTCGCCAAGAAGCCCCGCCGGCAGTATCCAGGTACGCACGGGCCGAGCGCCCGCAAAAACACCCGCACAAACCAAAAGCCGCACCCGGCTGTTGAAATAGCAGGCGGGGACAGTCTCCGCCCCTTATCTTATCGGCATGGATACTATGGCGGCACAACAAGCAAGCAGATTCTTTGACATGAACCGTCCGGGCCCGCTGCGGGCCGTGCGGTCGATATTCCGCGGCATCGGGCAGGTGATGTTCCAGAACAGCGCCTGGACGGGGCTGCTGTTCCTGATGGGCATCTTCTGGGGCGCATACGCGTCGGGCACGCCGCAGGTGGCGTGGGGAGCCCTGGTCGGCGCGGTAGTATCAACACTCACCGGCTGGGCCATGGCGCAGAAGAAAGCCGACGGCCTCGACGGCCTCTGGGGCTTCAACGGCACCCTGGTGGGCTGCGCATTCCCCACCTTCCTGGGCACCACCTGGCTGATGTGGCTATGCCTGATTCTCTGTGCCGGACTCAGCACCATCGTGCGCCGCGGCTTCAACCACGTCATGGCGCCCTGGAAGATCAACTCGCTGACGTTCCCCTTCGTGTTCACCACGTGGGTCTTCCTTCTGGCGTCGCGCATGCTTGCCGGCATGCCTCCCAGCGGCGAGGCTACGCCGGAGCTGCCCGGCGAGGTGGTGACGGCATTCAGCCACGACTTCGGCGACCTGGTCGTCTACTGGCTCAGGGGCATCAGCCAGGTCTTCCTGGTCAACAACTGGGTGACGGGCATCTTCTTCCTGGCGGCCCTGTTCGTATGCGACCGATGGAGCTGCCTGTGGGCGGCAGTGGCATCGGCCATCTCGCTTGGGGTGGCGATACTCTTCCATGCCTCGGGGTCGGACATCGCCGACGGTCTCTACGGCTTCTCGGCCGTGCTGACGGGCATCGCCATGGGCAGCGTCTTCTATAAGACCGTCAACTGGAAGATTGCGGCGCTGACGGTGCTGGCCATAGTCGTCACCGTGTTCGTGCAGGCGGCCATGGACGCCTTCTTCAAGCCCTGGGGCATAGCCACGTTGACGGGGCCGTTCTGCATCACCACCTGGCTGTTCCTGTTACCTGCTTATAAATTAAGCAACATCTTCTCGCCGCACACGGAGTGGAAATTCCGGGAACCGGGCGACAATGCGCCGCGCTGACACGTCCCTACAAACGAAAAGATGGTTTACTTAAGCGAAATGCCGCTGCGGCGGTCGAACTACAAGGTGCTGGCGGTGGCGTCGCTGGGGCAGCTGCTGGGCTCGGGCATGGCCACCATGGTGGGCGTCGTCATTCCGCTGCTGGAGATAGGCCGGCACCCGGAGCTGACGCCCTTCCAGCAGGGACTGACAGGCTGCATCTCGCTGTTGGGAATCATGATCGGCAGCCTCATCTTCGGGCGCCTCACCGACCGCTTCGGCTACCTGATCTTCTACCGCCTCTGTCCGGCCATCACCCTTGTGGGGTCGCTGATGGCTCTCTCAGGGCCGTCATGGGGCTGCCTGATGGCGTTGCTCTTCGTCATGGGATTCGGCGTGGGCGGCGAGTACTGCCTCGACTCCGACTATATCTCAGAGCTGATGCCCGTAAAGTGGCGGCTGCTGATGGTGGGCGTGGCCAAGGCGACGTCGGCGCTCGGGGCGATACTCTTCGCGCTCGTATGCTTCGTGTGGCTGAAGACTCACCCGCATCCGCACGTGTGGCGGTGGCTCTTCCTGACGGTATCGGCGACGACGCTGCTGATGGTGCTTCTGCGGATACGGGCCCACGAGAGCCCCGCCTGGCTGATGAGCCGCGGACGCGTGGCCGAGGCCGAGAAGGCCGTCAAGGCCATACTCGGCCCCGACGTAGAGATCCGCGAACCTGCAGGGGCGCACCAAGGTGCGTCAGCCCCCGCGACACCCGGAGGCACCGGCCTGAAAACAATGCGGGCGATCTTCTGCGGACTGCCGTGGGCCTGCGAGGGACTGGGCGTATACGGCATCGGGGTCTTCCTGCCGGTGCTCTGCATGGCCCTGGGCCTGGAAAGCACGCTGCCGGCACACGCCGACACCGTGCAGCAGGTACTGCACATAGAGCGCTCGGTGGAGGTTACCACGCTCATCAACTTCTTCATGCTGCCGGGATTCGTGCTGGGTCTACTGCTGATGCGACGTATGTACCACGTGCGGATGCAGGGATGGGGCTTCATCATAAGCGCCCTGGGGCTGGCGCTGCTGCTGTGCGCCTACGAGCTGCACTGGGACATGGGCTGGGCGGTGGCCGGGTTCTGCATCTTCGAGCTGTTCCTGAACGCCGGGCCTCACCTGCTGACGTTCGTGCTGCCGAGCCAGATCTACCCTGTCGAAGAGCGCAGCCGGGGTGCCGGGCTGGCGGCCTGCATGGGCAAACTGGGAGCCGTGCTGGGCGTCTTCTTCATTCCCATGCTGCTTGCGGCCGGGGGCGCCAGGCTGGTGCTGTGGGTCAGCATCGCCGTGATGCTCTCCGGGGCCGTGCTGACAATGGCGTTCGGCCGGATAGTGCTGCCGAAAGACCGGGCGCGGCAAATGTAAGGCTGCCACCATGTCGCCAACACTGCACATTGAAAGACAACTTTCGGCCAATCCGGATTGTTGAACAAGTAAACGGGAACAACTATGAAACACACTCTACGCACCCTGGCCATGACCGCCATCGCCATCATGGCCGCCATCAGCTTCACCTCGTGCGACGACGGCGACGACTACTGGTGGGGTCCGAACGACAACAACCAGTATTACGACAGCAACCTGATCGGCACCTGGCAGCTCGTCGAGGCTAACGGACAGGCCGTAACCCCGGGCGACACCAACTACCTCGAGTTCCTCACCGGCGGCCGCGGCTACTACTTCTACTACACCGGCGGCATACAGGCCACACAGCGCACCCTCTGGGTATGCAACGCCGGCTACTATCGCGACTCCGTCACCATCCGCTACCAGGACGGCCGGCAGAGCACCATGAACTACTGGTTCACCGACGGTGCCAACTACCTATACCTGCAGTGGCGCACAGCCAACGGCAACCAATACACCTACGTCTACCGCTACCTCGGCAACCAGGTCCCCTGGTGACCGCTCCCGCATCTACCCACCCTCCCATGTAGTGACGCACCCTGATGCGTCCGAAAAACATCTCATACACGCTCAGGAAGCACATACGGAAGCAGAGGCCCAATCGCCCCCGCTTCCGCTTATTTTGTCCCATTACACCCTTTTAAACGTGAAAAAGTGTTAAAGTCGAGCTGATTTAGTTAATTTTTGGAAATATGCGAGGCTTGCCTCTTTACAAGCCCCCGAAAAAGTATTATTTTTGCACAGTGTTTTTCATAGTATTAATTAAGATTAAGGTTTCATCTCACTCCTTTGGGAAAAGGGGTGAGTTTTTTTATTGAACCGAAATTACCGACGTGTGCGGGAACACTGCTCCTGCGCCCATGCACATCCCATTTTTTACATCTTGGGAACTCGTTGATACACAGATGGTTAACAATTTTTAACAAAATGGGGGGGTAATTTGTATTTTTATACATAATTTTGCACGTCAAAAAGCCAACAGAAGGTAAAGCAGTGATTTTGACGAAAGGCGTAAAGCGACCCTCGCTTTACGCCACCAAACGACAACTCAAAGAATCTACATAGTGTCGACCGGCGGACGCACGGGCAAGGCGCCCGTCCGGAAGACTGCCGACAAGAAAAAAACAAGGTTCTCCATATAACAGCGGAGCAGCCCGCGCCCGGAGGCCGGGACCAACGCACTTGCCCGGCTTTACGGTTCGTTTGGATCGGGCGCGGGCCGCTTTCCACATTCACCAACCGAAACACAACCTACCTCACACAGACATGAGACGAAAACACGCGGTCTTGCCGGCCGCAGCGATGCTGGTCCTGGCGGGCTGCATCGACGACCATTACGACCTCTCCGACATCGACACCACCTCGCAGTTCCGCGTCACCGACCTGCAGCTGCCCCTCAACCTGTCGCCGATAACACTCGGAGACATCATCAGCCTCGACGACGACAGCCGCATCAAGGTGGTGACCGTAGACGGGAGCGAGATTTACGCGCTCACCGAATCGGGCTCCTTCAGCTCGGACGCAATCCGCATCAGCCCCTTCACGGTGGCATCGGGACACGTCACGGACGCCCACCTGTCGTTCGCACTGAACTCACCTGCGGCGCCGAGGCGCGGCCTGACGGCGGCGTACACGCTGCGCAACGGGGTGTCGCAGGCCATACACGCGAGCGCCGACAACATCGACGCCTCCATCGAGGGCATCGACGAGGTGCTGGCTGAGAACCGTCCCTGCCGCCTGTCCATCAGCTTCGACCTGAAAACGGAACTGCCCCAGGCGATCTCTTTCGCCTTCACGGGCCTGGAGATGACAATCCCGCGCGGCCTGCACCTGGTGTCGATGCCCTCCGGACAGAGCTATGACCCCGCGACCGGGCGCCTGCATATCGACCGCCTGGAATGTCCCGACCACATGGCCACACTCTCGCTCACGGCGTCCGGCCTGGACCTGAGGCAGGCCGGCATATCGGTGCAGGGACACAGCCTGCGCTACGACACGCAGGTGAGCATCGACGCCACCACGTTGTCGCTGACGGCAGACCCGTCTCAGCTGTCGGGCTTCCAAATGCCGCAGGAAGTGGCCTTCGACGTGCACACATCCATATCCGACTTCGACGTCTCCGCCATCACCGGCACCATGCAGTACGCCCTGCAGGGCGACATACTTAGCATCGCGCCGGTGACGCTCACCGACATCCCCGACTTCCTGGCACAGCCGGGCACCGACCTGAGGCTGGCCAACCCGCAGGTATACCTGAGCCTGACCAACCCCATGCACTCCAACAACATAACGTTCAGCACCGGTGTGCGCCTGTCGTCAGTACACGGGGATACATCCACGCCCTACACCCTCGACGACAACCGCCGCATCACCATCGGCAGCGACCGCGGCAACGGCCCGTACAACTACCTGCTGTCGCCGAAGATGCCGACCGACATCCTGCCGCCCTACGCCGTCGGGCTGCGGCACTACCCCTTCACGAGCCTGGGCGACGTGCTCAGCGGCGACGGCCTGCCGCAGGAGATCCGCATCGACCTGCTGGAGCCGCAGCTGCCCTCGCAGCACGTGGAACGCTTCCCGCTGGGCGTCACCTATCCCGGCGTGGAGGGTTCATACGACCTGCTTGCACCCCTGGCGCTCAAGGCCGGTGACCAGGGGGCGGTAATCGTCTACAGCGACACGGAGGACGGCTGGGGCAGCGACGACCTCGACAAGCTCGTCATCGAGTCCCTCACCGTGGAGGCCGACGCCACCAGCACCATGCCCCTGGGCGCCGACATCACCGCAGTACCCATCGACCGGCAGGGCAACCCAGTTCGCGGCACCGCCATCAAGGGCGCCCGCATCGAGGCCGGGGCACAGGGCCAGCACATCGTCATCACCGTCGAGGGCCAGGTGCGCAACCTCGACGGCATACGCTTCGAGGCCGTGGTGCGCCCCGGCTCCGACCGGCCACTGGCTCCCGACATGACAATCTCCCTTGCTAACCTCCGCGCCCGCGTGTCCGGCGTATATACCACTGACTTCTGACCATGAGACTTATCCACAAATCAATCATAGCAGCCGCGCTGGCCGCCTGCACCCTGCAGGCGGCGGCGCAGCACACCCGCTCGGGCTACTTCCTCGACAGCTACAACTACCGCTACCAGATGAACCCGGCCCTTGGCAACGACTCACACTTCGTGGCCATGCCGGCGCTGGGCAACGTCAACGTCGGCATCCACGGCAACCTCCACCTCGGCGACGTGCTCTACACCGTCGGCGACCGCACGGTGCTCTTCACCAACCCGGACGTGCCGGTGCAGGAGGCCATGAGCCGCTTCGGCGACCATAACCGCATCGGCTCCACCGACAAGATCGACATCCTGGCCGGCGGCTTCCGCGCATTCGGAGGCTACAACACGGTGACGCTGTCGGCGGTGGCCGACGTGGAAGCCGACGTGCCCGGAGCCCTCTTCTCGCTTGCCAAGGAGGGCGTGGCCAACCGCACCTACGACATCCGTGACATGAGGGCGCACGCATCGGCATACGCGCAGCTGGCCCTCAACCACTCCCGCGACATCCCCGCCGTGCCGGGCCTGCGCGTCGGCGCCACACTCAAGCTGCTGATAGGCGCCGGGAACGTCGACATGCTCTTCCGCCGCGCCGAGCTCGCTCTCGGCACCGACGGCTGGGCCGCCCGCACCGACGCCGACGTCTACGCCTCCGTAGGCGGCCTCCGCTTCGACCGCAAGACCTATACCCCGAAGCACGGCGCCACCGGCTCACCGTACGAGTACGTGTCGGGCGCCAACCTCGACGACGGCTACAGCCCCAACGGCTTCGGTCTCGGACTGGACCTCGGCGCAGCCTACCACCGAGGCGACTGGACTTTCTCCGCGGCACTGCTCGACCTCGGCTTCATAGCCTGGGGAAAGACACAGCACGCCTCCACCAACGGCCTGCAGGAAATCCACACCGACGCCTACACCTTCTCGGCCGACGACGACGCCGCCAACTCATTCTCTAACGAATGGGACCGCTTCACCGACGACCTGTCGCGCCTCTACCAGCTCCGCGACATGGGCGAGATGTCCTCGCGGACGCGCATGCTCGCCGCCACCGTCAACGTCGGTGCCGAGTACGAGTTCCCGCTCTACCGCCGGCTGAGCTTCGGCCTGCTCAACACCACGCGCATCCAGGGCGAGTACACCTGGACCGACTTCCGCCTGTCGGCCAACGTGTCGCCACTGAAGTGGCTGTCGGCCTCCGCCTCCCTGGCCGCCGGCACATACGGATGCGGCTTCGGGTGGATGCTGAACCTGCACACACGCGGCATCAGCTTCTTCGCAGGCATGGACCACACACCAGGCAAGCTCTGCAAGCAGGGCGTCCCGCTACGCTCCAACGTCAGCGCCAACTTCGGCATCGACTTCCCATTCTGAACAACCACCACCCCTGCCCCGACCGGAGGCAGGGGTGAATTTTTGCAAGGGACACAGGCACGCGCAGAGATAAAAACCGGGGCAAAAGGGTCATCAACACGTTTTTATTGGCAAAAATCCAATTCCCGGCCTTGACATTCAAAAATTATTATTACCTTTGCTTTCTCAAACGGAGACCAGCCGTTTGACCCCGACAGTGACTAACCTTAAATTCTAGATAGAATGAAATGCAATTCGGCTGACTATCGTCAGGAGAGCGACCTGCTCGGCACCCGCGACATCCCCTCGTGCGCCCTCTACGGCGTGCAGACGCTCCGTGGCATCGAGAACTTCGAGATCAGCAAGTTCCACCTCAACGAGTACCCGCTGTTCATCACCGGCCTGGCCATCACCAAGGAAGGCGCAGCCATCGCCAACCACGAGCTGGGCCTCCTCACGGACGCCCAGAAGGACGCCATCGTGCAGGCCTGCGAGGAAATCCGCAAAGGCATGCACCACGAGCACTTCCCCGTAGACATGATCCAGGGCGGCGCCGGCACCACCACCAACATGAACGCCAACGAGGTAATCGCCAACCGCGCCCTCGAGATCATGGGCCACCAGCGCGGCGAGTACCAGTTCTGCTCCCCCAACGACCACGTCAACTGCGCCCAGTCCACCAACGACGCATACCCCACCGCCATCCACATCGGCATGTACTACTCGCACCAGCGCCTGGTCGAGGAGCTTAAGAAGCTCATCGCCGCCCTGCGCGCCAAGAGCGAGGAGTTCAAGTCCGTCATCAAGATGGGCCGCACCCAGCTCGAGGACGCCGTGCCCATGACCCTGGGCCAGACCTTCAGCGGATTCGCCGCCATCCTCACCGACGAGATCAAGCACCTCGACGAGGCCGCACAGGACTTCCTGACCGTCAACATGGGCGCCACCGCCATCGGTACCGGCATCTGCGCCGAGCCCGGATACGCCGAGAAGTGCGTCGCCGCCCTCTGCGACATCACCGGCCTGCAGTTCCAGCTCAGCGGCGACCTGGTCGGCGCCACCTCCGACACCTCCTGCCTCGTAGGATACGCATCCGCCATGAAGCGCCTCGCCGTCAAGGCATCCAAGATCAGCAACGACCTGCGCCTGCTGGCCTCCGGACCCCGCTGCGGCCTCGGCGAGTTCAACCTGCCCCCCATGCAGCCCGGCTCCTCCATCATGCCCGGCAAGGTCAACCCCGTCATCCCCGAGGTAATGAGCCAGATATGCTACAAGGTAATGGGCAACGAGCTCTGCGTCACCATGAGCGGCGAGGCCGCACAGATGGAGCTCAACGCCATGGAGCCCGTCATGGCACAGTGCGACTTCGAGAGCGTCGACCTGCTCATCAACGGCTTCCGCACCCTCCGCGAGCGCTGCATCGACGGCATCACCGCCAACGCCGACCGCTGCAAGCAGGAAGTGCACAACTCCATCGGCGTCGTGACGGCCCTGAACCCCGTCATCGGCTACAAGAACTCCACCAAGATCGCCAAGGAGGCCCTCGAGACCGGCCGCAGCGTCTACGACCTCGTCCTCGAGCACGGCATCCTCACCAAGGAAGACCTCGACACCATCCTCTCCCCCGAGAACATGATCAAGCCCGTCAAGCTCGACATCAAGCCCCTCCGTCAGCTCTGACCCAGACTACGACAGACACAGTGGGCCGTGCCAAAGCTGCTTTGGCGCGGCCCATTTACGCCTTGCCTGGCGCTTTTGCCGCATAAATGGGCGCCATTCCGAAAAAAATGACTACCTTTGCGAGACACTTATGAAATACAGCAGAATACTACTCAAGCTGTCGGGCGAATCGCTCATGGGCAGCCGTGGCTACGGCATCGACCCCGAGCGCCTCTCCGACTATGCCGCACAGATAAAAGAGGCAGTGCAGGCCGGTGTCCAGGTGGCAGTCGTCATCGGCGGCGGCAACATCTTCCGCGGCCTCAGCGGCGCCGCACAGGGCACCGACCGTGTCCGCGGCGACCAGATGGGAATGCTCGCCACCGTCATCAACTCCCTCGCCCTCTGCTCCACACTCGAGAACATAGGCCAGCAGGCTGAAGTCTTCACCGCCATCGGCATGTCCCCCATCGGCCGCCCCTACCGCAGCTTCGACGCCAAGGCACTGCTTGACGGCGGCGGAGTCGCAATCCTCAGCGGAGGCACCGGCAACCCCTTCTTCACCACCGACACCGGAGCCGCCCTGCGTGCCGTCGAGATAGGCGCCGACGTCATGCTCAAGGGCACACGAGTAGACGGTATATACACCGCCGACCCCGAGAAAGACCCCACCGCCGTCAAGTTCGACCGCATCACATACTCCGAAGTGCTCGAGCGCAATCTCCGCGTCATGGACCTCACCGCCACCGCGCTCTGCAAGGAGAACGACATGCCGATCTACGTCTTCGACATGGACACCCGCGGCAACCTCGCCCGAGTCCTGAGAGGCGACAACATCGGCACACTGGTCGAGAACCGACCATAAAGCCCATCGCCGAGCTGAAGCTCGACGGCAATTGCAGAGCAATGGCACAGCCTGGCCCGACTCTTAATTTTAATTTTTAATCATTATTGAGAAATGACCGCATTTCTTGACCGCAACGAGTTCAACTTCCGCCCCTCGGCGGAAGTCGAGAAAGCGCTGCGCGATTTCGACATAGAGAAGCTCTGCTTCTACACCCGCATCTACGACGAGGGCAAGAAAAGCATCTTCTCCGTCTACCTCAGCGACCTCTACGGCGTACCCGAGCCCCAGGTGCTCCTCGGCTACGGCGCCGAAGACCTGCTCAAGCAGACCGTCCACTACTACCTCGGCCGCAGGCCCGGAGGAGGAGTCATGATGATTCCCAAGTTCTCCTGGTGGTACTACAAGTCCCTGGCCGACGAAGTCGGCGGACACACCCACCAGTACCCCCTCTACGAGGACGGCGACACATACTCCTACGACTTCGCCACCATGCTCCGCATGGCCGACGAACTCAAGCCCGACCTGCTGCTGCTCGCTTCCCCCAACAACCCCACCGGCAACGGCCTCACCCCCGATCAGCTTGAATACGTCATGGAGCGAGTGCCACGGGAGACCGTCGTAGTCGTCGACGAGGCATACGCCTCGTTCGTATCCCCCGAGGCAGACTACATCGCCCGCATGGTAGCCCGCTGGCCCAACATCATCTTCGTCCGCACCCTCTCCAAGTTCTACGGCCTGCCAGGGCTGCGCATGGGCTACGGCTTCATGTCCGCCCAGCTCGGCGACTTCATCCGCTTCTCCAACAAGTACCTCGGCTACAACCGCATCAGCGAGGACATCGCCATAGCCGCCCTGCGCAGCGACGCCCACTACCGCCACATCGCCGAGCTCATGAACGCCGACCGCCGCCGGTACGAGCAGGAAATCGGATCACTGCCCGGATTCAAAGTCTACAAATCCGTCAGCAACTTCATCCTCGTCCGCTACCCCATCCAGCTCAAGGAGCGCCTCCAGCAGGCATTCCGCGACGAGAACTACAAGGTGAAGTTCATGAACGAGCCCGACATCAACACCCACATGCGCATCACCCTCGGGCGCCCCGAGCAGAACGCCGTCGTCATCGACACCATCCGACGCATCGCCCAAGACTGAGGAACGGCCCGCTCGACTTGCCGGCAATGCAGGGACGGTGTGTCAAAATTCAAAATTTCGGTCAAATTGTAGGGCTGCACCCTGGTGCAGCCGATGATAATCAATAAAGTAGAGCGGATGCACCAGGGTGCATCCCTACGATTCGCTGGATTTTGCAACACCATCACCACGGGGCCTCTTTGTCGCCAGGCCGTGCTTTGCCGAATTGTTAATTCCTAATTCTTAAATTTTAATTTGAACCGACTCGCAGTAATTCCGGCGGCGGGCATGGCCACCCGCCTGCGCCCGCTCACCGCCCACACCCCCAAGTGCCTGCTTTCGGTCGGCGGCAAGGCACTGCTCGGCCGCGCACTCGACGCCCTCCTGAGCAACGGCATCCACGAGGCAGTAATCGTCACCGGCTACCTCGCCGACCAGATAGAAGCCTATGTGCGCCAAGACTACCCGCATATGGCCGTCCGCTTCGTCCACAACCCACGCTACGAGTCCACCAACAACATATACTCGCTGTACCTGAGCAAGGAGCATGCCTGCGGGCGCGACATCCTGCTGCTCGACAGCGACATCCTCTTCGACCCCGAGATCATACGCCGCCTGCTCGCCTGCCCCGACCCCGAGGCCCTGGCCCTGGAGCGCCACCCCTGCGGCGACGAAGAAATCAAGATCACCGTAGACGAACACGGACTGGTACGCGAAATCAGCAAGACAGTCCCACCCGCCCTGGCCATCGGCGAGTCCACCGGCCTGGAGAAGATGAGCGCCGAATATACCCGCGAACTCTTCGCCGAGCTCGATCGGATGATAAACAACGAAGGTCTCGACAACGTCTTCTACGAGCGTGCCTTCGAGCGCCTCATCGCCCGCGGCCTCAGCTTCCGGCCCGTCGACATCACCGGCCTGACAGCCATGGAGCTCGACACAGTCGACGACTTCGACCGCGCCAAATCGACAATTAATGAACAATAAACTCCGCTCTACCCGATGCGTCGCTGTTATTGTTCATTATTAATTGTTCCTTGTTCATCATGGAATACGACATCCGACCGTTGCAACTGCGTACCCTGAAACTGCTCAGGCAGTTCCAGGAAGTGTGCCGCGAACACGGCCTGCGCTGGTACGCCACCGCAGGCACCATGCTCGGGGCCGTGCGCCACACAGGCTTCATCCCCTGGGACGACGACATGGACATCGCCATGCCACGCCCCGACTACGACCGCCTCATCGCCCACGCCGCCGAGTGGCTGCCCCGGCCCATGGAACTCGTCTGCGCCGAGCTCGACGAGTCGTATCCCCTCCCCTTCGCCAAGCTCCAGGACGCCTCCACGACCATCCTGGAACGCCCCCACCTCCCATTCCTCGGCGGCATATACATCGACATCTTCCCCATCGACGGAGTCCCCGCCGGCAGCCTGCGCCGCCGCCTCCACTTCGCCCGCCACGAGTACCTCAAGCGCGTGCTCTACTTCGTCTACAGAGACCCCTACAAGCATGGCCACGGCCCCTCCTCCTGGCTCCCGCTGCTTGCCCGCAAAATGTATTCGCGCAAGAGCATACACGCCGCCATACGCCGCCTCCAGGCCAAGTACCCATGCGACCAATCCGCGCTCGTGGCCGACTACGACGACGGCCTGCGCGGAGTGATGCCCCGCACATACCTCGGCCAACCAACCCCAATACACTTCGAGGGCGTGGAGATCAACGGCTACGAACGTCCCCACGAATACCTCAAACTCAAATACGGCCCCGGCTACAAGCAGCTGCCGCCTGTCGGCCAGCGCCGCCAGCACCACTTCTTCTACCTCGACCTCGACACCCCCTACCGCGAGAGCCGCTCCAAAGTCGAAGCACTCATCCACGACGCCACCGCACAGTAAAGGCCGCCAAAACAAGATTCGTGTATTTTCGGACGCACGGACCGTGCGGCCCTGCATCAAACTCGCTCTTCTGCGGGATTTATATATGGCCGAGGCGGGGAAAGGCGTCGATGAAGGAGCCGGGAGTGGCATTGAGAATCGATACGTCGCAGCGTGCTGCGTAGTCGGCTATGGCATGATAGCTGCGGAAAGCGATTGCCATGCTCCCCAGCACCTCGTGCAGGCGCACGTCCCGGTAGACGCTGGCCACGCGCTCCTGTTCCTTGTCGTTATCCTTATAGAAATGTGGCTGGATGGAGACGACCCGGTTCTGGTCGTCTACCGATAATGTACGCGTCCAGGTGTGGTCCGCCCCGACTATCACGATGCGACGATAGCCCATGCGCAGCCCCACCATGAGGGACGGGATGAGAACGTTGCGCGGACGCGGCATCGCCAGCCCCCGGCCGAACAGGAAGCGGTTGAAGCGTGGATACCCCTCGGCTGCCACCATATTGAAGGGCCGAAGGATATGCAGGCCACTTTTCGACGCCCATTCGCACACTTTCGGTCGCTTGGCCATATGCCCCGGCAGGTGCAGGATCAGAGGCCAGTCGGCGGCATCCAGGGCCTGCCAGAGCCGTTGCACGTTAGCGTCGTCGAGCTTATCGAAGAAGACCGGGTCGGCCAAGACGTAATGTTGCGGCTTCAGCTCGGTGAAAACGGGCGTATTGGCGGCAAAATTCACCGCCAGCAGGTCATATCCGGCCATTGCCCCGCACTGGGTGGCGAGGGTATCGTTGAGCGACGGGCCATTGCCCAGGATGAGCAGCGGCCGTGCAGGCGTCTGCTTAGGCTTCGGAGTCGGCTTGCGGCTTCTGAGGGCTATGGCGATAAGAGCCTTGAGGGAACCTCCGAGCTGTGAGAGGCCCAGGCTGAGGCGGTCAGTCGTCTTCATACGGGAAATCGGTGTCGGTACGGCCTACCACGGCTGCTGTGTCGTGAAAACGGAAATCGGGCAGCGCCTCGCGCAGTTTCCGGCTCGAGAAGGTCAGCGACGTGGTGCGCCGGGCAAGCTCCCTGGTGTCGAGTATGCGGTCAATCAACGGAAGTCTATCGCCGAGGCGACCGAGCAATTTTGCCCATTTCATCGGCAGAAAGAAAGGTTTCTTGGCGCGGCCCCGGTTGTTTCCCATGGCCATCGCCAGGTCCTGCAACGAGTGAGAGAGGCCGTCGGTAACGTTATATATTCCGCCTACCGGGGCAAGCAGCGGTATGAGTCGGGCGACGTCGTAGGCGGTGACAAGACTGACAGACGCATCGGCGTCGCGGACGTTCAGATATGTGCCCACTAATACCTGTCCGGCCATGCGCTGTCCCCACCCTTTCATGCCCTTGCCGAACATGGTCGCGGGACGAAGTATCGTACAAATAATGCCCATTTCATCGCAGAATTTGCGCACTTCCTCCTCGGCAAGCGCTTTCGACTGCCCCACCTTGTCGGCGCTCCAGAGGTGATCTTCCTCGGTGATGTCGGCTCCCTCATTCTTGCCATAGACGTCGGTTGAGCTGATGTAGACGAACTGTCGGACGGAGACCTCCTTCAGCCCCTCAAGCAGATGCCTGGTGCCATCGAGGTTGATGGAGATGGCGCGGGCGTTGTCCAATGTGCCGGCTGCATGCACCACAAGGTCGAAACCAGTCGGGAAAACATCGGTGAAATGGGGCTTTTTCTGCTCCAGGTCGCATTGTATGCCGCACTCTTCGGAACGGCCGAGGACAACAATCTCCCAGTCCTTGAGAATGGGAATTAGATAATGGCCGAGCAGGCCGGAAGCGCCGGTGACGAGGACTCGTTTCTTATTCATGGGTATCGGGTAAGTGGGATGAATGACGGTAATGGGGATGGCAACGGAGAAGCTCCTCGCGCAGGCGCCGGGTGTCGACGTGCGTATAGATTTCGGTGGTGTCGAGCGAGGCGTGGCCGAGCATCTCCTGTATGGCACGCAGGTTGGCGCCCCCTTCGAGCAGGTGCGTGGCGAAGGAGTGGCGGAGCGTGTGCGGCGATATCTTCTTCACGATGCCGGCTGCCACGGCCAGGTCGCGCACTATGTAGAAGACCATGACGCGCGTCAGAGCGCGGCCGCGACGGTTGAGGAAGAGATAGTCCTCGTAGCCGGGTTTCTCGGGCAGGTCGGCACGCTGATCGAGGTATGCGGCCACGCATTCGATTGCCGTGGGCGAGAGTGGCACAAGCCGTTCCTTGTCGCCCTTGCCGCGCACGAGCACAAGCTGCTCATCGGGGCGGTAGAATGGAATGCGCAGCTCCACCAGCTCGCTGACGCGCAGCCCGGAGCCGTAGAGCATCTCCATGATGGCTCGGTTGCGCACTGCCTCCTTCTTGGAGTAGTCGATGGCCTGCATCATGGACTCTATCTCCTCTACACTGAGCACCTCTGGCAGCGAGCGCGGTATGCGGGGCGTCTCGAGCAGGTCGGCCGGGGAATAGTCGATGACCTTCTCCATCTCCAGGAAATTGTAGAAATTGCGTATGCCGGCCAGGACGCGGGCTATGGAGCGGGGCGCTATGTGCAGTTCGCCGAGGAAGCCTGCGAACTCGTGCAAGTCCGGCAAAGTGGCGTCGGCCACTGAAACTTCGATGGAATCGAAGTATTCGCGCAGCAGGGCGACGTCGTGCAGGTAGGCCATACGGGTATTTTCGCTCAACGCACGCTCCAGCAACAGATAGTCGGCGAAGCGGTCGACAATCGTGTCGATGTCAGAAACGGTACTCATAGGCCACGAACTGCACCTGGGGGTTGGGGAAATATACCATGGCCCGTTTGCCGAAGAAGAGGACGCCGGTGCGCATAGCCTCCTTGAAGGCCGCAACATACTCGGTCGTAGGATTGAGGCAAACGGCCAAATTCTCGATGAAATGGGGGATTTTCTGCGCGGAATCGAGGTAGACGGCCTCTCTGCCAAAGCGCCACTGGTAACGTTGCAAGGCCAGGGCGAGACGCGGCAGGGTCTTGGGCCGGAGCAGCGGCTCGTCGTAGTAGGTGTACTCCTTGGGCAGCGCGAGGATGTCGGTGACGAGCATGTAAGCGTAGGGTGAGTGGACGCCATAGCCCTTGCTGTGGCGCCATTCGCGGTATAGGGTGAGAATGTTCGTCATGGCAGAAAAGGGAGGGCCGAAACTCTTGGCTCCGGCCCTCCGTATCGCGGTTTATTTGCCGTTCTTGTCGTTCGGTACGGGTGAGGCGGGTCGTCCGCTCTGCGTCTTGCGACGGCGCAGGATGCCGAAGACGACGAGGGCGACGGCACCGGCACAGAAGAGGTAGACGAGCACCACGGAGGCGATGGAGAAGGCATTGGTGGTCTCCACGGCCTCGGGGGCGAACACGAACTCGATGTGGTGCTTGCCGGCTGGCACGTTGAGGGCGCGCAGCACGTAGTTGACGCGGCCAATCTCGGCGGGCTTGCCGTCTATGGTGGCCTGCCAGCCGTCCGGGAAGTAGACTTCGCTGAAGACTGCCACGCCACCCCTGGCGCTGCTGGCGTTGTAGCTCAGCTTGTCTGGCGAGTAGTAGGCCAGTGCGATGGTGTCGCCGGGAGTGCGGGGCTGCGAGTTGCCGAGCACCTTGACGAAGCGCTTGTCGGCGACGGCGGTTGTGGCCACGTCGAGGCTGTCGAGTTCGTTCATCTCGGCCTGGGCGCCGTCGACGTAGTTGACGCGGTCCACGAACCAGGCGTTGCCCATTGCGCCGGGGTTCTGCTCGTACTTGCCCTCGGGAAGGATGAAGTACTTGCCGTTGAGCATGTCGATGACAGCCATGTTCGGACCCTGCTGGCGGGCTATCTGGTGCGTGAGCAGATCGTTGTAGCGCGTGAGCTTGGCAGCGTGGTATCCGCCGATGGTCTTGTGGAAGTACGACGAACGCGGCCCCTGGAAGTCGCTCCAGTCGAGCACGCGGTAGTAGGACGTATCCTTGAGGATGGCCTGGTCGGCGGGAGTGGCGACGAACTGCTGCGCCTCAAGCGGCTCGTTGAAGCTCTCGGTGTTCACGTAGCGCCGGTTGACGGCGAAGAGGTCGATGAGCGTGAGCACGGCCACGCAGAGCACCATTATTTTGGGATGCTTGAACGGTCCTGCCTGGTAAAGGTAGAGCAGCACAAAGAGGCATCCGAATGCGATGAACCAGAAAGATCTCATGGAGTCGGCGCTGACCATGTCGTAGCGGATGTCAGTGACGGCCCGCAGCAGGTTGGCGTACTGGGGATTGGTGAGGATTCCCTGTTGTGCCAGGGCCTCCTGCTCGGGAGCGCTGAGGGCACCGCCGAAGATTGAGGGACTCATCCAGCCGAGAAGGCAGACCAGCAGGCCCAGGCCCATGACGGAGAAGTAGAGCCACTTGTTGCGACGGAAATGCTCGGGGCCATCCTTCTTCGACATCTGCACCAGGCAGAGCACTGCCAGCAGGGGAATGCAGAACTCGACAATCACCAGTATCGAAGATACGGTGCGGAAGCGGTTGTAGCCGGGGATGTTGTTGGCAAACCATTCGGTGAGCCACATCATATTGGAGCCCCAGCTGAGCATGACGGCAAGGATGGACGCGACGAAAAGCGCCCATTTCATCGGGCCTTTCACCACGAACATGGCCAAGACGGCGAGTACCAGGACAAAGGCTCCGACGTATACGGGACCGTTGGTCATGGGCTGGTCGCCGAAGTACTGGCCGAAAGACTGGCCGAGAATCTGGTATTCCTCTGGCGAGAGAGCGCCGCTGTTGTATATCTCCTCGGCTTTTTCGGTCTCGCCGAGCGTGGCTGGTGCGAGCAATCCGCCTGCGGGCTTGACGCTGGCACCGCCCTTGACGTTGGGGATGAGCAGCGAGAATGTCTCGCTCTTGCCGTAGCTCCAATGCGTCATGTAGTCGAGGTCGAGTCCGCCGTTGCCGTTTGTGGTCACCTCTTGCCCCTTCTCGGGAGGCAGCTCGGTGGCGTTGCCGCGGATGGTCTGCTTGGCATAGGTGTAGGAGTTATAGAGCGAGGGTGAATTGACGCCCACGGCTACGAGCCCGGCCAGGACCATGCAGGCGGTGGCGAGTCCCCATCGGGCGGTCTTGTGCTCCTTGACGGCCTTCCAGAGCCAGGCGAGCACCATGCAGAGGATGACGAGCATGAAGTAGTAGCTCATCTGCGGGTGGTTGCTCATGAGCTGCAGGGAACCGAAGAGCGAGGCGAGCGCTAGGCCGCCCAGGTACTTGCCCCTATAGAGCAGGGCTATGCCGCCCAGGGTGGGCGGGATGTACATCAGCACCATGAACTTCCAGATGTGCCCCGCACCTATTATAATGATGAAATAGGTGCTGAGGCCCCAGGCGATGGCGCCGAAGAGGGAATCCGTCCACCTGAAGCCCATGCACAGGCACATTATGAAGAAACCCAGCATCATGCCGAAGAGCAGGTTAGCGGGTGCAGGCAGACAGAGAGTGTAGAGCTTTCCTACCCAGCCGAGGGCCTTGTCGGAGGAATACGACGGGGAAATCTGGTAGGTGGGCATCCCCGAGAAGAGTGCGTTGGTCCATCGGGGCTGCTCGCCGGTCTGCTCTTTCCAAAGCTGGCCTTCGTGGCCGTTGGCGAGACCCTGCTGCATGTCGGACTGCTGCAGGACACGCCCCTGGACATCGTCGGGGTAGAAAAAGAAAATGGCTACGACTGCCAATAGCAGCGCAGCCATTAAGGAGTAAATTACCGAACGCTTCATTTGGGGCTGTTAGGGTCGAGCTGAAGCATGATGGGGCGGTTGATGCTCTGCTCCAGGGAGATGAGGGTCTCGGTCTCGGTGACGCCGTCGATGTGCTGGATGCGGTCGTTGAGGAGTTCCATGAGGTTCTGGTTGTCGCGGGCGTAGACCTTGACGAGCATGGAGTACGGGCCGGTGGTGAAGTGGCACTCTACGACTTCGGGAATGTTCTCGAGCTCACGCACGACCTCGCGGTACATGGAACCCTTCTCGAGCTTGACGCCTACGTAGGTGCAGGTGTTGTAGCCGAGCTTTCGGGGGTTGATGAGGTAGCCGGAGCCTACGATGACCTTCATCTCGATCAGGCGCTGGATGCGCTGGTGGATCGCCGCACGAGACACGCCGCATTCCACTGCCACGTCCTTGGACGGGGTGCGTGCGTTGCGCATGATGATATTGAGTATTCTCCGATCTAAGTTATCTATCTTTTCCATACCAAAAGTATTTTATTTTTTCGTTTGCAAAATTACACAAAATCTTTCACACGACAATGCCCATATGTCGATATTTTTATCTTTTTTAACGTTTGAGATACATAAAAGTCAGCATCCGGGCGAAGAAGTGTGTTTTTATGCCACTATGTGCGTGCTGGCAGAGGAGGCAAGCGCAATGGCGAAGACGGGAAGCGGGGCGGAGAACCGATTGAGGGCGCTCCGCCCACGCTTTGTGGGTTTATTCGGCCTTGTCGGCGTTGATGGTGAGGATGACGAACTGGCCGGCGCCGATGCCCAGCTGCTGGGCCCAGCCGCGGGTCACGTCGTCGGGCTTGACGAGGAGTTCCACCACCGAACCGCTCTTGACGCCCACTATAGCCTGGGCAAAGGGCAGGCTGAGGGGGAGGGTCTTGCCAAGCACCACCCCGGTAGGCTGTTGGCTGAACTGGCTGATGTCGCGACCCTTGGGCAGGCGCGGCGTGATGGAGATAATCAGGGAGTCGTTGACGGCCAGTGCGGGGCCGGATCCCTCCTTGAGGATCTTTACGTACTGCCCGGCGGCATTCTTGGCGAAGCCGTTGAGCTTGGCATAGTCGGACATGTTCTTGTCGAGCGACTTGGCGTCCTTGGAATTCTGACGCTCCGCGATGGCTCCGAGGGTATTGTTGAGGTTCCGGGAGGCCTCCATGAGGCCGCGCACGCTGTCGGGGGTATAGGAGTAATTATATCCCTGCACGAAGAGCTGCTTGTTGAACTTGAACTCGGGCGTGGTCTGTTCCTGAGCCTGGATGTCGCCGGCGAACTTGGCGCCTGCAAGCAGGCCTGCGTTGAAGGCACGGTCCTCTGGCGAGTCGCCGCGGCGGAGAATCTCCATGCCGCGCTGGTAGCCGTCCCAGTACGCGTCGACGCGTTCGGGCGACTCCAGCAAGGTGTCGCCCATCTGCTTCTGCTGGAGGATGTTGCCGGCGGCCATGAAGCCAAGGTAGTAGGATGCGGAGTCGGAGGCCGACTGGAGGTTTGCCTCCTTGGGGGAGACGGGCTTTTCGGAGCCGGAGCAGGCCACCAGCAGAGCTGCTGCGCCGAGGCTCATTATCTTGAAGAGGTTGGTTCTTTTCATATTTATGAGAGTTGAAAGTTGAGGCGCCCTTGCAGGGAAACACGGCTCACAAGTCCGTGTGCCGAGGGCCGGATCAGGGCTGGGCGGAGACAGTGTCGGCGGGCAGGTCGGCGACGCGTGCGCGGAGCGAATCGCGGGCGGTGGAGGCAGACTCTGTCTCCATGACTGAGACCTCGACGGGAGCAGAGCCATCGGAATCGACCGGCCCGGCGGTGCGGCCCTTGCACCCGGTCAGCAGTGGCAGCGCCGCAAGCAGCGCCAGCAGGCTCAGTACGGTTCTTCTCACTGTCCTATCTTTACGAGCCTGACGTCGAAGATGAGCGTGGCCTTGGGCGGGATGGGACCCATGCCGCGCTCGCCGTAGGCGAGGTTGTAGGGGATGCGGAAGCGATAGGTAGAACCCACGGGCATGAGCTGCACGCCCTCGGTCCAGCCGGGGATGACGCGGTTGAGGGGGAAGGAGGTGTACGGCTCGCCGCCATGCTGGGAGGTGCCGTCGAACAGGGTTCCGTCCGTGAGGTAGCCGTTGTAAACCACGCTGACGACGTCGCTGGCGGTGGGCTTGGGACCGTTGCCTTCCTCCAGCACCTGGTATTCGAGTCCGGAGGGGAGCTTGGTCCAGTCGCCGGCATTGAGGGAATCGGGATCGTTGACGACCGCCAGGTCGTAATTGGCCACGGGGTCGCCGGTGGAAGTGGCAGTCTCGGTGGTCTGCTCCACGGCGTCTACGGCAGTGTCGGCGACCTTGGCCTGGTCAGCCTTGGAGCCGGCGCAGGCCGTCAGGCTGGTGCCGCACAGCAGGACGGCGGCGGCGAGAAGAGTGTTGATCTTCATAATAAATAGGCAAGGAAAGCGGGGCGGCCTTTTGCGGGCCGCTTCCGCGGTTTTCTTAGATGATGATGTTGGACTTCTTCTTGATGCTGATGAGCTGCACGTCGAAGATGAGGGTGGAGTGGGGCGGGATTGCTCCCGGTATGCCCTGGGCTCCGTAGGCGAGATCGCTCGGCACGAAGAAAGTGTACTTGGCGCCGGTCTTCATGAGCTGGACGCCCTCGGTCCAGCCGGGGATGACGCGGTTGAGGGGGAAGGTGGCTGGCTCGCCGCGCTGCACGCTGCTGTCGAAGACGGTGCCGTCGACGAGCTTGCCGGTGTAGTGCACGGTCACCTCGTCCTCGGGCCCGGGCCTGTCGCCGCTGCCCTCGGCCTCGACAACGTACTGCAGGCCGGAGGCGGTAGTGCGCACACCCTCCTTCTTGCCGTTCTCGGCAAGGAACTGCTCGCCGGCCTGGCGGGCCTGCTTCTCCATCTCGGCCTGCAGATTCTGCAGGTAGGTGTTGATGAGCTTGTTGGCTTCGTCGAGAGGCATGGCAGGCTCCTTGCCCTCGAATCCGGCCTCTACGGCGTCGTCGAACGATTTGTAATCGAGTTCCTTGACGCCCATTCCCTTGAGCTGCTGGCCCATGGCCAGGCCCCAGGCATAACTTAACTTATCCATTTTCTGTTTTATGTTTAGGCAACGGCGGCAACGGCCGCCAGGCACGTTGACACTCCAGGCTGAGGCGTTCACCTCTTTTCATCCTTAAAGTACCAACAACCACCCGTATCCGATTGTTAGACGCCACGAGTTGCGAAAAGTTAAAAACGGCGGCAAAAATTTCACCTCCCTCCAACTTTGGCTGGCACGCGAATCGGGTCACGGAATGATTTCCGAGTGCAAAATTAGCACAATTTTTTCAACTTTCGCAAAAAATCAGTACCTTTGCTTCTGAATTTTTCAACGAGGGGTCCCGGACCCCTTTCGGACATGACTATAAACGAGACTCAAGACGAGATAATAGCGGAGTTCGCCGACCTTGGCGACGACTGGATGGACCGCTACGCGTACCTTATAGAACTGGGCGCGCAACTGCCTTCGCTGCCGGAGGCGGACAAGACGCCGGCGCACCTGATAGAGGGTTGCCAGAGCCGCGTGTGGATCACCGCCGAGCTCGACGGGGCCGGCGACGTCGTCTACCGCGCCGACTCCGACGCCATGATAGTCAAGGGCATCATCGCCCTGCTGGTGCGGGTGCTCAGCGGCCACCGCCCGGCCGACATCCTGCACGTCGACCTCTACTTCATCGACCGCATCGGCCTCAGCAGCCACCTCAGTCCCACCCGCTCCAACGGCCTGGTGGCAATGCTGCGCCAGATGAAGCTGTACGCCCAGGCCTTCGAGGCCATCGAAAACTCGAAAAAATAAACTAAAACCAAATACCATGTTCGCAAACCAACCCAAGGGACTCATCCCCGCGGCCCTGAGCAACATGGGCGAGCGTTTCGGCTACTACATCATGAACGCCGTGCTCGTCCTGTTCCTGTGCTCCAAGTTCGGCCTCAAGGAGGAGACAGCCTCCATCGTCTATTCGTGCTTCTACGCCGGCATCTACATCCTGTCGCTCGTGGGCGGCCTCATCGCCGACAAGAAGCAGAACTACAAAGGCACCATCATCAGCGGCCTGATTGTCATGACGGCAGGCTACGTCATCCTGGCTTTCCCCATCTTCGCCGCCGCCGGAGAATCCGACACGTGGATTCTCGTGCTTACGTGCTTCGCCCTGTTCATGATTGCCTTCGGCAACGGCCTGTTCAAGGGCAACCTCCAGGCCATCGTCGGCCAGCTCTACGACAACCCCCGCTACGCCGCACAGCGTGACTCGGGCTTCCAGATCTTCTACGTGTTCATCAACATCGGCGGCCTGATCGCCCCGTTCGTGGCACCCCTGCTCCGCTCCTGGTGGCTTGGCGAGAACGGCTTAATGTACAACGCCGACCTGCCCGCACTGTGCCACCAGTACCTCACGCTGACCGACAGCATGGACACCCAGAACCTCAACAACCTCTACGCCCTCATCACTCAGGTAGGCGGCAACATGGCCGACGTATCGGCCTTCTGCACCAAGTACCTGCAGGTGTTCAACACCGGCATCCACTACTCCTTCATCGCCTCCGTGGCCGCCATGGTGCTCTCGCTGGTCATCTTCCTGTGCACCAAGAAGGGCCTGCCCAACCCCTCGAAGAAGGAGGCCGCAGCCACCGTCACCTACTCCGCCGAGGAGAAACGCGCCATGGCCAAAGAGATACGCCAGCGCATGGCGGCACTGTTCGCCGTGCTCGGCATAGCCATCTTCTTCTGGTTCTCGTTCCACCAGAACGGCACCTCACTGTCCCTGTTCGCACGCGATTTCGTCAAGACCGATTCCGTGGCCCCGGAAATCTGGCAGGCCCTGAATCCCTTCTACGTCATCATCCTCACCCCGGTAGTCATGGCCATCTTCGCCGCCCTGGCCCGCAAAGGCATCGTCATCTCCACTCCCCGCAAGATTGCCATCGGCATGGGCCTGGCCGGCCTGGCGTACCTCTTCCTGGTGCTGGTGTCCGGCATCAACGGCTATCCCTCGGCCGAGACCTTCAAGGCTCTTCCGGTATCGGAGAGCGCCGGCATGAAGATTGGTCCCTGGGTACTCTTCGTGCTCTACTTCTTCCTGACCGTGGCCGAGCTGTTCATCTCGCCGCTGGGCCTGAGCTTCGTGTCGAAAGTGGCCCCCAAGCACCTGCAGGGCCTCTGCCAGGGTCTGTGGCTGGGAGCCACCGCCGTCGGCAACCTTCTGCTCTGGATCGGCCCGCTGATCTACAACGCCTGCCCCATCTGGATTGCCTGGGTGGTGTTCCTGGCAGTCTGCCTGGTATCCATGGGTGTCATGTACGGCATGGTCGGCTGGCTGGAGCGCGTCACCGACGAGAAGCCCGCCGAGCCTGAGATGGAAGAGAAGCTTAACGAGGCCGTAGAGACCCGCAAGCTCGAACAGTAAGACATCTAAAACATCTATCCAAATAAAGCGATGCGGGGGCCAAGCGATTTGGCTCCCGCATTCATTTTATCTATATACATTCATTTTCTATATGAGAAAGCGGGGAAGGAAGCGGGCTGCGACGTAGAAGAGGGCCAGCAGCAGGACGATGCAGGACGATGCGGGCACCGCCAGGTACCAGGCCGCGACAAGGCCCCCTACGCATCCCAGCAGCGACACTCCCGCCGACAGCAGCGTCATCGCGCCGTAGCTGCGCGTGAAGCGCTCGGCGGTGATCTGCGGCAGGCTCACCAGGCTCATCAGCAGCATGATGCCTATCAGGCGTATGCCTAAAACGATTCCCACGGCCACCAGCAGCGTCATGACAAGGTCCACGGCGCCGGCCGGCAGTGCACGGGTGCGGGCGAAGGCCTCGTCGAAGCTCACCGCCACGATGACGCGCCGGAAGAACATGAACACCAGGCATAGCAACAGCGTGAAGCCGAGCAGCAGCCACAGGTCGAGCGGCGCCACCGTGAGCACGTTGCCGAACAGGAAGGTGTTGAGCTCTGGTGCGTTTCCCTCGGCCAGGAACACGAACAGGATGCCGAGAGCCATGCCCACGGCCCATATGGTGGCTATGGCCGAGTCGGAGCGTGTGGTGCGGCTGAGGCGCTTTGCGCCCCAGGCTCCGATGAGGGCGAAAGCCACGGCCCCGGCAGCCGGAGGGAAGCCGAGCCAGTATCCCAGCCCCAGCCCCCCGAAGCAGGTGTGCGTGATGCCGCCGGCGATGAAGACCTGTCGGCGGGTGACTATATAGGTGCCAAGCAGTGACATCGCCACCGACAGGAGCACCAGCGCCAGCAGCGCGTATAGAAAGAAGGTGTACATATTCAATGAGGGATGTAAGCGCGGCGAGGGTGTTGCAAAATCCGGCGAATCGTAGGGATGCACCCCGGTGCATCCGCTCTACTTTATTGATTATCAGCGGCTGCACCGGGGTGCAGCCCTACAATCTGACCGAAATCTTGAATTTTGGCACACCCTCCTATTAACCACCGAGCAGGAGCAAGAGTTCGTCGCGGATGTCTGCCGGGAGCCGGATATGGCGCTGCTCCAGGGAGCGGGACCATCCCCAGGCGTCGTCGGGGCGCAGAGTCAGCACCACGTCGCGGAGCATCTCACGCTCGGCGGCGGTGTAGGTCGCGGGATCGCGGCCGGAGAGCACGTCCAGCTCCTCGTCGTCGTAATAGACGGGCCTGTCGGCGACCGGGGCGGCATACTTCTTCTCGCAGACGGCGTGCAGGCCGCAGCACACCGGTTCCGGCTTGTCCGACCTGTCGGACGCGTCTGATGGGTCCGACTTGTCGGACCTGTGCGGCTTGCGGCGGTCGAAGTAGAGGAGCAGCAGCCCCACGACCACCAGCACCGCCAGCAGCACTATCGCACCGTGCATATCTTATACCCGAATTTACTGAGATTCTCGAAATAGCCGGGGAAGGACTTGCTGACGCACTCGGCGCCGAGCAGCGTCAGTCCGCCGGGCAAGAAGGCGGCGCAGGGCGCGAATGCCATGGCTATGCGATGGTCGCCGCAGCAGTCCACGACGGCATTCCAACGCTCCTGGCGCTCCCCTATCGTGATGGAATCGTTGTCGTAGCTGGCCTCGATGCCGACGCCTCGGAGGGAAGCGGTGACACTCTCCAGGCGGTTGCTCTCCTTGACGCGCAGGTGGGCGATGTCGGCCAGGCGTGCCCCGCCGCCATCAAAACCCGCCATAACCGCCAGCGCCGGCACCAGGTCCGGCTGGCCGCCGAGAATGAAGTGAAAGGGACCTCTCTTTTCGCCCGGATCGCGGCTCAGGCGCGTACCCCTGGCATGGAAGGAGGTATCCACGCCCAGCGTGGACGAGAGCCGGAAGCAGGCGCTGTCGCCCTGCTTGCTGATGTTCGGCTTGGACAGCAGCGGATTGAACGACGTCATCACGCCGGTAAGCAGCGTCACGACGTAGAAGTAAGAGGCTGCGGACCAGTCGGCCTCAGGTTCGATGTCGCCGGCAAGCATCCGGCGCGTCATGTGTATGTAAGGCCACGAGAGGCTCCCCTTGGGCACCTCGAACTCCGGCAGCGGGCTGGACATCAGCGACTGTACGAGCATCAGCGCCGAGACGTACTGCGAGCTGTCGGCGGCGAAGAGCGTGTCGATGTCGATCCTGGAGCCGTCAATCTCCGAGCCCACGATTTCCAGGGGCGCGAAGTCGGCGGAAATATATGCCCCGCGGCGGCGAAGCTGTTCGGCCAGGGGACCGATGGGGCGTCGCTCCAGACCCGGCTCGCCGACGATGTGCACATGGTAGCCGGGGGTGACGGCGCACAGGGCCGTCAGGAAGCGCAGAGCCGTGCCCGACAGGCCGACGTTCAGCTCGTGCTCGCGGTAGACGTACCCACGCAAGGCCCGGTCCAGCGCCAGCAGGTCGTCGCAGGAGTCGGGCTCCACCCACGGCACGTTACCGTGCACGGCGTCCAGCACCATCCGACGCGCCTCTATGCTCTTCGACGGCGGCAGGCAAATCTCCGGGCAGTAGGACGTGTTGCGCTTGTAGAAAATCCGATAGTTCATATTTATGACAGTAGACAGGCATCGCCGTAGCTGAGGAAGCGGTAGCCGGGGATGGCCAGGGCCTGGTCATACAGTCGGCGCCAGCGGAGGCCGTCGCCGCCGTGGCGCTCCAGGAAGGCGCTCACCAGCAGCAGCAGCGTCGACTTGGGCTGGTGGAAGTTGGTGACCATGCCGCCCACCAGTCGCCAGTGGAAGCCCGGGGCGATCATCAGGGCGGTGGATGCGCGGAGCTCGCCGTTGGCACGGACGTACGCCAGCAGGCTCTCAAGGGCCGAGAGGGTGTCGACGGCAAGCAGCTCTTCGGAATAAGGCTCCCACTGCGAGATGTGCGGCTCGAGACCTGAGGCGATCTTGGCGCCGATGAGCGGCAGCGACTCCAGGGTGCGCACCGAGGTGGTGCCCACTGCCACGATTTTCCGACCCTCCTTAAGGGCGGCGACAAGGCTCTCCAGCAGCTCCGGGCCGATGGAGAAACGCTCGGTGTGCATCTCGTGGCCGGCCATGGTCTCGCTCTTGACAGGCTTGAAGGTTCCGGCGCCGACGTGCAGGGTGACGTCGCGAACCTCCACGCCCCTTCTCTCCAGCTCGGCAAAAAGCCCAGGGGTGAAGTGCAGGCCTGCGGTGGGCGCAGCCACAGAGCCACGTATGCGCGAGTAGACGGTCTGGTAGTCGGTGGCGTCGCTATCTTCGGTGTCGCGCTCCAGGTACGGGGGGATGGGGATTCGGCCCACGCGCTCGAGCAGGGTGGCGAAGTCCAGGTCGGCAGGCTTCCAGCCCAGGCGCACGCGCACCAGCCCGGCGGCGGCGGGGGCGGAGAGCTTCTCGGCATCGAGGTGCACGCCCGCGCCTTCGAGGCTCACCTTCCCTTCGTGCCAGCGCTTGAGGTTGCCCACCAGGCACATCCACTCGCACTGTCCACGGCTCTCGAAACTGCGCACGTACTCGGCCGGCTCGGCGGGGTCGAGCAGGAATATCTCCACGCCGCCGCCGGTAGGCTTGCGCATGAGCAGGCGCGCCGGAATCACACGCGTGTTGTTGCGCACCAGCAGCGTCCCGGGCTCGAGCAGGCCGGGGAGCTCGCCGAAGCGTCGGTGCTCCGGCGCGGCGTCGTATCCGGCGGGTGCCACGAGCAGGCGGCAGGCGTCGCGCTGTTCAAGCGGGTGCCTGGCGATGCGCTCCGGCGGCAGCGGATAGTCGAAGGCCTCTATGCGTATATCCTGCGGACGCATCAGAAGCCGAGGTATGTGTCGGGGCGGAAGGCGTGGAGCTCCGCTTTTACCTTGTCGCTCACTTCCAACGAATCGATGAATGCGCTGATGGTGGCCTCGGTGATGTCGCTGTTGGTGCGCGTGAGGGCCTTCAGGGCCTCGTAGGGCTTGGGGTATCCTTCGCGACGGAGGACGGTCTGTATGGCCTCGGCGACAACGGCCCAGTGGCCGCGCAGGTCGGCGTCGATGGCGGCACCGTTGAGCAGCAGCTTGTCGAGACCCTTCATGGTGGATGCCACGGCGATGAGAGTGTGGGCCAGGGGCACTCCGACGTTGCGCAGCACGGTGCTGTCGGTCAGGTCGCGCTGCAGGCGGCTCACGGGCAGCTTCTGCGCCAAATGGGAGTAGAGGGCGCCGGCGATGCCGAGGTTGCCCTCGGAGTTCTCGAAGTCGATGGGGTTGACCTTGTGCGGCATGGCCGAAGAACCCACCTCGCCGGCCTTGATGCGCTGGCGGAAGTAGCCCAGCGAGATATACATCCACACGTCGCGGTCGAGGTCGAGGATGACGGTGCCTATGCGGCGCAGAGCATCGAAGAGGGCCGCCAGGTTGTCGTAGTTGCTGATCTGGGTGGTGAGCGACTCGCGCTTCAGGCCGAGGCGGTCGCGCAGGAAGGCCTCGGCAAAGGCCGGCCAGTCGGTAAGAGGGAAGGCGGCACGGTGTGCGTTGAAATTGCCGGTGGCGCCGCCGAACTTGCCGCTGTGGGGGATGGCGGCGAGCATGCGCAATTGCTCGTCAAGGCGGTAGACGTACACCTCGATCTCCTTGCCCAGGCGCGTGGGGGAGGCGGGCTGGCCGTGGGTGCGGGCGAGCATGGCCACGTCGGCCCATTCGGCGGACAGGGCGTGGAGCTTTTCACGCAGGTCGCGCAGACGCGGGAGCACCACGTCCTCCAGAGCCTCGCGGATACTCAGCGGCACTGCCGTGTTGTTGATGTCCTGGCTCGTCAGGCCGAAGTGGATGAACTCCTTGAACTCGCCCAGGCCCATGTCGTCGAACTCCTCCTTGAGGAAGTACTCCACGGCCTTGACGTCATGGTTAGTGACGGCCTCATGGTCCTTGACGCGCTGGGCGTCGGCGGGGGTGAACTCGCGGTATATGCCGCGCAGAGGCTCAAAGAGGCCCTGAGGCACGTCCTTGAGCTGCGGCAGGCCGAGCTCGCACAGGGCGATGAAATACTCCACCTCCACGCGGACGCGGTAGCGTATCAGCGCGTACTCAGAAAAATAATCCGCCAGTGGCGCGGTCTTGGACCGATAGCGGCCGTCGACGGGCGAAATCGCCGTCAGGGTTGTCAGCTCCATATTTTCTTGAACGATTTTACAAGTTTGTCGCTGCTCGTCGGCAGGGCGCCGGGCGCAGGCAAAAAGTCGGGCAAAGTTAACAAAAAATCGGGGCTTATGAAAATCCCGGCCCATGCCGGGCGACAGAGAGAAAGGAGTCATTCCCGGATGGAATGCGCCTTATGGCGTCAGTTGTCCCAGCTTCCGGCCCAGATGCCGCAGATGTGTAAGTGCCAGCAGTTATGCTGCCCACAGAATTGTCGTCGGGAGCCACCTTGTAGATACCGGGCTGTAGCTCCAGGACGCCGTTGGAGGCACCAGGGTGAGGTCCACGCGGTCGCCCTTTACGCTGTTAAAAAATTATAGAGCCGTCAGCAATTCCACCCGGCGCGAGCCGTCGACAGGCGAAATCGCCCTCAGTGTAGTCGGCTCCATATCATATTCTTGAAAAAATTTTTTGTACATCTATATTATTGCATACCAATAACTTAAGTTTAAATTCGCCTTACCGGGGCAAAAAAAATGAATAAAAACAGTGCGAAAAATTTGGAGGGTAAGGAAAAAGTTCGTAACTTTGCACTCGCAAATCGGGCGATTAGCTCAGCTGGTTTAGAGCGTCTGTCTTACAAACAGAGGGTCTGCGGTTCGAATCCGTAATCGCCCACAAAAAGAGCGCACCTCGTGAGGAGGAGCGCTCTTTTTGCATTTGTCTGCATCTCCACCTCCGTCCCTGCAGGGCGACAAGGCGGCCCGGGGACATTGTAGGGCCGGCCGCTCCATGGCGCCTATCTACAGGGTGGAGGTGAGCAAGGTCATTGATGGCTCCCGGCAGGGCGTAGAAAAAGCCGTGGCAGCTGCCGGGGCCAGATGATTTTATGCAGGGGATCAGCGGCGGACGAGCCTGGCAGGGCGGAAGCCGTCGGCGGCGATGATGTAGATGCCTGTGGGCAGAGTCACTGACTGGCCGCGCAGAGCCTCGTCGGAGGTATAGACGGTGCGGCCGTCGGGGCTATAGACGCGCAGGTTGCGCAGGCTCTCGGCAAGCACCATGAAGCCGTCGTCGGTCCAGCCGATGAGGCTTTGGTCGAGGTAGACACCCTCTACGCCGGAGCCCTTGACGAGAATGGCATTGGAGGCCGGCGAGGTGAAGCCGAGGCGCGAGCAGGTGACGGTGTAAGTCTCGTCGCAATCAGGGCGGCGCCCGGTTAACAGAAGCTCGTTGGTGGCTGCCTCCTCGGTGGTGACCACCTGACCGGTGGGCAGGAACTGGGTGCGGGTGACGATGTAGTAGTCCACGACCTGGTCGCAGGCTGTCCAGTGTGCCACGTACGAAGAGTCGGTGACGTCGGTGGGATTGAGGGCGGTGACGGCGGCGAGGTCAGGCTTGGCGAGGGCCTGGCCGATAAGCTGGACGTTGACCTGCTTGTCGGCGGTCAGTCCGCCGTCGTAGATGGTGATGTTGGCGCGGTGCTCGCCGATGGCCGTGGGGCGGTAGAAGACGTTGACCTGCGTGCCTCCCTGGGCGTTGACTTCAGCGGCGGGGATGGAGTTGCTGCTGATGGAGAACATGGCTCTGTCGGTGCCGGTTACTCGCAGCGTCAGGGCGGAGGTCATGTTGGTGCCGTTGACGATGAGGGAGGCCTGACCGACGCCGTCGACGGCGGTCTCGCCGAAGTCAAGCGCCTCGCCGTTGATGGGAGCGGTGAGCTCCGGGTCCCCGGTGATGGGGGGCGTGGTGCCGCCGTCCTGGTCTTTGATGTAGAAGTCCTGGGAGGTGCGGGTGCCCCAGATGTACTCGGCCAGTTCGGGGAAGTCGATGAAGGGGTTTCGGTTGCCCTGCTGGCGCTCGGCGGCGTCGTTGCGGTTTATCTCTTTCTGGCTGACAGGGTCCTGGCGGGCCCACTGGAGTAGCATCTCGTAGGCCCAAGGCTTGAGGGTGGGCCAGGTGTTCTTGACGCCCATGGAGTTGGCGGTCCAGTTGAGGTCGTCGTAGACGGTGAAGACGTAGAAGTATGCTCGGGCGAAGTCGCCCTTGTACTCGTCGGCGGGCTCGAATACCACGCCTGCCGTGCCCGAATAGCCGGGTGCCGGCACGCCCACCCTGGTGGCTCCGTTGTTGAAGCTGGCGCGCGAGGGGTCGACCGGGCCGAGCGGGTAGTTGCTCTTGGCCTGGTTGGCAGGGCCGTCGCTGGGATAGAGGTTATAGATGTCGGTCCATGCGGGCGAGGAGTCGTCGCTGCCCCACCATGACTTGGGCACGGAGTGCTCGCGCTGCATGGCGCAGGCGCGGAACGAGGTCAGGCCGCTCTGTCCGTTTCTGATGAGGTATACCTCGTTGCTGTACATCTCCCACCAGCGCTTCTGGCCGTTGTAGAGGTCGGGGTAGACGTCTGTATATACCCAGTTGTTAGGTAGGTTGGTGTAGTTGAGCATGGTGTGCGACTGGACGCACTCCTTGACGGCCTGCTTGAGGGCCTCGCGGCGCTTGCCCTCCATGCGATCATAATAGCCGGGCTTGTAGGTGGCGCCGGCTGCGAAGATGGCGCAGAGCGCGACGCACAGTAGTAAAGCTTTTTTCATTCGGCAATCTTTTTGCAGTTAATCTTTCGCTTTGGGGTCGGTAAACCCCCGCCGCGGCCGTTGGGGTGCGCGGCGGGGGTCTGTATCAAGAACGCTTTGAGTGGCGTGTGGGTTGAGTAAGCGTCTTATTCTATGATTTCGGCCTCGTCGATGTTCTTGATTCCACGTGTGCCGAAGTACTTGGTGACGTCACCCTTGACCTTGACGTGCTTGAGGTAGATGGAGGGGTTGTTTCGCAGGCCGAGGATGTCGCGGGTTGAACCGGCCTTGATGCCACATGGGATGGAGACGCTGACGGTGTTGCCGGCGGCGGTGGCGGACAGGATCATGTTGGTGTTGTTGTAGTCGGAGGTCTCGACGCCGGTGAGGTCGTTGGAGAATGTGGCCCCTGAGGCCCAGTTCATGCCCTTGATGTATCCGACCACGTAGCCCTCTACCCAGACGCCGGTGGCGTCGGTTGTGGAAGCCTGTACCCAGGCTACGTTGTAGGGCTTGTCCTTGGAGCCTTCTCCTTCGCCGCCGGGGTTGTCGGGATTGTCGGGGTTGCCGCCGTCGGCGCCGCCGATGTTGACGTCGTCGATGCAGTAGGTGCTGGAGCCGGTGGCCGAGGTGCCGGTGTACTCCCAGGCGATGTAGACGACGCCGGAGAACTGGCTGAGGTCGATGTTGCTCTCAACCCACGATGAGTAACCGCTTGCCGGAATTTCGGGCTTGGTGTAGGTGAGCTCGGTCTTGGTGGCGGTGGAGGGGTCGGCGCTGTTCATCACGTAGACGCGCATCTCGGAAGTGGTGCTGGGATAAGCTGCCTGGGTCTTGAAGGTGAGGGTCTTCTTGGGCGACTTGCTGAGGTCGATGGCGGGCGAGATGAGCCATTCCTCCCAGGGGCCAGTGGTGCCCTTGTAGGCGGTGGCGGCGGCGTAGGTGTTGCCGGAGAATTCGTTCAGGTACCAGTTCTTGTCACCGGAAGTCTTGGTGACGGTCCAGCCGGCTGCCACGAGGTTCGATATCTGCTTGCTGTAGCCTTCGAAGTCGCAGAAGAGGGAAGCGACGGCGTCGCCGCCGGGGTTCGGGCCGACGGTCACGCCGTCAATGCTCCACTCCGTGGCGGCGCCGGTGTTACCGGCGATGCCGGCGGTGCCGAGCACGGGAGCGAAGGTGCCGTAGGCCTTGATGGTCTTGCCGTAGACGCCGGGGTTGTCGAGAAGGTTGCCGTACTGGCGCAGGGCGCTGCCCTGGGGCAGTTCGAGGACGAGGCACTTGGTTATGTCGCGGCAGTCGGTGGTGGGACCAATTACGAGGGTGTTGTCCATCTCGGCGTTAGAGTCCCAAATGATCTGGTCGTTGGCGGAGACACTGGTGACGCCACCCTTGACGGAGCCTACGATGTAGCCCTGGACCCAGCCGGCGGCGCCGGTGCTCTGGAGTTCGATGGCCTCGGCTACGCTGTAGGGGTCGTCCTGGTTGCCCTTGGAGTCGAAAATGACGTCGGCGGTGGAGCGGAGCAGGAGCTGCCAGGAATTGTTGAAGTAGCTGAGGATGCCGCGTACCGTGCCGGTGCCAGAGGGCATGATTTCCTGTGCGAAAGAGGCGTAGCCGGAGTTGCGCACGGTGATGGAGTTGCCGTTGGCGTCGAGCAGGGTGCGGGAGGTGGACTTGCGGGTGGGGGTTGCGTTGTAATCCTCGGGGGCTACGTAGGGCTGGCTGCCGCCGCCCTCGAAGTGTACGTTGCGGAACTCTACGAGCTGACCCTGCCAGGTCTGCAGGCCCTGGGGGGTGGAGGGCAGCGCGGCCATGTCGGCGACGAGGCAGTAGATGCCGGCACCGAAGCCGGGCTTGGCTGCGTCAGCGCCGATGACGGCCATGGTGGGCACGGGCAGGCCGTTGAGCTCGGCACGGCCCTGGAAGTCCTCGTAGCTCATGAAGGAGGTCTGCGGGGTGCCGTTGTAAGTGCCGTAGCCGCCGATCTGCTCGTAGCCGGCGTACTTGCCGATGTAGGCGCCGGTGAGGTTGACCACGATCTCCTGGCCGATGCGGTAGGTGTTGTACATGGAGTTCTGGTTGACGGAGAAGGGCAGTGCGCCTGTCTCGTCCTGGATCACCAGGCTCTTGTAGATGTTGCCGGAGGCGTCGGAAGAGATGACGCGGCCGTGGACAATGTAGTCGGAGCCGTCGGCCTTCTGGGGCACGAGGACGGCGTAGTTGGTGGCGTCGTCCCAGAGGTCAGCCTTGACCTGTGCTATGGTGGAGTTGGGTTGCATGGTGGCCACCGGCACGTTTACCGGGGGCGTGTCGAAATCGTCCTTGCAGCCCGTGAGGCCTGCCGTGGAGGCCAGCGCTACGCCCAGCAGGGCAATGTCGCGCAGTAGGTGTTTCAGATTCATATCGGGTGTGTGTATTTAGCTTGTTGAAGTGTTAGAAACGGATGCCGAAGTTGGCGAACACGCGGATGCCCTGCGCGTAGTAGTACTTGTTGGGGAACTTGGCGAGGTTGTAGTTGTCGTAGTCGAAGCGTCCCTGCTGGTAGCCGCCGGTCATGATGTTGCGGTTGTTGAGCAGGTTGTTGACGGAGACGTTGATGTTGATGGAGCCCCAGCGGGTGTATATGACCTTGCCGACGGAGGCGTTCACCACGAAGGCGTTCTTGAGCTTCTCCTGCGTGGTGATTTCCTTGATCTTGGCGTCGAGTTCATCCTGGGTCTCCACGGCCTGCCAGAGGTCGGGCATGGCCTCGTGGCGGATGGGAGCGAGGTCCACGTAGCTGTCGCCCATCCAGTTGGCGTTGAGGTTGAAGAACCACATTCCGGGGGCGGCGTAGTCGATGCCGAGGCTATAGGCCTGCTGCGGAGTGCCGCCCACGTAGAAGTTCTTGAGGTACACGGTGCCGGTGACGTCGGGGGCGGCGCCGTTCTCGTAGCTGCGCACTCCCGTGGGGCGGTTCTTGTACTGGTAGCGGGAGTAGGTGGCGGCGGCGCTGATGCTCAGTGCCGGGGTGATCTTGTACATCATGCCGAGCTCGACACCTTTATAGGAAGTGCGGATGCCGCTCATGACGTAGTTCATGAAAGTGGAGTACTGGTCGTCGTAGAAGGCGGTCTTCTGTATGCCGTCGTACATCTCGGTCCAGAATCCGGTGATCTGGCCGCGGAAGCTGGTGTAGTTCCAGCCGTAGCTGATGTCGCCGCTGAGGTATCGCTCGCTCTTGAGGCCGGTCACGGAAGTGTCCTTGATGCGGGGCGACACGTAGGCGTAGTCGGGCAGCGGGGCGCGGGAGCCGTAGGCGGCGTGTGCGGTGATGTAGTTGCGGCCGTTGATTTTATACGTGGCGCCGGCCTTGAGGGCGGCGTTGTCGAAGGTGTGGCGCTTGCCGGCTCCGTAGGAGTTCTCGGGGGCGCGGCCGTTGCGCATGTTACCGTGGCGCATGAAGTTGGTGTAGCTCATCTCCATGCCGTAGTTGATGTCCCAGTGGGTGGTGTTGATCTCGTTCTGGAGCCAGGCGCGGGCGATGTAGGAACGGATGTTGTAGTCGTAGCCGAACTTGTCGCCTTCCCTGACGCGGCGGTCGGGATTGTTAAGGTCGTTCTGCAGCATGGTGGGGTTGTCGGGGAAGTCGCGCTCGGAGAAGTTGTCGATGTCGCGCCAGAACTCGCCGCCGAGCAGGCTGCGGATGGTCTTGAAGTAGTGGCCGTCGGTGTAGTTGAACGATACGCCGCCCTGGAGGGACATGGCGTCGGTCAGGCGGGTGTTGATGTAGGAGTTGAACATCCAGGAGGTGAAGTTGCTGTGGCGGTTCTCGAGGATGTAGGTGGAGTGTCCCTTGAGCTCGGGGTTGCGGTCGAACTGGGTGCAGTTGAGCTGGTTGATGCGGTAGAGCTCGTCCCAGTTGATCTGGCGGGTGGCCTTATTGTTCTTCCAGGCGTCGAGGTACTGGTTGTAGACTCCCTCCTGGTATGCGTAGAGCTCCGGGTCGGTTGTCGGGTCAGCCGTGGGCTTGTAGTATGACGGGAGGTAGCGGTAGTAGTCGGGACGCGGGTCGGCGGCCTGGTACCAGTTCAGCGCGGAGCTGGAGTAGGCGCTGGACTTGAAGGCGACGGCGGTGTTGACCGTGGTTCCCATCTTGGGCTTCCATATCCAGTTGAGGATGGCGGAGGGGTCGAAGCTGTCGACGATTCGGGCGGAGCGCTTCTTGCCGTCGAGCCAGCCCCAGTTGGGGTTGTAGAGGTTGTTGTCGGCCAGGTCGTACGCCTCCTGGTAGGTGGCGGAGTTGGTGGCGCGCTGGGTGGGGTTGCCGAAGGTGGTGAGGTTGATGCGGTGCTTGTCGTTGAAGATCTTCTCGAGGCTGAGGGAGTAGCCGAGGGAGGCGTAGTAAGTGCCTTCGATGACGCCCTCGGGGGCGTAGCGGCCGATGATGCTTGCCGAGAAGGCCCAGCCGGACTTGGTAACGCCCGTAGAGTACTGGAACATGGCTCGCATCATGTAGTTGGAGTTGGTGTAGGAGAGGTTTCCGCGGAAGCCGCGTGCGTACTCGGAGGCGTAGGTGGTGAAGTTGGTGGAGCCGCCGAGCTGGGAGAAGCCGTAGTTGGCGGCGTCAAGGCCTATTTCGGTGGTCTTGTTGCGGAAGGCGGAGGAGGTGAGGCCGCCCATCTGTGAGAAGTTGAAGCGGCCGCGCATGGCGTCGTTGTAGTTGATGCCGTTGATGTAGCCGCCGTTCCACTCGGCGCGGTATCCGCGCAGGCGGAATCGCATGATGGAGAAGTCGTAGTTGGCACGCTGGTAGTAGATGTTGTCGACGGCGCCCTGGATGGTGCCGATGGACTGTGCCTGGCCCTCGTCCTCGAGCACCTGGCTCTCGTCGAAGACGTAGTCGTCGGAGTTGAGCGCCTGGTTGGTGAGGTCGCGCGTCAGGCGGATTGTGCCCAGGTCGACGACCAGTTCGGACTTGATGTCGACGTCGATGTCCATGTCCTTGTATCCGAAGGCGATGATGCGCAGCTGGTCGGGGCCGGGGGCTGCGTCGGAAATCTGGAAATGGCCGTCGGACGCCGATGTGACGAACTGTCCGCCGTTGGACAGGAGCACGTTGGCGTCGGCCACGGGTGCCCCCGTCGTGGCGTCTACCAGGGTGCCTTGCACCCCGGTGGCCGCTGCGGCCGGCAGCAGTCCGCACAGCAGCAGCAGTAGATGTAATGTTAATCGCATGTTTAGTATGACGGTTGGTTTATTTTCGCTTCATAGTGCGGATGCTCCGGTCCGGCGTCGGCCCGGAACACGCACACCAGGTATTTATCGGTTCACCTCCAGGGTGAGGAAGATTTCCGTGGGGAAGTGGTCGGAGTATCCGCCGGTCCACACCCCCGAGGAGAAGGTGCGGAAGGGGTAGCCCTTGTACTGGCCGTCGGCCTGCTTGAGGAACTCCTTGTTGAACACCAGGGCCGAGGAGAACTTGAGGCGGGACTTGCCCTGCGGCAGCAGGTTGTAGCTGACCATGATCTGGTCGAAGAGGTTCCAGCCTCCGCGGTAGGTGTAGGAGCCGATGCCGTCGTCGAGCTTCTTCCAGAACGGGTTGAAGAAGCCGCCGGGCTCCACTTCCTTCTCCTGCTTGCGGCCTCCCATGACTACGGCGCAGCTCTTATTGAACGGGTCGTCGTTGAGGTCGCCCATCACGATGACGCCGATGTTGGGGTCGATGCTGAGCAAGCTGTCGGCGATGTGGTGGGTCAGCGCGGCTGCCGCCTCGCGGAGCCAGCTTGACTGTGCCTCGCCTCCTCTGCGCGAGGGCCAGTGGTTGACGATGATGCCCACGCGCTGTCCGCCAAGCAGGCCTACCACGCACATCTGGTCGCGGGTGCGGAAATAGGGCAGCGAGTCAACCTTCAGGTAGTGGTTCTTGACATTGATGACCTTGAAGAAGCGTGGGTTGTAGAGCAGGCCGACGTCGATGCCTCGACGGTCGGGCGAGTCGTGGTGCACGATCTGGAGGTTCCAGTCGGCGATGTGCTTATCCTTTACCAGATCCTGGAGCACGGTAATGTTCTCGACCTCGCTGACGCCTATGACGGCCGGCCCCATCGGAGTGCTCCTGGTGGGCATCTGGGAGATGGCGTAGCCGAGATTGTTGATCTTCTTCCAGTAGCGGCGGCTGTCCCACTGGTTCTTGCCTGCGGGGGAGAACTCCTTGTCGTACTTGCCATTGTTGTTGATGGTGTCGAAGAGGTTCTCCAGATTGTAGAAGGCCACGCCGTAGACCTGCATCTTCTTGCCCTGTTGCTGAGCCGAGGCCAGGGGGGCGAACATGCCGAGCACCACCGCCAGCAGCAGGCCGTAATAGAGTTTTCTCATTATATCGTATATGATTTTACGGGTTGATCAGGTTTGCCGTAAGAGCAGAAGCGCCACCCCGCCTCAGGGAGGGGTGGCGCCGGCTATGCTTATCTAAAAGAACTTAGTTTCCTTGCCTTCGAGGGATGACAGGACGGCGTTGGCCAGGGAGCTGGCTCCGAGGCGGAAGAGTTCGGGAGTGAGCCATTCGTCGCCGAGCACCTCCTTGACCACTGCGTAGTAGTAGAGGGCATCCTCGGTAGTGCGGACACCGCCGGCAGCCTTGAAGCCGACGCGGCGGCCCGTCTTCTCGTAATACTCCTTGATGCACAGGCACATGGTGTATGCGGCCTCCAGGCTGGCGCCGTCGTAGATCTTTCCCGTGGATGTCTTGATAAAGTCGGCGTCGGAGTAGAGGGCGAGCAGGGATGCTTTCTTTATGTTGGCGGCTGTGCGGAGGGCGCCGGTCTCGAGGATGACCTTGAGGTGGGCGCCGGAGCGCTTGATGGTGTCCTTGACCTCGATGATCTCGTCGCAGAGGTCCTCGTATAGACCGTCGGCGAAGAGACCGAGATTCATCACGATGTCGACCTCCTGCGCGCCGTTGCTGACAGCCAGGGCGGCGTCGGCCACCTTGACGGCCGGGAAAGTCTGGCCGGAGGGGAATCCGCCGGCGACCACGCAGGTGCGCACGCCGGTGACGTCGAGGTGTGTCGATACTACGTCGGCGAAGTTGGAGTAGACGCAGATGGCGGCCACGTGATTGTATTGGGGGTACTGGTCGTGAAAGTCGTTGACACGCTGCGTGAAGCGGGTCACTGAAGCCGGGGTGTCCTCGGTGCTGAGCGTAGTGAGGTCGATGCAGCCCAGCAGGAAGTTGTAGACCTCGGGAGAGGCCAGCTCGTGTGCTTTCTCTATGATCTTGGCCACCTCGGCGCGCACCAGCTCGTCGCTTTCGGGCACCTGGCTCTTGGCCAGAACTTCGTTGTATCTATCCATGTCTATAAAAGGTTTTAAGTGTCAGCGCAAGACGGCGCGACGGCAGACCTTCGGGACGGTGCCGCCACGGCGCTATACCCTTATAACACTTTAGGGCGACAAAGTTACGAAAATTTCCCTAAAAATTCCCGTTCGAACTGTTAAAACCACATATATATGTTGTAAAACATGTTTTTCGCCCTCCACGCCCCTGCACCAAGACATATTCGGGCCTAACGCGCCCCATCTTGGAGAGGCGGTTTTCGGCCCCTTAGGAGAACCGGTGATACAGCCCTACCGCGAAGCGGTCACCGCCGCGGCGCCTTCAACAGGGTCGAATACATAAAAAAGGTTAAATTTTTTGGCCGGGTCGAAAAAAGGTTGTACCTTTGCACCCGGGTAAGTGCCACGCGACGAGCTCCCCGCGAATCCCCCAGGTCTTGACCGAAGCAAGGGTAACGGGTTGAGCATGTGTGATGTGGAGAGCTTACCCACCTGCCTCTTTAGCTCAGTTGGCCAGAGCACGTGATTTGTAATCTCGGGGTCGTTGGTTCGAATCCGACAAGAGGCTCCCCCACCACCAACCCCCGAAGGCAGAGAGTCCAATTTCCCCCTATCCCCCCGGACCTCTGCCTTCTTTTTTTGTATCCTGTAGGAACGCACGACCCGTGCGCCCCTACACTCGTAAAATGCCCCATATTAATCATTTTTATGCCATTCTCTATTCTCAACATATCCTTTTTTGCCGCCGAAGCCGACGTGCCGACGCTTCTGCGAGCGCTGAAGAGCTGCGTGGCTCCCGCCCTGGACAGCGTGGAGCACTCCTGGCTTAGGCTCGAAAAGATCCAGGGGCAGACGCCCGGACCCGACGAGCCGCGGAGCGTCGCCCTCCAGTTACGGTTTGCCGACGCTGACGCGATGGGGGCCTTCCGCGCCAGCCTGCTGGACGAAGCCGTGGAGAGGCTGCACCAGGTGCTGCCCCCGGACCGCTGCATGGTGTTCCAGACTGAACTCTCACAGATAGATCTCTGATGGAAGAGGCGGTAAGGAAGTACGAGCGCATAATCATGGGCATCGACCCGGGCACTAACGTCATGGGCTACGGCGTGCTGGGCGTCAACGGCAAGACGCCCGAGCTGGTGGTGATGGGCGTCATCAAGCTGAACCGCATCGGCGACCACTACATGCGCCTGCGCCGCATATACGAGCGGGTGCTGGGGCTGGTGGAGCAGTACGTGCCCGACGAGCTGAGCATCGAGGCGCCGTTCTGCGGCAAGAACGTGCAGTCGATGCTGAAGCTGGGACGCGCCCAGGGTGTGGCTATGGCGGCCGCGCTGAGCCGACAGGTGCCTATACACGAATACCCGCCGACGAGCATCAAGCAGTCGGTGACGGGCCGAGGCTCGGCCACCAAGGAACAGGTGGCCGAAATGCTGAGGCACATCCTGCACATTCCCCGCGAACAGATGCCTCACCTGCTCGACGCCACGGACGCGCTGGCGGCTGCCCTGACGCATTTCTACGAGAGCAGCAGGCCGGCCGTGGCCAAGGGTCCGAAGAGCTGGGCAAGCTTCCTGGCTCAGAATCCAGGCCGCATAGTAAAGAGATGAGAATGGTATCTTACCAGGCAGTTCAGGCAAGTCAGGAGAGGAGGTCGCAGGCTATGTCGAGGGCGGCGCGGATATCGGCGGTGGAGGCGGGAACATCGAGCACCGGCTGGCCAGGCGCGGGAAGGAGGACGAAGAGGGGGTGGCCAGCGATGGCGTTCTTCTTGTCGTGGGCCATTAAGTCCACGAGGGTGTCGAAGCCCTTGCAGCCGAGGGGGTAGGGCGGAAAGACTTCGCGGACAGAGGCGACTACGGAGTAGAGAGTCGAGTGTCGCGTGTTGCAGGAACTCACGGCCCGTGCTTCCGAAAATTTCAGGGTTGAGAGGGCGAGAGCGGCGACAAGCCCGATGGCGACGGCGTGGCCATGCGAGATGGGACGGCCGTTGGCGTTGCCGTAGCTCTCGATGGCGTGACCGAAGGTGTGCCCGAGGTTTAGCTGTCGGCGCAGGCCCTGGTCGTGGGGATCCTGCCCCACAATTTTTTGCTTGAAACGTGCGCAACCGAGCACGAGTTCGAGGGGAAAAGGGTCCTGGTCGCCGTCTGCGAGGTGCTGGCCGGCCAGCAGGGCCTGGCGGGTCTGGTCGGGGCCCTGCAGAAGTGCGGTCTTGAGGATTTCGCCGTAGCCGGAGGCGAGCTGCTCGTATGGGAGGGTGCGCCACAGCTCCGGCACGAGCACGACGGCGCGTGGCTGGTGGAAAGCACCGATCTCGTTCTTGATGCCGGCGAAGTTGATGGCGGTCTTGCCGCCGATGGCTGCGTCTACGGCGCCGAGCAGGGTGGTGGGGATGTTGGCCGTCGGGACTCCGCGCTTGAAGCAAGCGGCGGCAAATCCGGCCATGTCGGTGATTGAGCCGCCGCCCAGGGCCACCACCAGGGAACTGCGTGTGGCACCACGCTCTCCAAGCCATTGCCAGACGCGCTCCACATGAGCCGGGGTCTTGCACTCCTCGCCGCCTTCACAGTTGAGAGTTGAGAGTTGAGAGCTGAAAGAAAACTGAGAACCAAGAGCGGAGAGACGAGAGTCGACTACGGTCAAAAGCTGGCCGTTGCCGCTGAAGGGCCTCAGCTTCTGCAGCGCCTCGGAGAGGCTTTCGGCGGTGAGGACCTGTGTCATTGGCGTGCGATGTGGAGAAGAGCGGGGAGGGCGTCGGCGCAGGCGTCCATGGACGGAAAGACGATATGCGCTCCGGCAGAGGAGAGTCTGTCGGCGGGGATGGGCCCGGAGGCGACGGCGATGACGAAACATCCGGCCTTGGCTCCGGCCTGGATGCCGAGGGGTGCGTTCTCGACGACAATTGCCTGCCAGGGCTCGCATTGGGCCTTTTGCAACCCCTTGAGGTATGGTTCGGGGTCGGGCTTGCCGTGGCGGACGTCGGCGGCGGTGACCATGCTGTCGGGGGTGAAGACGTCGGGATAGTCGTGCTGTAGGGCGTCGAGAAGTGACGCCTGCCCGGAGCCGGTGACGAGGACGCGACGGAGGTTGAAAGCGCTCAACGCTCGGAGCATTCGGTCGGCCCCGGGCATGAGTGGACGTTGTTGGTGAGCGGCGAAGAGTTCGGTCTTGCGGGCGTAGAGGCGCTCGCACTCGTCGTCGGTGGCGTCGCGGCCGCGATACTTGCGCATAAGCAGGTGGATGGTGGCGCGGCCCGTCATGCCCTCGTAAAGGAAGAACTCATTGCGGGTGCAGCGCATGCCTATCTCGGAGGTCATCTGCATCCAGGCGTCGGCATGGCGCGGCATGGAGTCGTAGAGCACGCCGTCCATGTCGATGAGGGCGGCACGCGAATCGAGCCTACGCCCCGTCTGCGAGGCATAGGCGTCGAGCGCGGCGTTTATGTCGGTTACCATCAGGGCACGAAGATCTTGAGAGGCTTGGCCAGGCGGGGCGAGGAGAGGATATAGATGCCTCGGCTGAGGGGGAGCAGGGCTCCGGTGGCGATGTGGTCGACGCTGGCCACTGTGCGACCGGAGATGTCGGTGACAGTCAGCGAGTTGGCCTCGCCGCAGACTACGCGGATGCCTCCGCCGACGCACTCGACCTCGAAGGCGTCGGCCTCGATGACGGAGGCGGAGACGTCGCCGGCCTTGACGATGATGGCGTTGCTGGGCTCGGAGACATCGCTGCCCACGGCGTACTGCACGGTGTATGTCTCGTCGGCTCCGAAGTCGCGGTCGTCGAACTCGTAGTAGGGCACGGTGGTCATATATTTGCGCGTCTTCATCTCGCCATTGACCCGGTAGGTGCGATTCACGAGGTAGTAGTCGGGGGTTACGGGGGCGTCGGTCCAACGTGCGCGGTAGGCGGTCTCGGAGTGGATGTCGGCGGCGAGTGCGGTGACGGGGGCCAGGGTGGTCTTCTCCACGCCGGTGGCTTTCACTGTGACCTTCACCGGGGCCTCCAGGCCACCTCCGGCGAAGGTGAGCTGTGCCTGGGCGTCGCCGATGTCGGCGCAGGCGAAAGTGGCGGTGAGAGTGGTGCCGGTGTTGGCCTGCGTGGCGCTTATGGTATTGGCCGAGAGCGAGAACTGGCTGTCACCGCTGATGCTGACCGTCAGTGGAGCGGTGAGGTACTTGCCCTGGACAGGGATGGAGACAGCGCCGGAACGGCCCTGCATGATGTTGCCGATGGTGTAGACAGCGCCGTCGGCGGGGCTGGCGAGCTCGGGGTCGGAGGGCTGCTCGCCGCCGAGCGAGAATGGGAGCGTCTTCTTCGATCCCCATATGTACTCGCACAGCTCGGGCAGGTCGATGAACGGGTTGCGGTTCTTCTGGATGCCGTAGACGGCCTCGTTGCGGTTGCGCTCCTTGTCGCTGACGGGGTCCTGGGCATTCCATTCCAGCAGCATGTTCACGGCCCAGTCCCGGAACATGGGGTATTTCTGTCCCTCGTTGTACATCCAGGTGAAACGTGTGCCCCACTTCATGTCCTCGTAGCAGGTGAACATATACATAAACACGCGAGCGAAGTCACCCTTGTACTCGTCGCAGGGCTCGTAGACGTTGCTGGAGCCTCCGCCGTAGCCGGAGGCGGGCTTGCCGACTATGGTGACGCCGTTGGTCCACGTCACTGTGCCGACCTTGCCCAGCGGATAGTTGCTCTTGCGGCTGTTGGCCGTGGAGTTGCTGGGGTTGAGGTGGTGGATGTCGTTGTAGGCGTCGTTCTTGGTGCCGTCCCACCAGGAGTTAGCCACGGAATGCTCTATGTTGAGGCCGCCGTGGCCCGAGGAGATGAGCACCAGCTCGGACGAGTACATGTCCCACCAATACTGCTTTCCGTCGACGACGCGGACGTCGGTCTTCTTGAAAGCATCCCAGGTGCGGTCGCCGTAGCTGATGTTGGTGTGCGAGCGAATGACGTCATGGGCAGCCGTCTTGAGGGCGGCCTGGTTCTTGCCCTCCAGCGAGTTGTAGTAGCCGGAGGGGTACTCGGCGCTGAGCTGCAAAGCGCAGGCCAGCGCCACTGTCAGGATTGAGAGTTTAGGGTACATCATGATTGGGGTGCAAAGTTACGAAAAAACTCCCTACCACAACTCCCCTGTCAGAAAAAATTCCAAAATTCTCCGCCTGCGGGTGACAATTTAGCGTACGCAGAGATGCAGGTGCGCGTACGGCAACGGCTCCGGGAGAGCGAAATGCGAGGCGCGTTTGCCCGGTTGCGGATTTTTTAGTAGCTTTGCACCCGGCTATATATGTACGTATAGAAGCAGAATGGAACCGACAAGGATAATCATCAGCGGCGGCGGCACCGGAGGGCATATCTTCCCGGCGCTCGCCATCGCCAACGCCATAAAACGACTCCGCCCGGACGCGCAGATACAGTTCGTGGGGGCATTGGGCCGCATGGAAATGGAACGTGTGCCGGCGGCCGGCTACGACATCATGGGCCTGCCCGTGGCAGGATTCGACCGCAAGCGCCTGTGGCGCAATTTCGCCGTGCTGCTCAAGCTGCGTCGCTCGCTGCGCATGGCGCGGCGCCTGGTGCGCGACTTCCGCCCCGACCTGGCAATCGGAGTGGGCGGTTACGCCTCCGGACCCATGCTCAAGGCCGCCCAGCGTGCCGGGGTTCCAACCCTGCTACAGGAACAGAACTCGTACGCCGGGGTCACCAACAAGCTGCTGGCAAAAAGGGCCGACGCCATCTGCGTGGCCTACCCGGAAATGGAGCGTTTCTTCCCGGCCGACAAGATCACCCTCACCGGCAATCCCGTCCGCGCCGAGGTGGCGGCCGAGCGGAACGCCACCAAGGCACGCGAGAGCTTCGGCCTCGACGCCGACCGCAAGACGCTGCTGGTGGTGGGCGGCAGCCTCGGCGCACGCACCCTCAACGAGTCGATGTGCTCGGGCCTGGACCGCCTGCAGTCGGCAGGAGTACAGCTGATCTGGCAGACGGGCAAGGTGGAGGCCGACCGATGGCAGAAGTGCGGCAAGGGCCGCAAGGGCCTGGTGGTGACGCCATTCATCGCCGACATGGCCAACGCTTACGCAGCCGCCGACCTGGTGGTGAGCCGCGCCGGAGCGGGCGCCATCAGCGAGATCGAGCTGCTCGGCAAGCCGTCGGTACTGGTACCCAGCCCCAACGTGGCCGAAGACCACCAGACCAAGAACGCCCTGGCACTCTCTACCCGGAACGCGGCCGTGCTCGTGCCAGATGCCGAGGCCCGCGAGAAGCTCGCAGACACCGTACTCGCCCTGCTCGCAGAACCCGGCAGACTGAGGGCCATGGGAGAGGCCGCAGCCGCCCTGGCCCAGCGCGACAGCGACCTCAGAATCGCCAGAATGGCCATAGGCCTCATAAAGCCGAGAGCCAAGAGCTGAAAGATGTAAGGGCGCACGGCCCGTGCGTCCGTGAAATGTAGGGATGCACCCCGGTGCATCCGCAACTGTCGAAAATGAAAAGGAACGTTTACTTCGTGGGCGCCGGCGGCATCGGCATGGCCAACCTGGAGCGCTACTGCATGGCGACCGGGCACGTGGTGGCCGGCTACGACCGCGTCAGCTCCGAACTTAGCTCCGAGCTCGAGGCCGAAGGCGCACACATTATATATACTGATGACACGGAGCTGATCCCGGCCGAGATGCGCGACCCCGACAACACGCTGGTGGTGTACACCCCCGCCGTGCCGGAGTCCAACCGCATCCTCAGCTATTTCCGCGCCGGAGGCTTCGAGGTGGTCAAGCGCGCCGCCCTGCTGGGCAAGATCACCCACACCGGCAAGGGAATGTGCGTGGCCGGCAGCCACGGCAAGACCACCACCTGCTCCATGCTCGCCAACATAATGCGCATGGCGCCGCAGGGCTGCAACGCCTTCCTCGGCGGCGTGCTCCGCAACACCGGCTCGAACCTGGTGCTCTGTCCCGGCTCCGAGTACTCGGTGATAGAGGCCGACGAATATGACCGTTCTTTCCACCACCTGCGCCCCTGGCTGGCCGTAGTCACCAGCACCGACCCGGACCACCTCGACATCTACGGCGACCCGGCGCACTACACCGAGGCGTTCGAGATCTTCACCTCGCTCATAAAGCCGGACGGCTACCTTCTGCTGCACGGCGGCCTGACGCTGACGCCCCGCGCCGACAAGAGCGTGTGCGTCCTCACCTACTGGGGCAAGGCGGCCGAGCCCCCCGTACCCGTGGACTGGCGCGGCTCCGACATACGACTGCAAGGCGACCACCTGCTCTTCGACCTCACCGGCCCCGGCGTGGAGATGAAGGACGTGGAGCTGGGCACCCCCATCGAGATAAACGTCGACAATGCGGTGGCGGCAGCGGCAGCGGCCCTGCTGACGGGAGCACCCGAAAGTGCCGTCCGCGAGGGCCTGCGCACCTTCCAGGGCGCCAGGCGCCGATTCGAGTTCCACGTCCGACCGGGACAGGGCCGCGCCATCCTCATCGACGACTACGCACACTCGCCCAACGAGATACGCGCCTCCATAGCCAGCGTGCGGCGCCTCTTCCCCGGACACCGCCTGACGGTCATCTTCCAGCCACACCTCTACACCCGCACCCGCGACTTCGCCGCAGGCTTTGCCGACGCCCTCTCCGGCGCCGACCACGTCATACTCCCCGAGATATACCCGGCCCGCGAAGAGCCCATCCCCGGCGTCGACTCCGCACTCATCCTGCGCCAGATCAGAAACGCCGAGAAGGAGCTCTGCCCGAGAGCCGATTTGGCAGATAAGGTAAAAAACAGTAACTTTGACATCTTGATGACCCTCGGCGCCGCCGACCTCGACCGGCTCCTGCCCGAGTTCACCCGCCTGCTGACGGAAAGCTGAGAGACCAATGACACAGACCACGCGCACAGTACTCAAGTGGCTACTGCTGGCCATCCTGGTGGCCTACGCGATAGCCATGACGGCATGGGCCACCACCCGCGCCGCCGAGCGCGTGTGTCCCGGCGTGGAGGTCGAAGTCACAGGCGCCAAGCCCGGCACAGAGGCCACCATCCGCCACGGCGTAGAGCAGCACCTGAGCCGCCTCGTCCAGGTCAAGGGGAAACCTGTCGGCAGCCTCGACCTGCACAAGATACAGCTCTGGATGTCGCAGCTCAACAACCTCGAGAACGCCACCTGCGCCTTCGCCCCCGACGGCCGCCTGGTAATCCGCGCCGACGCCCTCGTGCCCGAGATGCGCGTCTTCGGTCCCGGCGGACAGAGCTACTACATAAACCGCGAAGGCAAGCGCATGCAGGCCCGCACCGAATTCTTCGTCGACGCCCCCGTAGTCTACGGCCAGTTCGGCAAGGATTTTTCCGAAAAATCTCTCCTCCCGATACTGCGGCGCATCAACGACGACCCCCTGTTGCGCTCCATGATCACCATGGTCGAAGTCCGCTCTCCACGCGACATCATCCTCGTGCCACGCGCCCAGGGCCACGTCGTCAACTTCGGCGACACCACCGACATAGACCGCAAGCTCACCGCCCTCAAGGCATTCTACCGCAAAGTAATGCCGGCCCGGGGCTGGCAGACCTACGATATGGTGAGCGTCAAGTACGCCGGGCGAGTCACCGCCACCCTGCGCGTAAAGCCGGACCTGCCCGTCGCCGTAGCCGACTCCGTGCCAGACGTCGAGGAGCAGGCCCTCCAGCAGACCGAGATAGAGGCGCCCGCGCACCCCGCTCCCCTCACCCACCCTCAACATTAACCTTTCCCTCAGCATTATAAGAAACACATGGACAACGAACGATACGTAGCGGCCATAGAGATAGGCAGCTCGAAAATCATAGCGGCGATAGGCCGTACGGACGGCACGCAGCTGGACATAGTCGCGACCGAACAGACTACGGGTCCCGAGACGGTGCGCTTCGGCATCATCCAGAACGCCGAGGAGGCCTCCACGCGCATCCTCTCCATCCTCGACCGGCTGGAGGAGCGCGCCGAGATAGCGCCGCGCAAGATCAAGCGCCTGTTCGTGGGCATCGCCGGGCGCTCCATGCGCAGCCTCTGCCGCGAGACCAGCCTGTCGCTGCCCGACGAAGCCTCCGAAGTCACCGCCGAGGACCTCCAGGCCCTGGAGCGCCAGGCCCGCGAGAGCGCCGTCGACGCCAGCCTCAAGATCATCGACGTCCAGCCGCGCGCCTGGCGCGTCGGCAACACCACCACCCAGCACCCCAAGGGCATGATAGGTCCCAGCGTCGGCGCCACCTTCGACCTCATCGTCTGCCGCCCCATCCTGGAGCAGAACCTCATGCGCACCCTGGCCGGAAAGCTCGGCATGGAAGTCGCCGGCATGGTGGTCGCCCCCATGGCAGCCGGCCACGTCCTGGTCACCGACCAGGAGAAGCGCCTCGGCTGCATGCTCGTCGACATAGGCGCCGAGACCACCACTGTGGTCATCTTCAAGAACGGCCACATGAGCTACTTCGCCACACTGCCACTGGGCGGCCGAAACATCACCCTCGACCTCACCTCGCTAAAGATGCTCGAAGAGCGCGCCGACGAAATCAAGCGCGTCAGCGGCAACGCCATCGCTCCCGACGGCAAGTCCTCGCTCACCATCGACGGCGTCAAGATGACCGACGTCAACAACCTCGTGTCTGCACGCGCCGAGGAGATCGCCGCCAACATCTGCGAGCAGATCCACTACGCGGGCCTGGAACCGGGCGACCTGCCCGGCGGCATCATCGCCATGGGCGGCGGCTTCCGCCTGAAGGGAATGCCCGAGCTGGTGAGCCGCACCTGCAACCTCAACATACGCTCGGCGCGCCTGCCCGAGCAGATCTCCATCAGTGACGCCCGCGCCACCGACCAGGACCTGCTCCAGGTCGGCGCCGTGCTCTACACCGCCGCCGAACGCTCCGACACGGAGTGCCTCGAGGCCCCCGTGGCCGAAGAACTGCCCACCAGCGGCGAAGCCAACCCCGACGACACGGACGACGACTGGGGCCCGCGCAAACCCACACACGACAAGAAGCCGAAGAGCCCCTCGCTCTTCAGCAAACTCCTCAAACGAGCCAAGGACGCCATCACATACAACGACGAGGACGAGGACGGCGAAATGTAATCAGAGAACTCAACCATGGACGACCTTCAGAACAACATAGCCGACTCGGCGGCATTCACCACCGACGAGTCCCCGGCATCCAAGATCAAAGTCATAGGCGTGGGCGGCGGCGGCTGCAACGCCCTCAACTACATGTTCCACCAGGACATACCCTACGTAAGCTTCGCGGCCGTCAACACCGACCGCCAGCACCTCAACAAGAAGATCGACGTGCCCACCAAGGTGCTCATCGGCAAGGGCTACGGCGCCGGCGACAAGCCGGAAGTGGGCCGACAGTTCGCCGAAGAAAGCGAGGACCGCATCCGCGCCCTCTTCGACGACGAGACCGAGATGGTGTTCGTCACCGCCGGCATGGGCGGCGGCACCGGCACCGGCGCCGCACCCGTCATAGCCCGCATCGCCAAAGAGGAGGAGAAGCTCACCGTCGGCATCATCACCATACCCTTCCTCTTCGAGGGACAGAACAAGATCAGCAAGGCCCTGGCCGGCGCCGAGGAGATGAAGAAGTACGTCGACGCCATGCTCATCATCAACGACCAGAACCTCCTGGAGATCTACCCCGAGAAGACACTCATGGAGGCCTTCAACATGGCCGACGACACCCTGGCCAACGCCGCCCGCTCCATCTCCGAGATCATCAGCGAGGAGTGCTACATCAACGTCGACATGGCCGACGTCAAGACCACCCTGCGCGAGTCGGGCACGGCCATCATAGCCACCGCCTACGGCGAAGGCGAGCACCGCATCACCGACGCCATCCAGAACGCCCTCCACTCCCCCCTGCTCAAGGCCCACGACATCATGTCGGCCAAGCGAGTGCTCATCAAGCTCGTCCACGCCCCCGACACCGACACACAGCGCCCCCTCAAGGCACAGGAACTCGGCGAGTTCACCAACTTCACCAATCGCCTGTCGCAGGGCAACTTCGAAGTCAAGTGGGGCATCGGCCGCGACCCCAGGCTCGGCGACAAGGTCAAGCTCACCCTGCTGGCGACAGGCTTCGACGTCACCATCAACGAGCAGGCCGCCGAGGGCGTCATCCGCATGACCGCCGACACCGACGACGAAGTCCCCATGCCACGCCAGCAGACACCCAAGGACAACATCGCAGCCGTATACTCGGCAGAGAGCCTCCGCAACCAGCAGCGACAGCTCGCCAAAGCAAAGTACGCCGTGCTCAAGCCCTCGCAGTTCGACGACGACCGCGTAATCGACATGCTCGAGAGCACTCCCGCCTACAACCGCCCGTCGAAATTCAACGACCAGCTCAACAACTGCACCGACACCCCCTCGTCCTCCCTCTCACCCAACGCCTCTCTGACCTCCACAGCCCGGCAAGACCCCGCCAAGGACGACAACGCCGGCACCGTAAAGATAACTTTCTGAACCCGATAAATGGACACGGACAACAAGATATTCCCAATGCTGGCCAAAACGTTCGCCGGCCTGGAGGACGTGCTGCGCGACGAGCTCCTCTCCCTCGGCGCCCGTAACGTGGAGACCGGCAACCGGGCCGTCAGCTTCGACGGCGACAAGGAACTGCTCTACAAAGCCAACCTCTGCTGCCGCACCGCCCTGAGCATCCTCCTACCCATAGAGATGTTCACCGCCTCCGACCCCGACGACCTCTACGACAAGGTGCGCGACATCGACTGGAGCAAGTACATGTCGCCCGACGACACCTTCTCAATATCCGGCACCGTCAACAGCGCCGACTTCCCCCATTCCAAGTTTGCCGTCTACCGCGTAAAGGACGGCATAGTCGACCACTTCAACGACACCTGCGGGCGCCGGCCATCCATCCGCCTGCAGGGCGCCGACCGCCAGCTCGACCTCCATATCTCCGAAAACCGCGTCACCATCTCCCTCAACTCATCCGGCGAGCCGCTCAGCAAGCGCGGCTACCGCGTCGAGGCCACAGAGGCACCCCTCAACGAGGTCCTCGCCGCCGGCATCATCCTCAAGACCGGCTGGCGCGGAGACTCCCCGTTCTTCGACCCCATGTGCGGCTCCGGCACCTTCCTCATCGAAGCCGCACTCATAGCCGCGAACATCAACCCGGGCGTCTTCCGCTCCGGCTACGCTTTCGAGAAGTGGCCCGACTTCGACCGCGAGCTCTTCGAGAGCCTCTACAACGACGACAGCGAGGAGCGCGACCCCGCCTACCCCATCGTCGGCGCCGACATCGACCCCGAGGCCATGCAGACAGCCCGCCGCAACATACGCTCCGCCCGCCTGGAGAACATGGTCCGCGTCGAGTGCCGGGACTTCGCCGCCTGGCAGGACCCCCCCGTGGCAGAGCCCGGCATCATCGTCACAAACCCGCCCTACAACCAGCGCCTGAAAGTGGAAGACTCCCAGCAGCTCTTCCACACCATCGGCTCACAGCTCAAGCGCCTCTTCGGCGGCTGGCACGCCTGGATACTCGGCTACCGCGACGAGGACTTCGCCTCCATCGGCCTCAAGCCCTCCGTCAAGTTCCCCATCAACAACGGCGGCCTGGAGTGCACACTGCGCGAGTACGTGCTCTTCGAGGGCAACTACGCCGACTTCAAGACCGACGGCGGCACCGTGCACAACGACACCTTCGTGCGCTCCGCCAGGCCCCGCCGCCGCGAGAGCGACCGCGAATGGGAACGCTCCGCACGCCGAGTCAGCGGCGACCGCTCCGACCACCGCGAGCGCAAAGGCTCGCGCGACGACCGCCGCGAACGCGAGCCGCGCCGATTCCGCGACAACCGTGACGACGACCGCAAGCAACGCCGGTCCGGCGACCGCAAACGCTTCGACGGCGACAAGAAACGCTTCGGCGACCGCAAGCAACGCTTCGACCGCGACGACCGCCAGTCCCTCAAGCCATACCGAGGCAAGAGCAGCTCATACACCCCGACCGACAAGGGCCCGAGCATCGATCCCTCGCACACCGCCTTCTCATCCCCAGGCTCCATGCGCTCACGCAAGGTCTGGAAAAAACATACCGACAAAACCGAAGACAATAATGAATGACCGACAATGGACAACACGCACAAGCGGACGCGGCAGAGCCCCGATGCGCTGCCGAATTGTCCATGGGTGATTGTCCATTAAATATACCATGAAAGAGAACCTTACCATACTGCTGCTGGGCAACGGCGGACGCGAGTCGGCCATCGCCTGGAAACTCATGCAGAGTCCCCGCCTGAAGAAACTCTACGTCGCCCCAGGCAACGGCTCCCCTCTCGGCGAGCCCGTGGCACTCAACATACTCGACTTCGAGGCGATGGCCGACTTCTGCTCCACCCACGCCGTCGACATGATCATGGTCGGCCCCGAGCTGCCTCTGGTGCAGGGCATCGCCGACCACTTCGCCGACTCGCCCGTCAAAGTCATCGGCCCATGCGCCGAGGGCGCGCGCCTCGAAGGCTCCAAGGAATTCGCCAAGGAGTTCATGACCCGCCACGCCATCCCCACGGCCCGCTTCATGACCGTGACGGCCGACACCATCGACGAAGGCTACAGCTTCCTCGAATCCCTGAGCGCCCCCTACGTGCTCAAGGCCGACGGCCTGGCCGCCGGAAAGGGCGTCCTCATAACCCACGACCTCGACGAGGCCCGCTCCACCCTCGCCTCAATGCTCGGCGGACTCTTCGGCTCCGCCTCCGCGACCGTCGTCATCGAAGAGTTCATGGCCGGAGTGGAATGCTCCGTGTTCGTCGCCACCGACGGCGAGGAGTACGTCATGCTGCCAGCCGCCAAGGACTACAAGCGCGCCGGCGAGGGCGACACCGGCCTCAACACCGGCGGCATGGGCGCCGTATCCCCCGTCCCCTTCGCCGACGCCGAGTTCCTCGACAAAGTAGAGCGCCGCATAGTCCGCCCCACTCTCGGCGGCCTGCGGGAGGAGGGAATACCCTATCGCGGATTCCTATTCATCGGCCTGATGGACGTCGAAGGCGACCCCATGGTGGTCGAGTACAACGTCCGCCTGGGCGACCCCGAAACCGAAGTCGTGGTACCCCGCATCGCCTCCGACATGGTCGACCTGCTCGAGGGCATCGCCGACCAGACCCTGGCAGTCAAGAAAGTGCTCGTCGACGAGCGCGCCGCTGCTGCCGTCATGGTGGTCAGCGACGGCTATCCCGGCAAGTACGCCACCGGCAAGGCCATATCAGGTCTCGACAGGATCGGCAAGTGCGCCGATGCCGTAGTCTTCCACGCCGGCACCCGCCGCGACCCCGACACCGGCATGGTATACACGGCCGGCGGCCGTGTCCTGGCCACAATGGCCTTCGGCGCCGACCTCCGCCAGGCCGTCGACAGTGCCCTCCGCCAGGCCGCACTCGTCAGCTTCGAAGGAGCACGCTTCCGCGCCGACATCGGTGCCGACATGCTCAAGCTACTCTAAGGCACAGGGAAATACACGCGACTATGGGAAACGACAGAGCCGACATGGGCAGCAACGCCGCATTGATGCTGGCGTGCTGCTTCTTCGCGGCGCTCGGCCTGCTGGCCTTCTTCGACGGAGTGCACCCGCCAGAGGCGACGCCGGCCGGCATCTGTCTACCCCCGCCACAGACCTGGCAGATGCCGCCATGGCTGAGCCTCGCCATAAACCTCGCGCTGGTATTCTTCTCGGCTTTCCTGCTGGCCATCACCAACCGAAGCTTCAACTTCATCCCCTCCACCTCGGTCATCTTCGCCTCCACCATGGTCCTCATGGCCTGCGCCTGCCCTCGGCTCATGGTCTGCCTCAACAGCTCCACACTGCTGCTTGCGGCCAACGCCGTGGCGCTGCGGATGATCTTCGGCCAGTACAACGCCGTACGCCGCAACCCCGGCAACATGTTCGTGGTGGCCACCATCTTCTCGCTGGGCAGCATGGTGCACTACTCATTCCTATTCTTCATAGTCATCTACGCCTGCTCGGCGGCACTGCTCAAGGCATTCCGCCTGCGCGAGTTCCTGGCCCTGCTGCTCGGCGTCATAGCGCCCTACTGGATAGTGCTCGGCCTCGGACTGGTGCCCGTCGACGACGTCCGATTCCCCGTCATCGGAGGCTTCTGGAACCAGCCGGCGCCCGGCCACGAGATGCTCTGGCTCATAGTCGCCACCTCCCTGACCGCCTTTGTCGGCCTCATGTGCGGACTGAAGAACGCCTTCTCGCTCTATTCGGCCCCCACGGCCATCCGCGCATACAACTTCGCCATGACACTGCCGGCCATGGCCTGCATCATCCTGCCCATGGTCGACTGGGAGAACTTCACCGTCTACTACATGCCCATCTGCCTGTTCGCCGGCCTGGAGTACGGATATCTCAACGCCTTCACACGGCGCCCCAAGGCCATCCGCTGGAGCCGTCCCAAACCCGTGCAGCACTTCTCCACCGGGTTCCTCATCTACTGGCTGACCGCCGCCGTCTATTCCTTCATCTCACTGATGTCGATATACAATGTCTGAAAAACCCCTGATCTGCGTCGACGCCGACATCCCGTTCCTCGACGGGCGCCTGGAGCCTTTCGCCCGCGTCCGCCTGCTGGGCCAGGAGGAGTTCACCCCCGAGGCCGTGCGCGACGCCGACGCCCTGATGATACGCACCCGCACCCGCTGCGCCGAGCCCCTGCTCGGCGGCTCCCGGGTGCGCATGATTGCCACCGCCACCATCGGCATGGACCAGTTCGACCTGCCCTGGTGCGCCGCCCGCGGCATCGAGACCCGCAACGCACCCGGCTGCAACGCACCCGCCGTGGCGCAATACGCCTGGGGTTGCATCCTGCACCTCGGCTACAAACCCGAAGGGCTGACGGTGGGCGTCGTCGGCTGCGGACACGTCGGCTCCATCGTGGCCGACTGGGCCCGGCGACTCGGTGCCCGAGTGCTCGTCTCCGACCCGCCCCTGCAAGCCGCCGGCACACGCCCCGATCTCGAATACCGCCCGCTGCGCGAACTCGCCGCCAGCTGCGACGTCCTCACAGTGCACACCCCGCACACCAGCACCGGTGACCACCCCACCCACCACCTCGTCGATGCCCCGGTCTTCGAGGCCATGCGCCCGGGCTCGCTCTTCATCAACGCCGCCCGCGGACCCGTCAGCGACAACGCCGGCCTCCTCCCGGCCCTGCGCTCCGGCCGCATCCGCGCCGCCATCGACTGCTGGGAGGGCGAGCCAGACATCGACCCGGAAGTGCTGCGACTGTCCTCCATCGCCACCTTCCACATCGCCGGGTACTCACGCCAGGGCAAGCAGCGCGCCACCCGCATGGCCCTCCAGGCCATCGGCCGCCACTTCGGCTTCTCACCCGACCTCTCCGGACTCGAAGGCGACTACCAGCCGCCCACCGGACTCTCCCCCGAGCGAATCATGGCCGACTTCGACCCCGCGCCCATCGACGCACTGCTCCGCTCAAACCCCGGCGCATTCGACCGCCTGCGCGCCGAGTACACCTTACGCAACGAAACTCTCTGACACAGATATGAAACGCATCCTCACCATCTGCCTGCTGGCCGCCCTGCTCCCCACACTCGGCTGGGCCCAGCCCAAGGCCAAATACATCTTCTACTTCATAGGCGACGGCATGGGCATGGGCCACGTCCACACCACCGAAGCCTACAACCGCATGGTGCTCGGCAGCGAAAACCCGCTGCTGATGATGACTTTCCCCTACGGCGGGCAGGTGCGCACCCATTCCGCCAACCATCCCATCACCGACTCCGCCGCCGCAGGCACGGCCCTAAGCACCGGGAAGAAGACCAACAACTACATGGTGGCAGTCAACCCCGCCGACTCCATGCCCCTGCCGCAGCTCAGCTACTCCCTGTTCAGCGCCGGATACCGCATCGGCATCGGCACCACCGTCTACGGCGACGACGCCACCCCCGCCGCATTCTATGCCAACGCCTACAACCGCAAGGACCGCAAGTCCATAGCCGCCCAGGTCGCCAAGAGCCACTTCTCATTCTTCGGAGCGCCCGTCTTCAAAGGCAGCCGCCTCGACGACGGCCGGCCCAACCCCAAGTGGTACGGCCTCATGGACGCCACACAGTTCACCATAACCCGCAACGCCGACTCCCTGGCCACCGTCAAAGACTCCCCCTACAAGGCCATCCTGCTGGCCCGCAACCCCCAGGGCGACCAGGCCGGATACACCATCGACTCCATACCCGGAGCTCTCACACTCCAGGACATCACACGCGCAGGCCTGCATCAGGTCTACAACCGCCTCGACTCCACCCACCAGGGATTCTTCCTCATGATCGAGGCCGGGAACATCGACTGGGCCGCCCACGCCAACGACGGCGGAGCCGTCATCAAGGAAGTCCTCAACTTCCAGTCCGCCATCGACATCGCCTACCAGTTCTACCTCCGGCACCCCGACGAGACGCTCATCGTCGTCACCGCCGACCACGACACCGGCGGCATGGCACTCGGTCGGCGCGAGAACCGCGAACCCGACCTGAGCCTGGCCGACTACCAGCGCATCTCAAAGGACCGCTTCAGCGACTACTGCAAGGCCCGTTACAAAGAGGGCGCCAAGTTCACCTGGCCCATGATGCGCACATTCCTGGCCGAGAACCTCGGCTTCTTCGGCAAGGTCGAAGTCACCGCCGAGCAGGAGGCCAGGCTCAAAGACGACTTCGAGAAAATATTCCACCAGGGACAGGGACGCGACGAGAAGACCCTATACAACGACTTCAACCAGTTCGCCGTACAGGTCTACGACCTGCTCAACGTCAAGCTCGGCATCGGGTGGACCACCACCAACCACACCGGCAATCCCGTGCCCGTCTACGCCGTCGGCGTCGGCGCCGAGAACTTCGGACACAACATCGACAACACCGAGATCCCCATGCTCATCCTCAAGGCCGCCGGAGTCAAGATGCACAGTCCACGAAGCTTAGGCAAGTAATAATGGCAAAACGCCAGAAATACTACGTGGTCTGGGCCGGCAAGCAGCCCGGCATCTACCAGTCGTGGTCCGAGGCACAGGCCCAGATCGACGGCTGGAAAGGTGCCCGGTACAAGTCATACACATCCCTGAGCGAGGCCACCGAGGCCTTCCGCAAAGGCTCCGACGACAATCTCGAGGCCATCGCCACCCTTCTCCTACAGGCCCACGAGCGCAAAAATGCCGAGACCTGTGGAGACTCACGGACCGTGCGTACGGCATCACCCCCCGCCTGGCGCACCAACCCGCAGATCGACCACACCGCCATCGCCGTCGACGCCTCCTGCCTCGGCAATCCCGGCACCATGGAGTACCGGGGCGTAGACCTGAGCACCGGGCTGGAGCTATTCCGCGTAGGCCCCTTCCAGGACGCCACCAACAACATCGGCGAGTTCCTGGCGCTCGTCCACGTCCTGGCCCTCTGCAGGCAGCAGGGCATAGACCGCCCCGTCTACTCCGACTCGCGCACCGCCCTGAGCTGGCTCCGCCGCCGAGGCCACCGCTCCATGCTCAAGCCCACCCCCCGCAACGCCGCCGTGCTCCGACTGCTCGCCCGCGCCGACGCCTGGGTCAAGGCCAACACCTGGACAAACCGCGTCATGAAATGGGACACCGACCACTGGGGCGAGATACCCGCCGACTTCGGCCGCAAATAACCGACGCCTTGCGGGCCACCAGCTGCGCCGCCGCCGGCTTCGGTGCCGCCGAGTCCATCTCAGAAAGAGCCGAAACCGCATTCCGCACCTGGCTTGCCGTCGGCAACCACGCCGACATGGCCTACCTGGAGCGGCACGCCGTCTTGCGCCTCCACCCCCAGTCAGTGCTCCCCGGCGTGCGAACCGTCATCAGCCTCGCCTTCCGCTTCCCAAGGCCCGAACAGCCCGGCCCCGTCGCCGCCTACGCCCTCGGCCGAAACTACCACAAGGCCATCAACAGCGCCGTAAAGCCACTGGTCGTCACCCTCCGCCAGCTCGGAGCCACAGCCCGCGTGGCCATCGACTCCGCCCCCATCGCCGAGCGCTACTGGGCCGTCCGCTCCGGCATCGCCACCCCGGGCCGCAACGGCATGGCCCTGGTCAGCGGCTGCGGCCCGTACGCCTTCCTGTGCGAAGTCCTCACCGACCTCGACCTCGCCGACCAGCCCCCTTACCTCCCCTACGGCCCCCCGCCCGCCTGCACCGGATGCGGCGCCTGCGTCCGCGCCTGCCCCACCGGAGCCCTCCGCCCCGACGGCACCCTCGACGCCCGACGCTGCCTCAGCTACCTCAGCATCGAGCACCACGGACCCATCGCCCCGCCCACTCTCAGCTATCAGCCTTCAGCTCTCGGTTATTTCCCCCTCCTCGGATGCGACCGCTGCCTGAGCGCCTGTACCCTCGGCCGCAACGCCTCCGCCCCCATCCTGCGCGACCTCCGGCCCCGCCCCGAAATCGCTGTCCTCACCCCCGAGCAAGTATTGAACATGACCGACGACGAGCTCGACGCCCTCACCGCCGGGACATCCCTGCGCCGCCCCGGCACCGACGGACTCCGCCGAAACGCCCGACTGAACATCTCCATCCGCCAGGCCGTTGAAAAGAACTAACAGGAGGTTGTCGCGAATGCTGCGACAACCTCCTGCCATTCATCGTGCTCGGTCAGTGAATAATCATGGGAGTATGTACTCGACTTGCTTGAAGGCGAAACGGCGGGGGCCGGTGGGGGTGAGGAGATGTAGCAGGCCGGTGGGCTCGACGTCGGCAAGTATGGCGCGGAAGACCTGTCCGGTCGCCGGGTCGCGGTAAGGATGCTGACGGCCGTCGTGGCGGTAGAGGCTCGCCAGGTAGGCGGCATGGAGGCGGTCGCGGCCGGCTTCGGTGGAGGCCAGGGGAAGCATGGTCTCGAGGTGGGAGAGCAATCGTACAGCAACATCCGCGACTTGTAGGGACGCACCCTGGTGTGTCCCTGCATTCTCAACTCGATAGAGCAGCGCCAGGGAGGTGGGGTTGGGGAGCGACGGCGGGAAGTCAGTCTGGTTGAGGTTGAGGCCGATGCCGATAATCGAGGACTCGAGCAGGACACCGACGGCATTCTCGATGAGGATGCCACAGATCTTGCTATCGCCCACGTAGATGTCGTTGGGCCATTTCACCTTGGCACACACGCCATAGCCTTCGAGCAGGCGGACGACGGCCAGGGCCACGGCCTCGCTGAGCGAGAACTGCAGCCGGGCCGGGAGATCCACAGGGTGCCACAGCAGGCTGAAGAGCAGGTTCTCGCCCGGGGCCGAGAGCCACACGTTGCCGCGCTGGCCGCGCCCTCCCGTCTGGTGGTCGGCGTAGATGGCCAGGTTCCCGGCTGGGTGCAGGCGCCGCAGCTCGGCGTTGGTGGAGTCAAGTTCTGTATACTGGCGTAGTTCGGTCATGGTCTCAGTCCTCGACCAGGAGAGTGCGGGAGCCGTCGGCGTTGACGCGGACGTCGATGAAACGGGTGTCGCCCGGGAGGAGAGAGTCCACCCTTTCCGGCCACTCTATCAGGCAGAGGGCGCCGGAGTCGAAGTAGTCGGGGGCACCGATGTCCTCGGCCTCCCCGGGCTTCTCCAGACGGTAGAAGTCAAAGTGGTATATAAGCTCGGCAGTCTCCTCGGAGCGGTACTCGTTGATGATGGCGAACGACGGCGAACTGACCGGCTCCTCCACACCCAGCTGCCGGCAGAGCTCGGCGATGAAGGTGGTCTTGCCGGCCCCCATCGGACCGCGGAAGGCGATGACGGTGCGGTCGTCGAGCATGGACAGGAATTCCCGTGCGGCCTCCGGCAGGGTCTCCAGCGTTGGTATCTCAATCTTTTTCATACTTTTCTTTTTGCAAAGTTACTAAAAATCCATAACTTTGTGGTGCGAACCGCCCGGAAGCGTCCCCAGGAACACCCGGCCCGTGCGTCCGCGAAAGAACTCAAAGTAATGAAACGATACCATCTTATCCTCCTTTTAGTGGCCACACTCCTGCCATCGGCCGCAAGCGCCAAGGCCTTCAACACCCTAAACCCAGGCGTCTATGTGGTGCGTGCCGGAGGGAAGACTGTCAAGGTCCGTATCTGACGAACGGTTAGTAACGCGAATTCGGGATAAGAAACGCCCTGAAAAGTTGAATCGGCAGCTTGAAAAAGTTACCGATTCTTTTGGTAATATCATTGATATTTAGTAATTTAGAGGCGCCAAACAATAAACTGTATCATGATTACCGAGAGTAAAGTTACAGAAATTTTCTGTATTGCCGACGATTTCTGCAAGGAATTTGAGGTCCCGCGTCAACGACTTGGAAGTATTCCTTTGTCATTCAGTAAATAATTCGTAATTTTGCATTACATATCCGACCAATCAGAAACTGAAGTTGTCTAAACTTCATTATTTGAATCATGAACCGAATTAAAGCCATCATAATTTCACTTTCTTTACTTTTGGGAGTTGTCTGCAACGCTCAAAGCACGAAAAAAACAATCATTCTCAATGGTTATTTTTTCAATGAAATGCCCGCAGCAGTGAAAAACAATCAGTTTTCGCAGGACATGAAACTTTTTACCATTCAAACTCCCAATGGTACAAGAGCCGTTTGTATAGTTGCACCGTCCATCAATCTTTCTGACGAGTCATTGCAGCATGCAATTCCCGTTGAGAATGTCCATGAGGGAGGGGAACTTCTACGCCGATATAATGAGCAGAAAGATGGAGAAGGGATAAGTTTTACAATGGGTTCTTCAACCCCTGCAATAAAAATTGGTGATAAATTCCCGGAATTTACCGCCAAAGATATTGATGGTAAGACATGGACGAGTGCAGATATTATTGGCAAAGTCGCAGTTTTCAATCTATGGTTCACCGGTTGTGGCCCATGCCGTCAAGAAATGCCGGAACTTTCAACTTGGAAAGATGAAATGCCCGATGTAATGTTCTTTTCATCAACCTATGAAGCACCGAAAATAGCCCGGCAGGTTCTTGACAAGGTTAATTTCAATTGGATTCCTCTTGTCAATGATACACAGTTCAAGGAATGGATTGGCAGGAACGGTTATCCGCTTACAATTATCGTAGATAAGTCAGGTAATATCGTTGCTTTTGAACACGGCACCTCTCCAGAGCAAAGAGCATCTTTGAAAAGTAAGATTTCTGAAATTAGATAAGCGTCTTTTCGCTAAACTAATACGGCCCATGAGGCTGTTCATTACGGCACAGCCTCGCTGAAATCAATAAAGTAGAGCGGCTGCATAAGGGTACATCCCTACGATTCGCCTGATTTTGCAACACTCTCTTGTCTTTGCCGACGTAAGAAAAAAGTTGGAAATTTTGTCATCTCAAAAAGAATGACTAATTTTGCACTCCGAAACTAAGTAACAAACAAAGACACCAAATACCACGATGAAAAGAACATTCCAGCCCTCCAACCGCAGGAGAGTGAACAAGCATGGCTTCCGCGTGAGAATGGCCTCCAAGAATGGCCGCAAAGTTCTCAGCCGCCGTCGTGCCCACGGTCGCTACTCGCTTTCGGTAAGCGACGGCATCGCCAGCAAGTAAGGCATCCCATAGCCATAGTATCCGACAGGGACCTTGAGCCGCCATCCAGGTGCGAGGTCTCTGTTGTCGTGCGCCTGCCGCCCAGGCGCCACGAGGCCCCCTGATTATTGTAGCACCCTCTTTTTTACGCCAACTCGCAATGGACAATCGGAGACGTGCTTGCCTGCTGTAACATCTATGTCATACATGGAGGGACAAGGCGCCTGCGGAGCGGGTGTCGGAACTGTAGGCCGAGGGCTTGCCCCGGTGGCAAGTGAGATTTTTGTCTTCGCGTCCCGGAGAGGTGCGCGACCCCTCAGACGACCTTCTTTTCACGGCCCCACACCGGGACCCGAATCCCCTTGAATGGCTTTCACCGGGGCAAGCCCCGGCCTAACGTTCCAACGCCCACACTGTGTGCGTGTTGGCCCCACATCTTTTTGCGGGCGGCACAATGAACATAAGTGGCTCGCCCGGGCCTCCGGCCAGGTGTTGACCCATCTGTTTATTGGCAGCACAATTGAGGACAGCCATATTTCATTTTTCCTAAAACTCATATCGGGGTCCAAAGGCACTGAGGTTCTTTCTGAAGATTCAATAACGAAGTGCAAAATATCGTTCTGAATCCCCCCATATTTTGT
>UQLL01000013.1 GCA_900541835.1 uncultured Porphyromonadaceae bacterium
CAAAATATGGGGGGATTCAGAACGATATTTTGCACTTCGTTATTGAATCTTCAGTAACCTCTTATGAGGCAACAACTTGCAGATCTGTGTTATTTAAAGTAAATGGGGGCTGCGCCATATCCGTCGGCCCAGCTACCCGTTTACTTGTTCAGAGATCCTTTTACATCACCTTGAATGAGCGTCGGCCGACAACAATGTACGGGTCCGCGCCATGTTTATGGCGTCCAGGATGGCGGCATCCGGGTCAGTGCGCTTTTTCTACAGGAAGTAGGGTCTGGCTACCAGACCCAGAGAGTCGTGCTGACCTTCGGCGAGCTGACCGTACCACATATTGTGTTCGAGGAAAAAGGAAGGAAGCAGATATGCCCTTGCGGGCTTCTGCTTCCTTTATGCTCATCAGGGTAACGGGGTTCGCTTTGGCGAAAAGAAGTACTTACGCGTTCTTGACCTTGTCCACGATGGCCTTGAAAGCCTCGGGGTTGTTCATGGCCAGGTCAGCGAGCACCTTGCGGTTGATCTCCACGCCAGCCTTGTGGATGAGGCCCATGAGCTTGGAGTAGCTGAGGTCCTCGAGGCGAGCGGCGGCGTTGATACGCTGGATCCAGAGGGCGCGGAAGTTGCGCTTCTTGGCCTTACGGTCGCGGTAGGCGTAGGTCAGGCCCTTCTCCCAAGTGTTCTTGGCGACGGTCCAGACGTTGCGGCGGCTGCCGTAGTAGCCGCGGGTGAGTTTCAGTATCTTCTTTCTCTTGGCGCGCGAAGCGACATGATTTACTGATCTTGGCATCGTTGAAATGAATTGTGGGCGGAGGCGTCGGCCGAGGGGTCGCTCTTAGGTGCCTGTGCCCGGTTTGTATTGGTGTTTGTTGTGTCGGGAAGTGCAGGGTTAGATGCCGAGGAGGCGTTTTACCTGCTTTACGTTGGTTGCGTCCACCAGTCCGGTGTGGTCGAGGTTGCGCTTACGCTTCTTCGTCTTCTTGGTGAGGATGTGGCTGTGGTAGGCGTGCTTACGCTTAATCTTCCCCGTGCCGGTCAGCGCAAAGCGCTTCTTGCTGGCACAGTTGGTTTTCATTTTGGGCATGATTGCTTGTTGTTTAGTAGTTGTTTGTTTACCTCGGCCATTTTAACCCGTTCATCTTATTCACGGATGCGAATCGGATAATGGAATCAAAGGCCTACGGTCTCTATTATCGGGGTCACTCTGCTGAGCTTTCTTTCTTTTCTGCTGCCGGGACATCCTTGGCATCGGCGGCGCCCTCCTTGGGCCTGGACTCGGACTTTTCCTTCTTGGGCTGCTGCTTGAGGGGGGTGATCATGATGGTCATTCGCTTGCCCTCGAGCACGGGCATCTGCTCCACCTTGCCCAGGTTCTCCAGGTCGGAGGCGAAGCGTAGAAGGAGCACCTCGCCCTGTTCCTTGAAGAGGATGGATCGACCGCGGAAGAAGACGTATGCCTTGACCTTGCTGCCCTCCTCGAGGAAGCCCTGGGCATGCTTGAGCTTGAAGTTGTAGTCGTGGTCGTCGGTCTGCGGGCCGAAGCGTATCTCCTTGACGGTGACTTTGCTTGCCTTGGCCTTCTGCTCCTTGGCGCGTTTCTTCTGCTGGTAGAGGAACTTGGAGTAGTCGAGGACCTTGCAGACGGGCGGGTCGGCGGTGGGTGAAATCTCAATCAGGTCCAGTTCCATGGAGCGTGCGATCTTGAGAGCCTTTTCTATGGGGTAGATGCCCTGCTCTACGTTGTCGCCTACCAGGCGCACCTGCTTGGCGCGGATCTGTTCGTTGGTGGCGTACGGGTCTTTGCGTTCACCGCGACGCATAGGTCGCTGGCCGGGACGCGGACGGGGACCCGACGGACGGCGTGGACCGAAAAATTGAGGTTTTTTCTCCATTCAGGAATTTTGAACGATTTTACGTATTTGCTTTGCTGAACGATTCTACGATGCAACGTTTTTGAACGATAAGACGACTAAAACGATTTTACGCAGGGATTGTTCAACGGGGTTGTATGGTTGCTTATTGTTTCACTTTCTGCTTGGTGAGGGCGTCGACCTGGGCGTTGATGAGGTCGGCAAACTCGCGCACTGTCATGGTGCCCTTGTCGCCCTCGCCCTGGCGGCGTACGCTCACAGTGCCGTCGGCCTCCTCCTTCTCGCCCACGATAAGCAGGTAGGGGGTCTTGCTCAGCTCGTTATCGCGTATCTTGCGCCCTATCTTCTCGTTGCGGTCGTCGACGCGGGATCGGATGTTGAACTCGTCGAGCTCCTCGGCCACCTTGGAGGCGTAGGTGTTGAACTTCTCGGAGATGGGCAGGATGACGCACTGCTCGGGGATGAGCCACAGGGGGAGCTTGCCGGCGGTGTGCTCCAAAAGCACGGCCACGAAGCGCTCCATGGAGCCGAAAGGGGCGCGGTGAATCATCACCGGACGGTGCTTCTGGTTGTCGGCGCCGGTGTATTCGAGCTGGAAGCGCTCGGGCAGGTTGTAATCGACCTGGATGGTGCCGAGCTGCCAGCGGCGCCCGATGGCGTCCTTGACCATGAAGTCGAGCTTGGGGCCGTAGAAGGCGGCCTCGCCCTCCACCTGCTTGGCGTTCAGGCCCTTCTCGGCGCAGGCCTCGATGATGGCGTTCTCCGCCAGGTGCCAATTCTCGTCGGTGCCGATATACTTGGTCTTGTTCTTGGGGTCGCGGAGCGAAATCTGCGCCTCGAAGTTCTTGAAGTCAAGGGCGTTGAAGATGTAGAGTATGATGTCCATGACCTTCAGGAACTCGGCCTTGATCTGGTCGGGGGCGCAGAAGATGTGGGCGTCGTCCTGCGTGAATCCTCGCACGCGGGTGAGGCCGTGGAGCTCTCCGCTCTGCTCGTAGCGGTATACCGTGCCGAACTCGGCCAGGCGCAGGGGCAGGTCGCGGTAGCTGCGCGGGGCGGCCTTGTATATCTCGCAGTGGTGGGGGCAGTTCATGGGCTTGAGCATGTACTCCTCGCCCTCCTCGGGGGTGTGGATGGGCTGGAAGGAGTCCTTGCCGTACTTAGCCCAATGGCCGGAGGTGACATAGAGCTGCTTGTTGCCGATATGCGGGGTGATGACCTGCAGATAGCCGTACTGTTTCTGTATGCGGCGCAGGAACTGCTCGAGGCGGTCGCGCAGGGCGGCGCCCTTGGGCAGCCACAGTGGCAGGCCCTGGCCTACCGTCGGCGAGAAGTGGAAGAGCTCCATCTCGCGGCCGAGCTTGCGGTGGTCGCGCTTCTTGGCCTCTTCGAGCAGGGCCAGGTATTCGTCGAGCATCTTCTTCTTGGGGAAAGTGATGCCGTATACTCGCACGAGCTGCTGACGCTTCTCGTCGCCGCGCCAGTAGGCGCCGGCCAGGCTCATGACCTTGACGGCCTTGATGGGTGCGGTGGTGGCCAGGTGCGGTCCTCGGCAGAGGTCGGTGAAGGCACCCTGCGTGTAGGTGGTGATGGTGCCGTCCTCAAGCTCGCTGATGAGCTCGCACTTGTACGTCTCGCCACGGTTGCCGAAAGCCTCCAGGGCATCGGCTTTGGAGATCTCGCGGCGCACGATGTCCTCCTTGCGGCGGGCCAGTTCGAGCATCTTTTCCTCGATGCGCTTGAAGTCGGCCTCGGTGATTTTGTTATCGCCCGGGTCGATATCGTAGTAGAAGCCGCTCTCCACGGCGGGGCCTATGCCGAACTTGACACCGGGGAAGAGCTCCTGCAGGGCCTCGGCCAGCAGGTGGGCCGAGGAGTGCCAGAATGCGTGCTTGCCTTCCTCGTCCTCCCACTTGAAGAACTGTATGGTGGCATCCTCGCCGACGGGACGCGTGAGGTCGTAGTCATGGCCGTTGACCTTGACTGCGAGCACGTCCTGCGCCAGGCGGGGACTGATGCTTTTAGCTATGTCGAGGGGCGTCGCGCCCGCTTCGAACTGACGGATCGAGCCGTCGGGGAAAGTTATGTTGATCATTGATACTTCTCAATAATTGCGCAAAGTTACAACAAATCGGCGAAACAACCTAATTAGCAACGATTTTTTCGCTCCGATAGTGCCATACGACTCTTGCACGGCCCCTGAAGCCGGGTATGGGAGGGGCGATCTTGCACACGCCCACGTCTACCCCGGCCACCCAGGGCCAACGCTCGATTATGGCGCGGCCGATGCGGCGCGTCAGGTGTTCGAGCGTGCCGGACGGTGTGCGCATTTCCTCCTCCACCACTTCAAACAACACAGCGTAACATAACGAATTATCGAGCGAATCATCATCTGCCGCTCCGACATCGGGAACGGTGACGACGATGTCGGCCTCGAAGTCGTTGCCGACCTTGGCTTCCTGCGGCAGGAGGCCATGATAGGCATGGAAGCGCACCTCCTCGAGGCGCACCTCCATACAGGAATGAGCCTTGCCTGTCATTACTTGCAGCTGCAGCCCTGCACCGGGATCTTGTCGATACGGCGCTGGTGACGCCCGCCCTCGAACTCGGCGTCGAGATATGCGCAGACGATGTCGCGGGCCATGTCCTCGGAGATGAAGCGGGCCGGGAGCACCAGGAAGTTGGCATTGTTGTGCTGCTTGGCCAGGGAGGCCAGCTCCGGCTCCCAGCAGAGCGCGGCGCGGATGCCCTGGTGCTTGTTGAGGGTTATCTGCATGCCGTTGCCGGAGCCGCACATGCCGATGCCGAAGTCGCACTCGCCATCCTCTACGGCCTTGGCGGCCGGGTGGGCGAAGTCGGGATAGTCGCACGATTCGGAACTGTAGGTGCCGAAATCCTTGACCTCGTATCCTCGGGAGCGCACGAGCTCTATCATGTTCAGTTTCAGGTCGTAGCCGGCGTGGTCGCTGGCGAAGGCGATTATGCTCATTTTCTGTGGTGAGTTTTATACAGGAAACGCCGCCCGGGACGTCACGGTTCGGCCCGGTGCCGTTTCCGCCGCAAAATTACAACTTTTTCGGCACTCACATACCTTCCATATGAAAAAAATTGCGTATCTTTGTACCCGGATTCGGCGGTGCCGCATCCTGCCCTTTCTCTCCTATTGTAATCAACGACACACAGATGCAAGAAGACGAAGAAAAGATTTACGGCGACATGGACGGCGAGGACCGCACCGTCACCGTCAATATCGACACCGAGATGAAGCAGAGCTACATCGACTATTCCATGTCGGTGATAGTCTCCAGGGCGCTCCCGGACGTGCGCGACGGCTTCAAGCCCGTCCACCGGCGCGTGCTCTACGGCATGAACCAGCTCGGCAACACCTATAGCGGCGACACCAAGAAATCGGCCCGCGTGGTCGGCGAAGTCATGGGTAAGTACCATCCCCACGGCGACTCCTCGATCTACAACACCATGGTGCGCATGGCCCAGGACTGGAGCCTGCGCTACCCCCTCATCTACGGCCAGGGCAACTTCGGCTCCATCGACAACGACTCGGCAGCCGCCATGCGATACACCGAGGTCAAGCTCGAGCGAATGGGAGAGGAGATGCTGCGCGACCTCGACGCCGACACCGTAGACTTCGTGCCCAACTTCGACAACACCACCCGCGAGCCCAGCGTCCTGCCCACCCGCATCCCCAACCTGCTGGTCAACGGCTCGGCCGGCATCGCCGTGGGCATGGCCACCAACATGCCCCCCCACAACCTCACCGAGTGCCTCAACGCCTCCATAGCCCTCATCGACGACCCCGAGATGACCGTCGAAGACCTCATGCAGCACGTCAAGGCCCCCGACTTCCCCACCGGCGGCGAGATCTTCGGCCTCCAGGGCGTGCGCGACGCCTACACACGCGGTCGCGGACGAATCATACTCCGCGCCAAGGCAGAAGTGGTGCCCGGAGAGCGACACGACACCATAGAAATCACCGAGATTCCCTACGGCGTCGTCAAGAAGGACCTGGTCAAGAGCATCGCCGACCTGGTCATCGACAAGGAGAAGGGCTTCTCCGGCATCAGCGACATACGCGACATCTCCGCCCGCGGCAAGATACACATTATTATAGATGTCAAGCGCGAGGCCAACGCCAGCGTCCTGCTCAACAAGCTCTTCAAGCTCACCCAGCTCCAGACCTCGTTCAGCGTCAACAACGTGGCCCTGGTCAACGGCCGTCCCCGCACCCTCAACCTAAAGGAGCTGCTGGAGAACTTCGTGGCGCACCGCCACGAGGTAGTCATCCGCCGCACCCGCTACGAGCTCAACAAAGCCGAGGCGCGCGTCCACATCCTCGAAGGACTCATCATAGCCGTCGACAACATCGACGAAGTCATCCACATAATCCGTTCCAGCAAGACCACCGAGGAGGCCCGCGGCCGCCTCAGCGAGCGATTCGGCCTCGACGACGTCCAGACACAGGCCATCGTGGAGATGCGCCTCCGCCAGCTAACCGGACTGGAAATCGACAAACTACGCGCCGAGATGGACGAGCTACGCAAGCAGATCGCCTACCTGCGCGACATCCTGGAGAACGACGCCTCCTGCCGCCGCGTCATGAAAGAGGAGCTCATCGAGATCCGCGACAAGTACGGCGACGAGCGCCGCACCCGCATCAACCTCTTCTCCGGCGACTTCAACGCCGAGGACTTCTATCCCGACGACGAGATGATCATCACCATCTCGCACCTCGGCTACATCAAGCGCACCCCCCTGGCAGAGTTCCGCGCCCAGCACCGAGGCGGCGTAGGCTCCCGAGGCTCCTCCTCACGCGAGGCCGACTTCATCGAACACATCTACCCCGCCTCCAACCACAACCACATCCTCTTCTTCACCAGCAAGGGCCGATGCTACTGGCTCAAGGTATACGAGATTCCCGAAGGCGCCAAGAACAGCAAGGGCCGCGCCATCCAGAACCTCCTCAACCTCGATCCCGACGACTCGGTCAACGCCTTCATCCGCGTCAAGAACCTCATGGACAGCGACTTCAACCAGTCGCACAACCTCATCTTCTGCACCCGCCAGGGCGTGATCAAGAAGACGAGCCTGGAGGCCTACTCCCGTCCCCGTGCCAACGGCGTCAACGCCATCATCATCCGCGAGGGCGACCAGGTGATACAGGTGCGCATGACCGACGGCAACGCCGACATCATGCTCGCCAACCGCAACGGCCGCGCCGTCCGCTTCCACGAAGACCGCGTCCGCGAGATGGGCCGCGTCTCCACCGGAGTCCGGGGCATGACCCTCGACGGCCCCGACGACGAAGTCATCGGCATGATAACCCTGCGCGGCGGCGACGACGAGACAGTGATGGTAGTCAGCGAGAACGGCTACGGCAAGCGCTCCAACCCCGACGACTACCGCATCACCAACCGCGGCACCAAGGGCGTCATCACCATGGCCGTCACCGACAAGACCGGCAAAGTCGTGGCTATCAAGAACGTCGACGACACCAACGACCTGATGATCATCAACCAAAGCGGCGTCACCCTGCGCATGCCCGTAGGCACCATCCGCGTCATGGGCCGCGCCACACAGGGCGTCAAGCTAATCGACCTCAAAAAGCGCGGCGACGTCATCGCCAGCGTCTGCAAGGTAGACAGCGACCCTGAGGAAGTGGCCGCGAATGGTTCCGAGGAACTCCAGCACGAAAACCTGGAGCACCGAATCCGGCTCAACCAGGACCGCGTCGAGAAAGAGGCCGAGGAAATAATCGACGAAAATATCGAAAAACCGAAAACCGAAACTCCCGACGAAGTATAAACTAAATACTGTGTATCAGCGTTAAACTTTCAGTAACTGCACAAATCCTAAATACAGATACCGAAGACTAACCGAAAACAAACAAAAACATACGCATATGAAAAAGACGTTCATCGCTGCGCTGTGTCTGCTTACCGCAGGCAGCATGGCGGCACAGAAGAAGGCTGTGGACCAGGCCGCCAAGATGGCCGGCAAGCCCGACAAGATCGAGGAAGCCCGCGCCCTCATCCAGGGAGCCATGCAGAACCCCGAAACCGCCAACGACGCCCGCACATACTACGTGGCCGGCCAAATCGAGTGGAAAAGCTACGACACCCTCAAGGGTCTCAATGCCCTCAAGGGACAGAACACCGTCGACGAGCCAATGGCCCAGATGATCGAGAACGGCCTCGGATACTTCAACAAGGCCATGGAACTCGATCCCACCCCCGACGCCAAGGGCAAGAATATGCGCTTCACCCGCGACATCCTCAACCAGCTCGGCGGCCACGACTGGGATCTCTACTCTGCAGGCGTCAACTACTACAACGGCAAGGACTTCGCCCACGCCTACGAGCTGCTCAACGCCTCGGCCGACGTCCCCGGAATCGACGCCATCAAGGGTGCCCCCACCCTCATTCCCGACTCCACCCGCGGCCAGATCTACTACCTGGCAGGCATCTCCGCCTACTCCTCCAAGCCCCCGATGATCGACCAGGCCTACAAGGCTTTCGGCAACGCCATCAGCATGAACTACGACGAGCCCAACCTCTACCTGTTCCAGATTGCCTGCATCGACGCACAGGCTGCCGGCGACAGCGCCAAGGCCGCCGAGCTCTACCCCACCAAGATGAAGCTCGCCAACGAGGGCTTCAGCAAGTTCGGCGTTCGCCAGCCCAACTACCTCAGCTACATCGTCGACGACTACGTCAACGCCAAGAACAACCCGCAGGCCGCCCTCGACTTCCTCAACGGCGCCATAGAGAAGAACCCCCAGCTGTCCAAGCTCTACTCCATACGCGGCTACATCAAGGGACGCATGAAGGACGACAAGGGCTACCTGGAGGATAACCTCAAGGCCGCCGAGATGGCAGACGCCGACGCCGAAGTGCTCTACGACGCCGCCCGCGCCAGCTACCGCTACGGCCAGGCCATGATCGGCACCCTCGGCATCACCGCAGCCGACACCGCCAAGCGCGCCGAGTACATCAAGCAGTACCTCGAACCGGCTTCCGCACTCGCACTCAAGGCAAAGGCCCTAGACCAAAACGGCACCTACCTGCAGAAAATCCAAAAGCTCATCGACGACATCGACTATCTGGAGAATCCCCAGTAATCCCATTTCCAAGCCACATATAAATCGGCCCCGCGCAAAAATTGCGCGGGGCCGATTTACTATCTTAAGCTTAAGAAAAGATGTCTCATGCCTGTCCAACCTCCCCCACCGGGGCCTGGTCGGTGACGAGCAGCTGAGATGCCGGCACCTCGGCGCGGTACTTGGCCTCCCAGCCGAGAGCGGAGGCGCCCAGCACTGCGGCGTCGCTCTCCTTCAGCTCGCTGAGCAGAATCTTGGCCTTGCCGCGGAAGACGGGCATGATGACCTTGTCGAGTTCCTCGCGCAAGGGCTTGAGGAGCATCTCGCCGCTGCGGGCCAGGCCGCCGAACAGGATGATAGCCTGCGGAGAGGAGAAAGCAATGAAGTCGGCAAAGGCGTCGCCAAGCATCTTGCCCGTGTACTCGAAGATTTCCCTGGCCATCTTGTCGCCACTGGCGGCAGCCTCGTAGACATCCTTGGAGGTGATGGACTCTATTTCGAGGCTACGGAGCGCGGATGGATCCGTGCGCAGCTCCAGGAACTCGCGTGCGGTGCGGGCCACGCCCGTGGCCGAACAGTAAGCCTCCAGGCAGCCCGTGCGTCCGCAGCCGCAGATGCGACCGTTGTTGGGCTTGCGGATGACATGTCCCAGCTCGCCGGCGAAGCCGTCGTGACCGTAGACCAGCTGGCCATTGACGACGATTCCCGAGCCCACGCCGGTGCCCAGCGTGATCATGATGAAGTCGCGCATTCCGCGTGCCGCGCCGTAGGTCATCTCGCCAAGGGCGGCTGCGTTGGCATCGTTGGTCACCGCCACCGGAGTGCCGCGGAAAGCCGCACTTACCTTTGCGGCGATGGGCAGAGTACCCGACCAGGGCAGGTTCGGAGCGTCCACGATCTCGCCCGTGTAGTAGTTGGCGTTAGGGGCGCCGATGCCTATTCCCTGGATCTTGTCAGTGGCATCATTGGCCTCAAGGAGTTTCTCGATCTCGGTGTGCAGTTCGGCGATGTAGTCGTCGAAGTTGGCATGCTTGGCCGTCTTGATGCTACTCGACGCCAGCACTTGGCCGCGGGCGTCGACAATGCCGAACACCGTGTTGGTGCCGCCTATATCTATGCCCAGTACATAAGGTTTGCTCATGGCTATATGGTGTTTTGTGTTGTGTATTGTGTAGAACTGTCAGGAATTTACGTCAGCCGTACTTGGAGATCTTGCGCAGCTGAGACTCGTTGAGAATCTTGATGCGCCGCCCGTCGACCACAATCAGCTTCTCGTTGACGAAGTTGCTGAGGGTGCGGATGGCATTGCTTGTGGTCATGTTCGACAGAGCCGCCAGGTCCTCGCGGCTCATGTAGATCTTAAGAGTGGCAGAATCGTCCTCCAGCCCGTAGTTCTCGGCCAGCAACAGCAACGCCTCGGCCAGGCGGCCGCGGATATGCTTCTGCGTGAGGTTGACAATCTTGGTGTCGGAACCGCCGAGGTTGCGGCTGAGCTCGTGGATGAAGAACATTGCCACGTCCATGTTGGAACGTATCAACCTCTCCACCACCTTCAGCGGCACGGCGCCGATGACCGACTTCTCTATGGCTGCCGCCGACGACACGTAGGCCTCCCGGGCGAAATAGGCACGGTAGCCGAAGAACTGCACCGGACGGTGCAGACGCAGAATCTGCATCCGGTCGCAGATGCCGTTCTTGTACTTCTTGACCTTTCCCTTGAGGAGACACCAGAGATGCTCAGGCTCGTCGCCCTCGGCATAGATCATCTGGTTCTTCTTATACTGATGTATCTGGAAGCTGGAGGCCAGCACCCTTTTTTCCTGCCTTGATAGCACATTCCATATCTCGCCCAGGTCTTGCGAGATCACGTGCTGAAGCATGCTTTTTACAATCACTGTCGGGCAATTATGTTTTAGAACACAAATGTATAACATTTTTTTTAAACATACAGCATATCCGACCGAAAAACCTCGCCGCCTCGCCACAGAACCTGAAAAGGAATGTCCGCACCTCCGGCACCCATACACCCGGCAACAGGAGGTCAAGCCGAGAGTTCGGTACAGCACCGGGCCAGAGGCTCGGGGCCACCACTGTTTTATGTGGTGTCATGCCCTTTACACGTCAAAGCAATGAAAAGCTCCGAAATTCCGTCTTAATCCCAAGAAAGACTTCCCCAGACCATTATGGATGGTAGAAAGCGAGCCGGGGCGTACCGTCTGACAGGGTGATTTCACCCACTTGCACGAAGCCGCTTCGGCGCAATATCGCGAGCATGGTACGGTTGTCGGCGTGCGTGTCGGCACGCACCTGCAACCCGAAGCTGAGAGCAAAATCAAGAATTACACGAAAGATGCCGAGCCCGGACGCTTTAGCCGCCGCACGATGGATGGTGAGGTATGCGCCAGTGGCTGGCCATTCGCCGCCACGGACTACCGAATAGGTGGACTCGCCACCTGCCTGCAGGCAGAAGTAGCCGACCGGCCTGCCATTGTGCGCCACGACAAAGCCTTCGTCCCTGCCCATATCAGAGAGCACCTCCTCGAGGCCCGGATAGCCATTGACCCACTGGGAGGCGTTGCCCTCGGCACGCATGCGGCTGCGTGCCGCGTCGAAGATGCTTTCGAGTATCGGCCAGTCCTGTTCTGTGGCCTTGCGGATGGTAGTTTCCGGCATACTATATCAGAATTGAGGAATCTCGCCGAGCTTTAGCTCGGCGGCAACTCCGAATACATTACTGAATTGCGCCCCCATCCTTGCTCGGCGCGGCTTCAATCCGCAGCAGCCGCGAGTCCAGCTATCACGACCAGACTCAGCATTGCCCTGTGCATGTGGCTCCGCTTCAGCGGGGCGTGTGCGTGGCTGAACGCCGTAGAACAAAAAAGGCACCCGGTAAGGGTGCCTTCTTCGTGTCCAGAATGAGAGTCGAACTCACACGGGATATCATCCCACTACCCCCTCAAAGTAGCGCGTCTACCATTCCGCCACCTGGACATTTTGTTGAGCGAAAAACGGGACTCGAACCCGCGACCCCGACCATGGCAAGGTCGTGCTCTACCAACTGAGCTATTTTCGCGTTTATTGCTTGCGCAATTCAGAATGTCATTGTTCTTTCTCGTTTGCGAGTGCAAAGTTACAACCTTTTCCCGAACCTCGCAAGTCTTTTCGCAAAAAAATTTCAAGAATTTTCATCCTTTTTAGTTAAGTCATTGCATTACAGCAAGTTACAAATCATAATTTTTCCACTGAAATTTGGGCCTTCTCAGCGCAGCGACCGCAGGGCCTACTGTCGCAGGCTCCTGATGTACCCCGACGGTGTCATACCTGTCTGTATCTTGAACATCCGGCTGAGGTGCTGCGGGTAGGTGAATCCCAGCCGGTAGGCAGTTTCGGAGATGGACAGGCCGGACGCAAGATGGTTCTTGGCCATCCGGACCACGTGGCTGCGGATGCGGTTGCCGGCAGTGTCGCCGGTGGTCTTCTTGACAAGGTCGCCGAAATAGTTGGCAGAGAGGCAGAGCCGGTCTGCGAAATAACGCACCGTCGGCAGGCCCTCCGATTGTCGGAGCCCCTTGTCGAAATATTCCTGCAGCAGTAGGTCGAACCGCTTCAGTATATCGGTGTTCTCCACCTTGCGCGTCAGAAACTGGCGGTGGTAGAATCGCTGACAGTAGCGCAGAAGCACACTCAAGTAACCTACCAGGATGGAATCCTGCATCTCGTCGTGCGGCGCCTCGATCTCCTCCTTGACCTACCGCAATATCGCCACAATGCGCTCCTGTTCCTCCTCGGTCATGTGCAGGGCTTCGTTGACGCGGTAGTCGAAGAAGGAATACGTGCGTATCTCCTTTTCGAGCCTTGTGCCATGCAGCAGGTCAGGGTGGAAGAGGAGCGCCCAACCGGTAAGGCGCACCCGTTCTCCGTTATCTTCCTTACCTCCGAGCTGCCCAGGGGCCACACAGATCACAGTGCCTTTCTTATAGTCGTATTTGCCGCAGCCATAATCGAGGTCGATGTCGGCCTCGTCGTGAAAGAAGATGCCATAAATGTCGTAATCGTTGAGAGAATGGGGCACGTCTGCAAGAGAGCCATAATCTATGGCGCACACCAGCGGATGGCGCTCCTTCGCTCCTACATGGCGGCAGTAATCGCCGACACTTCTCACCTTAAGTATCTTCATGCGGCAAAGATTCGAATAATTCCATGATTATGGTATAAGGTGGCGGTTTAAAGATACTTGGATGTCTGTTTTCACTTGTAATTTTGCATCATGAAAGTCCCATTTGGTGAAATCCGATGCATAGAGAAGTAGGGGCAATCCTATTGCTTTGCGGAAGCCGTCTTCTCCCCGGGCCAGTGCTTGTACTGGGACTGGTCGGGGTTGAAGCGGCCCTCGCGAAGACAGTAATATATGCGTGTGCACGCGAATGCGTCGAGCGCCGCGTAGGCCTGCTGGCTGTCGGTCAGCGACGGCTGTTCCCAGTTTGTCAGCCGCTGGTTCTTGCTGATGCGCTCTCCGAACATGATGCCATAGATGCGCGCCAGCGAGTTGTCGATGATGCGGAACTCCTTGACGTACTGCTGCACGTCCACGAACCCCGCCGGCCTGAACTCGGCCAGTCTGCCGAGGTTCAGGAAGTCGTCGTGCACTGACGCCCCCACCTTGAGAATGTCCCTGTCCTCTAACAATTCGCGCAGCTCAGGGATGAATCCCAGGTCGTTGAGGCGGAAGAGGAAGCAGGTATTGTCGCACGCCAGCTGCAGCAGGGCCACGGTGTTGCTGTGGCCTCGCCTGAAGCTGGGTCTCGTCTCGGTGTCGAACCCTATCACCGGCCACTCACGCAGTTTCTCAACCGCTTCGTGCACCTGGTCGGCCCTGTCTATGACCACTATCCTGCCGCTGAAGTGAGCCTGGGGAAGCTTTGAGAGCTCCTCCTTGCTTATCGACAGATAGTATTTGTCTTCCTCGTTGCTCATTATAAGGTGTCTTACAGCGCCGCCGGCATCCTCGGCCGAGGGGCACGGAGCACTTGGTGCTGCAAAGATAAGCATAATTTTTCAAACATCAGCCATTTTCGGCAGTAAAAAACTTCACACAGCAGTTGGCGGTTTACGGGGATTTGTGTAACTTTGCAGCAAATTTGAGACCAAGACATGGAGATAAAGAAAATCAGAAGAGCTTTAATCTCCGTCTATCACAAGGACGGGCTGGAGAAAATCGTGAAGATGCTTGCTTCGGGCGGCGTGGAGCTGCTCAGCACAGGCGGCACGCAGGAGTTCATCAAGGGCCTCGGCCTTGAATGCACCGCCGTGGAGGACCTAACAGGCTACCCCTCCATCCTCGGAGGGCGCGTGAAGACGCTCCATCCCGCCGTGTTCGGAGGCATCCTATCCCGCCGCGACAACGCCTGCGACACCGACCAGCTCCGCACATATAACATAGAAGAGATTGACCTGGTGGTCGTGGACCTCTACCCCTTCGAGCAGACCGTGGCCTCCGGCGCCTCCGAGGCCGACATCATCGAGAAGATCGACATCGGCGGCATCTCCCTCATCCGCGCCGCCGCCAAGAACTTCCGCGACGTGGCCATCGTTGCCTCCCGCGCCGAGTACCCGCTCGTGGAGGCCATGCTGGAGCGCAACGGCTGCGGCACCACCGAGTCCGAGCGCCGCGACCTCGCCCGCCGCGCATTCGCCGTATCCTCGGCCTATGACTCGGCCATCTTCAACTGGTTCGACCGGCCCACCCCCACCGCACTTCGCGTGGCCGTGGACGGCTGCCGCCACCTGCGCTACGGCGAGAACCCGCACCAGCAGGGACGCTTCTTCGGCGACTTCGACAAGATGTTCACCCAGCTGCACGGCAAGGAAATCAGCTATAACAACATACTCGACATCGACGCCGCGCTGAGCCTCATCGGCGATTTCACCGAGCCCACCGTGGCCATACTCAAGCACAACAACCCCTGCGGGCTGGCCTGCGGCGAGAACCTCGCCGACGTCTGGAGGGCCGCCCTCGACTGCGACCCCGTGTCGGCATTCGGCGGCGTCATCGTCACCAACCGCGAAGTCGACGCCGACACGGCAGCCGAGATGGACAAGATATTCTTCGAGGTGATAGTGGCTCCCGGATTCACCGGCGAGGCACTCGCCACACTCAGGCATAAAAAGAACCGCATCATCCTGCACGCGCACTCGCTCCACCTCCCCTCGGTGCGCACCCGCTCGGCCCTCAACGGCTACCTGCAGGAGGACGCAGACGAACTTTACGGCCTCCCTGAGGGTTATACCGTTCCTACCGATGTCAAGCCCACCGAGGCACAGCTGCGCGACATGGCCCTGGCCAACACCCTGGTCAAGCACTTCCGCTCCAATGCCATAGTGCTCCTCAAAGACGGCAAACTGCTCGGCGCCGGCATGGGCCAGGTGAGCCGCATCGACGCCCTCAAGCACGCCATCCAGCGCGCAAGAGAGGCAGGCCGCGACCTCACAGGGGCCGTAATGGCATCCGACGCCTTCTTCCCCTTCAGCGACTGCGTGCAGCTCGCCTACCGCGAAGGAATACGGGCCGTGGTGCAGCCCGGAGGATCCGTCCGCGACAACGACACCATCACTTTCTGCCAGGAAAAGGGCATACCCATGGCAATGACCCGAATCCGGCACTTCCGACACTGATTCCCGCTGGGCGGAGGCTCAGGCTCCCGACCCAAGGATGCTAAAACAACCTTTGACAACCGAAAATGGGACTTTTCAGCTTTACGCAAGAGATAGCTATGGACCTTGGCACCGCCAACTCCATCATCATACATAAGGACAAGATTGTGGTCGACGAGCCCAGCGTCGTGGCCATGGACGTCAAGTCAGGCAAACCAATCGCAGTAGGCACCACCGCCCACCTCATGGAAGGCAAGGAGAGTCCGGGCATCCGTACCGTGCGCCCCATGATCGACGGCGTCATCGCCGACTTCAACGCCGCCGAGCACATGATTCGCGGCCTGGTTAAGATGGTCAGCAGCAAGCGCCGCTGGTTCTCCCCCTCGCTGCGCATGGTCGTATGCATCCCCTCCGGCTCCACCGAAGTCGAGCTCCGCGCCGTGCGCGACAGCTCCGAGCACGCCGGCGGACGCGACGTCTACATGATTTACGAGCCCATGGCGGCCGCACTCGGCATAGGCCTCGACGTCGAGGCACCCGAAGGCAACATGATTGTCGACATAGGCGGCGGCTCCACCGAGATTGCCGTCATCTCCCTGGGCGGCATCGTCACCAACAAGAGCATCCGCATAGCAGGCAACGAGCTCACCGCCGACATCCAGGACCACATGGAGCGCGTACACAGCGTCAAGGTAGGCCCCACCCTGGCAGAGCGCATCAAGCTCGCCGTAGGCAGCGCCCTGCCCGAGCTCGAAGCCGACGAGGCCCCCGAGGACTTCATCGTCCACGGCCCCAACCGCATGACCGCCGACCCCATGACGGTGCCCGTCTCATACCACGAGATAGCCCACTGCATCGACTCCACCATACAGAAGATGGAAGACGCCATCAAGGCGGCCCTGCAGCAGACCCCGCCCGAACTCTACGGCGACATCATGCGCAACGGCATCTATCTCACCGGCGGCGGCGCACTGCTCCGCGGCCTGGCCAGGCGCCTGTCAGACAAGATAGGCATACCCTTCATCGTGGCAGAGGAACCGCTGCACTCGGTGGCCCTGGGCACCGGAGTCGCTCTCAAGAACATCAACCGCTTCTCGTTCCTGATGAAGTAAGGAGGGGCGCATACCCTGCTGGCGATGCGCAACGTCCTCAATTTCCTAATCCGCTACAACTCGTGGCTGCTGCTGGCACTGTACCTGGTGCTCGGCTGCATGCTGCTGTTCAACTTCAACAACTACCAGCAGAGCGTGTGGCTGACCTCCACCAACCGAGTCAGCGCCATGCTCAACGGTGTATACGGCAACATACAGTCGTACACCGGCCTGCGCAAGGCCAACGCCCTGCTCGAACAGCGCAACGCGCTGTTGCAGGCCCAGGTCAGGCATCTGGAAGATGAGCTCCGAGCCACCCGCGAGCAGCTCCCCGACACCACGTCCACCATTCCCCAGCCAGAGCGCTTCAGCTACATCACGGCCTCAGTAATCAGCAGTTCCGAGAACCATGCCCGCAACTACATCACCATCAACAAAGGCTCGGAGCAAGGCATCCGGCCCGGCATGGGCGTGGTCAACAGCCTCGGACTGATAGGCATGGTCGACGTTTGCGCGCCCAGCCTCAGCCGCGTAGTGTCCGTGCTCAACACCACCCAGCGCTTCAGCGTCAAGCTCGCCGGCACCACCTACGTAGGCTCCCTCCACTGGCGCTGGGGCAATCCCGAGTACGCATACATGGAAGAAGTGCCCCGCCACGCCAAGTACTACCGCAACTCCCTGGTGGTGACCTCCGGCTTCTCCACCGCCCTGCCAGAGGGCATCCCCGTCGGCAAGGTCGAGGCCGTCATCAAGTCCAGCACCGACAACTACCTCACCCTCAAGCTCAAGCTGCTGCCCGACTTCGCACACCTCGGCACCGTGTGGGTCATCAACGACATCTACCGCAGCGAGCTCGACTCCATCGCCCCCGACCCCACGGTGGCCAATAAACCCGACGACTGATGGCACGCGCGATAGCTAACTACATCATCCTCTTCCTGTTGCTTGTGCTGGCGCAGGTGCTCATCTTCAACCACATCCTGCTGTTCGGAGTGGCGGCGCCTGTCGTGTTCATCTACTTCGTCATCCGCCTGGGCATGTCAGTGCGCTTCAACACCCTGATCACCATAGCCTTCCTCATGGGCCTGTGCGTGGACATATGCTCCGACACACCGGGCATGAACACCCTGGCTTGCACCGTCATGGCGGCAGTGAAGAAGCCGGTCCTCCTGGCCTACACCCAGCGCGACGAGGGCTTCGAGGAAATAACCCCCTGCATCTCCTCGTTAGGTATCTGGATCTACTCCAAATACATGATAACGATGACGCTGATCTATTGCCTGCTCTACTTCTGCATCGAGTTCTTCGCGGTCGCGGCCTTCTGGCAGGTCATGCTCATGACCATGGCCAGCACACTGCTGTCGTACGTGCTGCTGCTGGGCATAGATGGCCTGATAATGCGCAAGAGAAGCGGACTGGCCTGATTTCAATGGGACTTGAAATCAGGCCATGAGACACTTCTCTCTATTCCGAAACTAGTTCAAACCACTTCATAGTGAGCAAAGACTATAAACTCGCCGGGCGGCGCAACGTAGTGGCAGGCTTCATCATAGTGATAGTCCTGATCTACGTGGTGCGCCTCTTCGGACTCCAGCTCGGCGACCACACATACCGCGAGAACGCCGACAGCAATGCATTCCTCAAGAAGGTGCTGTACCCCATGCGCGGTCTCGTCTACGACCGCAACGGACGCCTGGTGGTATTCAACCAGCCGGCCTACGACCTCATGGTCACTCCCCGCGAGACGGGCGACTTCGACACCGTGCAGCTCTGCCGGGTGCTCGGCCTGACCCGCGCCGAGTTCGACGAGAAGTGGGCCGAGATGAAGGACACCCGCAAGAATCCCGGATACTCCTCCTATACCCAGCAGAAACTCCTCAGCCACCTCAGCCAAGAGGACTACGGCCGCATCCAGGAGAAGCTCAGCCTCTTCCCGGGCTTCGACATAAGCCACCGCGCCGTGCGGCAATATTCCACCACCGCCGGCGCCAACGTGCTCGGCAACGTCCGCGAAGTCAACGCCGACGACATGGAGAAGGACCAGTACTACCGCGCCGGCGACTACACCGGCGACCTCGGCATCGAGAAGAGTTACGAGAAGGAGCTGCGCGGCATCAAGGGCGTCAACATCTTCATGAAAGACGTTCACGGCCGCATCAAGGGCCCATACGAGCACGGCGCCCACGACCAGAAGCCAGTCTCAGGGCGCACCCTCACCCTCGGCATCGACTGGGACCTGCAGGAATACGGAGAACAGCTCATGCGCGGCAAGTCGGGCGCCATCGTGGCCATCGAGCCCTCCACCGGCGAGGTTCTGGCACTCGTCACCGGCCCCGGCTACGACCCGTCGCTGATGCTCGGTCGCGACCGAGGCAAGAACTACGCCATGCTATCGCGCGACCCCACCAAGCCACTCTACAACCGCGCCATCCAGGCCGCATACCCCCCCGGCTCCACCTTCAAGCCCACCCAGGGCCTCATATTCCTCCAGGAGGGTGTCATCACTCCCGGTACCAGGTATCCCTGCCACCACGGATACGTCAACGGCCTGCGCGTAGGCTGCCATAGCCACGCCTCCCCCCTGCCCCTAGTGCCCGCCATCGCCACATCCTGCAACGCTTTCTTCTGCTGGGGCTTCAGAAACATGATAGACAAGCCAGGCACCAAGCCCTACGACCAGCTCACTCGCTGGAAGGACTACCTGGTGAGCATGGGATACGGCTACAGGCTCGGCATCGACCTGCCGGGAGAGAGTCGTGGCTTCATCCCCAACGCCGACTACTACGACACCGCCTTCAAGGGCAGCCCCTGGCGCGCCAACTCCGTCATATCCATCAGCATCGGCCAGGGCGAGGTCCTCGCCACCCCCCTGCAGATCGCCAACCTCGCCGCCACCATCGCCAACCGCGGATACTACATCACCCCGCATGTGGTCAAGGGCGTGCAGGACACCGTCATCGACGCCAAGTACCGCCACAGGCACCACACCCGAGTCAGCTCCAGGTGGTACAACTACATCGTGCAGGGCATGCGCCAGGCCGTGCTCGGAGGCACCTGCCGCACCGCCAACCTGCCCGGCGTGGAGGTGTGCGGCAAGACCGGCACCGCCCAGAACCCGCACGGCCCCGACCACTCCGTGTTCATGGGATTCGCGCCGATGAACAATCCGAAGATCGCCATCTGCGTGTTCGTTGAGACGGCCGGATTCGGCGCTACCTTCGGTGTGCCCATCGGCTCACTGATGATGGAGAAGTACCTCACCGGCAAGGTAGAGCGCAAGGCTCTCGAAGAGCGCATGATGCAGTCGGCCACCTACCAGACCGGCGCCGCCGAGAAGAAGGCTATGCAGGCGGCCGACGCCGCCAGGCAGGCTGCCAAGGGCCGAGGAGCACAGAACGCAGCCTCACAGAAGCCGGCCAAGTTCGCCGCCACATCCAACCCCTCCGACGCGGCCAGGAAGCACGTGCCCGCACACCCCGCCACCGTGAACCAGACACAGACAAAACCCCGCCATGATAAAGACAGTACACGTAGGTAGCCCCGCCAAGGCCAACACAAACGTGTTCCGGTCCGTGGACTGGTTCACGATATTCCTCTACCTCGTGCTGGTGATCGCCGGCGCCGTGAGCATCTACGCCGCCAGCTACGACTTCGACAACGCCTCGCTGTTCGACTTCTCCGAGTTCAGCGGCAAGCAGTTCATGTGGATAGGCCTGTCGCTGGCAATCGGCTGCATGCTGCTGCTTATCGACTACCGCATCTACGAGGCGTACGCCTACCCCATCTACGGAGCCATGCTGATATTGCTGCTGATAACGATCTTCGCCGCGCCGGACATCAAGGGATCGCGGTCTTGGCTCGTCTTCGGCCCCGTCAGCCTTCAGCCGGCCGAATTCGGCAAGTGCGCCACCGCCCTGGCCATGGCCAAGCTCTTCTCCTCCTACAACTTCAGTCTGAACGCCCGCACCACCAACTACCTGCAGGCGCTGATGATCATCTTCGTGCCGGTGATACTCATCCTCATGCAGCGCGAGACGGGCTCGGCGCTCGTCTACATGGCCCTCATCTTCGTGCTCTACCGCGAGGGCATGAGCGGCCTGGTGCTGGTGTCGATACTCTGCTTCATCACCTATTTCGTGGTGTCGGTGAAGTTCGTCGAGCCGCTTATCCTTGGCATACCCACCGGCGAGTTCAGCGTGCTGGTGATGATAGCCGTGATGCTCGTCGGGCTGGCCCTCTTCTACTGCCATAACGCCTCCCTGGCGCGCAACCTCATGATAGGCTTCGGCGGTTCGGGCGCCATCGTGGCCGTGCTGGCCATCTGCGGAGTGCCCGTGCCGGGACTGCTCTACTTCCTGCTGGCCATCGGCGGCGGATGCGTCTACACCGTCATCGAGATGCTCCGGCGCCGCTACCGCCGCTACCTCGTCACAGTGGGAGTGACCATAGCCTCCGTGCTCTTCCTCTTCTCGGTCAACTACGTGTTCAACAACGTGCTCCAGCCGCACCAGCAGGGACGCATCAAGGTAGCCCTTGGCATCGAGGACGACATCCGCGGCAAGGGCTACAACGTGCACCAGTCCAAGATTGCCATCGGCTCCGGCGGCTTTGCCGGCAAGGGCTTCCTGCAGGGCACCCAGACCAAGCTCAAGTACGTGCCCGAGCAGCACACCGACTTCATCTTCTGCACCATCGGCGAGGAGGAGGGCTTCCTCGGCGCCACAGCCGTACTGGCCCTGTTCCTCACCCTCATCCTGCGCGTGATAGCCATCGCCGAGAGGCAGACCGGCCCCTTCGGGCGAGTCTACGGATACTGCGTGGCGTCGTTCCTGATATTCCACCTGGCCGTCAACGTCGGCATGGTGATAGGCCTATGCCCGGTCATAGGCATCCCGCTGCCGTTCTTCAGCTACGGCGGCTCGTCGCTGTGGGGATTCACCTTCCTGCTCTTCATTCTGCTGCGCATCGACGCGGCACGAAAGGAACGCCACGAGTGATACTTTTCCCATTCTGAAACGTTAACACCTTAAAGGACAAACATACCTTCAACCATGAACAAGAGACAGTACAAGAAAGCCATCGACGCACTCGGCACCGGCATGTGCGTGGAAATCTTCAACATAGGCGTGAGCACCAAGGGCGCCGACTCGGCCAAGATCAACGAGGCCATCAACATCGTGTGGTCGGCCATGGACGCCACCAAGCACGGCGCCAACCTCTTCTTCCCGCGCAAGGAGCGCGAGTTCGACGACCGCGCCGCCTACAACCGTGCCCGCAACGAATTCTACCGCGCCGCCTTCGCACGCCTCAACTCCGAGTTCGAGACACAGATCGACGAGGCCCTCAAGCTCGTCAACGCAGCCACGCCCAAAGCTTGAAAACCTCTGCAATCGCGGGCGGACTGAAGCTCGCCCGCGATTGCAGTGCAAAACTTCTGTGCGGCCATGAATGTGTGGTCAGGATTTCTGCGCCTTTTCGGCTGGAAGGTGGAGATGACACTCCCCTATCGGTCCCGGTGCGTGATTTGCGTGGCACCGCATACGTCCAACTGGGACTTCCCTTTAGGCTACGCGGCGTGGCGCTCCCTGCACCGCCGCGCTTGCTTCCTGATGAAAGAGACCTGGTTCTTCTTCCCCCTCGGCAGCCTGCTGAGGGCCATGGGCGGCATCCCCGTGCCACGCAGACGCGGCTCGCACCTGGGGCAGGCCATCGCCCGAATGTTCCGCGAACAGCCCGTGCTCAACCTGGCAGTGACACCCGAAGGCACCCGCTCGGCCCGCACCGACTGGCGCAAGGGATTCCTCTACATCGCCTACGACGCCCACGTGCCAATCCAGCTCGGAGTCATCGACTACAGGCATAAGGCGGTGCGCGTGGAAAAAGAATACCAGCCAACCGGCGACATCGACACCGACCTGCGCGCCATAAAGGCCTACTACGCCGACATGGCCCCGCTGGCCCGCCACCCGGACAAGTTCCGCACCTGAGGAACCGAGCCGAGCCGAAACTCGACGGCAACTCCCAAGAAGTAACCGCAGCCGGCCCCGGATGCGACGACTCTCAACTATAAACTCCCAACTGAACGTGAGCAACCTCAACATAGCCCTGCTTCCCCTGCGCATCACCTGGGGCGACAAGTCCGCCAACCTCGACGCCGTGGCCCAGGCCATGCAGCAGCTGCATCCCGCCACCGACCTGCTCGTGCTGCCCGAAACCTTCTCCACCGGCTTCCCGGCCGGCATGGACAAGGAGACCGTGCGTCCGCTGGCAGAGCGCAACACCGGCTCCACCATCGAGCGCGTCAAGGAGCTGGCCCGCCAACACAGCGTAGGCATCGCCGGCAGCTTCATCGCCGACAGCGGCGGCAGCCTCTACAACCGCGCCTTCTTCATAGAACCCGGCGGCGAAGAGACATTCGCCGACAAGCGGCACCTCTTCACCATGGCGGGCGAGCAGAAAGTCTTCTCGCCCGGCTTCGACCGACTCAGCATCCGCTTCCGTGGCTGGAACCTGGCAATGGTCATATGTTACGACATCCGCTTCCCCGCCTGGTGCCGCAACGTGCTAAACCAGTACGACGCACTGATAGCCGTGGCCAACTGGCCGCAGGTACGCGTCGACGCCTGGAACAAGCTCCTCGTGGCACGCGCCATCGAGAACGAGGCTTACGTGCTCGGCGTCGACTGCCGCGGCACCGATACGGGCGGTTTCGTCTACGATGGCTCCTCGGCCGTAATCGATTACAAGGGCCGCACCGTGGCCGACAAGTCCTCCGACGACTCCCCATTCATCTATGCCAGCCTCGACATGGACGCGCTGCTCCGCTTCCGCGCCAAGTTCCCCGCCTGGCAGGATGCCGACAACTTCAGGCTCCTCTAAGCAATGGCCAAGGCAAAGAGCGTGTACGTGTGCCAGGAGTGCGGCTACGAGGCTCCCAAATGGATGGGCCAGTGCCCTGCATGCAAGACATGGAACCGCATGCAGGAGCAGCTCGTGGTGCCCGAGGGAAAGAAGTCGCTCCGTTCGGCAGGCGCCTTCTCGGCCGAGGCTGCCAAGCCAGTGCGCATCTCTGAAATCGAGCCGAAGGAGGAGGAACGTATCGTCATGCCCAGCACCGAGCTCAACCGCGTGCTCGGCGGCGGCCTGGTGCGCGGCTCGCTGACGCTCATCGGCGGCGATCCCGGCATCGGCAAGTCCACCCTGCTGCTGCAGAACGTGCTATGCATGCGCGGACGCACCGTGATGTATGTCTCCGGCGAAGAGAGCCGCGAGCAGCTCAAGATGCGTGCCGACCGCCTGGCCCGCCCCTCCGAGAACGTCTTCATCCTCTGCGAGACATCCCTGGAGAACATCCTCGGCCACGCCAGGCACCTCTCGCCGCAGCTCATGGTCGTAGACAGCATCCAGACCATGTCCACAGCCGACATGGAGTCCACGGCCGGCAGCATCAGCCAGGTGCGAGAGTGCGCCGCCCGCCTGCTCCGATACTCAAAGGAGACCGGAGTGCCCGTAATCCTCGTTGGACATATTAATAAGGAGGGAGTGCTGGCCGGACCGAAGGTGCTTGAGCATATCGTCGACACCGTGCTACAGTTCGAGGGAGACCGCCAGAACCTATACCGCCTTCTGCGCCCCGTCAAGAACCGCTTCGGCTCCACCAGCGAGATCGGCATCTACGAGATGGTGGCCAACGGCCTGCGCGAGGTCAGGAACCCCAGCGAGATGCTCCTGTCGGGCAACGGCACCGAGGGAATGTCTGGCAGCGCCATCGGCGTCACCATGGAAGGCAACCGGCCTTTCCTGGTCGAGGTGCAGGCCCTGGTGAGTTCAGCCGCCTACGGCACTCCCCAGCGCTCCGTCACCGGCGCCGACCCCAAGCGCCTCAACATGCTTCTGGCAGTGCTCGAGAAACGCGCCCGCTTCAAGCTGATACAGAAGGACGTCTTCCTAAACATAGCCGGAGGCATGAAGGTGGCCGACCCGGCCCTCGACGCCCCCATCATCGCGGCCGTCATGTCGTCGAACCTCGACATCGCACTTCCCGACGGCACCGTAGTCGTCGGCGAGGTGGGACTGAGCGGCGAGATACGCACCGTGTCGCGCATAGACCGCCGCGTGGCCGAGGCCGAGAAGCTCGGCTTCAAGACCATATACATACCAAAAAGGAACCTCAAGGGCACGGACGCCTCGAGGTTCAAGATTCAGATTATCGAAGTCGGCAGAGTCGACGAGCTGCTGCGCTCGCTCTTCTCCGGAGAGCAGGGCTGAACCCTACTTCCCCAGAAGCGCATCGACGGCCTGGCGGAACGTCGCCTCGTCGGGCGCGCCGGTGAAACGCTGCTGCTCACGGCCGTCCGGGCTGAGGAATACGATGGTGGGCACGGCCTCGACACGGAACTGCTGTGCCAGCTCCGGATTTTGGTCAATGTCCACGGTCAGGAACTTCACCGTGCCCTCGTAGTCCTTCTCCACGGCGTGGAACACCGGGGCGAACATACGGCACGGACCGCACCAGGTGGCCGAGAAGTCCAGCACCATCGGCATATTCTTCACCGTATCGGCCTGCCGGGCGGCCTCCTGTGTCGGCTTGGCGGCTTCGGCATTGGCGTCGGCCTGCTTGGCGGAGCAGCCTACGAGCATTACCAGCGCGGCTGCAAAGAGTAGAATTTTCTTCATGCAGAACTAACGTGAACCGCCCGCTACTTGTTGCACTTGACGACCAAAAAGTCCGTTTAAAAAAATTGTATTATCTTTGCACTGATGAAAACGGAACAGTTCGGAGACTTACAGCCCCTATTCGGCCGAGAGTCCTCTAACCTGCCGCTCGTGATAGCCGGGCCGTGCAGCGCCGAGACCAAGGAGACGGTGATGGAGACTGCCCGCAGGCTGAATGCGGAGGGTGTGACGGTATTCCGTGCGGGCCTGTGGAAGCCGCGCACGCGCCCCAGCGCCTTTGAGGGAGTGGGCTCGCGCGGCCTCGGCTGGCTCAAGGCCGTGAAGGCCGAGACCGGGATGAAAGTGCTCACCGAAGCCGGCAACGCCGCCCATGCCGCCATGGCCGTCCGCGCAGGACTCGACGGCATATGGCTCGGCGCCCGCACCGTAGCCAACCCTTTCGCCGTGCAGGAAATCGCCGACGAGCTCAAACGGCTGAACGCCACCGACATCACCGTGCTGGCCAAGAACCCTGTCAACCCCGATCTCGAACTCTGGATAGGCGCCCTGGAACGCCTCCTCCGGGCCGGCATACGCCGCCTCGGAGCCGTGCATCGCGGCTTCTCCAGCTACCTGTCCGGCCGCTGGCGCAACCCTCCGCAGTGGGCCATCCCCATAGAACTGCACCATCGCCTGCCCGACCTGCCACTGCTCCACGACCCAAGCCACTGCTCAGGAAAAGCCGCCGAAGTGCCCGACCTCGCCCGAAAGGCCATGAAGCTCGGCTTCTCCGGGCTTATGATCGAGAGCCATATCCGCCCTTGCGATGCCCTCAGCGACGCAGCACAGCAGATTACGCCAGAAGAGGTCGGGCAACTCCTTCGCTCTCTTCCGGCCCCGAAGACCGAAGGAGCCGACGACCACACCCTACAGTCCTTGCGCGAACGCATCGACACCCTCGACTCGGAGCTGCTCCAAGTCCTGGCCAAGCGCATGGAGGCCTGCCGCGAAATAGGCCTGTACAAGCAGCAGGAGGACATGCCCGTGGTGCAACCAGACCGCTACGCCTCCCTGCTTGGCGACAAGATAGCCGAGGGAGGCCAGCTCGGACTCGACCCCGCGTTCCTGCGCCGACTCTTCTCCGAAATCCATGCCGCCAGCGTGGACCTGCAGCTCAACCTTTCCCAAGAAACGAAATGAAACTTCCCCGAATAGCCGCCTTTTTCATCTGCCTACTCTCGCTTGTCGGCGCCAAGGCCCAGATCAACGCCGAGCAGGTGCTGAACATCGGTCGCAACGTGCTGAGCATGGACGACTACATGCTCTCCATCCACTACTTCAACCTCGCCGCCGAGGCCAAGCCCTACCTGGCCGAGCCCTACTACTTCCGCGCACTGGCCAAGCTCATGCTCGACGACTACCGGGGCGCCGAGGCCGACGCCTCCATGGCTCTTGACCGCAACAAGTTCATGACCGAGGCCTATCGCGTGCGCGGCTTCGCCCGCCTCCAGCTCCACCGCGACTCCCTGGCCCTGCTCGACTTCGACCGAGGCCTGGAATACAAGCCCGTCGACAAGTATTTCCTATATTATAAAGTGGCCGGACTCAGCTCCCTCAAGCGCTACGACGAGGCCCGCGACGGCACCAACCTCCTGCTCCGCTACTACCCCGGCTTCGAGCATGCATACTCCGCCCGCGCACAGGTCAACTACTTCACCGGCGACACCACCGCCGCCCTGGCCGACATCGACTCGGCCATCAACCGCGACAAGTCCGACCCATTCCCATACCAGCTGCGCACCGAGATAGCCGTCAGCCGCAAACAGTGGGAACAGGCCTCCAAGGACATGGACGCCATCATCAACCTCCAGCCCAAGGAGACCTCCAACTACCTCAACCGCGCCTTCGTGCGCTACAACAACGATGACTACTTCGGGGCCATGTCCGACTACAACTACATCCTGGAGCTGGAGCCGGACAACCTCCCGGCCCGCTATAACCGCGCCTTGTTATTATATGAAGTGCGCGACCTGCAGAAGTCCGTGCGCGACTTCACCGAGGTGCTCCGCCAGCGCCCCGACAACTTCCACGCCATCTACGCCCGCGCCCTCATCAACTTCGACCTGGGCAAGTGGCGCGAGGCCATAGCCGACCTCCAGAAGATCGTGCAGAAATACCCCCGCTTCCACCAAGGCTACTACTCCCTGGCCTACGCCTACAGCCAGAGCGGCAACACCGCCAGGGCCATCGAGGCATACAACCGTGCCGAAAATCTCGTGCGCCAGTACGTCACCAACCCCACCCGCAATCCCCTTGACAAGCCCACCATCGAAGCCGGAGAGGCCAACTTCTACGCCGATGCCAAGCAGGAGGGCGAATCCGACTCCGAAGTCATGGAGCGCTTCAACAAGCTCGTGACCGTCAGCAAGGCCACCGAGCCCACCGCCATGAGCTACCAGGAGGAGATCAAGGGGCGCGTCCAGGACCGCGAGATGCGCGTCGAGCCGGTGGCCATGTTCATACTCACTCCCTTCGACGGCCACACCGAGCTGCGCCCCGCCTCCAACTACATCCGCGAGCTCGGAGACTACAACTCCGCCCGATACGCACCCTGGAAACTATACCTCGGCACCCTCACATCCTCCCAGTCCGACCGCGAAGACATAGAGAAGATGTTCGACATGGCCAACTTCTTCACCTCGGCCATCCAGAAGGCCGGCACCCGCCCGCGACCAGCCGACTACTTCAACCGCGCCGTGGCCATGGGCGTACTCAAGGACTTCGACGCCTCCATCGCCGACTTCGACTCCACGCTCAACCTCGCCCCGGACATGACACTGGCCTATCTCGGCCGCGCAGGCTCCCTCACCCAGCGCGCCTACATGGTGCGCCAGCAGCACGACGAGAATACCGACGAGGCCAAGGGCCAGATGAACCTCGCCGCCGTGCGCCACGACCTGCAGATGGCCATCGTGGACCTCGACAAGGCCCTCGAGCTCAGCCCCCGACTGGTATACGCCTGGTTCAACAAGGGCAATATCTACTACTCCCTGGGCGACTACACCTCCGCACTGGAGTGCTACAACCGCGCCCTGGAGCTGCGCTCCGACTTCCCCGAAGCCTACTACAACCGCGGCCTGACATACCTCAGCCTCGGCAACCGCGAGTCGGGCCGCGCCGACCTAAGCCGCGCCGGAGAACTCGGCATTCTCCCCTCATACTCCCTGCTGAAACGCATCTGACAGCGCTCCGGGGCGAATTTCGGCACGCCGTTTGGGCATTATGCGGAAAAGTATTAATTTTGCGCTATGGAAAAATTAGACGTGCTTCTCGGCCTGCAATGGGGCGACGAGGGAAAAGGCAAGGTAGTGGACGTGCTCACGCCCGGCTACGACATCGTGGCCCGCTTCCAAGGCGGTCCCAACGCCGGCCACACTCTTGAGTTCAACGGTCAGAAACATGTGCTCCGCTCCATACCGTCGGGTGTGTTCCAGCCGGGCACAGTCAACGTCATCGGCAACGGCGTGGTGCTCGATCCGGAGCTCTTCGCCGCCGAGGCCGCCGAGCTCGAAAAGAGCGGAGTGGACATGCAGAAAGTGCTCCGCATCTCCCGCAAGGCACACCTCATCATGCCCACCCACCGCCTGCTCGACGCCGCCAACGAGGCCGCCAAGGGCAAGGCCAGAATCGGCACCACCGGCAAGGGCATCGGCCCCACCTACACCGACAAGGTGAGCCGCTACGGCCTGCGCGTTGGCGACCTCGAACTCGACTTCGACAAACGCTACCAGGCCGCACGCGACCGCCACCTGCAGATGCTCGCCCAGATGGGTTACCAGCTGCCCGACGACTTCGCCGAGCGCGAGCGCCGCTGGCTCCAGGCCGCCGCCGCCATGGCCCGCTTCGAGCTCGCCGACACCGACTGGCTCATCAACGACGCCCTGCGCGACGGCAAGAAAGTACTCGCCGAGGGCGCCCAGGGCACCATGCTCGACGTCGACTTCGGCTCCTACCCCTTCGTCACCAGTTCCAACACCGTCAGCGCCGGAGCCTGCATAGGCCTCGGCGTGGCGCCACGCAACATCGGCGACGTATACGGAATCTTCAAGGCATACTGCACCCGCGTGGGCGCCGGCCCCTTCCCAACCGAGCTCTTCTCCGCCGACGGCAAGACAATGCAGGAGCGCGGACACGAATACGGCGCCGTGACAGGCCGCGAACGCCGCTGCGGCTGGATCGACCTCGTGGCACTGCGCCACGCCATACAGGTCAACGGCGTCACCAAGCTCATCATGATGAAGGGCGACGTGCTCGACACATTCCCCATCGTCCGCGCCTGCGTGGCATACGAGATTAACGGGCGCCGCACCGACCGCTTTCCCTACGACGCCGCCGCCGTCAACATCCGCCCCGTCTACGAGGACCTGCCCGGCTGGCAGACCGACCTCACCGGCGCCAAGTCGGCAGAGGACTTTCCCGAGAACTTCCGCAGCTACATCCGCTACCTGGAAGAGAAGCTCGGCGTGCCAGTGGCAATCGTCAGCGTCGGCCCCGACCGGCTGCAGACCATCCGCCTGGACTGAAGACGCGCCGCACTGAAGCAGGCACCAATGACGAGTATAAGCTGCGCCTACCCAAAGGGCGACAACTCCCGACTCCCACACCAAAGAAAACCCAAAACTAATCTAATATCATGGCAAAAGTAAAACCGTTCAGAGGCGTCCGTCCTCCCCGCGAGATGGTGGAGGAGGTCGTATCGCGGCCTTACGACGTCCTCAACAGCGAGGAAGCCCGCAAGGAGGCCGAGGGAAACCCCAAGTCCCTCTACCACATCATCAAGCCCGAAATCAACTTCGAGCCTGGCACAGACGAGCATGACCCCAAGGTCTACGAAAAGGCCGTGGAGCAGTTCAACACCTTCCAGAAGAACGGCTGGCTCGTGCAGGACCCCAAGGAGAACTACTACATCTACGCCCAGACCATGGACGGCCGCACCCAGTACGGCTTCGTCATCGGCGCCTGGGTCGACGACTATATGGAGGGCCGCATCAAGAAGCACGAACTCACCCGCCGCGACAAGGAAGAGGACCGCATGAAGCACGTGCGCGTCAACAACGCCAACGTGGAGCCCGTATTCTTCGCATTCCCCGACAACGCCGAGCTCGAAGATATCCTGCGCAAGGAGACCGCAAAGGCTCCCGAGTACGACTTCGTGGCTCCCGACGGCTTCGGCCACACTTTCTGGGTGGTAGACGACGAGGAGACCATCAAGAAAATCACCGAGGCCTTCGCCTCCATCCCCAACATGTACATCGCCGACGGCCACCACCGCAGCGCCGCAGCCGCCCTCGTGGGCGCCGAAAAGGCCAAGAACAACCCCAACCACCGCGGCGACGAGGAATACAACTACTTCCTGGCCGTGGCCTTCCCCGCCTCCCACCTGCGCATCATCGACTACAACCGCGTGGTCCGCGACCTCAACGGCCTCACCCCCGCCCAGTTCCTCGACCGTGTGCGCGAGAACTTCGACGTCGAGGACAAAGGTACCGAGATTTACCACCCCGACAGGCTGCATAACTTCAGCATGTACCTCGACGGCCGCTGGTACAGCCTCACCGCCAAGCCCGGCACATACGACGACAACGACCCCATCGGCGTGCTCGACGTCACCGTCAGCTCCGACAAGATCCTGCGCGACATCCTCGGCATCACCGACCTGCGCAGCGACAAGCGCATCGACTTCGTGGGCGGCATCCGCGGCCTCGAAGAGCTCCAGCGCCGCGTAGACAGCGGAGAGATGAAGATGGCCCTCGCCCTCTATCCCGTCACCATGGACCAGCTGATGCAGATCGCCGACACCGGCAACATCATGCCCCCCAAGACAACCTGGTTCGAGCCCAAGCTCCGCTCCGGACTCGTAATCCATAAGCTCGACTAAGAGCAGAAACACAGGCAGTCATGCCGGCTCCGTCGCGATGACGTAGTTTTATCCAAAAAAGTTTGCACACAGGCCCCCCGCAGTGCATGTTGCGCTGCGCGGGGTCTGACTTTTTTCCAGTATAGAAGTGGGATGCGCCCATCAGGTAAAAATATTTGCAGGCAATTTGTGTATGTGCGGAATTATATGTAATTTTGTAGGTGAATCCGGGGCCTGGCTCCCGAAGAGCCCCCTTGCGGGTTCCGATACCATGAAATAACCTAAACAAGCGACTATGAGTCAGATAATAACAGTAGAAGAAGCCGTAGCCAAGTTCAAGGACGGCATGACTGTGATGGTAGGCGGCTTCCTGGCCAACGGAAGCGCCAACCGAGTCCTCGACGCCCTGGCCAAGAGCGGCGTCAAAGACCTCACCGTGATATGCAACGACAGCGCCTATCCCGACAAGGGCATCGGCCAGCTCATAGTGAACAAGCAGCTCCGCAAGCTCATCGTGAGCTACATCGGCGCCTGCCCCCAGACCGCCGAGCAGATGAACGCCGGTGAGCTCGAGGTAGAGTTCTCGCCCCAGGGTACCCTGGCAGAGCGCGTCCGCGCAGGCGGCTTCGGCCTCGGCGGCGTCCTCACCCCCACCGGCCTTGGCACCGTAGTGGCAGAAGGCAAGCAGGTCCTCAGCATCAACGGCAAGGACTACCTGCTCGAGATGCCCCTCCGCGCCGACATCGCACTCATCGGCGCCAGCCGCGCCGACAAGAAAGGCAACCTCCGCTTCCGCGGCACCAGCTCCAACTTCAACCCCATGATGGCCACCGCCGCCGACATGGTCATCTGCGAACCCAAGGAAATAGTGGAAATCGGCGAAATCGACCCCGACGACGTCCACACCCCCGGCATCCTCATCGACTACCTCGTAAAATAACCAACCCGAAAACTCCAGCACAAGATATGGAAAAGACAACACTGCGCGTGCGCATGAGCGCCAAGGACGCCCACTACGGCGGCAACCTCGTGGACGGCGCACACATGGTACACCTCTTCGGCGACGTGGCCACCGAGCTGCTCATCATGCACGACGGCGACGAGGGCCTCTTCGCCGCATACGACAACGTCGAATTCCTCGCACCCGTATACGCCGGCGACTACATCGAGGCACGCGGCGAGATCACCCACGTGGGCAACACCTCGCGCAAGATGAAGTTCGAGGCCTGGAAAGTCGTGGTCACACGCCCCGACATCTCGCCCTCCGCAGCCGACGAGCTCGCAGAACCCATCCTCGTATGCCGCGCTTCCGGCACCTGCGTGGTCCGCAAGCCCGACCAGCGCATCGCTCACGACTAATAACACGGCCGACATGGAGAAACTGATAATCACCGCCGCCATCTGCGGCGCCGAAGTCACCAAGGAGCAGAACCCCGCAGTTCCCTACACCGTCGAGGAGCTGGTGCGCGAGGCCAAATCGGCCGCCGACGCCGGCGCCGCCATCATCCACGTGCACGTGCGCGAGGACGACGGCACCCCCACCCAGAGCAAGGAGCGCTTCAAAGAATGCATGGACGCCATCCGCCGCGCCTGCCCCGACGTCATCATGATCCCCTCCACCGGCGGCGCCGTGGGAATGACAGCCGAGGAGCGCCTCCAGCCCACCGAGCTGGACCCCGAGATGGCCACCCTCGACTGCGGCACCTGCAACTTCGGCGACGAAGTCTTCGAGAACACCATGCCCATGATGCGCGCCTTCGGCCAGCGCATGATCGAGCGCGGCATCAAGCCAGAATACGAATGCTTCGAGATGGGCCACCTCGACACAGTGGTCAACATGGCACGCAAGGGCCAGGTGCCCGGCGCCCCCATGCAGTTCAACTTCGTGCTCGGAGTGCCCGGATGCACCCCCGCCACCGTCGACAACCTCTGCTGGCTGGTCAACAAGATTCCGACCGGCTCGACCTGGACCGTCACCGGCATCGGCCGCCACGCCTTCCCGATGGCAGCCGCCGGCATCGCCATGGGCGGCAACGTCCGCGTAGGCTTCGAGGACAACCTCTACCTCAGCCGCGGCGTCCTGGCAAAGAGCAACGGCGAGCTTGTGGAAAAAGTAGTGCGCCTGGCCAAGGAACTCGGCCGCGAGGTCGCCACTCCCGCCGAGGCCCGCGAGATACTCGGCCTCAAGCCTCGCAGCTAAATGCCCGAGCCACGCTGGCTTGGCGCCGAGCTGAAGTCGGCGGCAGCGCAAAAAATAATTCACTGCCAGCCAAAGGCACCTCAACTCTCAACTAAAATAAAAACTAACCTAAACATACCATGCAGAAGAAAGGCAACAAATACGGTACGCACCGCGTGCTCGAGCCCAAAGGCGTGCTCCCCCAGCCCGCCAACAAGGTAGACAACAATATGGACGAGATCTACGACAACGAAATCCTGATCGACGTCCAGACCCTCAACATCGACTCCGCTTCCTTTACCCAGATCGAAGAGCAGGCTGGCGGCGACAAGGCCAAGATCGCCGAAATCATGCTCGACATCGTGGCAAAGCAGGGCAAGCATCGCAACCCCGTCACCGGCTCCGGCGGCATGCTCCTCGGTACCGTGGAGAAGATCGGCGACGCGCTCAAGGACAAAATTGACCTGAAGGTGGGCGACAAGATTGCCACCCTCGTATCACTGTCCCTCACCCCGCTGCGCATCGACAAGATCAAGGATATCCGTCCCGAAATCGACCAGGTGGACATCGACGGCAAGGCCATCCTCTTCGAGAGCGGCATCTACGCCAAGATACCCAATGACATGCCCGAGAACCTGGCCCTGAGCGCCCTCGACGTGGCCGGCGCTCCCGCCCAGACCGCCAAGCTCGTCAAGCCCGGCGACACCGTGCTCATCATCGGAGCCGGCGGCAAGTCCGGCATGCTCTGCTGCTACGAGGCCAAGAAGCGCGCCGGCGTCACCGGCAAGGTCATCGGCCTGTGCCACAGCGAGCGATCCACCAAGCGCATGCAGGAACTCGGCTTCTGCGACTACGTATTCTCCGCCGACGCCACCCAGCCCGTGCCCGTCATGGACAAGATCGCCGAGCTCACCAAGGGCGAGATGTGCGACGTCACCATCAACAACGTCAACATCCCCGACACGGAGATGACCTCCATCCTCTGCACCAAGAACGATGGCCTGGTATACTTCTTCTCCATGGCCACCAGCTTCACCAAGGCCGCCCTCGGCGCCGAGGGCGTGGGCAGCGACGTCACCATGATCGTCGGCAACGGCTACACCAAGGGCCACGCCGAGATCACCCTTCAGGAGCTCCGCGAGAACGAGGCCCTGCGCAAGATCTTCACCGACCTCTACGCATAATCGGAAACATATATAATAAGGTGTGCCGCGTCCCCGGACGCGGCGCACCCTACCCTATCTTAGCCAACCCCACAGCTAAACTCTTTTCCGTTATGAACAAGAGCCGAAGAGAAGAAATGTTCCCTGGCGTTTCGGACAAGGACTGGAATGACTGGACATGGCAGGTCCGTAACCGCATCGAGACGGTGGACCAACTCAAGAAATACCTGAAGCTGACCGAAGAGGAGGAAGCCGGCATCCGCGAGAGCCTTAAGACGCTGCGCATGGCCATCACCCCCTACTATCTCAGCCTCATCGACCCCGACGACCCCAACGACCCCGTACGCAAGCAGGCCGTGCCGTCGTCGCTCGAGCTGCACCGCGCCAGCGCCGACCTGGAGGACCCCCTCCATGAGGACAGCGACAGCCCCGTGCCGGGACTGACACACCGCTACCCCGACCGTGTGCTCATGCTCATCACCGACAAGTGCTCGATGTACTGCCGCCACTGCACACGCCGCCGCTTCGCCGGCCAGCATGACGCAGCCTCCCCCCGCGAGAACATCGACAAGGCCATCGACTACATCGCCCGCACCCCGCAAGTGCGCGACGTCCTGCTCAGCGGCGGCGACTGCCTGCTGGTGAGCGACGAGACCCTCGAATACATCTTCAAGCGCCTGCGCGAGATTCCCCACGTGGAAATCATACGCCTCGGCAGCCGCACCCCCGTAGTGTGCCCGCAGCGCATAACCCCCGAGCTGGTGCAGATGATAAGCAAGTACCATCCCGTATGGCTCAACACTCACTTCAACCACCCCAACGAGGTCACCGAGGAGAGCAAGGAAGCCTGCGCCCGCCTGGCCAACGCCGGTGTGCCCCTGGGCAACCAGAGCGTACTGCTGCGCGGCGTCAACGACTGCCCCAACATCATGATGCGCCTCGTGCACGAGCTGGTGAAGATCCGCGTACGCCCCTACTACATCTACCAGTGCGACCTCAGCCTGGGCATCGAGCACTTCCGCACACCCGTGTCGAAGGGAATCGAGATCATGGAGAACCTGCGCGGCCATACTTCAGGCTACTGTGTGCCGACATTCGTCATCGACGCCCCCGGCGGAGGCGGCAAGATACCCATCATGCCCAACTACATCGTCAGCATGGCGCCCAACCGCATGGTAGTGCGCAACTACGAGGGCGTGATAACCACCTACACCACCCCCGACGAGTACAAGGACGAGTGCCAGTGCCCCGACTGCAAGGCTGCACGCGAGAATGAGGCCAAGCACCGCGAAGGCGTGGCCCGCCTGCTGCGCGGCGACCAGCTCGCCCTCGAGCCCCAGGATCTGGAACGCCACAAGCGAAACACCAAGTAATAGGAATGAGGCTGGTGGAGGATGTGGCCCAGTGCCGCTCGGTCGCGATAGTCGGGCTTGCCAAGAACGCCGGCAAGACCGAGTGTCTCAACTACATCCTCCGCCGTCTCGCCCTGCGCGGCCACGCCACCGCGCTGACCTCCATCGGTGTCGACGGCGAGACCCGCGACGTCGTGCTCCGCACTCCAAAACCCGAGATTACCGTTTACGAGAACATGCTCTTTGCCACATCCGAACTGCACTACCGCCAGCGGCGCCTGACGTCCGAGATTCTGGACCTCAGCAACCGGCGCACCTCGCTCGGGCGCCTGGTGACGGCCCGCGCCATCATCGGCGGCAAGGCGCTTATCTCGGGCCCGGCAGACACAGCCAGCATGCGCACACTCATAGGCAGGTTGCACGAGCATAGAGCCGAGACGGTGCTGATCGACGGCGCCCTGTCGCGCCTCAGCCCGGCGTCGCCCACCGTGGCCGACGCACTGGTGCTCGCCACCGGAGCAGCCGTAGCCGCCACCATACAGGAGGTCAGGAACCACACCCGCTTCGTCTGCTCGCTGATAGAACTGCCTAACGTGAAGGCACAGCTTGCCGACCGGCTGGAGCCGCTGGCGGCGGGCGTATGGGGAATTGACGCCGAGGGTGAAGCGCATGACCTAAACATTCCCTCGGCATTCGCCTTGGAGAGTAACCGCTACCGCATCTTCGACCACGGCACTACCCTGTTCTGCTCCGGAGCCGTCAGCGACCGCATGCTCCAGTTCCTTTCGGCTCAGAAGCAGATTGCCGACACCACGCTCATCATGCGCGATTTCACGCGCCTCTTCGCCACACCCGCCACCCTGGCCGACTATCGCCGGCGCGGCGGCAAGCTCGAAGTACTGCGCAAGAACCGCCTGCTGGCCGTATGCGTGAATCCAGTGTCGCCACGCGGCTACCGCCTCGACAGCGCCAGACTTTGCGGCGAACTGGGAGAAATCTTGTCCGTCCCCGTCTACGACCTCATGCAACATGGACATAAACTCACCTCGATAGCATGACCGCTACTGTCGATACCATACGCGCAGCAATCGCCCGGAACAAGAACCTGGCGTATATCGTCGGCCTGACGGAGACAATCTCTCCGCTGGGCAAGCAGTGTCTGCTCGACAGCCCCTGGCTTACGGAACGGGGCGACATGGCGCACGAATATTCGGACACCGATGAGATGCTCCGCCATATATCCCTGCATGACACCAAAATAGACAAGATATGCCTCCAGCTCATGTGTCTGCGCGACGTTGCCTCCACACTGTCGGCACTCGCCGCCGGACAGGTGCTCGGCGACATAGAGCTATATGAGGTGAAGGCCCTGGCACTGACCGTAATGGAGGTGCGCAGGATCTGCCTTGAAATAGGACTGGCGGCAGTGGAGCTTCCATCCGTAGCCAATGTGGTGGACGCACTCGACCCGGAAGGCACACGCGTGGCCCATTTCTACGTCTACGACGCCTACAGCCCGGCACTGAAAGACTTGCGGGCCAAGCTCAAGCAGGCACGGAAGGAGGAGGCCGACAACGTCGCCGAGCTATTCGCGGCATGCAGCGACGAAGAGACACGTATCCGCATTCGGCTGAGTGCGGAATTACAGCCATACGCCCCGGCACTGACCGCAGGCCTAAAGGATCTCGGACGCCTCGACATGCTCATAGCCCGCGCCCGGCTGGTCAAAAAGCTCTCTCTCACCCGTCCGCAGATTGCCGAAGCGGGAATAAGCTACACAGCACTGCGCAACCCGCAGATTGCCGAGGCACTGAAGCAGTCGAAGCGCGAGTTCCAGCCCGTGGACATATCCGCTGCCGAGGGCGTGACGGTGATCACCGGCGCCAACATGGCAGGCAAGAGCGTGGTGCTGAAGACCGTCGGCCTGGCCCAGCTCATGGCCCAGTTCGGTTATTTCGTCCCGGCCGACAAGGCCTGCATAACCCCTGTCCAGGAAGTACTAAGCAGCATCGGCGACGCCCAAGACGAGCTCGAAGGGCTTTCCAGCTACGCCGCCGAAATGCTCCGCATAAACGAGATAATAAAGAAGAAACGGAATGGCATGCGGCTGCTCGCGCTCATCGACGAGCCGGCCCGCACCACCAATCCCGAGGAAGGAAAAGCATTGGTCAACGCCGTCATAGAGCTTCTCTCCGGCCCCGGCTCTTACACGCTCCTCACCACCCACTACAGCGGCCTGACGGCTCCCTGCCGACGCCTGCGCGTACGCGGTTTCCGCGAGGAGAAAGCCGACGGACGCCGGCTCACGGCCGCCACCGTGAACGATTTCATCGACTACACCCTCGAACCCAGCAACGAGACGGAGGTGCCACGCGAGGCCCTGCGCATCGCCATGATTCTGGGCGTCGACGACATGGTGACCGACACGGCGGCACGATACCTTGACCGATAGAAAGTTGTAAAAGCTGAAATGCAGAAGAGTAAATTAGGATTAGATTTCGAGAAAGTAAAGCACGCCAAGGAGGTTGCGCGGCGCATCGCCGAGGACGTCCAGAGCTTTGTGGAAGGCTACTCAACGGTGGCCGTGGAGCGCACCCTGTGCCGCCTGCTTGGCATCGACGGCATCGACGCCAATGAGGTGCCCCTGCCAAACGTGCTGGTCAATTCGCTCAAGGAAAAGGGCGTGCTCGGCGAGGGAGTGATGTACTTCCTCGGCAACGCCATCATAGAAACCGGCCTCGACCCGCAGCATATCGCCGAGCAGGTGGCCGAAAGCAAGCTCGACATCACCGAGCTGCCCACGCACACCGCAGAGGAGGTCGCCAAGGCCCTGCACCCCTACGTGGACCAGGCACTGACACGCATCAAGGACCGCCGCGCCAAGAAAGAGAACTACCTCAGGACCATCGGCGAGGGTCCCAAGCCGTACCTGTACGTCATCGTGGCCACCGGCAACATCTACGAGGACGTCATCCAGGCCCAGGCGGCCGCCCGCCAGGGCGCCGACATCATCGCCGTGATCCGCACCACCGGCCAGAGCCTGCTCGACTATGTACCCTACGGCGCCACCACCGAGGGCTTCGGAGGCACCTTCGCCACCCAGGAGAACTTCCGCATCATGCGCAAGGCCCTCGACGAGGTCGGCGAGGAGGTGGGCCGATACATCCGCCTGTGCAACTACTGCTCCGGACTGTGCATGCCCGAAATCGCCGCCATGGGCGCCCTCGAGGGCCTGGACGTCATGCTCAACGACGCCCTCTACGGCATTCTCTTCCGCGACATCAACATGCAGCGCACCCTGGTGGACCAGTTCATGAGCCGAGTCATCAACGGCTACGCCGGCGTCATCATCAACACCGGCGAGGACAACTACCTCACCACCGCCGACGCCGTGGAAGAGGCCCACACCGTGCTTGCCTCCGACCTCATCAACGAGCAGCTGGCCCTCATGGCCGGTCTGCCCGAGGAACAGATGGGCCTCGGACACGCCTTCGAGATGGACCCGGAACTGGAGAACGGCTTCCTGCTCGAACTCGCCCAGGCGCAGATGCTCCGCGAAATCTTCCCCAAGGCCACGCTCAAGTACATGCCCCCGACGAAGTTCATGACCGGCAACATCTTCCGCGGCCACATCCAGGACGCACTGTTCAACATGATCGGCATCTGGACCAGCCAGGGCATCCAGCTCCTTGGCATGCCCACCGAGGCCATCCACACACCGTTCATGTCCGACCGCTACCTCTCCATCGAGAACGCCAAGTACATCTTCGGCAACATGAAGAGCATCGGCGACGAGGTGGAGTTCCGCAAGGACGGCATCATCCAGCGCCGCGCACAGGAAGTGCTGGCCAAGGCCACCGACCTGCTCGAGCGCATGGAGAACGAGGGCCTCTTCACCGCACTGGAGAAAGGCATCTTCGCCGACATCAAGCGCGCCAAGACCGGCGGCAAGGGCCTCGACGGCGTCGCCCCCAAGGGCCGCAACTACTATAACCCGTTCATCCGGCTAATGCTGGACCGTAAGTAAGAAAGGAGGAAAGTTATGAGCGAAGGATTATATTCCACCGAGAAGAAAGACTACGACAAGACGCTTGACCTGACCCGCATCAAGCCTTACGGCGACACGATGAACGACGGCAAGGTGCAGCTCAGCTTCGCGCTGCCCGTTCCGGTCGGCGAGGAAGCCATCGAGGCCGCCAAGCAGCTGCTCCGCCAGATGGGCTTCGAGAACCCGCTGATAGTATATCACCGCGAGCTGACTCCGGGCTTCACCTTCTTCAACGCCTACGGCTCCTACACCGGCAGCATCGACTACACGCAGATCCACGTGCCCAAGGTGGAGGGCGTGAAATGGGGCATGGAGGAATGCGACGACTTCATACGCGAGCACATAGGGCGGCCACTGGTGATGGTGGGCGCCTCCACAGGCACCGACGCACACACCGTGGGCATCGACGCCATCATGAACATGAAAGGCTTCGCCGGCCACTACGGCTTGGAGCGCTACGACATGATCGAGGCACACAACCTCGGCTCCCAGGTGCCCAACGACGAGTTCATCGCCAAGGCCCTGGAACTGCACGCCGACGCTCTGCTCGTGTCGCAGACGGTGACCCAGAAGGACATCCACATCCAGAACCTCACGGAGCTGGTGGAGATGCTCGAGGCCGAGGGCCTGCGCGACAAGGTCATCCTCGTCTGCGGCGGCCCACGCATCAGCCACGAGCTGGCCAAGGAGCTTGGATACGACGCCGGCTTCGGCGCCAACACTTACGCCGACGACGTCGCCTCCTATGTCGCCCAAGAATTCGTGCGGCGCCAGAACAAAGACTAAACTTAAAATCTCTATATCATGGACAAAGCTCAAATTAGAGAGACCATAGCCCGCCGCGCCGCCAAGGAGCTGCACGACGGCTATGTGGTGAACCTGGGTATCGGCCTGCCGACGATGATACCCGCCTACCTTCCGCAGGACGTGAAGGTAACCATCCACTCGGAGAACGGTCTGCTCGGCCTCGGCCCCCGCGCCAAGGAAGGCGAGGAGGACTGGGAGTACACCGATGCCGGCGGCTCATGCATCACCGCCACGCCCGGTGCCGCCACATTCAACAGCGCCTACAGCTTCGGCCTGGTGCGCGGCGGCCACGTCGACGTAACCATCCTCGGCGCCCTCCAGACCGACGAGCAGGGCAACCTCGCCAACTGGTGCATCCCCGGAAAGAAGACCCCCGGCATGGGCGGCGCCATGGACCTGCTGTCCGGCGCCAGGCGCGTCATCCTCGCAATGGAGCACACCGCCAAGGGCAACCACAAGATCCTGAAGGAGTGCACCCTGCCCCTGACGGCCGCCAAGTGCGTCAACCTCATCATCACCGAGATGGGCGTAATGGAAGTCACCGACAAGGGCCTCGTGCTCCGCGAGTACAACCCCGCCTTCACCCTCGACGAGATCAAGGCCGCCACAGGCTGCGAACTCATCGTGGATGAAAATCTGATAGAAATGTGCTAATAAGTTGAAGAAGAGAGGAAAGCGCCGCGCTAAAGCGGGCGCCAGCGACAGAATAATACTTCAGCCTGCCGCATTTCCGACCTTCAACTCAAAGATAAAAATATGGATTTCAACACCACAGACCGGCAGAACCTGTTCCTGCAGATGATACGGGAGTTCGCCGAAAAGGAAGTAAAGCCGCTCGCAGCCGAGGTTGACGAGACGGAGCGCTTCCCGATGGAGACCGTAGAAAAGATGGCCAAGCTCGGCATCATGGGCATCCCCGTACCCAAGGAGTATGGCGGCGCCGGCGCCGACAACGTACTCTACACCATGGCCGTGGAAGAGCTCAGCCGCGTATGCGCTACCACCGGCGTCATCGTCTCCGCCCACACCTCCCTCTGCTGCGCCCCCATCCTGGAGCACGGCACCGAGGCCCAGAAGCAGAAGTACCTGCCCAAGCTCGCCAGCGGCGAGTGGATCGGCGCCTTCGGCCTCACCGAGCCTAACGCCGGCACCGACGCCTCCGCCCAGCAGACCACAGCCGTAAAGGAAGGCGACCACTACGTGCTCAACGGTTCCAAGATATTCATCACCAACGCTTCGGCCGCCAACGTCTTCATCGTCATGGCCATGACCGACAAGAGCAAGGGCACCAAGGGCATCAGCGCCTTCATCGTGGAGCGCGACTTCCCCGGCTTCTCCATCGGCAAGAAAGAGAAGAAGATGGGCATCCGCGGCTCCGCCACCTGCGAGCTCATCTTCGAGAACTGCATCGTGCCCGCCGAGAACCTGCTCGGCGCCGAGGGCAAAGGCTTCGGCATCGCCATGAAGACCCTCGACGGCGGCCGCATCGGCATAGCCTCCCAGGCCCTCGGCATCGCCCAGGGTGCCATGGACGAGACCGTGCGCTACGTCAAGGAGCGGAAGCAGTTCGGCCGCCCCCTGGCCAAGTTCCAGAACATGCAGTTCCAGCTCGCCGACATGCAGACCCGCATCGAGGCCAGCCGCCTGCTCGTGCGCAAGGCCGCCTTCCGCAAGGACCGCAAGGACAACTATTCCGCCGACGCCGCCATGGCCAAGCTCTTCGCCGCCGAGACGGCAATGGAGATGACCACCAAGGCCGTGCAGTACCACGGCGGCTACGGCTACACCCGCGAGTATCCCGTGGAGCGCATGATGCGCGATGCCAAGATTACCGAGATCTACGAAGGCACCAGCGAGGTGCAGCGCATGGTCATCGCCGGCAAACTTCTAAAGTAAAAACGACACAATGAAACCACTCGAAATAGTAGTCTGCATAAAGCAGGTTCCGGACACCACCGAGATCAAGCTCGACCCGGTGAAAGGCACCCTGATCCGCGACGGCGTGCCCTCCATCATGAACCCCGACGACAAAGGAGGCCTGGAGTTCGCCTTGCGTCTCAAAGACAAGTACGGCGCCAACGTGACGGTAGTCAGCATGGGTCCGCCGCAGGCCAAGGCAGTGCTCCGCGAGGCATACGCCATGGGCGTTGACCGCGCCATCCTCCTGAGCGACCGCAAATTCGGCGGCGCCGACACCCTGGCCACTTCCACCACAATCGCCGCAGCCCTCAAGAAGATACCCCACGACATCATCATCACCGGCCGCCAGGCCATCGACGGCGACACCGCCCAGGTAGGCCCCCAGATTGCCGAGCACATGGACCTGCCACAGGTGACATACGCCGTAGACCTCGCCTACGACGGCGACAAGACCTTCACCGTGCGCAAGGAGATGGAAGACGGCTACCAGACCGTGCAGGTCGGCGCTCCGTGCCTCGTCACCGCCCTCGCCTCCGGCACCCGGCCACGCTACATGACAGTGGCCGGCATCTGGGACGCCTTCGACAAGGAAATCGAGGTATGGGGCTTCGACGACATCGAGGTAGACCCGGCCAAGATAGGCCTTGCAGGCTCCCCCACACGCGTCGCCAAGTCCTTCGCCAAGGGCATGAAGGCCCCCGGCCAGCTCTTCGAGGTAGAGCCCGAGGAGGCCGTTGAGCTCATCATTGCCAAACTCAAGGAGAAATTCATCATCTAAGCCGCAAGCCATGAACAAGCAAGATTACAAAGACGTATACGTATTCCTGGAGCAGCGCGACGGGAAAGTTCAGCCCGTGGCTTACGAGCTCCTCGGCAAGGCCCGCGAGCTCGCCGACGCCCTCGGCGAGCAGGTTGTAGGCATCCTCCTGGGCCATAACCTCGATGCCAAAGAAGCAGAACAGTGCATCGCCGAAGGTGCCGACACTGTGCTGGTAGCCGACGACGACGCCCTGGAAGTCTACACTACCGAACCCTATGCACAGGCCATCGACCAAGTCATCAAAGAGCGCAAGCCCGCTATCGTGCTCTTCGGTGCCACCACCATCGGCCGCGACCTGGGCCCGCGCCTCAGCGCCCGCGTCGGCACCGGCCTCACCGCCGACTGCACCGGCCTGGAGATCTCTCCCGACCGCGACCTGCTCATGACCCGTCCCGCCTTCGGCGGCAACCTCATGGCCACCATCATCTGCAAGGACCACCGTCCGCAGATGTCGACTGTGCGCCCCGGTGTCATGCGCCGTTGCACCCCTAACCCCGACCGTAAGGGCGACATCGAGAAGTTCGACGTGAAATTCGACGCCGGCAAGTTCCGCGTAAAAGTCCTCGAGACCGTCAAGGAGAACAAGGAAAAGATTGACATCACCGAAGCCAACGTGCTCGTATCCGGCGGCCGCGGCGTCGGCACCGGCGACGGCTTCCAGAAGCTCCGCGACCTAGCCGATGTAATCGACGCACAGGTCAGCGCCAGCCGCGCCGTCGTAGACGCAGGCATAATGGACCACGACCGCCAGGTAGGCCAGACCGGCAAGACCGTCCGCCCCGACCTCTACTTCGCCCTCGGCATCTCCGGAGCCATCCAGCACCTGGCAGGCATGGAAGAGAGCGACGTCATCATCGCCGTCAACAAGGACAAGTTCGCACCCATCTTCTCGGTGGCCGACCTCGGAATCGTAGGCGACCTCCACAAGATCGTGCCCATGCTGACCCAGCGCCTCCGCAACCACGACTAAGCCAATCCCCCGCCAATACACCAAACACTGACGGCCACAACGCCGCCAGTGTTTTTATTTTCTGCAAAACCAAGATATATAGACATGGTGGCAACCACATCAAAATTGGCGTATGGCTCAAATTGAAAGCTGAAACACTTGTATGCGACCGAATTGGGTATTCTTATCCCGAACTCACGTTTTCAGTAGATTCGCACAGGCTTGTCGACTCTACACCTGGTTGTTTTTTCGGGCAAGACTTGCACACGTCAGATGTTTGTGGTAATTTTGCCTCGTGGAGCATGCGCGTTCTTACGCCTGCCCGTTATGACCTTAAACCGAACACCATGAAAGAAAAAGCAAGGCATATGCGCCTCGACGCCGTGTTGCCCGAATATCCTGAGTTTGAACAAGGAATCCGCCGCGCCCCCGACCGCGGCCATACCCTCACGCCCGAAAAGACCGTGCTGGCCCTCCAGAACGCCCTCCGCTACGTGCCCGAGGAGCTCCACGACCAGCTCGCTCCCGAGTTCCTGGAGGAACTGCGCACCCGCGGCCGCATCTACGCCTACCGCTTCCGCCCGCAGGGCGACCTCAAGGCAAAGTCCATCGACGAATACAGGGGCAACTGCATCGAGGGCAAGGCATTCCAGGTGATGATAGACAACAACCTCTGCTTCGACATCGCCCTCTACCCCTACGAGCTCGTCACCTACGGCGAGACGGGCCAGGTGTGCCAGAACTGGCTCCAGTACCGCCTCATCAAGAAGTACCTCGAAGAGCTGCACGACGACCAGACCCTCGTCGTCGAGAGCGGACACCCCCTCGGACTCTTCCCGTCGAGCAAGACCGCACCGCGCGTCATCATCACCAACGCCATGATGGTGGGTATGTTCGACACCCAGCACGACTGGCACGAGGCCATGCAGCTCGGCGTGGCCAACTACGGCCAGATGACGGCCGGCGGCTGGATGTACATCGGCCCCCAGGGCATCGTCCACGGCACATTCAACACCCTGCTCAACGCCGGACGCATGAAGCTCGGCATCCCCCCCGAGGGAGACCTTCGCGGACACCTCTTCGTCTCCTCCGGCCTGGGCGGCATGAGCGGCGCACAGCCCAAGGCAGCCGAGATAGCCGGCGCAGCAGCCATCATCGCCGAGGTAGACGCCTCCCGCATCGAGACGCGCCGCAGCCAGGGCTGGGTGCAGAAAGTCACCGACTCCATCCCCGAGGCCTTCCGCTGGGCACGCGAAGCCATGGACGCCCGCGAACCCGTCTCCATAGCCTACCATGGCAACGTCGTCGACCTGCTCGAATACGCCGTCGAGCACAACGAGCCCATCGAGCTGCTCAGCGACCAGACAAGCTGCCACGCCCAGTACGACGGCGGATACTGCCCCGTCTCCCTCACCTTCGAAGAACGCACACGCATGCTCCACAGCGATCCAGAAAAGTTCCGCCACGCCGTCGACGACAGCCTTCGCCGCCACTACAGCGCCGTCAAGGCACTCGTGGAGCGCGGCACATACTTCTTCGACTACGGCAACGCCTTCATGAAAGCCATATACGACGCCGGAGTCAAGGAAATATCCCGCAACGGCATAGACGACAAGGACGGCTTCATCTGGCCCTCCTACGTGGAGGACATCATGGGTCCGATGCTCTTCGACTTCGGCTACGGCCCCTTCCGCTGGGTATGCCTCAGCGGCAAGCACGAGGACCTGGTCCAGACCGACCACGCCGCCATGGAGTGCATAGACGTCAACCGCCGCGGCCAGGACCGCGACAACTACAACTGGATCCGCGACGCCGAGAAGAACGCCCTCGTCGTGGGCACACAGGCCCGCATCCTCTACCAGGACGCCATCGGCCGCCTGCGCATCGCCCTGCGCTTCAACGAGATGGTGCGCAACGGCGAAGTCGGCCCCATCATGCTCGGCCGAGACCACCACGACGTGAGCGGCACTGACTCCCCCTTCCGCGAGACCAGCAACATCAAGGACGGCTCGAACGTCATGGCCGACATGGCAGTTCAGTGCTTCGCCGGCAACTGCGCCCGAGGCATGAGCCTGGTGGCCCTGCACAACGGCGGCGGCGTAGGCATCGGCAAGGCCATCAACGGCGGCTTCGGCATGGTGCTCGACGGCTCCGAACGCGTTGACGAAATCCTGCGCAAGGCCATGCTCTGGGACGTCATGGGCGGAGTCGCCCGCCGTTCCTGGGCCCGCAATCCCAACGCCATGTCCACCGTCAGCGACTGGAACGACAACGGCCCCGAAGGCTTCTGCATCACCGAGCCCGTAGTCGCCGACCCCGACAAGCTCCGCAACCTCGTGGCAGAGAACTGAGGGACTGTCTCTTGTGACCTTAAAGAACTTAAAGTCCCACCCTTGAAATCAAAAAAACGAAAAATCTAATACCATGAACACAATAGTAGAATGCGTGCCCAATTTCAGCGAAGGGCGCGACAAAGCAAAAATCGAGAAAATCATCGACAACTTCCGCGGCAAGGAGGGTGTCAAGCTGCTCGACTACAGCAACGACGAGAACCATAACCGCCTGGTAGTCACCGTAGTAGGCGAGCCCGAACCGCTCAAGAACGCCGTACTGGCAGCCGTCGGCACCGCCGTCGAGCTCATCGACCTCAACCACCACGAGGGCCAGCATCCCCGCATGGGCGCCGTCGACGTCATCCCCTTCATCCCCATCCGCAACTCCTCCATGGACGAGTGCATCGCCCTCAGCAAGGAAGTAGGACAGGAAATCTGGAACCGCTACCACCTGCCCGTGTTCCTGTACGAGAAGTCGGCCAGCGCCCCCTACCGCGAGAACCTCGCCAAGATTCGCAAGGGCGAGTTCGAGGGCATGGCCGAGAAGATCAAGGAGCCGGAATGGCATCCCGACTTCGGCGAGGCCGAACGCCACCCCACCGCCGGCACCGTGGCCGTAGGCGCACGCATGCCACTGGTGGCATATAACATCAACCTCAACACCAACAACCTCGACATCGCCACCGCCATCGCCAAGAAGATCCGCCACATCAACGGCGGCTTCCGCTTCTGCAAGGCCATGGGCGTCGACCTGGAAGACCGCGGCATCGTGCAGGTCTCCATCAACATGACCGATTTCACCCGCACCGCCCTCTACCGAGTGTTCGAGACCGTACGCTTCGAGGCACGCCGCTGGGGCGTCACCATCGCCGGCAGCGAAATCGTAGGCCTCGTGCCCATGGCAGCCCTCATCGACACCGCCGAATACTACCTCGGCCTCGAGGACTTCTCCATGGCACAGGTGCTCGAAAGCCGCATCATGGAAGAATAATCTTTTCAGCCGGCCCTGGCTGACGTCAGCCAGGGCCGGCTGAAAAGCAGCTGCTTTTCCCATGAGAAATACGCTCATCACCAACGCCAAGGTAGTTACCCCGCTGGGCAGCGAGGCCGCCAAAGGCTTCGCCATGCGCCGCCTGGACGTGCGCGAGAACGCCTTCATAGCCTGCGTCGACGGCCGCATAGCCCGCATCGGAACCATGGCCGAGCTGAAGTCGTACCAGATGCTCAGCCCCGTCGCCTTCGAGCACTTCGACGCACAAGGCTGCGTGGTGCTCCCAGGCTTCGTCGACAGCCACACCCACCTCATCTTCGGCGGCTACCGCGCCGACGAGTTCCGCTGGCGCCTCGAAGGCCAGACATACATGGAGATCATGCGCAAGGGCGGAGGCATACAGAGCACCGTAGACGCCACCCGCGCCTGCACCGCCGAAGAACTCGCCGACCGCGCCCGCTGGATGCTCGACGAGATGCGCCGCATGGGCGTCACCACAGTCGAGGCCAAGAGCGGATACGGACTCGACACAGAGTCCGAGGAGCGCATGCTCGACGCCATCGCTCTCCTCGCCGACGACCCGCGCACCGGCATGAACGTGGTCAGCACCTTCCTCGGCGCACACGCCGTGCCACGCGAGTACAAAGGCCGCACCGCCGAGTACACCGACCACATCATCGCCGACATGCTCCCCCGCTTCCGCCACAAGGCCCGCTTCTGCGACGTCTTCTGCGAGCGCGAAGTCTTCGAGCTCGACGACAGCCGTCGCCTGCTCCAGGCCGCCCGCGACATGGGGTACCGCCTCAAGCTCCACGCCGACGAGATCGTGCAGCTCGGAGGCGGAGGACTGGCTGCCGAACTCGGGGCCGTCTCCGCCGACCACCTGCTCCACGTCAGCGATGCCGACATCCACCGCATGGCACAGGCCGGAGTCGTGGCTACCCTGCTCCCCCTCACCGCCTTCGCCCTCAAAGAGCCATACGCCCCGGCGCGGAAGTTCATAGAGGCCGGATGCGCCGTGGCACTCGCCACCGACCTCAACCCCGGCTCATGCTACTCCGGCTCCATACCCCTCACCATCGCCCTGGCATGCATCTACATGCACATGAGCGTGGAAGAGGTCATCACCGCCATGACCCTCAACGGAGCTGCCGCACTCGACCTGGCTGCCGAGACCGGCTCCCTCGAGGAAGGCAAGTACGCCGACATGGCGATACTCCGATTCGACAACTACAACGCCCTCCCCTACTACGTGGGCATGAACTGCGTCCGCGCCACCTTCCACCGTGGCCGACGCACATATTAATTCACAAACAAAATGGACTACAAGAAAATAACGATAGAAGAATTTATCGAGGTGACGGCCGGCAAGGACCCCGTACCCGGCGGAGGCAGCGTCTCCGCACTGGCAGGCACCCTGGCCGCCTCCCTGGGCAAAATGGTAACCGGACTGACCATCGGCCGCAAGAAATACGTTGACGTACAGGCCGACATGGAAGCCATGGTGCCCGTCTTCACCGACGCCATCGCCAGCCTGCTGCAGGCCATCGCCGACGACGCCGACGCCTACGACCAGGTCTTCAACGCCTACAAGCTCCCCAAAGAGACAGACCAGGAGAAGGCCCTCCGCTCCGAGGCCATTCAGAAGGGCCTCACCCACGCCGCCCGTGTGCCTCTGTCCGTGGCCGAGCGCTGCGTCAGCATCATGCCCTGCATCAAGGAAGTGGCCGAGAAGGGCAACCAGAACGCCATCACCGACGCTTGCGTAGCCATGATGTGCGCCCGCACCGGCGCCCTCGGAGCCATCCTCAACTGCCGCATCAACATCTCCTCCATCAAGGACGCCGACGTGGCCGGCGAACTCGCTTCCCGCTGCGACCACCTCCAGCAGCAGGCTGTCAGCATGGAGCAGGAACTCCTTAACTCCGTGAAGATATGAGCGACGACGCACACCATGTATACGAGATAGGCACCACTGCCCTCCACTACAACAAGATCGAGGAACTGCTGCGCAACCACACACGCCTGGAGCTCAGCGAGATGGCCCGTACCAAGATACAGGAATGCCGCGACTACCTCGACCGCAAGGCCGAGAATCCCGACGCCCCCATCTACGGCGTCACCACCGGCTTCGGCTCACTCTGCTCCAGAAGCATATCCCCCTCCGAGCTCAGCACCCTGCAGGAAAACCTCATCAAGAGCCACTCGTGCAGCATCGGCGACCCCATCGACCCCGTCATCGTCAAGATCATGCTGCTGCTCAAGGCTCACGCCCTGAGCATGGGCTTCTCAGGAGTGCAGGTCGAGACCGTGCAGCGCATCCTCGACTTCTACAACAACGACATCTACCCCATCGTCTACGACCGCGGCTCCCTCGGCGCCTCCGGCGACCTGGCACCCCTGGCAAACCTCTTCCTGCCGCTTATCGGCGAAGGCGAGGTCATGTACGACGGCAAGCGAATGTCCGGACGCGACATCCTCAACATCTTCGGCTGGAAGCCCATCACGCTCAAGTCCAAGGAGGGCCTCGCCCTGCTCAACGGCACACAGTTCATGAGCGCCAACGGCATCAAGGCCCTCATCGACGGCTGGAAGATGGTCAAGTGCTTCGACCTCTTCGCCGCCATCAGCATGGAGGCCTTCAACTGCCGCATCGACCCCTTCATGGCCTGCATCCAGCAGGTGCGCCCCCACAAGGGCCAGGCCAAGACGGCCTTCATCATACGCCAGATCCTCAAGGACAGCGAGATTATCCACAGCGACGACAAGGCCGTGCAGGACCCCTACTCCTTCCGCTGCATCCCGCAGGTACACGGCGCCATCCGCGACTGCATGAACTACGTCACCAGCGTCATCCACACAGAGATCAACTCCGTCACGGACAACCCCACGGTGTTCCCGGCCCGCGACCTGGTGGTCAGTGGCGGCAACTTCCACGGCGAGCCGCTGGCGCTGGTGTTCGACTACATGGGCGTAGCCCTGGCCGAGCTCGGCAACATCTCCGAGCGACGCGTGGCACAGCTCATCCTCGGCGTGCGCGGACTCCCCGAGTTCCTGGTGGCACACCCCGGCCTCAACTCCGGATTCATGATACCGCAGTACGCCGCCGCCTCCGTGGTCAGCCAGAACAAGATGTACGCCTGGCCCGCCTCCTGCGACAGCATCGTGTCGTCCAACGGCCAGGAAGACCTGGTCAGCATGGGAGCCAACGCCGGCACCAAGCTCCACAAGATCATCTCCAACCTCAAGTACATCGCCGCCATCGAGCTGCTCAACGCCGCCCAGGGCGTCGAGTTCCGCCGTCCACTCAAGTCGTCGCCCGTCATCGCCAAGTTCCTCGAAGACTACCGCAAGGTGGTGCCCTTCGTGGAGGACGACGTGGTCATGGCCGACTACATCCGCCGGACCATGGAGTGGCTCGACGGCTACGAGATAACCTACGACGAGTAAACTGAACAAAACCACATGACCCTCACGCCCGAGGACAATACCCTGGCACAGGCCGTGTTCCAACGACATTCGGTGCGCTCTTTCCGGCTCCGCCAGCCGGGAGAGCGCACCGTCTCCGCCTTGCGGTCCGAGGTGCAGTATGCCGTGAGCCGCGACGCCGCCATCCACTTCCAGCTCAAGCTCGACGACAACGCCCCCTTCGAGGGCTTCCGCGCCAGCTACGGAATGTTCCGCAACGTCCGCAACTACGTGGCCTGCGTGGTCGACACAAGCTACGACAACTGTCTCCAGCGGGCCGGGTTCTGGGCGGAAATGATCGCACTGAAGGCCGTGAGCCTCAGCCTTGGCACCTGCTTCGTCAGCGGCACCTACAGGCCGGAGCGCGTCGCGGCGCTGCTGCGAGTCACCTGGCGTCTGCCATTCATCCTGACCTTCGGCCTGCCCGAGGAGGAAGATACCACCTTCATGGCCCGCATGATGCGACGCCTGGCCAAGAGCGACAGGCGTCCGTCAGCGGCAGATGTGCTTAGCCAGGACTCTCTGTCATACGACGTGGTGATGCGGCGCTGGCCGGAACTCAAGATGCCACTGGCATCCGTAGCTGCGGCGCCGTCGTCGATGAACCGGCGGCCAGTGAGGATACGTGTCTCCGAAAGCGAGGAGGGTATGCCGCATGTGACTGCCTGCATGGCCAGGGAATACGCGCAAAGCGAAATAGACATGGGAATAGCGCTGGCCAACTGGCAGGCCGTGGCCGGAGGCGAATGGGACTTCGGCCCTGAGCCAGTGTGGTCGCCGTAGATAACCATGGGCAGAGCTGAGAAGCCTGCCCGCAATTGCATAGTAATGGCACCGGGCGACCGGTGCTTTTTTCATGCCGGGGATTATTCGGCGTCCTGCATCCAGATCCAGGCGCCGGGGTATTCGACTATGAAGTCGGTGTCGTGAAGCAGTTCGAGCAGACCGGGACGCGACTGAGGCAGGGTGGTGACGCGGTAGCTCTTGCCATAAGGGCTGACACTGAGGCTGTGGGCCGACTTGGCGTGCTGCTGCAGGAAGAGGTCGACCTGCTGCTCGGTGCCGAACACGGCCACTACGAGGACGCCCTGCGGCTGATCTTCGACGACATTCTGGGGCGCGGGTACGGATGCCTGGACCTCTGTCTTTGTAGCGGGTATGGGCACCACGGAAGCGTAGTCGATGCCTGCGGGTACGGTTCCGCCGCCCAGCGAGAGGGTCCATAGGAGGATGCTCACGGCGGCCACAAGCGGCAAGGCGATGCCGGCGGCGATGCGGGTGGCCGTCTTGCTCACGCGCAGTATGTAATAGCCGCTGCCGGTGCGCGTGGCGCCACTCCCCTCTTCCGTCCTGGACTCCTTGGAGGGGATGGCCACGGGCTGGTAGCCGAGAGCAGCCGCCTGCTGGCGGGCGGTGAGAGCCGGGTCGAAAATGAGCCTGCCGTCAGCGCTGCGGCGAAGGGTGCCGATGCGGCCGAGGGAAACCTCGCCGTCGGTGTCGAGACGTTGACGCAGCTCATCGATAGCACGCTCCATGCGCACACAGGCGCCCTCGTAGGGTATCCGCTCGCGGCGGGCGATGCTGGTGGCCAGCAGGCCGTCGTTGTTGACTATGGCGGCATTGAAACACACCTCTCGCACGGGCGCCTGCACTATACCCCATTCCTCGTTGACGTACGCAGGGCGCTCCGTAGCGATCAGCGCTCCGAGGCGGGGCACTATCACGCACGAATGGCGGCGCAGCAGGTATTGGATATGGAGTATTAATTCTTCCACGGACGAGCGTTTGGTGAATGCAAAGTTACTTCATTTTCCCGGATAATGAAAATGCCCGGAGGCCCAAATCGGCACTTGCGGGTGTCTACAACTTCCCCAACGCTTTTGCTAATAGGCGCTTCGGGATGCAGAAAAAATTTTTACAAAACTTAAGTACCGAGGTGACATGTCCGAAGCCGGATTGCCGTGGCAAAGGCAAGCAAAAAGCCCCTGCAGCCATACCGCTGCAGGGGCTATATAGGTAGGACTCAGCATATTACTGCCTGTCGCGGAAGTTTTCGAGTCCGGTGTTGAGGAAGTCGATAAAGTCGGGAACGGACTCGTTGAAGCCGTAGGGACGGGCCAGGGGATGGCCGTCGGGGTCGAGGATAACGTAGTAGGGCTGGGCATTGGCGCCGAACTTGATGCGCTGCAGGTAGCTCCACTTGTCGCCGACGGTTCGCAGGGTGCGCTTCTTACCATCCTTCTCCGTCACCTCAACAGGCTCGGGCAGCGGCGCTTTCTCGTCGACCATGAGGGTGACGAGGATGAAGTCCCGGTCAATGAGGGCCTTGACCTTGGGGTCGGTCCAGACGGCCGCCTCCATCTTTCGGCAGTTGACGCAGCCGTGGCCGGAGAAGTCAATGAGCACGGGCTTGCCCTGCTCGCAGGCCAGGCGCAGGGCCTCGTCGTAGTTGTCAGTGCGTGCGTGCACCTCGCCGTCGTACAGAGAGAAGTCCTGGGTATGGGCGGGAGGCGCGAAGGCGCTGATGCTCTTCAGCGGCGCTCCCCACAGGCCGGGCACCATGTAGACGGCGAAGGCCAGGGAGATGCAGGCGAGCATGAAACGGAAGATGCCTATGCGCTCCACCTTGCTGTCGTGCGGGAAGGTGAGCTTGCCCAGCAGGTACACGCCCAGCAGGGCGAAGATGACAATCCACAGGCTCAGGAAGACCTCTCGGTCGAGGATGCGCCAGCCGTAGGCGAGGTCGGCTACGCTGAGGAACTTGAGCGCCAAGGCCAGCTCGAGAAAGCCGAGCACGACCTTGACGGTGTTGAGCCAGCCGCCCGACTTGGGCATGGACTTGAGCACCGATGGGAAGAGGGCGAAGAGGGTGAAGGGCAGAGCCAGGGCCAGCGCGAAACCGAACATACCGACGGCAGGGCTGAGGAAGTTGCTGGTGGCGGCGGCCTCAACCAGCAGGGTGCCGATGATGGGGCCGGTGCAGCTGAACGACACGAGCACCAGCGTGAAGGCCATGAAGAAGAGCGACAGGTAGCCGGTGGTGGAATCCACCTTGGCGTCCATCTTGTTGGTCCAGGAGGCGGGCAGGGTTAGCTCGAAACCGCCCATGAAGGATATGGCGAAGAGCACCAGCAGGGCGAAGAAGATGATGTTGAAGATGGCACTGGTGGCGAGGTTGTTGAGCGCCGAGGCGCCGAAGATGGCGGTGATTATCAGGCCCAGACCGACGTATATCACGATGATGCCAAGGCCATAGATGGCGGCCTGCCCGACGGCACGCTTGCGGCCTCCGTCCTTCTTCTTGAGGAAGAAGCTGACGGTCATGGGTATCATGGGCCACACGCAGGGGGTGACGAGGGCCAAAAGACCGCCCAGGAAGCCGGCGATGAATATGTAGAGGAGGCTGCGGCCCTGGGTGCCGGGATCGACGCCGAACTGCTTGAACTCGCTCTCCACGTTCTGCCAGTAGGAGCTCTTGTACGCCTCCACATCGGTGCCGTTTTGCTCCGTGAGCAGGGTCTCGGAGACGTTCAGGGAGTCGGCCATGTCGGTCATGGCCGACTCCTTCTGCTCGGCATCCTCCTTTTTGCCAACCTCGGAAACTGCCTCGGTAGCAGCCTTGGCCGTGCCGGACACGTCCTGCTGATGGTGCACGGGCCAGCAGCCTCCGTCGTTGCAGACCTGTCCGTTGGCCTCCACCTTGACCGAGAACTTGTCGGCGGTGGGCTTGAGCTTCTGGGTGAAGGTGACGGTGCCGGAGAAGTAGTGCTCGTCCTGCTCGAAGATGTCGCTGTATGCCTTGGTGTACTTGCGGTCGGCGACGGGCTTGCCGACGAGCGTGGCGCCCTTAAGGGCGTCGAATCGGAAGCTGAGGGGCACTCCACCGGGCTGTGGGTTACTGGGAGCGTAGAGGTGATAGCCGGCATCGACCTTGGCGGTGATGACCAGCGCGGGACTTTCGGTGCCGGCGCCCTTGACGCTGACGGACCACTTGACGGGATCGGCCTGCATGGCGGCGGGCAGCAGAAGAAAGATAGCCAGCAGCCACAGCAGCGGCGCCTTCAGTATGGAAGTGTTGGTTCGCATTGATTATTTGCGTGTTTTGGATGTTTTTACGAGGCCGTCGGCCCCTTCTTGGCATAACGCGGCCGGGGATGTGGTTATTGCACTGCAGCGGGTGCAAAATGAATGCAACGCCTGACGGAGCGACGGAGCGACAAGGCGCACACGAGTCCGAGACTTAGACAGGGTCCTCCGGTCACGTTCTTAAACACTTAAGGCTGCCCTGCTTGTGCGAGGCAGCCTTGTATGGTGTGGTATGTGGGACCGGATTACTTGAGTGCGTCCTTGACAGCGTCGTTGGGCACCATTTCCTCCTTGAAAACGTAAGCACCGGTCTTGGGCGAACGCTCCATCTTGATCACTTTGCTGAAAGTGCGTCCTTCACCTTTCTGAAGAGACGCGACGGTTTTTTTTGCCATTTCTCAGGGTGCTTATTTGATTTCCTTATGTACGGTGACGCGCTTGAGGTACGGGTTGTACTTCTTGAGCTCAAGACGCTCGGTGGTGTTCTTGCGGTTCTTGGTGGTGATGTAGCGGCTCATGCCGGGCACGCCGCTGCCCTTCTGCTCGGTGCATTCGAGTATGACCTGCACCCGGTTGCCTTTAGCTTTCTTTGCCATTGCTGTATCTGGGTTTTACGGGTGAATTACATGGAAATCACCGTGATGTCGCGGTAATCAAGGTTACCTTCCTTCTCGGCTTTCCTGAGGGCGGCGTTGAGGCCTATCTTGTTGATGGTGCGGAGGGCGGCGGCGCTGACGCGCAGCTCGATCCACATGTTCTGCTCGGGCCAATAGAACTTCTTGGTGTGCAGGTTCACTTTGAACTTGCGCTTGGTGCGGCGCTTGGAGTGGGAAACGTTGTTGCCCACGGCTGCCTTCCTACCGGTCAGTTGACAAATCTTTGACATGGCGTTTTTGTTGTACTACTCTGATTACATGTTTCAGTCTCATGGCAGCCATCCCGTTTCTCATATCACCGGGGCGCATCACTTCCCCGGCTTTTTTAAGAGGAGCCATAAAACGGGGGCAAAGTTAGTGCTTTTTTCCGACTCCACCAAATGTTTTCGCATTTTTCTCGAAAAAAAGCGCCCGGACCCTGTTTGCCGGCCCCCGGCTCTTGCACGGGCGCAATATTATTTGTAAATTTGCGCTCAGAAAACTAACCTAAATCTAATATATAGAATGAGAACCAAACGCCTGTTACTGGGCGACGAAGCCTTTGCCCAGGGCGCCATCGACGCCGGACTTTCGGGTGCATACGCCTACCCCGGCACGCCGTCGACCGAAATCCTCGAATACGTACAGTCCTCGCCGATAGCCCGCGAGCGTAAACTGCACTCCCACTGGTCGAGCAACGAGAAAACGGCAATGGAAGAGGCCATGGGCATGTCGTTCTGCGGCAAGCGTGCCACCGTGAGCATGAAGCACGTCGGCCTGAACGTGGCCGCCGACCCGTTCGTCAACTCCGCCATGACCGGCGCCAACGGCGGCCTGCTGGTGGTGGGCGCCGACGATCCCTCGATGCACTCTTCCCAAAACGAGCAGGACTCCCGCTTCTACGCCAAGTTCGCCCTGCTCCCCTGCCTGGAGCCCAGCGACCAGCAGGAATGCTACGACATGGGCGCATACGGCTTCGACCTCAGCGAGAAGTACGGAGTGCCCGTGCTGCTGCGCCTCGTGACCCGCCTGAGCCACTCCCGCGGCGTGGTGGAAGTCGAGGACAAGCCCCGCGAGGAAAACAAGCTCCACTACCCGGGCGACGCCAACCAGTGGGTGCTCATGCCCGTCAACTCCCGCAAGCGCTACAAGGAGCTGATCAAGGTCTACGCCGCACTCGAAGAGGCCAGCGAGAAGTCCCCCTTCAACTCATACACCGACGCCAAGGACCACAGCCTGGGAATCATCGTCTCCGGCCTGGCGTACAACTACCTCAAGGAGTGCTTCCCCGACGGCATCCCCTTCCCCGTGCTGAAGATCTCGCAGTACCCGCTGCCCACCAGCCTGGTGCGCCGCCTGAGCGACGAATGCAAGGAGCTACTTATCATAGAGGAGGGCATGCCGGTGATCGAGGAGGCCGTGCGCGGCACACTCGACCTGCGCCATGACGTATACGGCAAACTCGACGGCATGCTGCCCCGCACCGGCGAGCTCACCCCCGACGACGTCCGCAAGGGCCTGCTGCGCCTGCGTCCCAACCTAACGCTCCTGCACCGCGACGAGCCCGCCGTGGTGCCCCAGATTGTGGCCCCGCGTCCGCCGGCACTCTGCCAGGGCTGCGGCCACCGCGACGTATACCACGCTCTGATCGACACCCTCAAGGGCTATGAGAGCCCGAAGGTGTTCGGCGACATCGGCTGCTACACGCTGGGCTGGCTCTCCCCCTTCAACGCCATCGACACTTGCCTGGACATGGGCGCCAGCATCACCATGGCCAAGGGCGCGGCCGACGCCGGCCAGCACCCCGCCGTTGCCATCATCGGCGACTCCACCTTCACCCACTCCGGCATGACCGGCCTGCTCGACGCCATCAACGAGGACTCCGACGTGGTTGTCATCATCAGCGACAACCTCACCACCGGCATGACCGGCGGCCAGGACTCCCAGGGCACCGGCAAGCTCGAGGACATCTGCCTCGGCCTGGGATGCAAGCCCGAGCACATGCGGGTCATCGACTCCCTGCCCAAGAACTACGAGGACATGAAGGCACTGTTCAAGGAGGAAATCGACCACCACGGCTGCTCAGTGATCATCTCGCGCCGCGAATGCATCCAGACCGCACGCCGCCACGCCGCCGCAAAGGCCAAGGCCGCCCAGAAAAAGTAAACACCCTAACCAAATACACATTATAGTATATAAGATGAAAACAGATATAGTACTGGCAGGTGTAGGCGGCCAGGGCATCCTCTCCATCGCCACCATCCTGGGCGCAGCAGCCCTGCGCGAGAACCTGTACATCAAGCAGGCCGAGGTTCACGGCATGAGCCAGCGCGGCGGCGACGTCCAGTCGAACCTGCGCCTTAGCTCCAGGCCTATCGCCTCCGACCTCATCCCCCTGGGGAGCGCCGACCTCATCGTCAGCCTCGAGCCCATGGAGGCCCTCCGCTACATGCCCTGGCTGGCCAAGGACGGCTGGATCGTGACCTCCACCCTCCCCTTCGTCAACATCGGCAACTACCCGGAGATGGAGGAAGTAACCGCCGAGCTCGAGCGCCATCCCAACCTCGTAGCCTTCGACATGGACGAGGTGGCCAAGGAGGTTGCCACCCAGCGCTGCTCCAACATGGTGCTGCTGGGCGCCGCCGCCCCCTTCATCGATCTCGAGGCCGAGAAGATCGAGGAGGGCATCCGCAGCGTCTTCGGCGCCAAGGGCGACAAGATAGTGGACATGAACATCACCGCGTTCCGCGCCGGCCTCAAGCTGACCCGCGAACTACTCGAAAAGCGCAAGTAAGCCATGTTCCCGATTACCCCCCAACAGCTCGACGACGCCATCCGCGCCTGCGGCGTAGGCCTTCTGACCGAGGCCACCATCCGCCAGATGTGTTCCGTGGCCGCCCAGGCCGAGGGCATCGCCGGAGAAAAGATGGTGCACCTGGAGATCGGCAACCCCGGTCTTCCAGCCTCCCAGGTGGGCGTGGAAGCCGAGAAAGCGGCCCTTGACGCCGGCGTGGCCAACCAGTATCCCAACATCGGCGGCATCCCCGAGCTCAAGAAGGCCGGAGAGCGCTTCATAAAGGCCTTCCTGGGCGTGGACGTCCCCGCCGAGGGCATCATCCCCACCGTAGGCTCCATGCAGGGCAGCTTCACGCTCATGCTCCTGCTCGGCCAGCGCGATCCCAAGAAGGACACCATGCTGTTCCTCAACCCCGGCTTCCCCGCACAGCCCACCCAGGCATACATCCTCGGCCTGAAACAGGCGTCGTTCGACATCTACGACTACCGCGGCGCCAAACTCGAGGCCAAGCTCGAGGAGATGATGGCCGGCGGCAACATCACCGCCATGGTCTACTCCAGCCCCAACAACCCGGCCTGGACCAACCTCACCGACGAGGAGCTGCAGATCATAGCCCGTGTCAGCAAGAAGCACGACGTAATCGTGATGGAGGACCTGGCCTACATGGGCATGGACTTCCGCCACGACTACTCGCACCCCGGCCAGGCGCCCTACGTGCCCACCGTGGCACGCTACTGCGACAACTACATCCTGCTCCTTTCCGGCTCCAAGATCTTCAGCTACGCCGGACAGCGCATCGCTATGGTGTGCATGAGCCCGGCGGTGGCCAACCGCGAGTTCCCGGCGCTGACGGACTTCTACCATATGCCCACCTTCCTCAAGGCATACATCTTCGGCGTGCTCTACGCCGCCTCATCGGGCACCAGCCACTCGGCGCAGTGCGCCCTGGCCGCCATGCTCGACGCCGCTGCCGACGGCAAGCTCGACTTCGTGGGCGACAGCCGCGAATATGGCCGCAGAGGAGAGAGGACCAAGAAAATATTCACCGACAACGGCTTCGAGATCGTCTACGCCAAAGACGGCAAGGAGCCCATCGGCGACGGCTTCTTCTTCACCGCCGGCTACCCAGGCATGGACTCCGAGACGGTGCAGCGCGAGCTCCTGCGCCACGGCGTGAGCGCCATCTCGCTGCCCGGCACCGGCTCCAGGCAGCACGGCATACGTGTCTGCGTGTCCATGATCTCCGACGACAAGGCCTTCGACGACCTCGACCGACGCCTGAAAGCCTTCAACGCCGAACACCACAAATAACCGCTCCGCGCTGAAGCGGGTGCATACATTCACAAGAAATGAGTAACGACATCAAATTCGTGTCGCCGGCCGAGGCCGTGAAGCTGATAGAGAGCGGCGACCACGTCTACATACAGGGCTCGACATCCATCCCGGAGGTGCTGTGCCAGGCACTTGCCGACCGCGGCCCGGAGTTGCGCGACGTCACACTCTACTCGGCCTTCGCCGTAGCCAAGGGCCCGGCCCCCTACTGCAAGCCGGAGTACAAGGACACCTTCCTGGTCAACAGCTTCTTCGTCGCCAACTCCGTGCGCAAGTGGATCGCCGACGGCTACGGCGTCACCACCCCCCGCTTCCTGGGCGAGGTGCCTGAGCTCTTCCGCGACGGCACATGCCGCGTCGACGTGGCACTGATCAACTGCTCCGAGCCTGACGAGGAGGGTTACGTCTCCTTCGGCGTCTCGGCCGACCTGGCCACGAGCGCCGTGGAGTGCGCCGACCGCGTCATAGCGCAGGTCAACAAGTACATGCCCTACAGCTATGGCGACGCCCGCATCCACGTCTCTCAGCTGGCGGCTGCCGTGCGCGGCGACGAACCCCTGGTGGAGGTGCCCACCGCTACCCCGACCGAGGCCGAGATTAAGATAGGCAACTACATCGCCGAACGCATCCCCGACGGCGCCACCTTGCAGATAGGCGTAGGCGGCATACCCAACGCCGTCATCCGCGCCCTCCGGGGCCACAAGCACCTCGGCCTCCACACCGAGGCCATGACCGACGGCGTGCTGCCCCTGCTCGAGAGCGGAATCATCGACAACAGCCAGAAGGCAGTGATGCCAGGCGTGTCGGTGGCCTCCCTGGCCCTCGGCTCCAAGCGTCTCTACGACTTCATGAACTACAACCGCGACATCATCATCAAGGACGTCGCCTGGACCAACAACCCGTTCGTGATAGCGCAGAACCCGAAGGTGATGAGCATCAACTCGTGCCTGGAGATAGACCTAACCGGCCAGGTGTGCGCCGACAGCATCGGCACGCGCATCTTCTCGGGCATCGGCGGCCAGCACGACTTTGTCTACGGCTCCTCGCGCAGCGAGGGAGGCCTGAGCTTCCTGGCCATGCTCTCCACCACCAACAAGGGGCTGAACAAGATCAAGCCCGTGCTGACGGAGGGTGCGGGAGTCGTAACGACCCGCTTCCAGACCAACTACATCGTAACCGAGAACGGCATTGCCGACCTACGCGGCCGCTCGCTGCCGGAGCGTGCCAAGCTGATGATCGGCCTGGCGGCTCCCGAGTTCCGCGAGGAGCTGGAGCGTGCCGCTGCCGACCGCTTCGGCTACTCCTTCCTCCGCCTGAAATAACCCAACCCTACACAGCAGACGCCGCGACACACTCTGCCGCGGCGCCTTTTTTATCCTGAATGGAATAAGCATGGCAACGGTCGGCAAGCAACTTGTCGAGCAACACAATTCGCGTCAGTGCGTTCTTATTCGTCGGCATAATTATATTGTTGCTTTGCGAGTAATAAAATCAAATATTCCTACTCGCTTATTGCCATGTTCGTCAATGGACTCTATCGTTGTTGAATGACGATTCCTTTTATAAAAATTCCATATCCTTGAGTATATAATAGGCAGAATAATATTACCTCTTACATCAATTATACCATACTTTTTGCTTTCACCATCGTAATGGTGGACACGGGATAAGCCGCTGTCAAAGCAATCTACCCACTGATAAGTCCCCTTAGGGACAATTACCTCACCATCGACATTGATGACTTCATATTGTCCATCCATGTGTTGGAGAGTCAACACCTTTTTGTCATCAGAAATCCCAATGCTCTTATAGTTTGTGTCAAGAATTACTTTGCCATTGCAATCCAATAGCCCCCATTTGGTTCTGAGATATGTGCTTGGCTCTTTTGTCGACCTGCTAAATCCATATGTGTAGTGAAGGCCGACACGTATGAGATCGGAATCTCTATAACAGGAATCCAGGATTCGGTCATACTGAGGCCCTACAACCACTTCTCCGCCTCTATTCATCAAGCCGTAATGCTGATAATAGAAAAATGGTATAAGTAGACGTGTATCTTTCTTAACGTCGTATTCTTTAAGGTCAACTAAAATACGTACATTTGAGTCTTCCAGCCTATCGAGTTCCTTTATGTTCATTTTAATGTAGTACTCCCCGTTTTTCGACAGGGGGGTAAACTTCAATTAATTTCAGAACAAAGAGATAAGCGGCGGAGGCCGTCACCTCCTCTTTGTCCCGACCTTGACAAGTCAAGGCTTTTGTTTTTGTCCACCGCAAAATTAGTTCTTTTTCATTGCCGTCCAAATTTTTATGCGATTAATCCAATAGGCGGAACATCCCTATTAAAAACAAATTTACGAATTATTCCTATTACTTAGCTGTGTTTGCTCTGAAGATTTTGCACCATTAATTTGATTAAATAGCGGTTTTAGAATTTCGTTATATTCTGAATTGCCAAAGTTGATTACGACAAGGTTTTCTCTTGCACGTGTTATTCCTGTATAAAGCAGTTCATTAAATTCTTCTTTAGATGTGCTATTCTCAATTATGAGAAATATAGCTTGACTTTCCCACCCTTTAAAAGAATGTATAGTGGAAACTTTAACCATTCCACAGTTCATCCAAAAGTTCATTTTCTTGTTTCTGCGAATAAACTCATAATCGGCATTTCTAACTAATATTCGGAATGTTGCAAGTGTGTCTTCATAATGTTTAAGCCATGCAATAAATGCATCTTTGCGTATCTTGCATTTATTGCAGGTTTCGTTCATTATGTCACTGAGGCGTTCAGGATATTTCTCATAAATCTCCGAATTAGCTAACAGTAGAGCAATATAAGATTTGATTTGGGCTTTTTGCCAATCATTAAGCGATTGGGCTTGCGGAAAGTGCCTTTTGGCAAGATGTTTAAAGATGTTATTAAACCATGGATTATCTGACTCTATAATGAAATTTAATTGATTACGATACATGATTTCAGGAGTTTCAAACATTGTTTTTGTTTTTTCTCTTGAAAGTAATCTGTAATAATGGTCAAACTCTCGTAATAGCGGAGTAGTATAACCCAATATTGTTATATCATTAGGAGAAACGTCATTAATCCGATTTATAATATTTTCGTGAACTATTATATATAGCGTAGAGACAATTTGAGCATTTGAAAGGTATAGGAAACTTCTATAAATTAAACATTTGCATATCAGAGAAATAATTCGTATCT
>UQLL01000014.1 GCA_900541835.1 uncultured Porphyromonadaceae bacterium
AAAGATACGAATTATTTCTCTGATATGCAAATGTTTAATTTATAGAAGTTTCCTTGAGTACGCGGCCGGGACCCGGACGCCACAATGCCACACCTCGCTCGGGGGTCGTGGTCTTACGGTTGCAAAGTTAGGGACGTGGAGAGCTCCACGCCATTAAACTATCTTAATAAATAGTGGAGGCTATTTGTTAAAAATCTCCTTGCGGATGTTGGAGAGGTACTGCGGGGTGATGCCGAGGTAGGAAGCGAGGATGCGCTGTGATACGGACTTGACGATCTCGGGGCGGTTGCGCATCAGGGCCAGGTAGCGCTCGCGGGCGTTGCCGGTGAAGAGATCACGCTTCATTTCGTGGAAATAGAGGTCGGCGGCGGCCATATGGAAGTTGTAGAGGGCGAACTCGGGGGAGTCGGCAAGGAGGGCGTCGAAGTCGGGCTTGCGGACCGTGAGGATGCGGCAGGGTGAGCAGGCCTCGACGTTGTCGACGCTCGGACGCCCAGCGTAGTAGCAGTGGTAGATGAGCGTCTGGGTGCCTGCGGTGGCGAAGGCGGAGGTCTTCTCGGTGTTGCCGTCCCAGTGCCAGCGGCGCATTACGCCTGAGACGAGGATATGGAAGTGCGGGTTGAAGTCGCCCACGCTTATGAGCATCTGCCCGCGGGCGAGCACGCGCAATCGCCCCATGGAGATAAGGCGGTAGAGAACATGGTCGGGCGGCGGGGCGGAGTTGACGCACTCGGCCACCATCAGGTCGCGGATAAGCTTGGCGGTGTTAGCATCCATGCCGCAAAGATAGTCAAAAAAGTTGAAAGTTCAGAAATGCAGGAGGACAGCCTGCTCTCGAATGTCGTCTCACACCGACGCACTGGTCATACGTCCTTACACCCTCAACTCGGACACGAGTTTGGCAGTATGGAGAATTTTGGCTAAATTTGCGCAAAATTTTGAGCTACACCGATGAAAATGACCTTACGGGAGCTGGCCTCTCTGATAGGAGCCCGGATCGAAGGTGATGAAACGATGATAGTCAAGGGGTTCGGGCCCCTCGACGAGGCCGGGGAGGGGTTTCTGACTTTCCTGGCCAATCCCAAGTACACACACCTAATTTATAATACGCGTGCGAGCGCGGTGCTGGTGTCCGAGGACTTCGTGCCGGAAAAGCCCATCGCCGCGACTATGGTGCGGGTCAAGGACCCGTATGCCACCCTGGCGGAGCTGATGACCCTGGCCCAGCGCATGACGCAGCATTCGCCGGTGGGCATCGAGCTGCCATGCCGCGTGCCGGAGGGCTTCGAGCTGCCGGAAGACGCATATGTGGGCGCGTTCGCGTACGTTTCCGACGACGTTCAGCTCGGCAAGGGCGTGAAAGTCTACCCACAGGTATACATCGGCCCCGGCTGCGTAATCGGCGAGGGCACAGTGCTCAATGCGGGCGTGCGCATCTACCCGGGCTGCCGCATCGGCAAGCGCTGCATCATCCACTCTGGCGCGGTGATAGGCGCCGACGGCTTCGGCTTCGCCCCCACCGCAAGCGGCGAGTACGAGAAGATACCCCAGCTGGGCCACGTGGAGATCGCCGACGACGTGGAAATCGGTGCCAACACCACCATTGACCGCGCCACTTTCGGCGCCACGTGCATCGGCCAGGGCACCAAGATCGACAACCTGGTGCAGGTGGCGCACAACGTGCACATCGGCCGCAACAACGTCTTCGCCGCCCAGGGAGGCGTGGCCGGCAGCACCCGCATCGGCGACAGCAACATGGTTGGCGGCCAGGTAGGCTTCGCCGGCCATATCACCGTTGGCGACCGCAACCAGTTCGGCGCCCAGAGCGGCATTCCCAACAACGTGGGTTCCGACAACGCGCTGCTCGGCTACCCTGCCATCGAGGCACGCCAGTTCGCCAAGAACCAAGTATACATCAAGAAGCTCGGAAAGCTCTTCGAGCAAGGGAAACTCTAACACACAATCTAATGAACAATGAATAATGCATGATGAACAATAACAGCGACGCACCTATGCACGCGGAGCTTATAGTTCATTGTTAATTGCTCATTTTTCATTTAAAAACACAGATATGAACCAGAAGACACTCAAGGCATCCTTCACGCTGCAAGGCAAGGGACTGCACAGCGGCATAGAGATAACGGCGACGTTCAACCCGGCGCCCGCCAACCACGGCTATAAGTTCCGCCGTGTTGACCTGGAAGGCCAGCCCGTCATCGACGCCCTGGCCGAGAACGTGGTGGACACGGCCCGCGGCACCGTCCTGGCCCGCGGCGACGTGCGCGTGAGCACCGTGGAGCATGCCCTGGCGGCTCTCTTCGCCTCGGGCGTGGACAATTGCCTGATTGACGTCGACGGACCCGAAGTGCCCATCCTCGACGGCTCCGGTATGCGCTTCATCGAAGAGATAGAGAAGGTGGGCCTGGAGGAACAGGACCACGACAAGGACTACTACTACATACGCGAGAAGACACTGCTCCAGGATCCCGCGACCGGTTCCTGCATCACCATCTACCCCGACGACAATTTCTCCGTCGAGACGATGGTGGAATACAACTCGGCAGTGCTTCCGAACCAGTTCGCCGTGCTCGACGACCTGTCCGAGTTCAAGACCGAGGTGGCCGGCGCCCGCACTTTCGTGTTCGTGCGCGAGATAGAGCAGCTGCTCAAGTATGGTCTCATCAAGGGAGGAGACCTGGACAACGCCATCGTGATTTACGACCGCGAGACGAGCCAGGAGAACATCAACGAGATCTGCGACCTGATGCAGATGCCGCACATGCACCTCGACAAGCTCGGCTACATCAACCCGGCCCCGCTCAAGTGGGACAACGAGCCGGCACGCCACAAGCTGATGGACGTGCTTGGCGACCTGAGCCTCATCGGCCGTCCGCTCAAGGGACGCGTGGTGGCCATCCGTCCGGGGCACACCATCAACACCGCCTTCGCAAAGATGCTGCGCAAGAAAGTTCGCCACACCGACGTGCAGGCTCCGATGTACAACCCCGACGACGCACCGCTGATCGACATCAACGGCATCCGCAAGCTCCTGCCGCACCGCTACCCGTTCCTGCTCATCGACAAGATCATAGAGCTCGACAAGCGCCATGCGGTGGCCGTCAAGAACGTCACCGTCAACGAGCCATTCTTCCAGGGCCACTTCCCGACGGAGCCGGTGATGCCCGGCGTGCTGCAGGTCGAGGCCATGGCACAGGCCGCCGGTGTGCTCGTGCTCAACCAGGTCGAGGACCCGGAGAAGTATTCCACCTACTTCCTGAAGATTGACAACGTGAAGTTCCGCCAGAAGGTGGTGCCGGGCAACACCCTGCTGCTCAGCGTGGGGCTGATGACGGAAATACGCCGAGGCTGCGCCGTGGTCAAGGGCTACGCCTTCGTGGGCGAGAAGATAGTGTGCGAGGCCGAGTTCATGGCCCAGATCATCAAGAACAAATAACGGAAAGAAGCGATGGACATACTCCGCAACCCCGCGCTCTACAGCGTGCACCCCGACGCCAAGATAGGCAACAACGCCCGCATCGGTAACTTCACCGTCATCCACGAAGACGTGGAAATAGGCGACAACGTGCTCATCCACGGCAACGTGACCATCTTTCCCGGCGCCCGCATCGGCGATAACGTGACCATCTTTCCGGGAGCGGTCGTGTCGGCCATTCCGCAAGACCTCAAGTACCGCGGCGAAAAGACCTACGCCTACGTTGGCTCCGGCACAACACTGCGCGAGTGCGTGACGGTCAACAAGGGCACCGCCTCGAAAGGCGAGACGCGCGTTGGCGAGAACTGCCTGCTCATGGCCTATACCCACGTGGCACACGACTGCCGCCTGGGCAACGGCATCATCATCAGCAACGCCAGCCAGCTCGGCGGCGAGGTGGTGATCGACGACAACGCCGTAATCGGCGGCGGCAGCCTCATCCACCAGTTCTGCCACCTCGGCAAGGGCATCATGCTCCAGGGCGGAGCGTTAGTGAACAAGGACATCCCGCCGTACGTCAAAGCTGCCCGCGAACCTATCAGCTATGTGGGACTCAACAGCGTCGGCCTGCACCGCCACGGATACAAACAGGAGGAAATCGACATCATCGCGGCCACGTACAGGATTCTCTACCTGAGCGACCTGAACGTGAGCAACGCGGTTAAGCTGATACTGGAAAGAGTGCCGACGCACCCGCTGCGCGACGAGATCATAGACTTCGTGACCAACTCCCGGCGAGGAGTGATCCGGTCGGCGATCTGAGAGCCAAGCACACAGCTGAATCTCGGTGGCAATTGCCACGCCTCAACGGATTATGCGCCTATAGGAGAACGCAACTCACCTCTTTTAATCACCTAATACCAATCACTATGACATTCGGTCAATCGGTCAGCACTTGCTTCGGCAAGTACGCCACCTTCTCCGGACGCGCCAGTCTCAGCGAGTACTGGTTCTGGTTTCTGTTCCAGCTCGTGGTAATGGGCGGCATCTATGCCATCGCCTTTGCCTCCAAGTCCATGGTCATCTTCGGCCTCTACGGCCTGGTGGCCCTGGCACTCTTGCTACCTACCCTCGCAGTCGCCGTGCGTCGCCTGCACGACATCGGCAAGGGCGGCGGCTGGTTCTTCATCACGCTGGTGCCATTCATCGGCAGCATCTGGTACCTGGTTCTGATGTGCACGGGCAGCCAGCCGTTCGAGAACCGCTTCGGTCTCAATGAGGACCAGATGCGCAATCAGCAGATGAACCACAACGTGACGCCCGGCGTCTGAATCCCTCCCCTACCCTAAAAGCGGCGCGGCACTCTCAAGGTGCCGCGCCGCTTTGTCATTTGAGTTTCTGTCGGATGAGCTTGCCGGTAGAGGTATAGGAGAAAGTGGGGAATACGACGATCTCGCGGGGGGCTCGGATGGGGCCGAGGCGTTCGCGGAGGGCGTTTAAAAGCTGAGAGCCGGGAGTTGAAAGCTGGGAGGCATCAGAGATCGCCGATAGGGCGAGGACTACCCTTTCGCCCCACTTGGGGTCGGGACGCGAGGTGATGTAGCATGGCTGGAAAGGGGCGAGCAGGTCGGCGACCTCGGCTTCGAGCTGCTGGGGATGGATTTTTATGCCTCCGGAGATGATGGCGTGGTCCAGGCGTCCAAGCAGGCGGAAGGTGGTCGAAGACAGCACTTCGGCGCAGTCATTGGTAGTTAGCTGAGGACAGAGAGCTGAGAGCCGGGAGATTGCCCTGAGCTGGAGGGTGCCGCGGTCGGATAGGGAGCAGGTAATGCCGGAAAGGAGGGTGAACGGGAGGGAGGGGTCGGCGGTGACGGGCCGCAGGGCGACGTGCGAGGCGGTCTCGGTCATGCCGTAGCTCTCCCAGCAGGTGATGGGGATGGCCGCCAGACGTCGGCGAAGCTCCGGGGGGATGGGGCTGCCGCCGACAAGGATGTTGTCAACCAGTCTCAGCCGCTCGGGATGGTCAAGGAGAGAGTACAGCTGAGAGGGGACGACGGCGAGCAGGGAGATGCGCCGCTGTAGGGATGCACGAGCCGTGGGTCCGCCTGTGAACTGCGGGTCCAGGGGATTGTTGGAGGTGGGCTCGGAGGTGAGGTGGCAGCGGGCGACGATGGCGCGGACTATCATCATCTTGCCGGCGATGTAGCCGGGGGAGAGACATAGGTGGAGGCGCGACCAGGGGCCGATGCCGAAGAAGCGGTTGGTGCGCTCGGCGGAACGGCGCATGAGGTCCTTGGGGAGGCGGAGAGGCTTAGGAGCGCCGGTGGAGCCGGAAGTGTGGGCAGACACGTAAGTCTGGTCGGAGTGCCACTCGGCTATGAACTCGGGAAGGGTCAGCTGCGCCATTCGAGAGAGAGGAGGGAAAGCTGAGAGACTTCAGCAGCCTCGGATACGGACGCACCCTGGAGCGTCCCTACGTGAGACGGGATGGCCTGAGGTGTGGAGGTGAGGCGCTCGCCGTCGAGGTGAAGGGGCGAGGGGGTGTTCCCGACGTAGAGGGCTCCGGTGCCGAGGCCCTGGGCACGTGTGTGCGTAGGCTCGCCAAGAGAGGCAGTCCACTGCGCGAGTGCGTTGAGGCCGACGTTGCTCTCCAGGGCGGATGTGACCCACCAGCGGATGCCTTCGCCTTCGGCGGCGGATATCCAGTCTTCGGCGCCGCTGAAGCCGCCGCAGAGTGCGGGCTTGAGGACGAGCATCCGGGGTCGGACGTGGGTGAGGAGGGCGCGGCGTTCTTCGGGGTCGTGAATGCCGATGAGGTCTTCGTCCAATGCGATGGGGACTGGCGAGCGGCCGCAGAGTATTGCCATCTCGCGGTAGCAGCGGGCTGGTATGGGCTGCTCTATGCTCTCTACGCCGAGGTCGGCGAGCTGGCCGAGCATCTTTTCAACCCTGTCCCAGGGGAGGCCGCCGTTGGCGTCGACACGTATCTCGAGGTCGAGGTTGTCGCGGCGGATGTCGCGCAGGAGCCTGAGCTCGTCTTCCCAGTCGAGTGCGCCAATCTTGAATTTGACACAGTGGAAACCGGTGTCGATCTTGGCCTGGGCTCTTCGGCGCATCTGCTCTATGTCGCCCATCCACACCAGGCCGTTGATGGTCAGCGAGTCCTTGCCGTCGGTGAATGGTCCGGGGTAATAGAGCCTCTTTCCGCCTGAGACGAAGTCGCGCAGAGCCTGCTCGAAGCCATACTGTATAGAGGAGTGGCGGCTGAGGTCGGTGGGACGGCCCAGGGCTACGTTGGCGAGGAGCTCGAGGAGCTTGAGCTCGTAGTCGGCGTCGGCCTCGGGGCTGAGCCCGGGGAAGATGGCGGCCTCGCCAAGTCCGTAGACTTCGGGATTGCTCTCGTCATAAACCTTGATGAAGCATGTGAGCTTCTCGGTCATGGTGTCGCGGGACGTGATGGCCGGCTCCTTGAAGCGGAGGCGGCAGGGGGCATAGCTGAGGCGCATGGGAGGTCAGGGGAACTGGGGGAACTGGTCGAAGTCGGGGTCGCGCTTTTCGAGGAATGCATTCTTGCCCTCCTGTGCCTCGTCCATGAGGTAGTAGAGGAGTGTGGCGTCTCCGGCGAACTGCATGAGGCCCTGCTGGCCGTCGAGCTCGGCGTTGAGCCCGCGCTTGATCATGCGGATTGCCAGAGGCGAACGCTTCATGATGGTGCGGCACCATTCGACGGTTGTCTCTTCGAGCTTGTCAGGCTCGACGACGGCGTTGACCATGCCCATGTCAAGGGCCTCCTGCGCGGTGTACTGGCGGCAGAGGAACCAGATTTCACGGGCCTTCTTCTGGCCCACGCAGCGGGCAAGGTAGGAGGAGCCGAATCCGGCGTCGAAGCTGCCGACCTTGGGGCCCGTCTGTCCGAACTTAGCCGAGGATGAGGCGATGGAGAGGTCGCAGACCACCTGCAGCACGTTGCCGCCGCCTATGGAGTAGCCGTTGACCATGGCGATGACCGGCTTGGGGATGGAGCGTATGGCGGCGTGTAGGTCGAGTACGTTGAGGCGGGGTACTCCGTCGTCGCCGACGTATCCGCCTCGGCCCTTGGCGTGCTGGTCGCCGCCGCTGCAGAAGGCCTTGTCGCCGGCACCGGTGAGGACGACCACGCGAATGTCGGGCCGCTCGCGGCAGATGCTCATGGCGTCGAGCATTTCCATGTTGGTGAGGGGGCGGAAGGCGTTGTAGACCTTCGGGCGATTGATGGTGATGCGGGCTATCCCCTCGAAGTAATCGAAGAGGATGTCGGTATAGTCTTTGATTTTGGTCCAGTTGTACATGGTATCAGGATTTTCGGGAGAGGAATGTACGGAGCACGGAGGCGTTCGCTTCGGCAGGAGTGAAGACCTCCAGGATTGTCTTTTTGGGTGATGAGTTGAGAGTTGAGAGTTGAGAGTTGAGAGTTGCGGCACTGTCGGCCTTCAGATAGACGAATCCCAGGGCTTCGGCAATCTGCTTCAGAGGGGTCTGCACTTGGCCGGAGAGGGTGAAGTGCTGTTCCAGTGCGGGGATGTCGCGGGTTGAGGGGATGAAGCGGAAGATGTCTCCGCCGTTGTTGTTGAATACCACGGCCTTGAACGTGTCGGGGACGCATGGGAGGGCGAGACCGGCGAGGTCGTGGCGCAGGGACATGTCGCCGGTGACCAGGAGGGTCGTCTCCGGGGTGGCGAGGGCCTGCCCTACGGCGGTGGAAGTGCACCCCTCTATGCCGCTGGTGCCGCGGTTACAGCTGAGCTGCTGCTGGTGCGGGGAGCAGAAAAGCTCGGCGTAGCGGATGGAGGTGCCGTTGGAGCAGCAGACGTTCCACTCGTGCGGGATGAGGGAATAGAGGATATTGTGAGCGGCCAGGTCGCTCCAGGGGGCTTTCGAGAGGAAGGCGGAGGCGGAGAGCGAGGTGCGGCTCATCACCTCCGTCCACTTGTGCTTATAGTCGGTAATCGGCTTGAGCACGGCAAGTTCCCGGCCTAACCGCGAGAAGAAGTATGCGGGCGAGACGGTAATTTTCAAGCTGAGGTGTCGGAAGCAATCGGCCAGGGTGGAGGCCGTGTCGAGCGCCCAGTGCTCCATCGATGCGGGGGCCGAGCGGAGCCATTCCTTGACTTTCCGGCTGACCAGCGCTCCGCCGATGGTTATCACCACGTCGGGCAGGAGGGCCTTGAGCGTCTCGGACTTCAGTCCGGCTATGCAACGGTCGATGCCGCCATAGGGGGGAATATGCAGGTTGGAGAGTACCTCGGGGAGAAGAAAGACGTTCGGCAGCGTGATGAAGCGACGCAGTATGCTCGAGAGCTTGTGGTCGGGAGGCAGGAAACCGGCCACCAGCAATATGCGCTTGTCCTGCAGGTGCTTGGCAAGTTCGCGGCCCACCGTTACCGGAATGGAGCTCTTGCCGGAGAGGAGCGACACCTGGCGAGGAGCTACTTCAAGGCTGGCTTCGCTGCGAAGTGGTTCGTTAAACTGGAAATTGAGGTGAACCGGTCCCGGCTTGGACGAGACGGCAAGCAGCAGCGCCTCGTTGACGGTGCGGGAGGCATACCAGCACATCTCGGCGTCGGAACCAGGGAAGTCGGGAATGTCGAATGACCCTTTTACGATATTGCCCAATGCGCCTGCCTGGCGGATAGTCTGGCTGTCATCCTGGTCGATCCACTGCATGGGGCGGTCGGCGGAGACCACCACGAGAGGCACTCCCTGATAGAAGGCTTCAGCCACTGCCGGGGCGTAGTTGAGCAGGGCCGTTCCGGAAGTGCATACCATGGCCACGCGCTTGCGCGACTGGCGGGCGATGCCGAGTGCCACGAAAGCGGCGGCACGCTCGTCGATGATGTCGAGCAGCTTGAGCGGCTTCTCCTCCAAAGCCGCAATCAGCGGGGCGTTACGTGAGCCGGGGGAACAGACCACTGTCTCCACGCCAGCTTGCTCGAGCAGGTCCGCCAGTATCAGTGCCGCCGGTTTCATTCCTCCACGATTTTTACGGGCACATATCCGCGCAGGAAAGCGTCGGCGGCCATAGCCTTCTTGCCGCTGGGCTGCAGGTCGAGAATCTCGAGCGGAGCCGTGGCAGTACCTATATAAAGATGTGTCTTGTCAAAGCGGATTTCACCTGGTTCGAGCCGTTCCTGTTCGAGGGCGATTCGAGTCTTACGCATCTTGACCTCCGTGTCTCCCTTGTGCTCGAGCACCATGCGGGAGAAGGCCGCAGGGTACGGGGAGAGGCCGCGGACCTGGTTGTGGACGTTCTCGGCGGGACGGTCCCAGCGGATTCGGCAGTCGTCCTTGAAGATCTTCGGCGCGGGAATGAAGTCGCCCTCCGGCTGCGGAAAGGAACGAACCGTGCCCTCCTGAATCTTAGCCAGGGTGTCAAGGGTCATGTCGGCTCCGAGGGTCATGAGGCGATCGTGGAGGGTTCCGGCGTCGTCGTCGGGACGTATCTCCTCCTCGCGGGCCTCGATGATGTTGCCGGTATCGATTTCGTGTGAGAGGAAGAACGTGGTGACGCCGGTCTGTGTGTCGCCGTTCATGATGGCTCGGTTGATTGGTGCGGCTCCACGGTATCGGGGCAGGAGGGAGGCGTGCAGGTTGAAGGTGCCACGGGGAGGCATGGCCCAGACGACTTCGGGGAGCATACGGAAGGCGATGACCACGAAGAGGTCGGCGTGGAGTGCGCGGAGCTGTGTCAGGAACTCGGGGTCGCGGAGCTTCTCGGGCTGAAGGAGCGGCAGCGAGTGCTCCAGTGCCACTTTCTTGACGTCGCTCTGAATGAGCTTGTGGCCTCGACCGGCGATCTTGTCGGGCATGGTGACGACGGCGGCCACGTCGTAGCCGGCGTTGAGGATGGCCTTTAGCGAGAAGGCGGCGAACTCAGGGGTGCCGAAGAATACTATTTTCATATCTGTGAGATATGCACCGCGCTAAAGCGGGCGCCGATTCCGGAGTAATAATTGATGAGGTAAATGGGGGCCATGAGTCAGTCGTCGCAGTAGTGACGGAGCACTCTGCGATAGGAGTTGAAGATTTTGGATTTGGAGACGAAGCCGAGGTATCGGCCATGGTCTACGACCGGGAGGTTCCAGGCGTGTGTGCGGTCGAAGGCCTCCATGACGTTGTCCATCTTCTCGTCGGCCTCGATGACGGCCGGGGGACGCGACATGAACTTCTGCACGTGCATCTTGGGATAGAGGTCGGAGCGGAACATGATGTTGCGTATGTCGTCGAGCAGGACGACACCGAGGAGCTGTCCGGTGGCATCGACGACGGGGAAGAGGTTGCGGTGGGAGCGGGCCACGGTGTCTACCATCTGGCCGAGGGTCATGTCTGCGGTGACGGGTATGAAGTCGGTCTCTATGAGGTTGCCGACCTTGAGGAGGGTGAGGACGGTCTTGTCCTTCTGGTGCGTCATGAGGTTTCCCTGCCGGGCGAGGCGCTCGGTGTAGAGGGAGTAGTGCTGGAAAATGCGGACGGTGCCGTAGCTGAGGGTGGAGACGATGAGCAGTGGCAGGAAGAGTTCGTAGCCGCCGGTCATCTCGGCGGTGAGGAAGATGCCCATCAGTGGCGCGTGCATGACTCCGGCCATGACTCCGGCCATGCCGAGCAGGGCGAAGTTCTGGCAGCTCAGCTCCATGCCGAAGGGGAGCAGATTGCAGATGTAGGCGAAGAGATAGCCGGTGAGGGCGCCGACGAACAGCGACGGGGCAAAGGTGCCGCCCACCCCTCCGGCTCCGTTGGTGGAGGCGGTGGCGAAGCCCTTGCAGAGGATGATGGCGCCGATAAAGGCCACCAGGAACCATGCCGAGCCTCGGTCGATGTAGAAAAAGGTGCCGGAGACGACGGAGCCGGGATCTCCCGCCAGCAGCTGGTTGATGGAGTCGTAGCCCTCGCCGTACAATGGCGGGAAGAGGAAGATGAGCAGGGCCAGGGAGGCTCCGCCCATGCAGAACTTGAGGGCCTTGGAGGAGACTTGGCGGAAGATACCTTCCATCATCATCACGGACTTGGAGAAGTAGAGGCTGACGAATCCGGTGAAAACGCCCAACAGCAGCGCGTAGGGTATCTTGGAGGTGAGGAAAGGCTCTGACTGGGTGAAGAAGAACTCGGCGCTGTAGCCTTCGAGGCAGTAGGCCACGGTGGCACTGGTGATGGAGGCGATGAGCAGGGGCATGACGGTGGCGCCTGTGAGGTCGATCATCAACACTTCGAGGGTGAAGAGCATGCCGGCGATGGGCGCTCGGAAGATGCCGGCGATGCCTGCGGCGGCTCCGCAGCCGACGAGTATCATGAGGAGCTTGGGAGAGAGACGGAAGGCCTGTCCGACCTTGGAACCGATGGAGGAGCCAGCGAGCACGATGGGACCCTCTGCGCCGACGGACCCGCCGAAGCCGATGGTGACGGCGGCGCCGCCGATGGAACCGTAGATGTTGCGGGTCTTGAGCCGGGACTTGCGCTGTGAGATGGCGTAGAGGACGCGGGTGACGCCGTGGCTGATGTTGTCGCGGACCACGTACTTGACGAAGATGAGGGAGAGGACGAGGCCGACGAGTGGCCAGACGAGGTATAGCCAGTTGGCGCCGGTGGCGGAGAAGCGGCCAGTGAGCAGGTGCTGGATGAAGTGGATGAGCCACTTGAGCAACTGAGCGGCCACGCCGCTCAGGATGCCCACGACCAGGCTGAGCACCGCCAGGAGCGTCTTCTCGCTGATGTGGTTGTCGCGCCAGGTGACCACCCGGAACCACCAGCGTGTGAGTCTGTTGTCCGTCTCCTGATATGCCATGGCTACATTCCCCTGCCGGTGAGGACCGTGCGGATGGTATAGATTAGAATTTTCATGTCGACCGTCAGGGACATGTTGCCGATGTACAGCAGGTCGTACTTGCTGCGCTCTACCATCTCGCCGACGGTGGTGGCGTATCCGAACTTGACCATCCCCCAGGATGTGATACCCGGGCGGACTTGCTGCAGAAGGGTGTAGTATGGGGCCACTCGGACTATCTTCTCGATGTAGTAGGCGCGTTCGGGGCGGGGGCCTACGAGTGCCATCTCTCCCCGGAGGACGTTCCAGAACTGCGGCAGCTCGTCGATGCGGTATTTTCGCAGTATCCTGCCGATGCGTGTGATGCGTGCGTCGTTGAGGCGGGAGAGCTGCGGTCCGTCGGCCTCTGCCCCGGCCACCATGGTGCGGAACTTGTGGATGCGGAATGGTCGGCGGCGGTAGCCGACACGCTCCTGGTGGTATATGGCGGGGCCGGGGGAGTCAAGCTTGACGGCCAGGGCCACTACGGCCATGGGGATGGCGAGGACTACAAGGCTGAACAGGGCGGCTACGATGTCGCCCAGGCGCTTGAGGTTGCGGGCGCACTCGGTGAGGCGGGAGCGGCTGACTTCCAACAGGGGCTCGCCGTAGATGTCCTCGAGGCGTATGCCGGAGGTGAGGTACGAGAAGCTGCCGGCGGCCACCTTGATGCTGATGTCGAACTCGTACAGGCGGTTCATGACGGCCAGCACGGTGCGCTCGTTGTCCTCGTTTTCGAGGGCTATTATGACGTCGGAGATGGCGCCGTCGTCGACCAGGCGCCGGAGGTCGTCGAAGCTGAGCAGGCTGACGTCGCCGGAGCCGGTGCTCTCCCCCACCACGGGCACGTAGCCGACGATGTTATAGCCGTAGAGGCTCTGTGTGCGGACGAGCTGCTGGGCGACTTTGCGCGAACGGGGAGAGTTGCCGATGATGACGGTGTTGAAGCGCAGGTTGCCGCGGCGGATGCTGTGAAACAGGCCGGTGGTGATGATGTAGCGGCCTATGTAGGCAACGACGAAGAATAGGCCGAAGAGGATGCCGAGCAGCTTGTAGTGGGCTATCTTGGCCAGGCCGACGTCGTTGACGAGCAGGGTGAAGTATATGGCGAGGGTGACGACCACCGCTGAGAGAGCGGTGGTGATGAGCTCGGTGATTCGTGAACGGCGCTCGGGCTCGTTATAGAAGCCGGAGACGGCGTAGACGCCGAGAACGAAGAGAGGGATGAGGCCCTGCTCCAGTAGGAGCTTCCAGTTAAGGAGGAAGGAGCCGAGTGTGAAGCCGCGGGTGGCGGGAAACTGGAGGTAGAAACGGCAGATGTCGAAGAGCACGAAGGCGATGTTGGCCGTCAGGAAGTCGGTCAACACGTAGGATATGCGCAATTTCTGTCGTCGGGTCATTAGATTTTGAGGGGTGCGCCGCGCTGAAACGGGCGCCAATTCCAGGGTAGGTGTATGCGAGTTTGAGGTTTCGGACGCACGGTTCGTGCGTCCCTGCATTGCGGGCGGTCAGCGGATTATGGAGACCTGGCCGTCGGCGTGCAGGCGCAGGATGTGGCTGGGCATGTGCTCGGCGGTATCCGTGCGACCTGTCTCGACCACGTAGTCGACACGCTCTTTCAACTCGTCGCTGATCTGGGCATAGTTGGCGGGGGTAATCTCTCCGGCGAGGTTGGCGGAGGTGGAGACGAGGGGCCTGCCGAAGCGGCGGAGGAGCTCGCCGGTGAAGCCGTCGGCGATGATGCGTATGCCCACTGAGCCGTCGCCGCCGCAGACGCCGGGGGCGAGGCCGACTCCTCGGTCGTAGACGATGGTCAGTGGTTCGGCGGCGGTGTCGATGAGTTCGTAGGCGACATCGGGGACGCCTTGCGCGTAGCGCTCGAGGATGGTCTCGGAGCCGACCACGCAGAGGAGGGCCTTGCCGACGCTGCGTCCTTTGAGGTCACGGAGCCGGGCTACGGCGTCGGGGTTGGTGGCGTCGCAGCCGAGGCCCCAGACGGTGTCGGTGGGATATAGTATCAGGCCACCTCGGCGGAGGGTGTCGAGGGCGGCGTTGAGGTCGGTGTTATTGTTCATTTTCCAGGTCGTTGAGCCAGAGATATGCCGAGGCGTCGGCGGGCATGCGCCAGTCTCCGCGTGGAGAGAGGCAGACACTGCCGACTTTGGGGCCGTCGGGCAGACAGTTGCGCTTGAACTGCTGCGCGAAGAAGCGTCGGTAGAAGACTCTGAGCCATTTGTCGATGATGTCCGGGGTGTATATGCCGTGGAATGCCTGGAGGGCGAGGCGGCGTATCTTGCGTGGCGAGTAGCCGTTGCGGACCATGTTGTAGAGGAAGAAGTCGTGGAGTTCGTAGGGGCCGACGAGGTCTTCGGTGAGCTGGGCTATCCGGTCGCCCTCCTTGGCCGGCACGAGCTCCGGGGATACGGGGGTGTCGAGGATGTCCTGGAGGACGGCGGAGAGTTCGGGGAGCTTGTCGGCGTAGTGGCGGATGAGGTGGCGGACGAGTGTCTTGGGGACGCTGGCGTTGACGCCGTACATGGACATGTGGTCGCCGTTGTATGTGCACCAGCCGAGTGCGAGCTCGCTGAGGTCGCCGGTGCCGATGACGATGCCTCCGAGCTTGTTGGAGTAGTCCATGAGGACTTGTGTGCGCTCGCGCGCCTGTGCGTTCTCGTATGTGACGTCGGTGGTGACGCCGTCGTGTCCGAGTGCGCGGAGGTGGTCGGCGGCGGCCTGCCCTATGGGTATCTCGACAAATGAGACTCCGAGCTTTTCGCAGAGAATCCGGGCGTTGGAGTGTGTGCGGCCTGTCGTGGCGAAGCCGGGCATGGTGACGGCGTGGATGCGCTCGCGGCCGAGGCCGAGGAGGTCATATGCGCCGACGGCGACCAACAATGCGAGTGTCGAGTCGAGTCCTCCGCTGACGCCTATTACGGATGTGCAGCCGCCGAGCTGCCTCAGTCGCCGTGCGAGGCCGCAGACCTGTATGGAGGATATTTCCTCGCAGCGGTCGGAGCCTGGCGCCGGAACGAAGGGCCGGCGTGCGATGGGGCGGAGGAGGGCGTGCGGGGCGATGGGGCGGCCGCCAATTGCAAAGGTCTGATTTATGAACGTGTCCTGAGCCTGGACGGGCCGGTGGCCGGCCTTGGCGCGGTCGTGGTCGAGGAGCTGGATGTCCACGTCGGCGAGGGCCATGCGGCTGTCGAGGGAGAAGCGTTCGGTTGAGGCGAGGATGCGGCCGTTTTCGGCTACGATGCCGTTGCCGCTGTATACGACGTCGGAACTGGACTCGCCGAAGCCTGCGGAGGCATATGCGTATGCGCAGCGGAGACGGGCGGACTGCTGACGGAGCAGGTCGAGGAGATAGGCGTGCTTGCCGGCGACTTCATTGGAGGCGGAGAGGTTGAGGATGAGGTTGGCGCCTGCCTGTGCGGCGTACGAGGAGGGGGGGATGGGAGTCCAGAGGTCCTCGCAGATTTCGACTCCGACGACGAGCTGGCCGCTCTGGAAGAGCTGGCGGGTCCCGAGGGGAATGTACGTCTCTCCGGCGAAGCTGATCTCAGAGACGCCGGGCATGCCGGGGGCGAACCAGCGTTTCTCGTAGTATTCGCCGTATTCGGGAAGCCAGGTCTTGGGTACGAGTCCGTGCAGGGTGCCTCGGCAGAGCACCGCGGCGCAGTTGTAGAGGAGTCCATGGTGGCGCACGGGGAGTCCCACGGCCACGAGGGCGTGCCAGTCTGCGGAGGCGGCGATGAGGCGGCCGAGGGCCTCTTCGGCCTGGTCGAGCAGGGACTGCTGCAGGAAGAGGTCGCCGCAGGAGTAGCCGGTGAGGCCGAGCTCCGGGGTGACGATGACTTCGGCTCCGGCGTCAGCGGCGCGCCGGATGGCCTCGCTAAGGGCCTTTTCGTTGAAGGCAACGTCGGCGACCCGCACCTCGGGAACCACTGCCGCTATTCGTGCAAATCCGTCTCTATCCATAATCATCCCACAAAATTAGTGAAAATTTCTGACATGGGTCTTACCTGGCGAGAGAGAGGTTGAAGGATATTCCGTAGTTGGAGTTGGTAGTGGGGAAAGAGGCGTTGGTGACCAGTGGCTTGTTGATCTGGTGGTCGAAGAATGCGGACATGGTGACTCGCTTCGACAGGGTGTACGAGGCCATGAAGTTCAGCGAGATTGTCTGCGAGCCGTTGGTGGCCTGGGTGTATGCTGTCTCGATCTTGCGTATGAGGCCCTGGTTCTGGGCGAACGAGAAGTCGAGGTTGAGGCTGAGGTCGTTGTTGACATTGCCCTGGCGGGAGCCTATCTTGATGATCTTGTTGAAGTTGGCGATCTTGTATCCGAGTCCTACGGTGAGCTGCTTCGAGGTGGCCTCGACAATCTGTCCGGCGGAGGTGTTGAGGGTCAGGGTGCGAGCGTCGCGGTACTCGGCGTTGATGGTCATGTCGTTCTTGAGGGTGACACTGACGCCGAACAGGGGAGCGAACTTCTCGGTGATGGCGACCGAGGAAATGTTGAACGGCGAGGAGGGCATCGGCTGTCCGCTCTGCTGGTCGGCGGAGAATCCGAGGTTTCCGCCGATTCCTACCCAGTCGAGGTACGAGGTGTAGCTGCCCACGGAGTATGTGCACTGGTAGGCGTGGCTGAGCGTCAGAGTCTTGAAGATGTTCTTGAACAGTGGCATGCGTGTGAGGCCGTCGTAGGTGACTCGCCAGTTGGGACGCATGGACGACAGGCCGGGGAAGTGGTCGAGGGTGATTGAGTTGGCGTCGCCGCCGGTGTAGGCCGCAATGAAGGCGGGTATGAGGACGTCGCCGGAGGTGGGCGACACTTCGCCCACTTCGGGGTTGTAGGTGGTTCCGGCCCAGGGTGTGCCTGCCAGGAAGCCGGAGGAGGGGTATGTGGTGCCGGCGTACATGCCCTGGATGCGGCTGGCGACGATGGGGATGTTCTCGAGGAACTTGTCAAAGGCGGCGTTCTGGTATCCGTTGTCAGCCCTGGAGCCTCTGAGGGCCGTTCCGATGGCCAGGGCGGTGCGGGTGTACGAGCCGGTGCGGGTGGTGGGCATGTCGGAGTACATGAACTGCACCTGGCGTGTGCGGTTGTCGGTGAGGTTGGATGTGAGCAGGATCTTGAGGCCGCGGATTGGCTCGAGGTTGAGTTCGAAGCTGAACTCCTTCATCTCGTTGTAGATGGCGGGCGATGTCTGCGTCTCGTCGCAGATGAGCCAGCCTCGGTCGAGGGCCTTCTGCACGTATTCCTCGCCGGTGAAGCCGAAGGCGAAGTCGAGTCCCGGGGCCATGGGGCCGTACTTGTTGCTCTGGCCGAAGATGTCGCCGATCTCGGGCGAGAAGAGCGGGAGGTTGAGGCTGTGGGAGTTGCGGTAGCGCATGGAGACGCTGCGGGGCATCATGAGGAAGCGGACGGCGTGGTCGCCGAATTCCTTGAGGAGGTTGGGCTTGTCGTCCTTGTTCTGCTGCGTGACGGTGAGCTTGATGTTCTGGTCTCCCCGGTTCAGTATTTCGAGCCTGTTCTCGTCGATGACGCGTGTCTGCAGGCGCATGGGGCGGTTGCCGGCCATTGCGGTGACCTTGACTTTCTTTGTCTTGAGGTTATGGGTTATGACGGTGGTGGTGTCGGGGCTGAGCGTGACGGCGCGCTCGAACTTCTTGGGCTGCTTTGCCTTGTTCTGGTTGCGCGCCCCTGCGGAGGAGGAGAAGCGCTGGTTGACCTTGCGCAGGTAGGGGACCTTGTTGAAGAGGCCCTCGAAGTTGAGGCGTGCGTCGCCGTTCCAGACGGCGTTGTTCTGGACGGTGTTGCCCTGGAAGAGGTCGTCGTCGATGGTGGCGCCGCGGTCCCAGCGGTATGTGGCGGTGTACGTGAGGTTGGCCTGCAGGAAGTCGAGCGCGGGTATCCGGCTGAAAGGCGCCCGGTAGCTGCCGGTGAAAGTCTGGTTGTAGTTCCAGGGGGTGCCGAGGCCCTTGATGGAGTTCCAGACGGTGTCTTTCCAGTCGCGGTACTTGTCGGGGAACAGTTTCTTGTTGACGGCTCCTATGGTCTCCTCGATGCGGGCCGTGGTGTTGGAGGCGAATGAGAAGTTGAGCTGGGGCGTGAGGTTCCAGGTGAGGGTGAACTGCCGGTCCCAGAGGAAGTTCTTGCTGACCTGGACGGGGAGCTGGAAGTCGACGTCGACTTCGGAGCGTGTCTGCTGCTCGTAATAGTACCGGGAGATGTTGTTGTTGAATGTGATGGTGTTGAACAGCCAGTTGACGCTCCAGTCGTGGAGAAACTTGAGGTTCTTGTTCTTCGACTTGATCCAGCCGAATGGCTTGACCGGCTTTATCATCGGGGAATACGAGTACATGAGGGAGCCCCGGTAGTCGTTGGTGTGCTCGTACTCGGTGGTGGGGTCCTGGTTGCTCTGCTTGTTGAACGAGAAGGAGATGGTGAAGTTGGCCGGGTCCCAGGGCATTGGGTTCTTGCTGCGGACGTTGAACTTGAACCCGGAGATGGAGAAGGACTCTACGGTCTTCTTGGTGACGGCGTAGTCGCGTATGGAGTCTTTCTCTTGCTTGGTAGTGGCGGCGTCGAGGGCGTCCTTGAGCAGGATGTCCTGGTCGAGGGGGTTGTACTTGGGCGTGGTGGTCTCCGAGGAGCGGGAGTAGTATATGGGGGCCGAGAGCTTTGCCTTCTCGGGTAGGAGGCGGCCGAGGTCGCCCTGCACGGCTATGGAGTACTGGTTGTAGTCGTCGAGGCGGCGTGCGCTGAGGCCCTGGTCCACGCCTCCGAAGCCTGCTGTCTCGTTATGGGTGGTGAAGTTGACGGTGGCCACGTCGCTGACTCCGAGGTTGACGTTGGCGCGTGCCGCCCAGCCGCCGTCTTCGTTGAAGTCGGTGACTCGCAGCTCGTTGCACCACACGATGCCGTCCTTGACGGAGTTGGAGCGGTTGCGTATGCCGACGAGCATGACGCGGACGTCGCTCAGCGAGGGGTTGCCGAGCACGGTGGCGGTGTTGGAAGTGTTGTCGGGATCGTGCGCGGACCATGGGACGGCGAACCCGACGCCCTCCTGGCCGGAGGACTTGGCCTGGTTGCGGGCCGTCTTGATCGAGGTGAGGAGCTCGAGGGGTATGTTGAGGTAGTTGTGCTGTGGCCAGACCTTGTTGCGGTCGGAGCTGGAGCGGTTGTTGTAGAGGCCGGGGGCGGTGAGGTCGAGGGGTATCTCGTACTCGTAGTAGTTGTTCTTGACGTCGGAGCCGAGGCGGAGGAAGAGCGAGATGTCGCCGTTGCGGAGGTTTGTGGGGTCGTCGATGAGCGCCTCGGCGTGGACCCACATCTGGAGGCGCTTGTAGATGCGGAGGTCCATCTGGGTGTTCTTGTACACGCCGCGTGCGTCGCCGGGCTGGAGTCCGGTGACTTTCATCTGCATGGCCTGCTCGTTGAGCTGCAGGGCCTGCGCCTGCCCGGCGTCCTGGGCGCGGTCCACGCCGGGGGGCAGGACGTAGTTGACGGGGGTGCGGGTGGCGTTCTCCTCGATGTTGACGGTGGAGATGTCGAGCTCGCCCTCGGCCGGGGAGTCGTTGCGGTTGTTGAGGTTGAAGTTGTAGCTTCGCCACTCGCCGCGCACGAGCTCGAGGGTTGCGAAGCGCAGGTGCGTCACGGCCTTGAAGTTGGTCATGAACATGCGGGCGAAGCGTATGGTTGAGAAGTCGTGTATGTTGCCTACTACCCGCTCGGGCTGGTTGAGGGGCACCTTGAACTGGTACCAGACGACCCGTACGGGCTGGCCGTCGCGGCCGAGCTGGTAGCTCTCCTGCTTGTCGGTGATGTAGTTCTTGCCTACTTCGAGGTCCTCGGGGCGGATGGACACCTTGTACTGGTAGTAGCGCTCGTACTCGTTAAGGGTGTTGTCCTGGTTGATGTCCTCGACGTCGGGCGTGTTCCGGGCGGACTGGTAGTACGGGTTCGGGCTCTGGTCGGGGCTGAGGGAGTTGCCCTCGGTGCCGTTGTAGTGCTTGTAGCGGTCGAGGATGGAGGTGCGCTGCTCGTCGTACCAGGGCCAGCGGTAGAAGTGGTAGTTGTCGCCTGCGGGGTCGGCGAACGGGGAGAACGGGTCGTCCTGCATCTGCTCGACGGTGGATGCCGGCAGGCGCAGGCGCAGGCGGTCGAGGTAGTCCTTGTATGTGTCGAACTCGAACTCCTCGGCGGTGCTCAGGCCGTTGAGGCCGAGGTCCTGGAGCAGGCGGGCGTCGGCGGTGTTCTCGAAGGCGTACGTCAGGGAGTTCTGCGACGAGACGCGGCCCCAGACGGTGTTCTGCATGAACGTGAAGTTGCCGTCGACGGGGTTGCCGTTCTCGTAGCTCTTCTTGCCGTCCTTGAGGATGTCCTCGCTGACCTCGCCGAAGTTGAAGTACAGGTCGCCGCCGTCGGTGTTGTCGGCCTCGGGGTCGAGGAACGGGTCGAGCATCCAGAACTGGAGGTATTCTATGTTGGAGTTGTCGAAGTTGGTGTTGTCCATCTTGCGCATGATTCCGCCCCAGCGCTTCTCGGGGCTGAGGAGCAGGCCGTCGGCGGAGATGTTCTCGGCGTCGAGGTTGTACGGGCCGCGCTCGGACGGGTAGAAGGAGAGGTTGAGGGTCTGTATGTACGAGCTCTCGCCGTACGCCTGGTCTCGGCCGGGGAATATCTCCTCGACGGTGACCTCGCGGACGTAGGGGCTGGAGAGCTGCTTGAGGTCGTTCTTGAGGTAGCCGGGGAGCATGGTGGAATTGCGCTGGGTGAAGACGCGGTCGATGGTGTACCATGCCAGCAGGGCGCGGTTCTTGCCGTAGGAGATGTCGTTGCTGAGCCCGGCCTCGGGGAATAGGGCGTCGCTGGCGCCGTCCCAGGGCGTGGAGGCGAGCGACCAGGCGTAGGGGGTGCGCAGGTCGATGCCGGTCTGCGTGTTCTCGAAGTCGTCGATGTAGCTGGAGCCTTTGTTGGTGCCGGTCTTCTGCTTGTGCGGCACGAGCTGCGCGAACTCGGCGTTGACACTCAGGGTGGAGGGAGCGGCGGCGTTGACGGTGGGTATCTTGTTGAGGAGGTTGGTCAGCCACATGAAGTGTGTGCTGTAGCTGAGGTTGAGGCCCCACATGGTGTTGTTGACGGTCTCGTCGCCTATGTTGACTTTCTCGGTCATGCCGCGCTCGCCGAAATGCATCACCGTCGCCCCCAGCGTGAAGTCCTTGTTGAAGCGGTACTGCGCGTCGAGGCCGAGCAGGGTCTTGCGCTGCATGGAGAACATGGACTGGTTCTCGAGCGTGACGCTGACGGAGGTGCCGGACTCGACGATGCTCTGGTTGGTGATGGTGACGATGCCCATGTTGTAGTCGACGGTGTAGTCGGAATTCTCCGTGAGTTGCACTCCGCCCGCGGTGACGATCACTGAGCCTCGGGGCACGTTCATGGCGTTCAGGCGTATGGTGGCACCGCCCGAGGCCTGGTACTCGCCCACGAGCGAGAACTTGTTGCGGTCGGCGAACTGGCGGGCGACTGTGAGCGTGGAGTCGTATAGCTCCTGGTAGACGTACGGGTCGGCGAGGGCGTCGTTGCCTATCTTGCGGCGGAGGTTGGAGCCGAAGGGCTCTGCCACGGGGAATATGATCTTGCCGGACGAGGCCATGACGGTGTATCCCTCCACCCAGTCGAAGAAGCCGTCGGGGTTGCTCTCCTGGTTGTTGTCGATGCGGTCGAGGCCCATGACCTGGAGCAGGGGCTTGTTGGCGACGGGGCCTACGGGAAGGTAGTTGATCTCGGTGCCGGTGGTGTCGCTCAGGTACTTGATGTTGAGCTTGAAGCGGTTCTGCTGCATCTGGTACGCTCCGAGGGCGTAGACGTTCTTCATCATGAGCTTCCACATGGGCAGCTGGGGGGAGATGGTGGTGCCGCGGAGCATCTTGAGGTACAGGCACTCGGCGGTGGAGGGGACGTCGGCCGAGAACTCGCCCACCTGGTACACTCGGCCCTGGTATGTGTACTCGTAGGCGACGCCGAGGACCTCGTCGCTGTTGAGGGCGGCCTTGAGGGAGATGTATCCGAGCGTGGGGTTGAGGGTATACTCGGAGGAGCTGAGCAGGCGTGCGCTCTCCACTTTCTCGTAGTCGCGGCCGCCGGTGATGCCGATGGCGGCCAGTGGCGCGAGCGCCTGCGTGACCTGGTCGATGTTGCGTGCGCCGGGGTACTGCTCGCGGAGTATGGAGAGCATGTCGTTGTCGGCGTTGGCCGGCACGTCGTTGTTGTTGTTGGGGCGCCAGTAGTCGCTGGCCAGGCGCTTGTTCTCGGCCATGTCCATGAAGCCCACGAAGTTGCGGGACTCGTTGTAGTTGCCGGACTTGTTGGTGACCCACACCTCGATGCGGGTGATGTTGATGCCGGAGCTTACGTACGGCAGGCGGGAGGCGAACTGGTCGTAGTTGTCGTAGAAGTACTGTGCCAGGAAGAAGTGGCGGTTGGCGTCGTACTCGTCGGCCTTCACGCTGAAGGGCGTGGTCTGCACGCCGCCGGTGGAGCTGACGGTCTTGGATTCGGAGTTCTGCTGGCTGAGCAGGGCGGTGAGGGTGAGCTTGCCGAACTGGAGCTTTGTCTTGATGCCGAACAGCGCGGCGGAGCCCCGGATGAGGGTCGAGCCGGTGGTCATGGACACGTTGCCGGCCTCGAGGGTCTTGATGATCTCGTCCTCCTTGCCTTCGTACGCGAGCTTGAGGTTCTTGCTGTCGAAATCGAAGGTGGCGTCGGTGTTGTAGGTCATGTTGAACTTCATCTTGTCGCCTACGGAGGCCGCTATGTTGGCCTGTATCTTCTGGTCGAAGTCGAAGTATGTCTTGCGGCGCGCGGAGAGGGAGAGGGCGGGATTGTCGGTCTTGTTGGACTTGATTCCCATGCTGAGCTGCACGCTGCCCTGCGTGGTGAGGCGGACTCCGCCGGGGCCGAAGATTTTCTCCAGCGGGCCCAGGGAGAAGTTCATGTCGAGGATGTTGAACGGCTCCTTGTCCTTTTTCTCGAAGGACTCGGCGTTGCGCTGACGGAAGTACTGCATCATGCCCTGCCGGAAGCTGAGCCGGTTGTAGTCGCCCGCGGTGAGCTGCATGGGCGTGACGGCCACCTTGTCGCCGATGCGCGTGTAGAAGTAGTACATGCGCGTGGCGGGGTCGTATATCACCTCGTGGTGCATGTTGTCGGGGTCGCGGAGGTCGGCGGCGTACTCGCCTCCGACGAGGGCCTCGTAGCTCTCCGGGAGTGTGGGGCGGACGGCGGGCAGGGTCGCCGAGTCGGGCGCGAGGGGCCGGCCGGAGAGGGTGCCGACGGGCATGGAGGGCGGCGCGGGCAGGTTGCCTACGTTGCCGCCCAGGGGGGACTTCGGCCGCGTGGAGGGAAGCGAGGGGACGGAGGGCGACTGGCTGCCCGGTGCCTGCGCCGGGGACACGACGGCTGCCGCCGACATGAGGACCAGTATCAGCGACAGCAGCAGGTATGTCAGTAACTTCCTTCTCAACAGTCAGTCGGTTCAAAAAAGCTTGAGGGCGGCGCGGATGGCCTCCTCGGTGCCCAGCCCGGGGTTCTCCTTGTAGAGCTTCGAGAGGACTTTCTGTGCCGCGGCCTGGGGGAATCCCAGGGTGGCGAGGGCGCCGAGGGCCTCGTCGTAGGTCGACGCTCCGGCCCCCTCTGATAGAAACGCCGGCGACAGGTCGTTTATTTTATTCCTCAGGTCCACAATGATGCGCTGCGCGGTGCGGGCGCCGATTCCCTTGACTGCCTTCAGCGCCTTGTCGTTGCCCTGGGCGATGACGGCCTGCAGCTCGGCGGCCGTCATCTCGCCCAGGATGAGGCGCGCGGTGCCGGGGCCGACGCCGCTCACTCCGTTGAGCAGGCGGAACATGGCGCGGTCCTCGGCGTGCAGGAATCCGTATAGCATATGCGCGTCGTCGCGGATCACCTCGTAGACGAACAGCTTCACCACGACGCCCTGCCGGGGCTGCAGGGCGTCGAAGTCTGTCAGGGTGATGGAGAGGCCATAGCCCACGCCGCAGGCTTCCACCACCGCCTCGGTGGGCCGGAGCGCCGTCAGCTCTCCCTTGATATACTCAATCATGGTGCAAAGTTAGCTAATTTTCGTGATTCAAAAATTATGTGTAATTTCGCAGCGTCAAATTTGAACCCCTCGACCCTCAACTCAAAGGAAAGTAAATGGTCTACCGATTCAAGATAGTAAGCGACGAGGCGCCGAAGTTCCGCCTCGAGATACAGATAAGCAGCGACGCGACGTTCCTGCAGCTGCGGTCGGCGATACTCGACGCCTGCGGCTACTCGCGCATCCGCCCGGACGCTTTCTTCCTCTGCGACGAGGACTGGGAGCCTCGCGAGCTCATCGCCCTCGAGGACCCCGGCACGGACTCCGACACGGACGTGTGGCTGATGGACGAGACTCCGCTGGAGGACCTCGTCGAGGAGGAGGGGCAGCGGATGCTGTTCGTCTTCGACGCCGAGCACGAGCGCGCCATGAGCATGGAGATGCGCGAGATGCTCCTCGGCAAGCACCTCTCCGAGCCCGTCTGCACTCTCAGGCAGGGCAAGGCCCCCTCGCAGGTGCAGGCCGCGCAGAAGCCGGAGCCGAAGAAGGCCGACGCCGGCACAAAGGTGCTCGACGAGCTCGGCCTCGACTTCTACGGCTCGGACGGCTACAACGACGACGAGCTGCCCGAGGGCTTCGACGGCGACGGGGAGGAGGAGGACGACGACTCCCTGCGCTGACCCGTCCTTGCCACGCACCAGGCACAAGAGACGGCACCCGCGTGGTGCCGCCTCTCTTTTTGCGACCCGCCCGCCGCGAGGGCGCACTCTCGCGCGAGGCGGCGATTTTCATTCATTCACCCGTAGGCGGAGCCCGGAGGTGAATGAATGAAAATCGTCGCCTCGCTTGCTGCGGAGCATATATAAATGAAATGAATATATACACGGCCCCTACAGTATATTATATATATACTGCTACCGCATACGCTTGCGCGTGTTACTGCCGTATAGGGGACGTCTGTAGCCGGGGGTGCCGGTTTGTTCGGGCGGGGCGGACGCACCAGGGTGCGTCCCTACGGTTCGCGGTAGGGTTGCGCCGTGGCTTCCGATTTGATGCTGCAAAGTTACGACAATTTTCGGACATATGCAAATTTTTACTGAAATAAAATTCAGTAAAAGTGAGGGGTGAAAATCATGTGTATGTAACTTGCTGCAATGCAGGCGCTTACATTTTTTCATTTTCACACCTGTCCGGGAGGGCAGGTCACCCTGCGCGTGAAAGGACGTACCGCCAGTGCGTAAGGATGGGGGTAAGATACCGCGTGAAAATGAAAATCGCTATCTCGTTACATATCAGTGAGTTACCCTGTTTTCATTTTCACTCCTTTTTCGGAGGCTGTTTATTCGGGGCGAGTTCGTGACGGAGGTACAGGGCCGTGGGGGTGTCGGCCTGCGCCACCTCTTCGGGGGTGCCGGCGGCGAGTATCTGTCCGCCCTGGCGGCCGCCGTCGGGGCCGAGGTCGATGACGTGGTCGGCGCTCTTGACGATGTCGAGATTGTGCTCTATCACCACCACGGTGTTGCCTCGGTCCACCAGGCGGTTGAAGACCTGGAGCAGCACGCGGATGTCGTCGAAGTGCAGGCCGGTGGTGGGCTCGTCGAGCAGGAAGAGTGTCTTGCCGGTGTCGCGCCTGGCCAGCTCGGTGGCGAGCTTTACGCGCTGGTTCTCGCCGCCGCTGAGCGTGGAGGAGGGCTGGCCGAGCTTGATGTAGCCGAGTCCTATCTCCTGCAGCACTGTCAGCTTGCGCAGTATGGCAGGGTGGGCGGAGAAGAACTCCGCGGCCTGGCTGATGGTCATGTCGAGCACGTCGGCGATGGACTTTCCCTTGAAGCGGACTTCGAGCGTCTCGCGGTTGTAGCGGCGTCCGTGGCACTCCTCGCAGGGTACGAGCACGTCGGGCAGGAAGTTCATCTCGATGGTGCGGTATCCGTTGCCCTTGCATGCCTCGCAGCGGCCTCCGGCCACGTTGAAGCTGAATCGGCCGGGCTTGTAGCCGCGCATCTGCGCCTCGGGCAGGGAGACGAAGAGCCTGCGGATGTCGGTGAAGAGGCCGGTGTAGGTGGCGGGGTTGGAACGGGGTGTCCGGCCTATGGGCGACTGGTCCACGGTGACGACCTTGTCGATGTTTTCCATGCCTTTCACCTCCTTGTACGGGAGAGGCTCCTGCAGGCTGTGGTACAGGTGGCGGGTGAGGATGGGGCGCAGGGTGCCGTTGATGAGCGACGACTTGCCGGAGCCGCTGACGCCGCTGACGACGACGAGCTTTCCCAGTGGCAGGTGCAGGTCCACGTCGCGCAGGTTGTTGCCCCGGGCGCCGAGCAGGGCGAGCTCCTTGCCGTTGCCGGGGCGGCGGCGGGCGGGGACTTCGATGCTCCTGCTTCCGCGCAGGTACGCCCCGGTGAGGGAGGCTTCGCAGCCGCGCAGCTGCCGGGGGGTGCCCTGGAAGACCACCTCGCCGCCCTTGCGCCCGGCGCCGGGGCCTATGTCGACGATGTAGTCGGCCTGCTCCATGATGTCGCGGTCGTGCTCGACGACGATGACGGAGTTGCCCTCGTCGCGCAGCTGCTTGAGGGAGCGGATGAGGCGGTGGTTGTCGCGCTGGTGCAGGCCGATGCTGGGCTCGTCGAGGATGTACAGGACGTTGACCAGGCGCGAGCCTATCTGCGTGGCGAGGCGTATGCGCTGGCTCTCGCCGCCGCTGAGGGTGGCCGAGGCGCGGCCCAGCGACAGGTAGCCGAGGCCGACGTCGACCAGGAATCCCAGGCGGGTGCGTATCTCCTTGAGTATCTCCTCAGCCACGGTGCGCCGCCCCTGGTCCAGGCGCTCCTCCAGGCCCTCCATGAACTGCTGCAGCTCCGCCAGGTCCATGGCGCACAGCTCCGCGATGTTGCGGCCGTCGACGTAGAAGTGTAGGGGTATGCGGTCGAGGCGCGCGCCGTGGCAGTCGGGGCACTCCACCTTGGTGAAGAACTGCTCGGCCCAGCGGTTGGCCCCGGCGCCGGCATCCTCGTCCTGCTGCATCTCCAGGTACTTCACCAGGCCCTCGAATGTGCGGTTGTACGCCTCGCTGAGGCGCACGCCCACGATGTCGACAGGGGTCTCGGCGCCGAAGAGGATGTCGTCGACGGCCTGCCGGGGCAGGTCCCTGACGGGGGTCCTGAGGGTGGCGCCGTGATGCTTCAGGATGTCCTCTATCCGGGAGAAGATGTATGTCTTCTTGTACTTGCCGAGCGGCTCGATGGCGCCGGCGTAGATGCTGCGGGAGGGGTCGGGGATGATCTTGCGCTCGTCGGCGCGGTTCACTGTGCCGAGTCCCCGGCAGGTGGGGCAGGCTCCCTGGGGGGAGTTGAAGGAGAATGTGTGTGGGGCGGGCTCGGGATAGCTGAGCCCGGTGTCGGGGTCCATGAGGAGCTGGGAGTAGTGGCGGGCCTCCATGGTGTCGGCGTCGAGGACCATCATCTGCTTCTGCCCCTGGCGCAGGGCCTCCTCGACGCTTGAGCGGAGGCGCACCATGTCGTCGCCGCTGACGCGCATGCGGTCCACCACGAGGTCCACGGTGTGGTTGCGGTAGCGGTCGAGCTTCATGCCGGCGGCGAGCTGGCGGATGTGGCCGTCGACGCGCACGTTGAGGTACCCTTTCTTGCGCAGGGTCTCGAAGAGCTCCTTGTAGTGGCCTTTGCGGTTCCTGACCAGGGGGGACAGTATATAGATGCGCCGGCCGGCGTATCGGTCGAGGAGCAGGGAGATTATCCTGTCGCGGGTATACTTGACCATCGGCTTGCCCGAGAGGTAGCTCCGGGCCTCGCCCATGCGGGCGTAGAGGAGGCGCAGGAAGTCGTAAATCTCGGTGATGGTGCCGATGGTGGAGCGGGGGTTCTTGCTGACCGTCTTCTGCTCGATGCTGATGACGGGGGCCAGGCCGGTGATCTCGTCGACGTCGGGGCGCTCGAGGCTGCCCATCATGGAGCGGGCGTAGGTGGAGAATGTCTCCACGTAGCGGCGCTGCCCCTCGGCGAAGATGGTGTCGAAGGCAAGCGACGACTTGCCGCAGCCGCTGAGGCCGGTGATGACGCTCAGGGTGCCGTGGGGAATGGTGACGTCTATGTCCTTGAGGTTGTGTACTCGGGCGCCGTGCACTTCGACGCTTCCGGTTGGCTTCATGGGAATCAACAGTTGGGAATTAGAAATCGGGGAGGGCGGACGGCGCGTCCCTGCGTCGAGGGCGGCCTCACTCGGCGCCCTGGCCGCCGCCGGTGGAGCTGCCGCTTGTCTTGTAGCGCAGGATGTTGATGTCGCCCGCCTTCCTGTACTGCTTGCCGTCGGCGCCGCGCGCCTCTATCACGTAGAAGTAGACGCCCGGTGGCACGAGCTTGCCGCGATACTTGCCGTCCCACCCGTCCTCGGGGTCGGAGAAGTGGAAGAGCTGGGTGCCGTAGCGGTTGAAGATCCAGCACTCGAACTCGGTCAGCGAGCGGTAGGAGACCTTCCACAGGTCGTTGACGCCCTCGCTGGCGCCCGGGGAGAAGGCGTTGGGGCACTTGAGCTCCGAGGCGCCTATCTGCACGGTGTAGGTCTCGGACTCGGCGGTGCAGGTGCCGTCGGCGTTGCTGCCGACGAAGCGGACGTAAGTGACTCCCTCCTCGTTGAAGGTGTAGTCGAGGTCCTGCTGGTTGAACCGGTGCGTGATGTCTTCGAACTGCGGATCGGTGGCGAACTGCCACTCGCAGTGGAGCACGGCGTCGGAAATGTACGCGCGGAAGGCGACGTCGGCGGGGGCGGAGCCTCCGAGGTCGCCGAAGTCCTGCCCGGCGCCTATCTGGTTGGAGCCTTCGCCCGGGGCGTTGGTGCGCCCGGCGGTGGTGTGCACCTCCACGGCGTCGCACTGCCACTGGGGGCTCTCGACGGTCTGCGCCATGTCCCAGGCCTGCATGAAGCGGTCGCCGGTGGCGGTGAATGTGGTGTTGCACAGCGGCGGCGGGGTGAGGTAGACGCCTCCCGTTCCCTCGGCGGTGGCCCGGGCCTCTTTCTGGTCGAAGCGCGTCTCGGGCTCGTTCCACTCCAGGGTGCTGTACGTTATCGTTATCTCCCGGCCCAGGGTGAGCTGCCGGCCGTTGATCGTGGTGTAGCGTACGGGCGCCCCGGTGCCTTCGAGAGTGAGGGCGAGCATGTTGCAGTCGCGCTCGGAGGGAAGCCGGATGCCGGCCAGGTCGAGCCGGTGGGCGCTGTAGTCGGTGAGCCAGAAGTAGAGTTTGGCGTCGGGCCATTCGAGGATGTAGCCGGCGTCGCCCTCGGGATGCTCGAGAATCGTGTTGTCGCCGTCGCGCCGCAGGCCGGTGAGTTCGGTGGCGTAGCCGCCGCCCCGGCTGTCGTATTTCATCCAGGAAGCCAGGGGCTTGCCGTTGACGGCGGGCGCGGTGATGCTCAGGCCGTCCAGGGTGTAGGCGACGTAGACGTGGTCGAGTCCGGTATTCTTTTCCGGGGCGATGTCGAGGACGGGGTAGGACCCGGCGCCGGAGAACGTGACGGCGGGTGCCGCATGGCCGAGGGCCACGCTGCCGATAAGCAAAAGGATGGTCAGCAGTCTGCTATTCACGCTGGTATAACGCGACTCGACCGGGGTTTATTGCCCTACTTGAAAGTGTCGGGGAGGTCGTTCTCGTACAGCACGGTGTCGCCGCGGCGGAGGATGGCCGCCAGGAGCTTCTGGGACTCGGCGAACGAGTCCACGACGTGGAGCCGGTCGGCCGGGAAGCCGGCGGCCTTGAGGCCGTCGAGCAGGGCCTGGCGGTTGTACTCGCCCACTATCACGGCCACGTCGACGTTCGTGCCGATGTGCTCGCCCAGGGCGCGGTTGAGCTCGTACTGCCTGTCGCCCAGCTCTATCATGCCGGGGGTGACGATGATGCGCTTGCCGGACTCCTTGAAATGCGCGAGGACGTCGACGGCCATGCGCGAGCCGACGGGGTTGGAGTTGAAGGCGTCGTCGATGATGGTCACGCCGCCGGGGGTCTGCCTGATGCTCAGTCGGTGCTCCACCTGCTCGATGCGGGTCACGGCATACTGTATCCTGGAATCGTCCATGCCCAGGTGGCGGGCCACCGCCACTGCCGCCAGCAGGTTGGAGATGTTGCTCTCCCCCACCAGGCGCGTCTCGAGGTCGAGGCGGTGTCCGTCGCGCCAGGCGGCGGTGAAGGCCGTGCCCTGCGGAGTGTAGACGATGTTCTCGGCCACGACGTCGGCGCCGTCGGGGCGGGAGACGGCGTAGCGCATTGCGGCACAGTTGGCCACGGGGCGGGAGGCGCATAGCTCGAAGTCGTTGTTGACCACTGCCAGTCCGTCGGCGGGGAGAGCGTCGGCGAGCTCGAACTTGGTGCGCTGCACGTTCTCCATGGTCTTGAACGACTCCAGGTGCATCGCGCCCACGGCCGTGACGATGCCGATGTGCGGGTGCACCAGGTCGCATATCTCCTTGATGTCGCCGAGCTGCTTGGCGCCCATCTCGCAGATGAAGACGCGGTGGTTGGGACGCATGAGCTCGCGGATGGTGCGGATGACGCCCATGGGGGTGTTGTAGCTGCCCGGGGTCATGAGCGTGTCGAACTGCTCGGAGAGGATGCGGTGCAGGTAGTGCTTGGTGGAGGTCTTGCCGAAGGAGCCGGTGATGCCGATGATGGTCATGTCGGGCTTGGAGCGCAGAATGTCGCGCGCCTCGTTGTAGTAGCGCCGGTTGATGGCGGCCTCGACGGGCCTGAGCGCCCACACGGCCAGCATCACCCACATCCACGAGAACATGGTGCAGAGCAGCAGGGCCCCCAGGGGGACGAGGACATTGTCGCCGCTGTACCACAGGCCCGACAGACGGCCCATGCCGCCCAGTATGCACAGGGCGGTGTAGCCGGACACCGGGACGAGGCAGGTGGCAACGTATATGCGCCATACACGGCGGGTGAAGACCAGCGGCTTCTTGTATTTCCTGCGCAGGATAAGGAAGATCTTGGAGGCGGCCACGATGCCGAGCACGAAGCTGGAGGCCATGGCGTTCAGCAGCGTGGAGTAGAGCAGGAAGAGGAGGGCGACGTCGACCAGCACCCAGGCGTCGGCCAGGTGGTCGCGCTGGTAGCGCCAGTAGCGGTCGATGCGGTAGGAGTTCTGCTGGAGCATCTGGATGGCGTGCTTGAAGTCGAGCACCAGGTAGATGCCCGCCACCGCGAATATGACGATGTAGAATGCCTGCATGGGTGTTTACTTGTTTTGGTCTTTGAGCAGGAACTCGGCGAGGACTGCGCGGAAGCCGAGCGGGTTGTCGAGGAAGGAGTAGTGTCCGCAGCCGTCGAAGCTGACGAGGCCGGCGTCGGGGATGAGGCGCTCCATGACCTTGGCGTCGGAAAGGGGCGTGGCGGTGTCGCCGGCTCCCCAGATGAGCAGCGTGGAGGCCTGGATGCGCGGCATGACGCCCTTGAGGTCCTCGTTGACGCACCTGGAGAGGATGGCACGCATGCGCGGGGTGGCGTTGGCGTAGTCGCTGCTCCCCCTACGCGCCCGGATGCGGTCAAGGCGCGCCTCGGCCCTCGCAGTCCCCAGGACGAGACGATAGACGCGCTTGGCCAGCTTGTAGCCGTACACCTTATAGTAATATGCGAGCGAGCGGCGGGGCTTGACACCGGCGGCGTCCACCAGCACGAGCTTGCTTATGGCATTGCGCGAGGAGAGCAGTATGCCCACGCGGCCGCCGAAGCTGTGGCCCAGCAGGATGCGTATGTCGCCGCCCATCCTGGAGATGAACTTCTCCGTCAGGCGGGTGTACTCCTCCACGCCCCACACGGCGGGCGGCTCCTGGCTCTCGCCGAAGCCGGGGAAGTCGATGCTGTAGACGTGCAGCTTGCCCTCGAGCTGGCGCTGTATGCTCGCCAGGGTGGTATGGTCGCAGCCCCAGCCGTGCATGAGCAGCACCTTGGGCGCATCCTCCGGGCCCGTCTCCGAGTACGCGACCCGCAGCCCGTCTATGTCCACGCTTTTTTTCATGCCGCAAAGTTACAAAAATTATACGACTTACGCCGCCTTTTCGCCTACGGGCATGAAGACGAAGCAGACGGCGGCGACGAGGCAGAGGAAGGCCGCGACATGGTTCCAGTGCAGCCGCTGCCCCTGGAAGAGGAACACCGCGATGAGGGTGAAGACGGTGATGGAGATGACCTCGGCCATGACCTTGAGCTGGAACAGGCTGAACGGGCCGCCGTTGCCCTGGAAGCCGATCTTGTTGGCCGGTATCATGAAACAGTACTCCAGAAGGGCGATGCCCCAGGAGAAGAGGATGGTGGCAACGAGAGGCCAGGAGCGCGAGATGCCCCGCTGCTCCAGCTGCAGGTGCCCGTACCACGCGAAGGTCATGAACACATTGCTGACTATCAGCAGCAGAACCGTGAGTAATTGAAGTTTCACGACCGCAAAGGTACAAAAATTTCCCGGCCCCGAGGATGTCCGGGCCGGGAAATTGCATTTATCAGCTGTGGTGAAGCGGCGCTCAGTCGATAGTCTCGTGCGGTTCGCCGGACTCCTCGGGCACGAGGCGCGCGCTGACCCCCTTCCAGCAGAAGGCGGCGAAGGCGGCGCCCAGGACGGGACCCACGATCATGATCCATATGTCGGGCCAGGCGGTGTTGCCGGCGAAGAGGCAGGGGCCGAACGAACGGGCCGGGTTGACCGAGCAGTTGTCCACGGGTATGCCGACGATGTTCACCAGTCCGAGGCCGAGGCCGATGGCCACGCCGGCCAGCGCGCTCGTGCCCCACTTGCTGGTGGCACCGAGCACGATGAACACGAAGAAGAACGTCAGCAGGAACTCCGTCAGCAGAGCCGTGGACCACAGCACGCCGGTCTGCGGCACGTTCGTGGCCAGGTAGCTGACACGGTCGGTGGTGCCCACACCGTCGGTGATTCCGCCGAACTCAAACACGCCCGCCGGCACAGCCTGACCCGACGAGACGAACGGGAGGTTGCCGAAGTCCTGGAAGGCCATCAGCCACCACAGGAAGGCGGCGCCCACGGCGGCGCCCAGCAGCTGCGCCACGACGTAGCCGAAGAAGTCCTTGCCGGAGAAGTTGGAATCCGTCAGGTAGACGGCGAAGGAGACCGCCGGGTTGACGTGGCAGCCGGAGATTTTGCCGATGGCGTACACCAGGCAGACGAGCACCAGGCCGAAGCAGAGACCTATGCCGAGAGTGCCGATCTTCGGGCCCGCAAGCACGGCGCTTCCGCAGGCCAGCAGCACCAGGAACATGGTGCCGAAAAATTCAGCTAAGTATTTTCTCATAATAGAAATGTGTTGGTTGCTTTCCACTTTAACACTTATTCAAATTTAAATGTTGCCACGGCCGGGCAAAAACAGCAATCGTCATCAGGCCATCCGCACGCTTGACTGAACCTTACCTGCAATCGGGATGTTAAAGAAAATAAAAACGAAAATACAACAAATGCAACTATGAAAAGACTGCTACTCACCCTCACGTCCGCCCTGGCGGCCGCGTTCATGCTGATTCCGGCCACGGCCACGGCACAGAAAGGAGAAATGTCCTTAGGCGTCAACGGCGGCTACGCCACCCACAACGACGGCGGGTACACCAACTTCTTCTTCCAGTACACCCCCATCAATCACATCCGCCTGGCGCCCGAGATCGGGTACGTCTTCCGCAACGACGGCAAGTCGGCTTTCAACCTGGCAGTAGACCTCCACTTCCCCTTCAAGCTCGGCCGCGGCGTCGACGTCTATCCGCTCGTCGGCTTCGTCTTCAACAGCTGGGACTACCGGCACGGCGACAACCTCAACCGTGCGGGCGCCGACTTCGGCGGCGGTTTCGACTTCTACCTCACCAACTACCTCAAGCTCACACTCCAAGGCAAGTACTCGCTCATGAACGACGTCAGCGGAGGCTTCATAGGCATGGGAATAGGATATGTGTTCTAAACCAGGAATATCCACAGGCACACGGATGCCGGGCGCTTACCATCGCCGCCCGGCATCTTATTTCAGGTCGAGAAAAAACGACGATTTTGACGTGTCGGGAAAAATTACTATCTTTGCTGCCCGAACTAAAAAAACACAGCCCAAAGGACTAACCCAATGAAAAACTTTACCCTAAGTGTGATACTGGCATCCCTGCTCATCGGCAGCGGCGCCATGCAGGCGAAAGACGTCAGCGAATCAGAAGCGCTCCAGGTAGCGCAGCAGTTCCGCCGCGAGGCCGGTGTGCGTTTCGCCTCCGCACCCCTCAAGATGGTCCACTCGCAGGCCATGGCGCAAGGCACCGCCTACTACGTCTTCGCCCCCGAGAACGGCCGCGGATTCACCGTCGTCAGCGGCAACGATGCCGCAGCCCCCGTGCTCATGTACGACGACCACGCCACCTTCGACCCCGGCAACATCCCCCCCGGCATGCAGCACATGCTCGCATATTACGCCGAGCGCATAGAGTACGCCGCCAAGGCCGGCCTGCCCGCCTACCGAGAGACACCCCGCTCCATCACCAAGCAGAACATAGAGCCAATCTGCAAGACCACCTGGGACCAGGACGCCCCATACTGGAACCTCTGCCCCACCAGATACGGGAGCCGCTGCTACACCGGCTGCGTGGCAACCGCCATGGCACAGGCCGTCTACGTCTACAAGTACCCGGAGAAGTCCAAGGGCACCGCCACCTGGAACGGCTCCACCGTCTCCTTCAACCGCACCTACGCCTGGGACCAGATGCTGCTCGACTACTCCGGCAGCTACACCACCGCCCAGGGCACCGCAGTGGCCGAGCTCATGGTTGACCTCGGCAAGAGCGTCGACATGAGCTACTCCACCTCCGGCTCCGGCGCCGAGACCAGCGACGTCCCCTCCGCCCTGGTCGACAACTTCAGCTACGACAAGGCCGTAGCCTACACCCAGGCCGACCAGTACGCCGAGTCCGACTGGAACGACCTCATGTACTACCAGCTCTCGCAGGGCTGGCCCGTCATCTACGGCGGCTTCGGCACAGGCTACAACGGCGGCCACCAGTTCATCTGCGACGGATACCGCTACAACGCCGGCGACTGGTTCCACATCAACTGGGGCTGGGGAGGCCTCTCCGACACCTACTGCAGGCTAACCGTGCTCGAACCCGGCCAGCAGGGCGCAGGCGGCAACACCTCCAACTTCTCCACCGGCTGCGACGCCGTATACTACGTCCGGCCCCCCATGGAAGGCTCCCAGATGCAGACCATGGTGTCCTGCCGAGGCAACTTCGTCATGGGCACCGCCATCCCCAGCAGCGTCAAGTTCCAGGTCACAAACGGCAAGATATGGACCACCAACTGCAACGGCTTCATCAACCTTGGAGGCTTCAACTTCAACGCCACCCTCGGCGTGCGCCTCATCAACGCCGACGACCCCTCAAAGACATACACCCTCCCCTCCAAGACCGGCAAGACCACCTTACGTTCCTGGTCCACCATCGTCAGCAACTTCACTGTCGACATGACCAGCGTGGCCCCAGGCAAGTACTACGTCTTCCCCTACTCCCTGGCCGAAGGCAAGACCGAGTGGGAGCGCGTCACCGCACCCCGCAACATGCAGCAGTACGTGGTGCTCAACATCGACGCCTCCGGCAACATCACCTCCACCACCCCCACCGCCCCACAGTACGTGCCTGTCAACACCCTCATCATGGCCGACAACGACAGCGTCACTAAGGGCGACATACTGCGCCTCAACCCCGTCGTCATCCCCTCCAATGGCACCAACCCGGCACTGCGCTACTCCACCTCCGACCCCAACATCGCCACCGTAGACTCCATCACAGGCGTAGTCACGGGCTTGCACCACGGCACCTGCCGCATCACCGCCACCACCACCGACGGCTCGCAGCTCTCAGCCACCACCACCGTAAAGGTGCTCCCCGTTGGAGGCGTGAGCGACATCCAGACCGACAGCGACGAGCCCTGCGACGTCTACACCGTCACCGGCATCCTCGTGGCCCGAGGATGCCGTCCCTCCGAAATCGGCACCCTCCCTGCCGGCATATACATCGCCGGCGGACGCAAGTACATGGTGCGGTAAGTAAGACACATACAACCATCCACCAGGCGCGGTTCCGGACTACCGGGGCCGCGTCGTTGCTTACGATACCCTTGCGTCAAGCTCAGAGCTCGGCGCAGCACCAGGAAAACGGCCACAACCGCAGTTTGCAACCGAGTTGCAGCAAGTTTGTTATAACTTTGCGGCAAAGAACTTGAAAATGAAGAAGATACACCTCGACTCGGAACAGCAAGTACTGCTGTGGCGCATCGTCGGCGCGGTGGCGCTGACACTAATCGCGTGGCTCGGAGGCATCGCCGGCATGGCCCGCATCATTGTCTACGCACTGGCACTGCTCAGTGCCGGCTACGACGTCATCTGGAAAGCCGTCAGCAACATCTTCCGCGGCAAGGTCTTCGACGAGCACTTCCTCATGACAGTGGCCGTCATCGGCGCCTTCTGCATCGGCGACTACCCCGAGGCTGTGGCCGTTATGGCCTTCTACCAGATCGGAGAGCTCTTCCAGGACGTCGCCGTCGACAACTCCCGCCGCTCCATCCGCTCCATGATGAACCTCAAGCCGGACTACGCCCTCATGGAACGAGACGGCAAGACAGTGCGCGTAAAACCCGAAGAGGTGGCCGCCGGCAGCATCATCGTAGTAGAGCCGGGTGCCCGCATCCCCGTCGACGGCGTGGTGGAGAGCGGAGAGTCCAGCCTCGACACCGCCGCCCTCACCGGCGAGTCAATGCCCCGCGACGTAGCCCCCGGCGCCAAAGTCCTGAGCGGCAGCGTCAACATCAACGGCGTGCTCAGAGTCCGCACCACCGCCCCCTACGAGCAATCCACCGCCGCCCGCGTCCTCCGCCTCATAGAAACCGCCGAGAACGGCAAGGCCCCCACCGAACGCTTCATCACCCGCTTTGCCCGCCGGTACACCCCCGCCGTCGTCGGCCTGGCCGCATTGCTCTTCGTGCTGCCGCCCCTGCTGGGTGCCGGCACATGGCTCACCTGGCTCAACCGCGCCCTCATATTCCTCGTCATCTCCTGCCCCTGCGCCCTGGTAGTCAGCATACCCCTCACCTTCTTCGCCGGCATAGGCGGGGCTGCCAGGCGCAACATCCTCTTCAAAGGCTCCACCTACTTCGAGGCCCTCAGCAAAGTCCGCACCATGGTCTTCGACAAGACCGGAACCCTAACGCTCGGCACCTTCTCCATCGCCTCCATAGACCCCGCACCCGGCATCGACCGCGACACCCTCCTCCGCCTCGCAGCCCTGGCCGAGCAGTACAGCACCCACCCCGTAGCCAAGGCCCTGCGCGACGCCTGCCACTGCACCGGCACACCCGCCGACGTCAAGGAATACCCCGGCGAAGGCGTACAAGCCACCATCGACGGCCGAGTCATCCACGTCGGCAACCAGCGCCTCATGCAGCGCGCCGGAGCGGCCGCGCCAAAAGAAAACCAGGAACCCGGCACCGTCGTCCACATAGCCGAAAAAGAAAAATACCTGGGCAGCATCACCGTCAGCGACACCCTCAAGCCACAGGCGGCACAGGCCCTGGACGACCTCCGCAAAGATGGAGTGACGCGCCTGGTAATGCTCACCGGCGACCGCCCAGGCGCCGCCGCCAAAGTAGCCGCGGAACTCGGCATCACCGACTGGCGAGCATCCCTGCTGCCGCAGGACAAGGTGGCCGCCGTAGCCGAGATGGAGAAGGCCGAGCCAAAGGGACATAAACTCGCCTTCGTGGGCGACGGCATCAACGACGCCCCCACCCTGGCTCTGGCCGACGTCGGCATCGCCATGGGCGCACTGGGTTCCGACGCCGCCATAGAGGCCGCCGACGTCGTGCTCGGCAACGACCGGCTGATGATGCTCCCCAAGGCCGTCGGCATCTCCCGCCGCACCCTCCGCATAGTGTGGCAGAACATCATCTTCGCACTGGCCGTCAAGGTGGCCGTGATGCTTCTTGCCGCCTTCGGCCTGGCCGATATGTGGTGGGCCGTCTTCGCCGACGTCGGCGTCACCGTCCTGGCCGTCCTCAACGCACTCCGCGCCATCCGTAGCTGAGGACTGCCACGTGTGGTAGAGGCACCACTCGGCTCCTCATTTTCTTTACTCCAGGAAGCGGCTGATGGCCTCCCGCAGGTATGGGTCTGGAGTGCTGGCGGCTATGTCGGCGGCGTCGGCTCGGAAGCGGATATGGCGGAAGGCCATGAGGTCCGCCTCCTCGTGTGTGCGTATGTCGGCGCATAGCCTTAGAAGCTGGTCGGCACCGAAGTCGCCGGGCAGCAGGAACGGGGCCAGCAGACGACTCTCCCGCACCTCGCGGTCGGCCCAGAGACGCAGGGCCATGTCAAGGTCGGGAGACGACAGAGTGCGGGCTATCTCGGTGAGCTGAGGAAGGTTAAGGCCGAAAATCACCTTATGGGGCCAGCCAGCCTGACGGAGCGTGTCGGCAATGACCCCGTTGCGGTAAGCCATGAACTGTTGCTTGATTTCTTTCATGCAGTCGATAGTTGAGAGTTGAGAGTTGAGGCTGGCGGGTGGATAAGCCATGCCTCTGTCATTGGCGCCCGCTTCAGCGCGGAACGGATTCGTCAAATCGGGCGTATACGCACTGCGGCACCTCCTCCGGGTGCCAGGTTCAGACGCAGTGTCATCTTGGGGGACACTTTGACGGTACGGATGCGATAGGCCTGCGGGTTATTGTCCCAGGAAGCGTCCTTGGCGTCCTCGTATACTGTGGCCTCGTACTTACCTGCGGGCAGGAAGTCGAGCTTCACCTGGGCGATACGGGCGTTCTCGTCGGTGATGGCGCCCACATACCAGTCGTCGGAGTTCTTGTCGCGCCTGGCCACGGTGATGTAGTCGCCCGGCTCGGCCTCCAGGTAGCGGCTGTCGGCCCAGTCCACGGGCACGTCCCTTATGAACTGGAAGGCGTCGGGGAAGCGACGGTAGTTCTCGGGCAGGTCGGAGACCATCTGCAACGGCGAGTACATGGTCATGTACAGGGCGAGCTGCTTGGCCAGAGTGGTGGAGCCGTGGCTGGTGTTGCCCTTGCCATAGTAGGCCATGTCGGGTTCGAAGAGACCGGGAGTATAGTCCATAGGGCCGCCCTTGAGGCGGGTAAATGGAAGGATGACGGTGTGCTCGGGGGTGTTGCCGCCCATGCTCTCCCACTCGCCGCCGCGTGCCGACTCCTGCGCCATCCAGTTGGGCCATGTGCGAGCCATGCCGGTGGGACGCACGGCCTCGTGGCTGTCCACCATCACGCCGAAATCTGCGGCACGTTCAGCCACGTGCAGGTAGTGGTCCACCATCCACTGCGTGGAATGCGTCTCGCTGCGGGGTATGATCTTGCCGACGTATCCGGTCTTGACGGCGTCGTAGCCGTGGTCGCGCATGAAGCGGAAGGCGGTGTCGAGCTGGCGCTCGTAGTCTGCGACGTTGGCGGCCGTCTCGTGGTGCATGATCAGTCTGACGCCCTTGGACTTGGCGAAGGCCCGAAGCATGTCGACGTCGAAATCGGGATACGGGAGGTCGAAGCGGAACTGGCGGTTCTTGCGATAGCCGGTCCAGTCTTCCCAACCCTGGTTCCAGCCCTCCACCAGCACGCCGGGGATGCCGTTCTCTGCGGCGAAGTCGATGTATCGCTTCACGTTGTCGTTGTTGGCCGGATGGCGACCGTTTGGCTTGAGCGACGAGTAGTCGGTCTCGCCGGGACGGGCGTCGGGAGCGTCGGCGTAGGCCCACGTCTTGCCGCCGGTGAACATCTCCCACCAGACACCGAGGAACTTCTGCGGCTTGATCCATGAAGTGTCCTTGATCTTGCTGGGTTCGTTGAGGTTGTAGATGAGCTGGGAGGCGAGCAAGTCGGGTCCGTTGTCGGTAATGATGATGGTGCGCCAGGGCGTCTGGAAAGGCAGCTGGACGTAGCCGGTGACGCCATGGACGTCCGGGGAGATATGGCTGGTGAAGGTAAGCGTGGCGGTGTCGAGGTCGAGCGCCATGGCGCCGTAGCCCTTGAGGGCCGCCTCGTGGATGTTGACGTAGAGCCTGCCGTCGCGGCTCTTCAACATGGCCGGGGTCTGCACTGCCAGGCCGGGGATGAGGGTGCTCTCGCCGTGCTGCTGATGCGTCAGCTTATTGCCTAACTGCGACACTGGCGCTGTGGTGTAGAGGCGCTCGTCGGTGTCGTAGTCGCCGGGTATGACGTATGCGGTCATATCCTCGGCAAGCCGGAACTGAGTGCCTTCGCCGGTGAGGGTCAGGCAGGGAGTCTCTGCCGTGAATGGTATCTCGTAGCGAAAGCCGAGGCCGTCGTCGAAGACGCGCACAAGCAGTGTCACCTCGGCGCCATCCTGTCCCACGAGCCGGTACGAGCGCTCGTTGTAGTGGTTGCGGACATCGGCATATTCGCCCCACACGGGCTGCCAGGTCTCGTCGACGGTGACCACCTCGGAGGGCTGGACGCATACATTCGCACCGAAGGATTTCTCCTTGGCCACCAATCCCAGGGTAGAGGGCTTGATGACCTCTCTGCCATTGAAAGTGACCGTGTAGACAGGTTTGCCCGCCTGTGCGTCGAGCTCGAAGAGGATGCGGCCGTCGGGCGAAGAGACGCTCTCGGCCAATGCCGGGAGGGCCGGGAAGAGAAGTAAACCTAAAACAAACTTTTTCATCTTAGCTGAGAGTTGAGAGCCAAGAGCTGAGAGTAGGCAGTGCCACCAGAGCATCAAAAGTCTCTCAGCCCTCAGCTTTTATTACGGCCGAAGGGTAATGGGGCCGGAGGCTACGTCAAGCAAGTAGGCGTTCTGGTAGCCGAGGTCGCGGGCCTGCCTGGCCAGTGCGGCGCCACGGGCGCTGTCTCCGGAGTTAACATAGGCCACGGCTGCCCAGTAGCAGGCTTCCGGAGCCGGATTCTCGATGAGCTTGCGCAGGGTGGCGTCGCCGTCGAGGGTCTTGCCGGTCTTCAGCTGTGCCAGACCTTTCAGCGCCACTTCGGCTGGCGTCCTGGCCGGTGCGGAGAGGGCGCGGGAATAGTAGACAGATGGAGTGGCGCTATTCTTGAGCTTATCCTGGACGGAACCGGCAAGCACCAGGGCATAGATGTTGTCGGGGTCGGCGGCAATCAGTTTCTGAAGGGATGCGAGAGCCTTATCGTAGTCCTTGAGGCCGATGTAGGCGAAAGCCTCCTCGGTGAGGGCGTCGGCGTCGGTGGCAGAGGCTTTTAGCGCCTTCTGTGCAGCGTCGAGGGCTTCGGTGTAGTTGCCTGCGCCGCGGAGAGTACGGGCGAGGATGGCGAGGTTATGGGCATTGGGCGAAATCTTGACGGCACGGTTGGCATAGTCCACGCCCTCGGCTGCACGTCCCTGGGCCAGGAGGCATTCGGCCAGGAGGCTGTATACGCCCGGCTGGCGTCCCTGCTCGCGGGTAAGCACCTGGTTGAGGGCCTGCGAGGCGTCAGCGTAATGGCCCGTCTGGAAAGCGACGTTGCCCATCAGCAGCGGCATGGCAACGGAATTGTTGGCCTTCTTTTGGGCCTCTTCCAGACCGGCTTTCACTGCCGGGTAGTTGGCGGAGGCGAGCCTGAAGAGGGATTCGAGGGGCATTGCCTGGCCATCGGCCAGCGCTATGGCGCGGACATAGTTGAGGGCAGCCTGCTGAGGCTGGCCGAGCTGTACGAGCATATCACCGATACCCTGGTAGGTGGTCCAGAGCGAGGAGTTGAGCTCTTCGGCCTGCTTCATCTTGGTCATGGCGTCCTGGAACTTGCCCTGGGCCACGTCGACGCGGGCGAGACCGAGCATGGCCTCGGGCGAACGGCTCTGCTTGCGCTGCATGGCGGCGAAGGCGCCGCGGGCCCCCTCGTTGTCGCCTGCCAGCAGGGAAAACTCTCCGAGACGGTAGTTGAGTTCGTAGTCGCCTGGCTGGCATTCGAGAGCCTTGCGGATGGCGGCCACGGCATCCTTGTAGTTCTTGCCCATGGCCAGTATGCTGCCGCGCAGCTCGTATTCCTTGGCCTTGAGTTCCTTCTTGTCGTCAGGGGTGATGCGCAGTGCGTGATCTACATCGTCGAGGGCCTGGGGATACATCTCCAGCTGGTAGTACTGCATGGCCCGCTCGTAGAGAGTGGTGTAGTCGCCAGGGTCCTCCTGAAGGAGCTTCTCGTAGGCATTGAGCACAGCCTGCGTCATCGGGTCAATCGGCTTGGCCTGCACGGCCACACCGACTATTACGAAGAGAAGAGGTAACAGAAATTTCTTCATAATGTCAGTTTATAGCGCCATTCTCAGGCGCGTTAGCGTGGATAGAAGTTCTTCGGCCTGGGAGAGTGGGAGCATGTTGGCGCCGTCGCTCTTGGCTGCGGACGGGTTTCGGTGCGTCTCCATGAATATGCCGTCGGCGCCGGCTGCGAGGGCCGACCTGGCGATGGTGGCGATGAGCTGCGGCTGGCCTCCGGTGACGCCCTCGGCACGGTTGGGCTGCTGGAGCGAATGGGTGATGTCCATGATAACCGGGCACTGGCAGGCCTGCTGCATCTGCGGGATTCCGCGCATGTCGACGATGAGGTCGCCATAGCCGAAGGAGGTGCCGCGCTCGGTGACAGCCACCTGGTCATTGCCACGCGAACGGACCTTCTCCACGGCGAAGCGCATGCTGGAAGGCGACAGGAACTGCCCCTTCTTGACGTTGACGAACTTGCCGGTGTCGGCGGCTGCCAGCAGCAGGTCGGTCTGGCGGCAGAGGAAGGCGGGAATCTGGAGCATATCCACGTACTCGGCGGCCATTGCGGCCTCCCGGGGCAGGTGGATGTCGGTGACGACGGGTATGCCGAAGGTCTCCCCTACCTTGCGCAGGATGCGGAGGGCCTTCTCGTCGCCTATGCCCTGGAAAGAGTCGAGACGGGAACGGTTGGCCTTGCGGTAGGAACCCTTGAATACAAAGGGAATGTCAAGTCTGCGACAGATTCCCAGCAGAGCCTCTGCAATGTCGAGGGCCATTTCTTCGCCCTCGATGACGCACGGGCCGGCCAGGAGAAAGAAGTTGCCGGACTGTGAGGACGAGAGGTATCGGGTGAGGTTAGTTTCCATATATTTCCAATTAATGCACAATGTAAAGTTACGCAACATTATTGGTGTACATTGTACATTGTACATTGCACATTGTTGTCGATTAGGGTATGCAGTGCCGCGATGGCGAAGATAGCTGCCGTTTCGGTGCGTAGGCGACTGCGGCCCATGGTTACGGGAACAAATCCGGCTTCGAGAGCCGCGGCTATCTCCTCGGGGGAGAAGTCGCCTTCCGGGCCTATCAGCACCACCACGTCCTGTCCCGGAGCGGGAACTCGGGATGCGATGGGCACACGCGGCTTGTCGGCTTCGCAATGGGCTATGAGCTTCAGCGCCGAGGAATCTGGAAAAGCGAGGAAGTCGCGGACATCAGTCAGTTCGGACAGCTCGGGCAAAGTGGCCTTTAGGCTCTGCTTCATGGCGCTGACCATGACGCGCCTCAGGCGGTCGGTCTTGAGGACCTTTCTTTCGGAATGCTCGGTGCGAAGCAGCACCAGGCGGTCGATGCCCATCTCCACCACCTTTTCGGCAAGCCACTCCATGCGGTCGGCGTTCTTGGTGGGAGCCACGGCGAGGGTAATCTTCCGACCCCAGTGAGGCAGCTCGGACCGCTTTCCCACTACCTCCAAGGCCACACGGCGCGGATTGGCGTTGGCGATGCGGCAGGTATAGGCGAACCCCTTGCCGTCCACTACCTCCACCTCGTCGCCCTCGCGCCGCCGGAGCACCCGTGCACAATGCGAGGACTCGTCGGCAGGCAGGCACCCCTCCGTCTCGATGTCAGGCGCGTAGAAGCGAATCATTTGAGAAGGTGAAGCTTAAACGGGGTCAGACGTCAGCATTGACAGGATCGGCTGCATTCTCCTCGGCATCTACGGCTGTGGATATATCATCCTTAGGAGCCTTGAAGATGAAGAAGAACGCCACAAACACCACCAGCCCATAGGCCGCGAAAATCAGCCACGATTCCTGCCAACCGCTTAACCGGGCTACCGGTTCGGATGCCGGAACACTGAAAACCAGCTTGTTGATGACATACTCGCCTGCGATATAAGTACCCAGCGAAGCTCCGACTCCATTGGTCATCATCATAAACAGGCCCTGCGCCGAAGAGCGCAGCTTAGGCTCTGTCTGACGGTCAACATAGATGCCACCTGAGACATTGAAAAAATCAAAGGCCACACCATAGACGATGCATGAGAGAACCAGACAAAAGATACCCGGCATGTTAGTGTCACCGATCCCCAATAATCCGAAGCGGAGCACCCATGCGAACATCGCCATCATCATCACGCCCTTGATTCCGAATCGCTTCAGGCAGAATGGGATAGCCAGGATACAGATGGCTTCGGAACACTGCGAGATGGAAATCAGGAAAGTCGGATTGCTGGCAAACCAGCCGTTGAGGAATCCTTGAGCATATTCGGTGATGTTCTTGAACTGCTCAATGTACATCGTGCCGTAGCCGTTGGTTATCTGAAGAGATACGCCAAGCAGCATGGAGAAGATGAAGAAGATTGCCATTTTCTTCTGCCTGAACAACTTGAAGGCGTTGAGACCAAGGGCCTCCGAGAGTGTTCCGCCCTTGCCTTTGTTGACAGGGCAGACCGGCATGTTCAGCGAATAGAACGCCATGACGAGCGAGAATAGAGCGGAAGTGAGGAACTGCGTGAAACTCCCCTGGATGCTGACACCGCCGATATGGATGAAGTTGATGAGAAGCTCGGCCACGATGAAGCCCACGGTGCCGAACACTCGGATTGGAGGGAAATCCTTGACCGTATCAAGGCCGGATTTCTCCAAGGCATTGAAAGCCACAGAGTTGCAAAGACCAATGGTGGGCATATAGAACGCTACCGAGATAGTGTATAGCGTGAAGATCGTACCGAATCCAACAGTGCCTGCAAGCTGATCCGGCGTAAGTGACGTCCAGTTCGGAGGGAGGGACGACCACGCGTAAACACCTACGGCACACATCAGCAAGCCGGAAATGAAATGGCATAGCGAAAGGGTCTTTTGAGCTGGAATCCAGCGGTCGGCAACTATGCCGATAAGCGCCGGCATCACCAGCGACACCAGTCCCTGGACCATATAGAACAGGTATACTTTGTCGCCTAAGCCTACGGCAGCGAGGAACATACCCATGGACACTAAGTACGAGCCCCAGATAGCGAATTCCAGGAAGCTCAGCATCGACAGGCGTACTTTGAGCGTGGTATTAGAGGTCATATTGACGTAGTTGTTTCTATTGACAAGACGGCCGGAGCCGTCTTTCATCGTGCAAAATTAAGAAAAAATATGCGGGCGGACAATAACAGAGGTGTGAAACTTCCTCATTTCGGCTTGCAGAAGGTCTTGAGGAGGCCGTCGATGATGCCGTCGGCCACACCGATGACGGGCACGAGTATCTGCCTGGTGCCGGTGAGCGCGGCTATGGTGAGGAAGATCTTTCCGGCGGGAATGATTACGTCGGCGCGGTCGGGACGCAAGGAATAGCGCACCATCCTTTCCTCCACGCTCAGCGGCAGCAGGTCGTTGTAGATGGCCTCAAGGTCGGTGACGGCCATAGGCTGGCCCCTCTTGCACCCAACGAGCTTGTAAAGCTTGTTGATGTTGCCCCCGGAGCCGACGATGACGATGCCGGGGTACTTGCGCCTGAGATCCATGCAGAGGTCGCAGAGGGCGGCCCATGCCTTGGGCTTGACGGTGCCGGTAAGCATGCGCACCGTGCCGACGTTGAACGACTGCGAGAAGACCAGCTCGCCGACCGAGAGGAGGTTCAGCTCGGTGCTGCCGCCCCCGACGTCGACGTACAGGTAGTTGCCCGAGGCGTCGAAGCCCTGCCCCACGTGGTTGTTGTAGACGATCCGGGCCTCCTCGGCGCCGGAGATGATTTCGATTCTGATACCTGTCTTCTCCTCGATTTTGCGGATGATTTCGGGACCGTTCCTGGCGTCGCGCATGGCCGAGGTGGCGCAGGCGCGCATCTTGTCCACGCGGTAGATCTTGAGAAGCTGCTCGTAACAGCGCATCAGACGGAGCAGGTCCTCGGCCTTGCGGTCGCTCAGCTCCCCTTTGGCAAAGACGTCGAAGCCGAGGCGCAGGGGCACGCGAAGCAGCAGGAGCTTATCGAGGTATCGGCAGTTTTCCTCATCTCGCTTGATGAGCAGGCGCACTGCGTTGGAACCTATGTCTATTGCGGCGTAAGTCATGATTAGCAATTATCGGTAGGTGATTCCAGAACCTGGTTCTTATAGTGCCGGTAGAGCTCAGTCTGGGAGCGGAAGGGAGTCTTGTCCTCCGTGACATGGATATGGTTGGAGCCGGTGCCATCGATGACGCGGGCACTTACATTGTCGCGCAGGCCGGCATCGATGATGCGCAGCAGCTCCTTCTTGATCTCGGGGTCGTCGACGGGCGTCATGACCTCGATGCGGCGATCGAGGTTGCGGGGCATCCAGTCGGCAGATCCGATGTATGTGATGTCCTTGCCGCCGGCGCAGAATACGAGGATGCGGGAATGCTCCAGGAAGCGGTCGATGATGCCGTAGGCGAAGATGTTCTCGCTTATGCCCTTGCGTCCAGGCACGAGCGAGCAGCAGCCGCGCACGAGGATGTCGACACGCACTCCGGCCTGCGAAGCCTCGTAGAGCTTATGCACCATGCCACGGTCGGTGATATGGTTGATTTTTATCTTTATCCATGCCTCGCGACCCTTGCTGGCGGCGTCAATCTCGTTGTCTATCAGCGAGTAGATGCGGTCGCGCATGGCGTTGGGCGACACCAGCAGGCGGTGGAAGCGGTTCTGCTGGAAGGGATTGCGGATGAGATCGAAGACGGCGTTCACCTCATCGGCAATCTCTGGCCGAGAGGTGAACAGCAGCACATCGGTGTAATGCCTGGCGTTTCCCTCGTGGAAGTTGCCGGTGGAGATGCAGGCGATGTCGCGGCTCTTGCGCATGCCGATGAGCACGAGCTTGGCGTGTACCTTGAGTCCCTCGGGACCGAATAGCACCTTGACTCCGGCCTCCTGCAAGATGTGGGCAACGGAGATGTTCTCCTGCTCGTCGAAACGGGCCATGAGCTCCACCAGCACGGTCACTTTCTTGCCGTTGCGGGCGGCGGCGATGAGAGCCTGCACCACCTTGGAGTGGCCGGCGACACGATAGAGTGACATCTTGATGCTGCGTACGCGCGGGCTCACGGCTGCCTCCTGAAGGAGACGGATGAGGTAGTCGAAAGTGTGATACGGCACATGGATGAAACGGTCGTGCTGCTGAATCTCGGTGAGCAGCGAGCGACTGGAGCGTAGCTCGGGAGAGACGACCGGGGACATCGGCCCGAACTCGAGGTCCTTGCGTCCGAAGTCGGGCAGCGACATAAAGTCCTTGTGGTTGTGATATCGGCCGGAGGGATGGAGAGTGTCCATGCTGTCGACTTTGAGATGGCGCAACAGCTTTTCGAGCAGTGCCGGGGGCATGGCGGTGTCGTAGATGACGCGCATGGCAGGACCGCGCCGACGGTTGCGGACAGCCTTGGCCACCTTTTGCGCCAGTCCGGCGTGGAGGTCGTCGTCGATCTCCATCTCGGCGTCGCGAGTGAACTTGAAGCTGTAGGCGGAATACTTGTCGTAATCGGTGCCGGGAAAGAGCAGGGGCAGGCAGTAGCGCACCACATCGTCGATGTACATGAGGCGCACGGTGCCGTCGTCGGAGGGAAGACGCAAGAAGCGACCCACCCTGTCCACGGGCAGCTCGATGATGGCGTAGTCGCTGTCATCGCCCTTCCGCAGGGCCACCGACAGGTAGATGCTGCCGTCGCGATAGTTGTAGAGGTCCTTGGCGGCCTTGAGCCACTGCGGGTTTATGAACCCGGCGAGGGTGCGCCGGTAGTAGCACTTTATGAAATGCTGCTGTTCGGAGGTGAGGTGCAGCTCGTCGACGAACTCTATGTTCTCCCCGGCCAGGTCGTCGATAACCTCTTTGACGGTACGGGAATAGTTCTGGCCGAGGTATGAGTCGAGTGCCTGGAGCCGGTGCACAAGGAGCTTGGCACGTTCGGCCTCCGCACGCATGGCGGCGCCGCGCATCTCGGCCAGACGGGCGTCGGAGGCCATGCGCACGCGATAGAACTCGTCGAGGTTATTGGAATAGATGCCCAGGAAGTTCAGCCGTTCCAGCAGCGGCACAGAGACATTCTGCGCCTCCTGCAGCACACGCGAGTTGAAATACATCCAGCTGATGTCGCGGTCGATATATGGCGGTTCGGGTCGATTTTTCGTCATCGTCTTAATTAAGATTACACTGTGTTAACAACCGACAGGGCGGTTTGTGGGCTTGCGACTCAAAAATTATTGTTAAATTTGCACTCTGAAATTGAACCCCATGATAATACTCAAGGATAACCGCAAGTACTGCTTCGCCATGGAGATGTCCGTGCGCGACTACGAGCTCGATTGCGAGTCGATCGTCAACAACGCCAACTACCTGCACTACATGGAGCACACGCGCCATTCGTTCTGCGCCGAGGCGGGGATGTCGTTCGTGAAGCTTCACGAGGCGGGCGTGGACGTGGTGGTGCGCAAGATCGAGATCGAGTACAAGCAGTCGCTCCGCGGCGGCGACCGGTTCGTGTCGTGCCTGCGCCTGGAGCGGCGCGGTCCGCGCTTCGTCTTCCACCAGGACATTCTCAAGAGCAACGGCGAGATATCGGCGCAGGGCATCGTCACGGTGGTGGTGCTCAAAAACGGCAAGCTGAGCCGCGGCGACGAACTCGCCCGCATTTTCCAGAAATACATACACTAAGGCCTATGCTCTGGCGGACAGCCATGACGCTGACTCGCGGCGCGTCGGTGACGATGCTCAGGAGGATGCTCTCCAGGGGCATCGGCTGGGAGGAGTTTTTCTCTCTGCCCGACACCGGGCTATATGCCCGCATGGTGGTTAATCCGGGCACACTTCCCGACGAGACCACCCGCAAGAAGGCCGTGGAAGAGGCCCGCAACCGACTCAGCTCGCTACGCCAGGGACAGCGGGTGATTGGCTACGGCGACAAAGGTTACCCGCGCAGGCTCGCCCAGTGTCCCGACGCGCCGATGGTACTCTTCGTGGAGGGTGACGCCGACTTAGACGCCGACAGGATGATTTCGATGGTGGGCACGCGCAAATGCAACGAGATTGGCCACGCCTTCGTGGAAAAGGCACTAAAGGAGCTTACAGACAGGGGTATACGTCCCACGGTGGTCAGCGGCCTCGCCTATGGGATCGACACGGCGGCACACAAGCAGGCACTGGCCAACGGCCTGCCTACGGTAGCGGTGATGGCCCATGGGCTCGACACCATATATCCGTCCGGCAACTCCCGGCTGGCACGAGACATCGTCAAGGCCGGAGGGGCGATTGTCAGCGAATACCCGCCCATTACAAGGCCCTACCGGCAGAGGTTCCTGGAACGCAACCGCATCATCGCAGGGCTGTGCGACCTCACTCTTGTGGTGCAGAGCGACGTGCGCGGAGGAGCCATGTCAACGGCCCGCTGCTCGCAGGAATACAACCGCGAGACGGGTGCCGTGCCAGGCCGCTTCAGCGACGAGATGAGCCAGGGATGCCACAGGCTGATACGCATTCAGCGGGCCACGCTCATAAGCTCCGCAGCCGACATCTGCGAGACGATGAAGTGGAAAGCCGATCCGGGAAATCAGAAAGAGGCAGAGGGGACACCCAGCCTGTTCGCTGAAGTGTCGAAGGAGAGCGTGCAGCTCTATACGCTGCTGAAAGAGGCCACGGACCCATTGCCGATGGAGGTGCTGCAGGAGCAGTCGGGACTGAGAATCGACGAGGTGATGTCGCTGATCGGCGAGCTGGAGTTCGAAGGGATGGTACGCACACTGCCGGGCAACCGATTCATGGCCGTGAAGTGAGCGCCCGCAGGTTCGCCTGCACGTCCTCGTCACCGCCGAATGGCACATACAGATAGCCGGGCTTGCCGCCTGGTTTTTCTTTTATACACAGGAAGACGCCACCGCCGTAGGATTCTGAGCCTACAATTGACGACACCGGGTAATTGAAGACCTTCTCCACAGGCTCCTCGTTGATTTCCGACTCACAGGATTCCGTAACGTCATCCTCGTCGTCAACATCACGGTCGGGCGCCTTGGGACGCACGTGCACTTCTATGGAGTCGGTAGTGAAGCGCAGGGTATGCGGCAGCTGGTTGAAGGCGTTGAGAGGCGAGAGGGCGTAACGGAACCAGCATAAAGCTACTGTCAGTGGCAGGCAGAAGCACCATACCATCAGCGCCACGATGCTCAGTCGCAGGTCTGCGGCCAGGCCGATGCAGAGCATGGCGAGTCCGACGAGAACAATGGACGTCAGCAGCCAGAAGCAGTGCCTTAGCAGCAGGAAGGTGAAGAGGCGACCGCCCGGCAGACTGAACTCCGCAGTGGCACAAGGTGTCAGCGTCGGGGCGTCAGCGGTTGCGGTAGCGGTCATAGGTATCGCAGTTGCGCAGCTTTATCGGAGCCATATACATCTGTAGCTTGTCTATGTCTACGAAACGTTTCTTGCCCTGGCACGGACGGGTGGAGAAGATGTCGAGACGCTTGGCCTGCGCCTGGTCGGCCAGGGGCGCGTGGTTGTTCTTTCCCTGTCCTTGCAGGGCCGCAGCCACACCGTCGGGACGCATCCACACGGGCATTATCTCGGCCACCGGCGGGTAGCCGAGGCCAGTCCACATGATATACTCCCTGGCCACCTGTTCGGCCGATGGGAGGGTGTCGGAAGGCGCCATGCCCTCTATCACCACCGTGGCGACGGAGGTGTATCGGGGTATGTAGTCGAGGTCCTGGATGAATTGTATGGAGTCGGCAAGCATGTCGTGGCCGATGTCGTCGCGGTAGAAGGAGCTGCTGAGACGCTCTGTGAGTATCTGAGGCGTTACTTTTCCCTCCTTTGCCACCGGAGTGAGCATATGCAGGGCGTTGGCCTGGCGCATATATCCGCTCCCCTCTCCGGGACGGCCCGAGAGGCTGTGGTTGGTGCGCACAAGGATACCGTCCTCGGCATCCTTCAGGTCGAAACGCACGTAGGAGTCGTTGCCGGTCTCGAAGTAAGCGCCATTGCCGAGTGCGTCGATGACGCCGAAGTTAGCCTCCACTCCCATGGGGCGGGGCAGCGAGTCGAGGAAGCGGGCGAAATCGTCGACGGTACGGCAGACCTTGAGCGCCTTTGCCATAACGTACCCCTCGCGGTCCCCGGCCTTGACGCCCTTTGGCAGGATGTTGTAAGAGGCAGTGTTCATGACGGCGAAACCGGACTCGTTCATGCCCATCCACGCTTGGCGGTTCTTCAGGTCATTGGCGTTGAAAAGGCCCACGTAGCCTAACTCGGCGTCAGTGACGGCGGGTATGTATGCGATGCGGGAGTTGGCGTTGGAGGTGTCGCGGTGCTTCCATAGCAGCGGACGCCCGGAGAGGGTGCGGCTGCCGCTGACGATGGCCGACGTGCACGCAAACCCCGCCATCCATGACAGCAGCAAAAGGACCACCAATCCGATCCTGTTTATTTTCATGCCGCAAAGTTAGCTAAAAACTCGGAGTCAGCAGGTAACTTGTCAGGGGTGATGCAGATGTTAGGCGCAAGCTTCCGAGGAGGAGGGAGTCTACTTTAGTATGTGACCGACCCCGAATGGTTCCTGCAACGGCACAGATGCGCCTTCTTGGCGGCCCCTAAAATCAGATGCGGTCGAGCACCGTCCTCACCAGCTGAGCCACGTGCGGCTTGTAGTCGGTGTCGGCCTCGGTGCGGCGGCGCTGGGCGATGATGCAGCAGACCGTCATGGCCTTATGGCCGAGCATCTTCGACATACCCTGCAGACAGGCGCTCTCCATCTCGAAGTTGGTGATGGGACGGCCGTGGTAGCGGAAGCTCTCGATTTTCTCGTTAAGATTAGGGTCGGCGAGGCGGAGGCGCACCATGCGACCCTGGGGGGCGTAGAAGCCCACGGCGGCAATGGTATATCCGCGCACCATGTCGTCGCGGCCGATGCGCCGTATCAGCTCGGCGTCGGCATCGACGGTGTAGGGCGCGGCCCAGGTGGGATCCCATTCGGTGTGCTCGCAGAACTCCTTCTCGAACTCTAAATCGCAGACCTTGTCGCGGTCGGCGTAAAAGTTGAGGATGCCGTCGAAGCCGGTACCCTTCTCGGCCATCACGAAGTCGCCGATGCGGAGCTCGGGCTGCAGGGCCCCGCTGGTGCCGATGCGCACCATGGTCAGGGTGCGGTGCCCGGGCTTGACGGTGCGCGTATTGAAGTCGACGTTGGCCAGGGCGTCGAGCTCAGTCACCACTATCTCGATATTGTCGGGACCGATGCCGTGGGAGATGCACATCAGCTCCTTGCCGCGGTACGTGCCGGCGATGGCGCGGAACTCGCGGCTTTGCACGGTGTAGTCGATGGTGTCGAAGTAGGAGGCCACCATGTCGACGCGGCCGGGATCGCCCACCAGGATAATGTTGTCGCGCAGCTGGTCGGGGCGAAGGTGTATGTGGAAGGCGGAGCCGTCGTCGTTGATGATCAGCTCAGAAGCGGGGATTATGCGTTTTTCGTCCATACATGTGTTTCTTATAAGGTATAAACGGCTCAGGGTCGCGTTTGGTTTGCCTCAGTGGCAGAGAGGATGTAGATGTCAAGGTCAGAAAAGCCCAAGCCACAGCGGCGCCAACCAGGCATTGCGCCGGTCTTGACAAACCCGGACGATGCGAAGAGGCGTTCTGAGGCCGCATTGTCAGGCAACACGAGAGCGCAGAGAGTACGCAGGCCGAGAGTGCGGAAGGCGTAGTCGCAGAGCAGCTTAAGGCCCTCCTGTGCCAAGCCTTGTAGGCGGTGGTCGGGATCGATATAGATGCCCACGAAGGCATGCGCGTGCATAGCGCTGATGTCGTAGAGGTCGAGCAGGCCGAGGGCGGCGTCATCGTCGTCGGAGAGTACAAGCCGAAGCTGGCCGGCACGGAATGGATCGGCGTCGTAGTTGGCTATGTAGTCGGCCACCTGGCGCTCCGACAGGGGTGCGATGTTGTCGGAATACACCCAGGCGGACTGGTCATTTTCCCAGCGGTGCATGCAAGGCCGGTCGCGCTGTTCGAGGGCACGGAGTCGGAGCGTCATTTGCGGGTGATGGATTCGGCGAAGGGGATGCGCTGGGTGATGCTGCGGCCCAAGGTGAGCTCGTCGGTGTATTCGAGGTCTCCGCCCACGGCCACGCCACGTGCCAGCACGGTCACCTTGGCGACGGAGTCTTCCAGGCGGCGGAAGATGTAGAAGCCGGTAGTGTCGCCCTCCATAGTCGGGGAAAGCGCCAGGATGACTTCCTGGGTGTTCTCTTCGGCCACTCGCTTCACCAGGGAGTCTATCTCCAGCTCCGACGGGCCGATGCCCTCCATGGGCGAGACGAGGCCGCCGAGCACGTGGTAGAGGCCCCTGAACTCACGAGTAGACTCTATTATGAGGACGTCGCGGATGTTCTCTACCACGCAAATCTTGGTCTGGTCGCGGCGCGGGTCGGCGCAGAGGGCGCAGGTGGGTGTGTCGGAGATGTTGTGGCAGCGTGAGCAGTAGCAGACGTTGGCGCGCATGTCGAGGATGGCGTTGGCGAGTTGCTCGGCCTCCCCCGCTGGAGTGCGCAGCAGGTGCAGAGCGAGCCGCAAGGCGGTCTTGCGCCCCACGCCAGGCAGCTTGGCAAGCTCGCCTACAGCCCTTTCGAGCACCTTGGACGGGTAGTTGCTTATCACGGTGCAAAGATACGAAAAAAAGTTGAGAGTTGAGTGTCTCCGCTTTTTAGGGGTGGAACGCGTGACGGACGCACCAGGGTGCGTCACTACATTGGTGCCTGGGCGTCTTCCCTCAGCTTTTTCCGCAGCAGGTTCATGAACTGGTAGTTCTTGAGTCCCCAGCGGGGCGATATGAGCAGTCCTTCGGGCGCCTGGGCCACGAAGCGCTCTATCGTTATCCTCCCGGGTACGCGCCGCACTATCGCGGCACACAGGTCGAGGTAATGCTCCAGTGTCAGCTCCGGCACTCGCACCTCTCCCCTATCGGCCATATGTGCCAATAATGTTCCTTTCAGCACCTGGAGATGGTGGAGTTTGATGGTGTCGATGGGCAGGCGGCAACAGCGGTCGATGGTCAGCAGCAGTCCGTCGTCATCATCTCCGGGCAAGCCTGCGATGAGATGAAGGCCGACGTGCAGCCCATTTGCCGCACAGCGCTCCACGGCGTCCACGGTCTGCGCCCAGGTGTGGCGGCGGTTGATTGTCTCCAGTATGCGGTCGTGGCTGGTCTCGGCGCCAATCTCCACCAATACGGGCTTGGGCAGGGAGGAGAGAAGGCCGATCACGGGCGTCGGCAGAGCGTCGGGGCGAGTGCTGACTACCATACCGGCCACGTCGTCGGGGGCGAGCATACTGATGTACTGGCGGCGCAGCTCGTCGAGGTCGGCGTTGGTGGAGGTATAGGTCTGGAAATAGGGTAGCCAGCGCTTGTCGCGGTACTTGCGGCTGAAGAAGGCTCGTCCGGCCTGGAGCTGCTCCTCGAGGGAGGCGGCGGCGTGGCAGTAGGCGGGCGAAAAAGCCTGGTTGGAGCAGTAGATGCAGCCGCCGTAACCGAGGGTGCCGTCGCGGTTGGGGCAATCGTGGCCGGCGTTGAGGGTCAGCTTCTGGTACTTGCCGGGGCCGAAGATTGAGGCCAGGTATTCGGCGTATGTGCGCATCAGAATCGGGTTGTGCGGGCCAGCAGCAGCTCGTCGAGCAGTACCATGGCGGCCATCGCTTCGACGACGGGGACGGCGCGAATGGCCACGCAGGGATCGTGGCGGCCTTTCGGCTCAAGTATTACTGACTCTCCCCGGTAGTTGAAGGTCGGGACGGGATACGGACGTGTGGGAGTGGGCTTGAAGGCTACCGACAGACGGATGTCCTCGCCGGTGGAGACGCCCCCCTCAATGCCTCCGCAGTGGTTTTGCTCGGTGCGGATGCGCAGCTCCGATCCGCTGCCGGTGGCGCTGGTGTATGTGTCTATTGCCTCTCGGCCGTACATGGCAGCGGACTTCATTCCGAGGCCGAACTCCACTCCGCGGGCGGCGTTGATGCTCATCATGGCCTGGGCCAGGCGGGCGGTGAGCTTGTCGTAAACGGGTGAACCGAGTCCGGCTGGAACGCCCCGGACTATCAGCGACACACGTCCTCCAACGCTGTCCTCCAGGCCCTCGAATACGCTTTCATACTCGTCTGTCAGCGCCCTGGTAGGAGCGAAGAAAGGAGAGGCGTCGATGTCGGCACGGGTTGCTTGCACGACGTACGGGTCGGACATCTGCACGGGACCCAGGCCGCTCAGGTAGGCGAGGATTTCCACGCCCTCAGCACGCAGGAACTGCTCGGCGAGGGCTCCGGCCACTACGCGTGTGAATGTCTGGCGGGCGGAGGCTCGGCCGCCGCCACGATATTCGCGGATGCCGTACTTGACGAAGGTGGTGTAGTCGGCGTGTCCGGGGCGGAAAGTGTCGCGCAGGTGCACGTAGTCGCCGGAGCGGGTATCCTGGTTGCATACCATGAAGGCGATGGGGGTGCCGAGAGTCACGCCATGCTCGTCGAGACCGGAGAGCCACTGCACCCGGTCGGTCTCGCGACGCTGAGTGGTGAAGCGGTTGCGGCATGGGCGACGACGGTCCACCGCAGACTGCACGGCATCGAGATCGAGCAGCCAGTTGGCAGGGCATCCGTCGATGATGCCGCCGATGGCGGGTCCGTGGCTCTCGCCGAAGTCGGTGAGGCGGTAGATATGGCCGAATGTGTTCACTTCTCTGTGGTCAAATCGGTGGGCGTTGCCTGTGTGAAGTCCACGAGAGCCTGGGGAGCGATGGCGACCTGCAATCCGCGCTGCCCGGCGGAGACGAACATCTCCTCCAGCTCCAGGCAGTCTCGCTGGATGAAGGTGGGCAGCTTGGTCTTCATTCCCACGGGTGAACAGCCGCCGCGGATATAGCCGGTCAGCGGCAGCAGCTCGCGGACGTGTATCATCTCGACCTTCTTGGCTCCGATGGCGCGGGCGGCTTTCTTCAGGTCGACCTCCTCAGCACCAGGTATGACGCAGACGAACAGCTGCTTGCCGGCGCGGAGCACGAGTGTCTTGTAGACCTGGCGGATGTCCTCGCCGAGGGCCTCGGCCACGTGGGTAGCCTCCAGATGCTCCTCGTCGACGGGGTACGGCACGAGCCTATAGGCAACGCCGGCCCGGTCGAGCAGACGGGCCGCGTTGGTTTTCTGTGTCTTGTCGGGAGATTTCTTAGCCATTCATGTTGTGGAGAATCTCCAGGTTGCTGCGGGTCATCTCCATCTGCTTCTTGATGAACTCGAGGGCCTCGATGGAGTTCATGTCGCTGATGAACTTGCGGAGCAACCACATGCGATTGAGGATTTCTGGGTTGGTGAGCAGGTCCTCTCGGCGTGTGGAGGAGGCGATGATGTCGACTGCGGGGAAGAGACGCTTGTTACTGAGCTTGCGGTCGAGCTGCAGCTCCATGTTGCCGGTGCCCTTGAACTCCTCGAAGATCACCTCGTCCATCTTGGAGCTGGTCTCTGTCAGGGCTGTGGCGATGATGGTCAGGGAGCCGCCGTTCTCGATGTTGCGGGCCGCGCCGAAGAAGCGCTTGGGCTTCTGGAGGGCATTGGCGTCGACACCGCCGGAGAGTATCTTGCCGCTGGCCGGCGACACGGTGTTGTATGCGCGGGCCAGGCGGGTAATCGAGTCGAGCATGATGACAACGTCGTGGCCGGACTCCACCAGGCGCTTGGCCTTCTCCAGGACGATGCCGGCGATCTTGACGTGGCGCTCGGCGGGCTCGTCAAATGTGGAGGCGATGACCTCTGCGTTGACGCTGCGGGCCATGTCGGTCACCTCCTCAGGGCGCTCGTCGATGAGCAGCATTATTATGTATGTGTCGGGGTGGTTGGAGGCGATGGCGTTGGCGATGTCCTTGAGCAGGATGGTCTTGCCGGTCTTGGGCGGGGCGACGATGAGCGCACGCTGACCCTTGCCGATGGGAGCGAACATGTCGACGATGCGCGTGGAGATGTTGCCCATGGGCCCGGAGGTGATGTCGAACTTCTCCTCGGGGAAGAGTGGAGTGAGATGCTCGAAGGGGATGCGGTCGCGCACTGTGACAGGGTTCTGGCCGTTTACACGGAGCACTTTGCCGAGGGGGAAGTACTTATCGCCGTCGCGGGGCGGATTGACGGTGCATTCCACCACATCGCCGGACTTGAGGGCATACTGCTTGATGTGGTTCTGAGCCACGTAGATGTCGTCGGGGCTGGCCAGATAGTTGTAATCGGAGGAACGGAGGAAGCCGAAGCCTTCGGGCATAAGTTCGAGCACGCCGGTAGCAGTGACGATGTTGTCGAAGGCGAAAGTCTCCTGCTGCTTTGCGGTGGGCACCTGCTGCCGCTGCAGGCGTGCGGACTTCTGTTGCTGGCGCTTGCCGAGCTGCTGAGGCTGAGCCTTGGGCTCCTCGATGAGGACGGGGGCGGCGGGGATGGGTGCCGGGGCAAGTGCAGGCTCTCCTGCACGCTGGGTGCGCGGAGTGAACTTGCGGGTATTAGCCTGGGGAAAGAAGACGTCAAGGGAGGTGTCCTTGGCCTTCGAGGAGCGGAATGTCTTCTTGCCTATGGGCGTGTTTATCTGAGAGTTGAGAGTTGAGGGCTGGGAGTTGTCGGTGCTGGGGGCCTTCTCGGGCTTGGCCTCGGAAACGGGCTGCTGTTCAGGCGCGGACTTTTCCTCGGACTTTGGTTCGGACTCGGTTTGGGGTTCGGTGGTTGCTTCGGGCTTAGGCTCCTCGGCGGCTATGTATGTGAGTATGTCGGTTGTAGGAGCGGCGGAGGCCTCGGCGGGAACGACTGCGGGCTGGGCCTCTTCGCCGGCCTTTGCCTTGGGCTTGCGTCCGCGCCTCTTGGGCTCGGCGGCGAGAATCGGCAACTCGTCGGTGGTGACGGGCGTCTTGGTTTGAGAGTCTATAGTCGAAGAATTGTCGCCTTGGCCGGTATTCTCTGCGCTGTCGAAGAGGGTTGGTTCGTCGGCAGGCTGTGCTTTGGGCTTGCGTCCGCGTTTCTTGGACTCGGCAGGAGCTTCGGCTACATCGTCTGCCTTGGCAGCCTTGGTGGTACGGGCAGGCTTGGCGGCAGCGTCGGTGGCAGCCTTGGGCTTGCGTCCACGCTTGCGGGGCTGGGCGGCGGACTTCTCGGCCATTTCCTTGGCGGAGGTGATGGCCTGGTTGTCGAGAATGTAGTATTCGGCGTCCTGGCGGTCGGCCGAGTCGGCTTTCTTCATACCCATCTCGGCGGCGATGCTGCGCACCTGTTCCGCTTCCATGGCGTTGAGTTGGTCTATATTGTACATAGGTGGTATGTGGCTCCGTGCTGACCTTCTGCGGCGCGTACCGCTGTATGCGGCATTTCTGGCACGCAATCGCCATAAATGCGGCTGGGCCTGAGACACGGCGTATGTGTTTCTTGGCGGTTGGCCTCCCGGAACGAATGTCGGGGAGGGGCGGCGGCGCATTAGACGCGCAGGCCGCGGATGAAAAAAGAGTGTGTCGCGAGGTATGTGCTTCGAGGACTGAAAGCCGCAGGGAAAGGAGACCCGGACTCATCGCCTCAAATTCGCTGCAAAGTTACGAATAAATTCTGAAAACGCCAAATCCACCGACAACGGCATAACGGCATAACCGACTCTCCGTGACCCGAGGGTGTTGCAAAATCCGGCGAATCGTAGGGATGCACCCTGGTGCATCCGCTCT
>UQLL01000015.1 GCA_900541835.1 uncultured Porphyromonadaceae bacterium
AAAAGGCGTTCTTCCGTGAAATCGCTAATTTTGCACTTGCCAGTTGAGAGTAGGCTGGCACCTATTTGCAGGAGTCAGCCCTTTTCGGTTACTTTGGTTTCGCCAAAAATCATTGGAACCGATGGGCAAAAGTAGTCATTTTTTCGAACAGCCGCTGTATGGACAGCTGTTAAAATTGCTGGACAAGTCAGAAATCCTCAAAATCAGCCGTGAGAACGGAGGGGAACGGTATGTGAAACGCTTTGACTGCCAGACACACCTGGTTACCATGCTGTATGCGGTGATCATGCGGCATGATTCCCTGCGGGAGATCTCACTGTCATTGCTTGCCGAGGCGCGCAAGCTGGCGCACCCGGGAGTAACGATGATGCCGTCGCGCAGCACTCTGTCCGACGCCGACGCACGTCGGCCTGAGGCGGTCTTCGAGAAAATCTACCGGCAGCTGTATGGCCGGTATCGACACGAACTTTGCTCGGACAGCCGGGGCCGGCTTGCGCCAAAGTAGATGAGACGCCTTCGGATTATAGACTCCACCACGATTTCACTGTTCTCCGACCTGCTTTTCAAGGGAGTGGGACGCAATCCCAAGACCGGCAAAAAGAAGGGAGGAATCAAAGTGCATACCGTAATACATGCCAACGAAGGCGTCCCGTCAGACATCCGCTTCACGTCTGCGGCGACAAACGACTCGTTCATGCTGATGCCGGCCAATTTCCACGCCGGAGATGTCCTGGCGATGGACCGCGCCTATATCGACTATGCAAAGCTCGAGATGCCGACCCGGCGGGGCGTAATCTATATGACCAGGGTGAAGAAGAACCTCAATTATGTTCTCTGGGAGGACATTGTATGGCAAGCCACTGACGGGCTGATGGAGTACCGCATAAAGCATGTCACTTTTCATAAGGTAGTGAAGGGAGGACAGCTCATCAGTCACAGTGCCCGCATAATCGGCTACGTCGATGTCAGAAAGTACAAAATCATAGAGCTGCCGACAAACGACATGGACTCAGATCCTGAGGAAATAGTCGACATCTACCGCCAGCGATGGGAGATAGAGATGCTGCTCAAGCAGAACTTCCCGTTACGGTACTTCTACGGCGAAAGCCGCAACGCAGTCAAGATCCAGATATGGACGACGCTTATCGCCAACCTGATGCTCATGGTGCTTCAAAGCCGACAGAAACGGCGTTGGAGCTTCTCCGGGCTTGCAACTCTTGTCAGGATCACGATGATGTATTATGTTGACCTCTACAGCCTGCTGAATCACCCGGAAAAGGACTGGCAGACAATCCTCGAACAGCCACAGGAGTCCCCTCTATGGCCATCGTTATTTGACTGACGGGGCTTGTCTCAACAAAAAAACACGCTCAACCGCATTAAATCTGCGATTGAGCGAGCCTTTTATGACATTATCCGATTTTATCGGACAGCAATAATTCCTTATCCCGAACGTCTCGGTAATCATGATATGTATTTTAAAGTTTGTCACCTCTAAATTACTAAATATCAATGACATTACCAAAAGAATCGGCAACTTTTTCAAGCTGCCGATTCAACTTTTTCAGGGCATTTCTTATCCCGAACTCGCGTTAATGAGTAATTGACTGAGTAATTAGCAATTACTCACGCAACTCACAACTCTACACTCTCAACTAAAAATGGAACGGAGGGCGTCAACCTCGCGGTCGGTCCCTCCGTTAAGTTCTACAGGTAAAAATCTTAAGGTAAAAAAGATTGCTTTAGGTTGCACAAAGGTACAACCGTTCTGACTGTCTACCAAATATTTTGGAGAGAAAATGCAAAAATATGTTGTACAACATATTTTTAAACTATATTTTTCATCTCGGTGGTGGAAAAATATGTTGTACAACATATTTTTAAAGTATAGGGGAGCCAGCGTTGAGCTGAAACTCGGCGGCAACTCCAAAGGCTTTGCTTTGTTATTGGCGGTCGTTTTAGCGCACCGTATTCCCTTCAGCTGCGTGTGCAGCTGAGAAAGTGTGTATTTCGAGGCACGTGCCGTCGAAGCGGGCGTAGGTGAAGTGAGTGAGCCAGTCGCCGAGCACGAGCATCTCGGCGGCGGCGGAGAGCTGGCGGCGTGCCACCACGTGCAGGTGTCCGAAGAGGAAATAGCGGGTGTCGGGGTGGTCGGTCAGGTATGTGTGGCAGAAGGTCTCCAGGCGGCTCAGGGCCATCTCGGTGCGTTCGGGGCTGGAGCAGAGCTGTGGCTTTTGTCGAGAGGAGGCGCTCCAGCGCAATGCGAAGGGGATGGTCCATCGGGGATTGATGGCGGAGTAGAGGTGCTGGCAGAGGCGGTTGCGGAAGAGCCGCTGCATGAGGCGGAAGGTGCGCGAGTCGCAGCCGGTGCGGTCGCCGTGCGCCATATAGAAGGGGATGCCGTCGATTTCTTCTGTCAGCTCTGAGTCCACCACCCGCACGCCGAGTTCTTTCTGGATATAGTCGAAGAGCCAGATGTCGTGGTTGCCGGTCAGCCATGTCACCTGCACGCCGGCGTCGGTGAGCTCGGCGAGCTTGCCGAACAGGCGCACGTAGCCCTTGGGCACCACGTACTTGTATTCGTACCAGTAGTCGAGGATGTCGCCGAGCAGGTATATGGCCATGGCCTGCTCCTTGATGCTGTCGAGGAAGGCAACGACGCGTCGTTCGCGCTCGCGGGAGCCGTGGTCGTAGGCGGCGCCCAGGTGAAGGTCGCTCAGGAAGTAGGTCAGGGTGCGTTGAGTCATTTTTTATACGGGATCGACGTCGTAGTAGACTTGGGCGGATTTCATGAGCGGCTCGGCGGCCATCTCGGCGAAGACCTGGAAGAGGAGCTGCTTGACTTTGGTCATGGAGGCTGCGGCCTCCATCTTGAGCATGATGGTCTGTATGTAGTAGTTGGCGATGCGGCCGATGGGCGGCTTGGCGGGGCCGAGTACGCGCGGACCGAAGATTTTCTGTAGCTCGGCGGTGTATTTCCGTGCCAGGTATTCGGTCACTTTCTCGTCGCGGTGCCGCACGTAGAGGGTTATGATTTTTGTGAAGGGCGGGTAGCCGTACTGCCGGCGCTGGCCGAGCTCGTATTCGTAGTAGGCTTTGTAGTCCTGTGTGCGGACGAACTGGAGCAGGGGGTGCGTGGGGTCGGATGTCTGGATGAAGACGTGGCCTTTCTCGTCGCGGCGCCCGGCGCGTCCTGCCACTTGCACGAGCATGTTGAAGGCACGCTCGTTGGCGCGGAAGTCGGGGAAGTGGAGGAGGCCGTCGGCGTTGACGACTCCCACCATGCTGACGTTGGCGAAGTCGAGGCCCTTGCTGACCATCTGCGTGCCGATGAGGACGTCGGTCTGGCCTGAGGCGAATTCCTCGATGATGTCCTGGTAGGCGTCCTTGTTGCGTGTGGTGTCGAGGTCCATTCGGCTGACTCGTGCTTCGGGGAAGCGGGCGTGTAGGTGGTCGGCGATGCGCTCGGTGCCGAAGCCGGCAGTGCGCACGGTGTTTTGGCCGCAGGCGGGGCAGAGGCGCGGCAGGGGGGTCTGGTAGCCGCAGTAGTGGCACGTGAGCAGGTCGGTGTGCTTGTGGTAGACCATGGAGACGTCGCAGCTGCGGCACTTGGGCTGCCACCCGCACTGGGTGCAGTATACGGTGGGTGCGAAGCCGCGGCGGTTCTGGAACATGATGGCCTGGCGACCGGAGGCCACTGTCTGGCGCAGGTGCTGCGAGACGGGACTGGCCAGCAGGCCGTCGGTGTCGCGGCGCTTGCGGTGGTCGAGCATGTCCACGATCTCCACCTCGGGCAGGTGTGCGCCCTGGAAGCGCTCGCTGAGTTCCACCAGGCCATACTTGCCGTTGAGGGCCTTGTAGTAGGTGTCTATGGCGGGTGTGGCGCTGCCAAGCAGGGTCTTGGCGCCATGCATGTGGGCGAGCATGATGGCGGCGTCGCGGGCGTTGTATCGCGGTGCGGGGTCGTATTGCTTGTAGCTGGCTTCGTGTTCTTCGTCGATGACCACCAGGCCCAGCTTGGCGAAGGGGAGGAAGATGGAGGACCGCACGCCGAGGATCACCATAGGCTCGTGGCTGGAGAGGATGCGGTTCCACAAGTCTACGCGCTCGGAGTCGGAGAACTTGGAGTGGTAGACGAGCAGGCGGTCGCCGAAGACTTTGCGCAGGCGGTCGGTGAGCTGGGTGGTGAGGCTGATTTCGGGCACGAGGTATAGGACCTGGTGGCCGGCCTCGAGGGCGGAGAGGATGGCGTGGCAGTAAATCTCGGTCTTGCCGCTGCCGGTGACTCCGTGCAGCAGCACGACACTCTTGTCGCGCCACTGCCGGTCGATCTGGCGCAGGGCTTCGCGTTGTGCGTCGCTGAGGGGAGGTAGGTCCACCGGCTTGGTGCCGCACGGGGCGCTGAAGCGGTTGGCTGTGCGTTTTTCCTCGCGCAGTATTCCTTTGTCGCGTAGGGCTTTGAGGATGGCGGGGGAGACGGGTGCCTTGCCTAACAGGTCGTCGCGGCTGACTTCGGCCAGGGGCTGGCTCTTGACCATCTCGAGGAAGGCGATTAGGAGGCGTTCCTGCTTTGGCGCGCCAGAGACGGCGTCGAAGGCGTGGTGCAGCCAGTCGTTGTCGCGTATGTCGCCGCCGAGGCTGACTACGGCCACGCGCTTGGGTTTGTAGGTGGAGGTGGCTTTCTCGTCGGCCACCACAAGGCCTTTCTGGAGGAGCTTGCTGACGTACCGCGCCACGCTGGCGGCCGGGCGGTCGTGGTCCAGCTCGGTGAGGCGCACGTGGTCATGGGCGATGATGTCGTCGAGCACGCCCGTCTCGGCGGGGGAGAGGGTCGGTCCCAGTTCCTCCAGGTCGGCGGCGGCGTTGAGGCTGAGCACGGTCTCGCTCTCAACCTTCAGCCCTGTAGGGACGGCCGCTTTGTACACCTCGCCGAGAGTGCATAGGTAGTATTCCGACAGCCATTTCCAGAACTTCAGTTGCGGATGGCGGAGGATGCCCTGCGCGTCGAGCATGGAGATGATGGGCTTGACGGTGAAGGCGGGGGTGTTGGTGTGAAGGTCGGCGACGATGCCGGTGTAGCGTTTGCGGGTGCCGAAAGGCACGTACACCCGCGAGCCGCGCTGCAGCGACGTCTGCATCTCCTCGGGCACAAGGTACGTGAACGTCCCTTGCACCGCCAGCGGCAGTATCACGTCGGCATAGTCGGCCATTTCAGTTGAGCGATGTAGGGACGCACGGCTCGTGTGTCCGTTAAATTGAGAGTGGTCGCACCACCGTCAGGCGGAGCATATTCCTTTGCGTTCAGCGCCCGCCTCAGCGCGGCACATTATCAGAACAGGTACGCGACCTTGACTTGCCAGCCCTGGCAGCGGGCACTGTAGTTGTCGAGCTTGCGGGTGCGCACCTCGTAGGTCATGCCCCAGTAGTAGCCTGCCGACACCTGCCAGTGCTTATACACTTCGGCGCCGAGACCGCATTGCAGGCCGAAGCAGCCGCCGGGGTATTCCAGCGGCGGTACCTTGTTGTGGCCGATGGTCAGCGAGAAGACGGGGCCGCCGTAGACGAGCGGTGCGATTTTGTCCTCAAGTCCGCCCAGGCGGGTGTACTTGAAGCGTATGTCGATGGGGATGATGAGCGTGTGCAGGTAGCTGGTCTTGTCGCCTGTTGGCTCGAACACCGGGTACTCGGAGAAGTTGAGCTTGGAGCCGTGCATACGGTATTGCAGACCTATATCCATGCCGATGCCGATACCGGGGAACATCAGCTCACCCATGACGCCCACGTCCGGGCCGACCGTCTGCCCGCATTTGAGCAGGTCCTGCTTGAAGTAGTATCGGGAGATGTTGGCGCCCACTACGGGTCCCCAGCGGAACTGCGCCGAGGCCGTCAGGCACACAACTATGGAGGCCGCAAGGGCCAGGAGTCTTTTCATCTTTCGTAATGATTTAAAATGTACAGGTTTGCGAGATTACGCTGGCGACCGCTTATTGTACATTTTACAGTACATTTTAAAAGAGGTAGGCGGCGGTGATGGTCCAGTAGTTGTTGTGGGTCTTGAAGTCGGCGATCTTGTCGCCGTCCCAGATCTTCTTTGCCACGTTGTTCATGCCCCAGGAGTATCCGGCGCCTATCTGTAGATGGCGCAGCAGCTCGACGCCAACGCCCAGGTCCCAGGCGGCCTGGAAGCGCTTGAAGCAGTCGCTGCTGCCCAGGCGGAAGGCAAAGTCGGGACCGGTGTAGATGTACGGGGTGATGATCTTGCCGACTACCGGCAGGCCGATCTTGTACTTGATGTTGATGGGAATCTGCAGAAAGTCCTTGGCGGAGTTCTCGAAGTCGTTCCTCAGCGCTCCTGATTCGTCGTTGTAGTAATAGCCGTCGACCTGGGAGTTCATGCGCGAGTACATCAGTGAGGCGTCGAAGCAGATGCCGACTACCGGGATGGTGAATTCGGCCATGACGCCGCCCGTGAATCCGCAGCGGTTGTCGGAGTTGAAATTGGCGCCCAGGTCGCTGAGGTGCAGCTTGTTGATGGTGACGCCGGCGCGGATGCCGGCACGGAACTGTGCCTGCGCTCCGAGGCCGCACAGCAGCATGGCTACGGCCAAGCAGAGGACTTTGCGTATCTTCTTCATCTGGTATTCTATTTGGTTTCCGACTGCGAAGTTACATAATTTTTTTGTGATTACGCAGGTATTTAGTAATTTTGCGCTTATGGAAGCAGAGAAAATGCCCTCCGCGGAGGAAATTACCGCCAAGACTATAGACGTCCTCAAGACCGTCTACGACCCCGAAATTCCCGTCAATGTCTATGACCTGGGCCTCATCTATAAGATTGACTATGACCCGGACGATGAGAAGCTGCACGTGGACATGACCCTTACGGCTCCAGGCTGTCCCGCTGCCGACTTTATCATGGAGGATGTACGGCAGAAGCTCCTGAGCGTCGTAGGCCCCAAGGGCGTTGACCTCCGGCTCGTATTCGAACCCGAGTGGAACAAGGACATGATGAGCGAGGAGGCCAAGCTCGAACTTGGCTTTCTCTGACAATCGAGCGAATCATTCCTGAGTTGTCATAAAGGGTATGCGAGAGAAAGAATTTCTGCCGTTGGTGCGCCAGCGGCTCGGTATAGAGGAGCTGAACGCCATGCAGCGGCAGATGCTTGAGGCCGTCGCCAGGCCTGGCGACGTCATGCTGCTGTCGCCCACCGGCAGCGGCAAGACCCTGGCCTTCCTGCTGTTCCTGCTCAAGCTGCTCAAGGCGCCGTGCCAGAGAGTGCAGGCCGTCCTCATCGCCCCCACACGCGAGCTGGTGCAGCAGATTTATTCGGTGGCCCGGCAGCTCGTGCCAGGTTATAAGGTCACGGTCCTCTACGGCGGACACGACACCGGCGACGAAGAGGCGTCGCTGAACGTAACGCCTGACATAGTGATCGCCACTCCGGGCCGTCTGCTCGACCACTCCAAGAGAGGCAATATAGAGCTGCTGGACGTCAGCTATCTCGTGCTCGACGAGTTCGACAAGGCCCTCGAGCTTGGCTTCGAGAAGGACATGGCCCGCATCGTCGGACGCATGAAGAATCTCAGCCGCCTGGTGCTCACCTCCGCCACTCCGCTCGCCTCGCTGCCCGACTTCATCCGACCGAAAGACCTGCGTCGCTTCGACTATCTCGGCGAAGGAAAAGAACTGCGCCGTCGCCTGCGTGTGCACCGTGTCGACAGCGACGTGCGCGACAAGCTCGACACTCTGCGGCGCCTCCTGCTGGAGCTCATGCCCACCGGTACCGAGCGCACCATCATCTTCGTCAACTATCGCGAGAGCGCAGAGCGAGTGGCTGAGAGCCTGCGGAAGTTAGGCGCCGATCCGGGCCTATACACAGGAGCCCTTGACCAGCATGACCGCGAGAAGGCCCTGGCGCTGTTCAACAACGGCACAAGGCCGCTGCTGGTCACCACTGACCTTGCCTCACGCGGACTCGACATCTCCGACGTCTGCAACATCATACACTACCACCAGCCCCTAACTGCCGAGAGCTACACCCATCGCAACGGCCGCACTGCCCGTGTCGATGCCACCGGCGACGCTTTCGTGCTCATCGGTCCCGACGAGGACGTCAAGGAATATATCCAGTTCGACGATACCCGCTACCTCGGCGACAACCCCGACGGCCGCATCCCCGCTTCTCCCGTAGCCACCCTCTACATCTCCGCCGGTCGAAAAGAGAAAATCTCGCGAGGGGACGTTGTCGGGTTCCTTGTCAACCAGGGCAGTCTCCCGGCCAAGGAGATAGGTGCCATCGACCTTCATGACCATTACACCCTTGTGGCAATACCCCGCATCGAAGCCAAGCGGCTCATCGTCGACATCGCCCCGCTGAAAATCAAGGGACGCAAACCCAAATACTCCATAGTAAAGTGAGAATACGTACTACTCTCCTGCTCGCCACGCTGCTTCTGAACTGCCTGCTGCTGGGCGCCAGGCCTCCTGTTCAGCAGGCCGACAGGGGAGCGGTGCACCGTCACTGCCTCTGGTCGCCACAGCTTGCCGACACCGTCATTATCGACGTCTGGACACCCGACGGATATGCTGCCGACGGCCCCGCCTATTCCGCCATCTACGCCCATGACGGTCAGAACCTCTACGATGCCACTACCACTTGGAACCGGCAGTCGTGGGAACTGGACTCGGCGGTCGGTAGGCTCGTTGTCTCCGACAGCCTTGCCGCGCCCGTGATCGTAGGTATCCACAGCCGTATGGAGAGTCGCCTGGGAGACCTGGCGCCGCAGAAGGCTCTCGAGGCCATCCCCGACTCGCTGCTGAGAGATTTTACCCGGATGTCTGACAGGCCACTGCGCGGCGATGCCTACGCCGCTTTCATTGCAAATACCCTCCGGCCATTCATTAATCAGACGTACAACGTCCGCACGGACGTCGCATCCACCACCCTCCTCGGCTCCAGCATGGGCGGACTCATCTCGCTCTATACCATGTGCGAATATCCGGAAGTCTTCGGCAACGCCCTCTGTCTCTCCACCCACTGGGTGGGGCTGCTCGACCGCCCTGCCGACTTCTTCCCGCAGGCCATCTACGCCTACCTGGACAAGAAGCTCCCCTCTCCGGCCACGCACCGCGTTTACCTCGACCGCGGCACCGAGACCCTCGACGCCTTGTATGCCGACTGGCAGCCCCGCTTCGTCGAGTTGCTTGAAAGCCACGGTTACGTGCCCGGCAAGTCGCTGATGACGCTCCTGGCCCCCGGCGCCGCCCACGAGGAGGATTCGTGGAAACGCCGCGTCGCCACCCCGCTCCTCTTCATCCTCGGCAAATAGCCCTCCATGCTCCGGCGCTATCCTTTCCTGTTGCTGCTATCCGGCCTGCTCTGTGGCCTGGCGGCAGGAAACCTCGGCGCCGGATGGTGGATTGTCTCGCTTCTGACTCTCTCGGCTGCGGGGATATACCTGGCGGCCTTGCTGAGGAGCCGCACGCCCTCCGGGGCCGTCAAGGCCGCGCCCCTGCATTACTGCTGGGTGGGTGTCCTGGCAATGGCTGTCGGCACCTCCTCCAGCATCCTGCACCGTCCCTACGCCGGCAACGCCGGCGACTATCCGTTGGTGATTGGCACCGTGGAGGATGCCCGCCAGACCACTACCTCTGCCCGGATGACAGTACGTGCCGACGCCTTCGCCGATGCCGACGGGAGGGTGAGGGAGCACCCGCAGAACCTGCTGCTGGTGCTAAGTACCGACCGATACTTCGAACCTGGTGCGCGTATCTGTTTCATCCGCGACCTCAAGCCGCTGGAGGAGAACCTCAATGTGCAGGACGACAGCTATACCCGTTGGCTGCGCAGCTACGGGGTGGCGTACCGGCAATGGTCGCCGGAAGAGGCTGTGTGGGAGGTTGGCCAGGACGAACGTATGCGTTTTCGTCTGCTTCGTTTCCGCGACGGACTCGCGCAGGACCTGGAGACCTCGCAACTCTCCGACATATCGCGTCAGCTGTTAGGCTCCATAGCTCTCGGTGACCGCTCCATGCTCGACCAGGACAGTCTGCAGACATTCCGCCTGTCCGGTTTAGGCCACATACTGGCCATCAGTGGCCTGCACGTTGGCATTGTGGCTCTGCTCCTTTCGCTGCTCCTCTTTCCTTTGACCATGATAGCTCCCGCCAAATGGCGCTGGGTCGGTGTGATTGTCCTGCTCTGGTGCTATGCCTGCCTGACGGGTCTGCAGACCGCTGCCGTACGCGCTTGCGTGATGATGACCTTCTGTTTAGGCGCCCTGGTGCTGGAGCGCCGCAACACCTCCTGCAACGCCCTCATGGCTGCCGCTTTTTTCATTCTTCTCTTCGAGCCGAACCAGCTCGCCACGGCCGGCTTCCAACTCAGCTTCGTGGCTGCAGGCATGCTGATACTCTCGTCCTCGCTGAACCCCGTTGACCACCATCGTCACCATTTCCTGTATCGCATCACCGAGATCTTCCTGTCCACCACGGCGGCAATGGCCGGAACCCTGGCACTCAGCGCCTACCACTTCCATAACCTGCCGCTTTCGGCATTTCTGCCCAACATCCTTGTCGGGTTGCTGATGCCTTTCTACCTGGGCTTCGGACTGGTGTATATCGCCGGGCTGTGCCTGGGCGTCGATTTCGCCTGGCTGGCGTGGCTCATCGACCGTGGTACGGAGGGGCTGATGTATATGGCCGAGAACGTGGCCTCCCGGAGCGTCTTGCACAACGTATGGGTGCACGGCTCCGTGCCGCTGCTTGTGGCAGCATCCCTCTTCTGCCTGCTTTTCTGGCAACGCACGCGGCGGAAAGCGCTCGGTATAGCCGGGGGCTCCCTCGCCTTGGCGGCAGTGGGCTGCATCCTATGGCTACCCTCGGGCAAACCCTGCGACGGCTTTATCGTGCAACAGGCTGACCGCGTGGCCATCTACCTCGACGGCCGCGAAAACCTCGTCGACATTGAGAAAGGAACCGAAGCCACTCTCGATGTCATCGGCCACCGCATCGCCTGGTGCACCATGGTCACCGACTCCATACCTTCGTGTGACTTCCTCCTGCTCGGCGACGGCTTCGAGGGCGACCTCTCCCACCTCTCTTTCAAACCACAGATTGTCCTGCTGGCCTCCCTTTACGAGAACGACCGCGAATCTCTGCTCCGCCAATGTCGTAGTCTCGGCCTTTCCGTCCACGACATCGATGCCGTCGGTCCTCTCCGCACCCTCGATTCCACAAAATAAGGAGGTTGCGCCACACATTGACGCAACCTCCGTTTATGGTTCTTAAGGTATCCTTGGCGGTGCCAAAGCCGCAGATGCGCCTTTATGGTGCCGCCACAAGTTTTACCAGGCGAACATGGGCATCTCGTTCATCATGTCGTTGACTTCCTGGCGTACCTTGGCGATCTCGTCGGAGTTGTCGGCGTTGCTGAGGACGCGGTCGATGAACTCGACGATGGTCTCCATCATGTCTTCCTTGGCGCCGCGGGTGGTGATGGCGGCGGTGCCGAAGCGCAGGCCGGAGGTCAGGAAGGGCGAACGGCTGTCGTAGGGCACCATGTTCTTGTTGGCGGTGATGTCGGCCTCAACGAGGACGCGCTCTGCCTTCTTGCCGCTCATGTCGGGGAACTTGGGACGCAGGTCGACGAGCATGGAGTGGTTGTCGGTGCCGTCGGAGATGATCTTGTAGCCGCGCTTGATGAGGGCGTCGGCCATGGCGGCGGCGTTCTTCTTTACCTGGAGTGCGTACTCCTTCCATTCGGGCTGGAGTGCCTCGCCGAAAGCGACTGCCTTGGCTGCGATGACGTGCTCGAGGGGGCCTCCCTGTACGCCAGGGAAGACGGCGCTGTCGAGCAGGGCGCTCATCTTCTTGACTTCACCCTTGGGGGTCTTCTTGCCCCAGGGGTTGTCGAAGTCCTTGCCGATGAGGATGAGGCCGCCGCGGGGACCGCGCAGGGTCTTGTGGGTGGTGGTGGTGACGATGTGTGCGTGCTTGACGGGGTTCTCAAGCAGGCCGGCGGCGATGAGGCCGGCGGGGTGTGCCATGTCGACCATGAAGATGGCGCCGATCTCGTCGGCGAGCTTGCGGATGCGGGCGTAGTCCCACTCGCGGGAGTAGGCGCTGGCGCCGGCGATGATCAGCTTCGGCTTCTCGGCACGGGCCTTCTGCTCCATCTCCTCGTAGTTGACGCGACCGGTCTCGGGGTCGACGGTGTAGGAGATGGGCTGGAACATGAGGCCGGAGAAGTTTACGGGGCTGCCGTGGCTGAGGTGACCGCCGTGGCTGAGGTCCATGCCCATGAACTTGTCTCCGGGCTGGAGGCAGGCCATGAAGACGGCCATGTTGGCCTGTGCGCCGGAGTGGGGCTGCACGTTGGCCCATTCGGCGTCGAAGAGCTTCTTGGCGCGCTCGATGGCTATGTTCTCGGTCTTGTCGACCTCCTGGCAGCCGCCGTAGTAGCGCTTGGCGGGGTAGCCCTCGGCGTATTTGTTGGTCATGCAGGAGCCCATGGCGCGCATTACCTCGTCGCTTACGAAGTTCTCGCTGGCGATCAGCTCGATACCGCGGCGCTGGCGCAGGTGTTCCCGGTCAATGATGTCGAAAATCTCGTTGTCTCTTTTCATGATATTGTTTGGGTGTTAGTTTTATTCAGGTATGTGCAGGCGGAACCATGCCTTTGGAGTTGGCGCCGGGCTTCGGCTCGGCGCCATCCATCAGCCGCCGAAGTTGTCGTAGTGCACCGACTCCGGTTCTACACCTAAGTTGTAGAGCATGTTGTTGACGGCGGCGCTCATGGGGCCTGGGCCGCACATGTAGTATTCTATGTCCTCGGGGGCAGGATGGTCCTTGAGGTACTGCTCGTACATGACCTGGTGCACGAATCCGGTTGTGTACTTCACTCCTGCTGCATCGGCTGCCGGGTCGGGTCGGTCGAGGGCCAGGTAGAAGTGGAAGTTGGGGAAGTCGCGTTCGAGCTGCAGGAAGTCGTCGAGGTAGAAGACCTCGTTGAGGGCTCGTGCGCCGTAGAAGTAGCTCATCTTGCGGTCGCGTGTCTGCAGGGTCTTGGTCATGTGCATGATTTGGCTGCGGAGGGGTGCCATGCCGGCGCCGCCACCCACCCATATCATCTCGGCCTTTGAGTCGAAGATGGGGTGGAAGTCGCCGTATGGGCCGCTCATGAGCACCTTGTCGCCCGGCTTCAGTGTGAAGATATACGACGATGCGATGCCCGGCGACACGTTCTGGAAGCCTACCTGGGGCTTGGGCTTGAAGGGAGGTGTGGCGATGCGCACGGTGAGCATGATGCGGTCGCCTTCGGCCGGGTAGTTGGCCATGGAGTAGGCACGCACGGTCGGCTCGGTATTGCGGCACTTAAGGTCGAAAAGGCCGAACTTCTGCCAGGCTGGCAGGTATTCGTCGCCGATCAGGGTCTTGTCGATGTCGGCGTCGTAGGTCATGTCGTATTTAGGGATACGGATCTGGGCGTAGGAGCCGGGGACGAAGTTCATGTGCTCGCCTTCGGGGAGCTTGACGATGAACTCCTTGATGAATGTGGCGACGTTGCGGTTGCCGATTACTTCGCATTCCCATTCCTTGACTTCGAGGGCTGCGGGGTCTACGGCGAGCTTGAGGTCCTGCTTGACTTTGACCTGGCAACCGAGGCGCCAATGGTCCTTTACTTGCTTGCGGGAGAAGTGTACGGCCTCGGTGGGGAGCATGTCGCCGCCGCCTTCGAGCACCTGGACCTTGCACTGGCCGCAGGAACCTTTGCCGCCGCAGGCCGACGAGAGATGCACGCCGCAGTCGCCAAGGGTGGCGAGCAGCGACGACCCGGCGGGGGCGTCGAACGACTTGGCGCCGTCGTTGATGTCGATGTGGACGTTGCCGCTGGCTACCAGGAATTTCTTGGCCACGAGCAGCACGGCCGTGAGCACGATTACTATGCAGGTGAAGATGAGCGCTGCCGCCCATACCGATGTCCAGCTTATAGTGAGTAGTACCATTGCTGTCAGAGTTTAATGCCGAGGAACGACATGAATGCGATTCCCATCAGCCCGGTGATGATGAATGAGATGCCGACGCCGCGCAGGGGTGCGGGGATGTGCTTTACGCTGAGGCGCTCACGGATGGCTGCCAGGGCGGTGATGGCCAGGAGCCAGCCGATGCCTGAGCCGGCGCCGTAGACGGTGGCCGTCCAGGCGTTGCCGAACTCGCGCTGCTGCATGAAGAGCACTGCGCCGAGGATAGCGCAGTTCACCGCTATCAGGGGCAGGAAGATGCCCAGGGAGTTGTACAGCGCCGGGGAATACTTCTCGATTACCATCTCCAGTATCTGCACCAGGGCTGCGATGACGGCGATGAACATGATGAGGCCGAGGAAGCTGAGGTCGGTGGCGGCATACTCCTCGCCGAGCCAGTTCAGCGCCCCTGGGACGAGGATGTACTGGTTGATGCACCAGCAGACTGGCAGAGCTATCATGAGCACGAAGCTCACTGCCACTCCCAGGCCGAAGGCCGTCTTGACGTTCTTGCTGACCGCCAGGAACGAGCACATGCCCAGGAAGTAGGCAAATACCATGTTGTCGACGAAAATCGACCGTACGAATAGATTCAGGTTATCCATGTTTCAGCGTTTCGGCGGTTTTATTTCTCTTGGAGGTCTTTGTTGCGTGAGCGGTGCACCCAGATGATGCAGGCGACGACGATAAGGGCCATGGGAGGCAGGATCATGAGTCCGCAGTTGGCGTATCCGGCTTCGTACCAGGCCTGTGGCACTACCTGGCAGCCGAATAGGGTGCCGCTGCCGAGCAGTTCGCGGAAGAAGGCGACGATGAGCAGGATGGCGGCATAGCCGATGCCGTTGCCCACGCCGTCGAGGAAGGCGAGCCAGGGGCGGTGCGTCAGCGCGAAGGCCTCAAGTCGGCCCATGATGATGCAGTTGGTGATGATCAGGCCGATGAAGACTGATAGCTGGACGCTGACGTCGTAGGCGTATGCCTTGAGCACCTGGTCGACAATCACCACCAGGGCTGCCACCACCACGAGCTGCACGATGATGCGGATGGAGGTGGGGATGGTGGTGCGTATCAGGGAGATGATGACGTTGGCGAAGGCCAGCACGCATATCACGGAGATGCCCATGACCAGGGCCGGCTCGAGCTTGGCGGTCACCGCCAGCGCCGAGCAGATGCCAAGAATCTGGACTACTACGGGATTGTCTTTGGACAGCGGGTTGAGGAAAGCTTGCCTGACTTCTTTGCTTAGGCTGCTCATTTCTTATCCTGGTTTTGGAGGTTGCGGAAGAAGGCGTCGTAAGGGCGCATGGAGTTGTCGAGCATTTTCTGCACGCCCTGCGAGGTGATGGTGCCGCCGCTGATGGCGTGGACGTAGCTGCCTTTCTCGGGTTCGTGGCCGTTCTTGACGACCTTGACAGGCTCGAAGGAGCCTTCGTCGTAGAGTGTCTTGCCCTTGAACTGGTCGGAGAATGCGGGCTTCTCGATTTCGGCGCCGAGGCCCGGGGTCTCGCCCTGGTGTGCGAAGTAGGCGCCGTAGATGCTCTGTCCGTCGGCGTCCATGGCTATGTAGCCCCAGATGGGACCCCAAAGGCCGGCGCCGTAGACGGGCACTATGTATTTCATCTGTTCGCCTACGCGGCAGACGAACACGGGCAGCAGGCGCCTGTCGGCGGGGAGCTTGGCCTGCTCGGGCATGTTGACGGCGAAGGCGTCGGGGGCGCCTGTTGCGTCCATGCCGCGGGAGTTGACCACGCGGGTGGCCACTATGTGCTGTCGGTAAAGGTCGGCCACGGACTCGCCCTGGGTTGGGAAGATCAGGGCGGCGGCCAGGATCTGGCGCTTCTTGTCGTTGGCCATGTTCTCCTCCTGGGTAGGACGGAGTGCCTGGTAGACGAGCGATAGGCCCACGCCCACCACCAGCACAAGCGCTAATATATATATAACGGTATAGACGTTGCTGTTTTTGTTGATTTTCATAGCTTATCAGGCTTTGGCGCGTGCCATGCGGCGGCGTATGTTAGCGTTGACGACGCACCAGTCGATGAGGGGAGCGAAGCAGTTCATGAGCAGCACGGCGAGCATTGCGCCCTCGGGATAGCCGGTGTTGTAGCAGCGTATCAGGATGGCGATGACGCCGATGAGGAAGCCGTAGACGTACTTGCCGATGGGGGTGCGGCAGCCGGTGACGGGATCGGTGGCCATGAAGACGACGGCGAAGGCGAAGCCTCCGAGGCAGAGCTGCCACCAGGGGTCGAGATAGGTCACGGGATAGGTCGGATTGGCAGTGCCGTGTGCCAACATGGCCATGAGGAAGCCGCCGACGACGGCCGAGAGCATGACACGCCATGAGGCCATGCCGCAGATGAGCAGGATGGCGGCGCCGATGAGGATGCAGAAGGTGGAGGTCTCGCCCCAGGAGCCGGGGATGAAGCCCCAGAAGGCGTCGGAGAAGGTGAGTTTCTCGCCGATGGCGTTGGTGAGGTCGGTGAGGTTGCCGGTGGAGGAGGCGAGCTGGCCGAGCGGAGTGGCGCCGGTGAAGCCGTCGACGGCTGGCTGGCCGCCAAGCGACACGAACACCTTATCGCCGCTCATCTTGGCTGGGTAGGCGAAGAAGAGGAAGGCGCGGGCCACCAGGGCCGGGTTCATGAAGTTGTAGCCGGTGCCTCCGAAGACTTCTTTGCAGAAGATGACGGAGAAGGCGGTTGCCACGGCCAACATCCAGCAGGGAGTGTCGACGGGGCATATCATGGGGATGAGCAGGCCGGAGACCAGGAAGCCTTCCTGGATCTCGTGGCCACGTATTTGGGCGAAGATGAACTCGATGCCCAGGCCTGTCAGGTAGGTGACGAAGATCATGGGCAGGGTCATCATGAAGCCGTACCACCAGCATTCCCACCAGTTGCCGCCGACGCCGGTGGCCAGGCCGTGCTGGTAGCCGATGTTCCACATTCCGAACAGGCAGCAAGGCAGCAGCGCCAGCACCACTATTATCATGGTGCGCTTGGAGTCGTTGCTGTCGTGGATCTGCACTCCGGAGCGGGCCGTGGTGTTGGGCGTATATAGGAATGTGTAGAAACCGTCGAAGACGGAGTGCAGACGGGCAAGCTTTCCGCCTTTCTCGAACTGCGGTCTGATGCGGTCGAGCTGCTGTTTTAGTCCACTCACTTTCTGTAGTGTTAAAAGTTAAAAGTCAGGGTTAAGAGTTGGGGCGACCAGGTCAGGCGAAGCTTTTATTCTGGAACTGGCGTCCGCTTCAGCGCGAGGCCTCCCTCTACTCTCAACTTCATTCCATTTCCTTGCGCAGGTTGGCGAGGGCGTCGCGGACCATCTGTTGGAGGGGCAGCTTGGAGGTGTCTACGAACTCGGGCAGGGCGAAGTCCTCGGGCGCCACTTCGTAGATGCCGAGCTTCTCCATGCGGTCGATGTTCTCGTCGGCGATGGCGCGGAGCAGGTACTCGGGGTAGATGTCCATCGGGAAGACGTGGTCGTACTCCTCGCTGAGGATGGGTGCGCGTCGGCCTCCGCGCAATCGGGCGTCGAAGTCGAACTTACCGCTGTGTCGGCGCAGGAAGCCGGGGAATGAGCGCTTGACGCTGAATTTGCGCGGGTTGAGGCTTGCCCAGCCCATGAACTCGTCGGCGTTGTCGCCCTCGGCGATGACGGTGACCTGGCGCCAGGGGTGGCGCAGGAAGTCTTTCTCCGGGCTGACGGGTTCGCCGGTGAGGACGTTGCCGGTGATGACGCGGTTGTGTCCCTCTTTGAGGATGAATGGCCTGAGCAGGGAGGCCATGTCGCAGCCGATGGTGGTGCTGGCGTAGCCGGGATTCTCGACTTGGGGACCGGTGACGGCCACGTGGGTGGCTACGTCGAGTTCGCCGTCGAGCTTGAGTCGGCCCATGCGGACGGCTGTCCGGGCGTCAAGGGTCCATACAGTCTCTCCTTTGTTGACTGGCTTGATGGCTGCGATCTGGGTGCCCGGGTTCCCGGCCGGGTGCGGGCCTTCGAACTCGGTGACGACGGCTTCGGGTACGCTGATGCCGGAGCCGAAGGGGACGCCGAGGTAGACTTTGCCGTCGGTGAGGCGGGCGAGCATTTCCACGCCGGCCTGGAGCGCCGTCAGGTCGTCGGGGCCGATGAGGGCGGGGGCGAGCGGGGCGGTGTCGAAGGCGGTGATGAAGATGTCGCGCGGACGGACGTCCGGCGAAGGCACTATGTCGTAGGGTCGCTGCCTCATCATGGCCCACAGGCCCGAGCGGCAGAGGGCGTCTATTATGCTTTCGGTGGTGTCGGCCACCGTGAACTTCTCGGTTTCGAGGCCATCCATGGCGCAGTCGACTACGAGTGCGAGGATGCGGCGGCGTTCGCCTCGGCGCACTTCGGCGACTTCGCCCTTGGCGGGGGAGACGAGCATGAGCCCTTCGCGCTCCTTGGCCTGCATGAGGGGCGTGCCGATGCCGACTTTGTCGCCGACCTTGACAAGCAGCTTCCATGTATAACCGGGGAAATCGGCGGGAACGATGCCGACCCGGACAGGCCGCACGTCCACGCTCTCGGCGGGGTCCGCACGTCCTGGCAGGGGTATGTCGAGCCCTTTCTTTATCTTGATGATTTCAGCCATCCGGAATGTGTTTGAAATCTCGGCCTTGACCGCTGTTGCCGCAAGGCGGCGGAGCAGGCCTGGATAATTAAAAACTCTGCAAAAATACAAAAAAATCTTTTACCGCACACCACCGACAGGCCATTTTTCACATGTGCGGTGAAAGAAAGGCGGGCCGCCGTCCGTGATGGATGGCTGCCCGCCTGTGTATTTAAGAGCCGGATGTCTTACTTGAGGGTCTTGAGGCCGGCCTGGGCGTCGGCGTCGTTGGGGGAGAGGGCGAGGACCTTGTTGTAGTAGTCGCGTGCCTGTGCGGAGTTGCCTGCCTTGGCGGCGGCTCGTGCCAGGTAGTTGTACATGGTCACGGCGTTGTTGACGTACGGGCGGTTCTTGTCGGCGGGAATCTGCTCGAAGGCGGCGATGCCTTTGGTGAAGTCGTCGACGGCCACGCTGCCGGCGTTGGCTGTGGGTGCGTTGAGAATCTTCTCGCGGCCCATGAAGAAGTAGGTCGAGGGCTCTTCGGGGTAGAGCTGCTGTGCCTGGGCGATGTAGCCGTTAAGGGCTGTGGCGAACTGCTGTGCGGCGGTGGCGTCGGTATCCTTGAGCTGGGATGCCATGGCGTAGTTGAGAATCATGGCCGTGCGCAGGTCGGCGGCGGTGGGCTGGGACACTTTGGCCATGTACTCGTTGTATGCCTGGGTGGCGGCCTGGGTGTTGTCCTGGTCGAGGTACATGAAGGCGCGTGCCTGCAGGAAGCGTGGGTCGTTGGGGAATTGCTTGGTGGCCTCGGTGAGCACCTGCTCGGCCTTCTCGTAGTCCTTGGCCTTGCTGAACTGGTCGGCTGCGAGGTTGTAGTCGATGGGGGCGAAGGGGCGCATTACGGGGTCGGCGATGTGGGCTGTCCACAGCTTCAGGGCCATGGCGGGCATCTTGTCGGCCAGTGCGGGGATCTGGGCGGCATTCATGAGCTGGAAGCGCATGGCGGAGTAGTTGTCGGGGTTCTGGGCCAGAAGCCTGGTGGCGTAGTCGTAGCCTTTCTGGTAGTCCTGGTTCCAGAAGAGGAGGAAGGCGTATTCGGCCTCGTCCTCGTCGAAGTGGTTGGGGTTGTTGACGTACTTGCCGTACTGCTCCACTGCGTCGCGGTACATGTTGTTGTCGTAATATGTGCGGGCGAGCTCGCGCTGGCCGAGGGCGGACTGGGGGTTCTCGGTCAGCAGGAGCTTGAGGATGCGGATGGACTCCTGGGGGTTACGGACCTTGAGGATGTCGGCGTAGCGGACGTAAGCCTCGGAGGACTTGGGTTCGTAGCCGTATGCGAGCTCGAAGTTCTGGTTGGCGTCGCCCCACTGGCGGTTGTCGGCGGCCTGGTCGGCCAGGAACAGGTAGTAGTCGGGATTCTGGGGGTTCTTCTTGTAGGCTTTCTCCAGGCGCTTGGTGATGTCCTTGGCATAGAGGCTGGGGTCTACCTTGTAGTATGCGCGTGCGATGGCTACCTGGACGGAGGAGACATCTTTGCCGGCCATCTTCTCTGCGAGCTTGAACTGAGCCTCGGCGGCTTTGGCGTCGCCGCGCTTGAGGTCCACGAGACCCTGGCCCACGTAGTTGTAGGCGTACTTGGGGTTGGCGGCGATGCCGTCCTGGAAGTCCTTCTGGGCGGCGTCGAGGTCGGGCTGGTCGACCTGCATCTCGATCATGCCGAGGTAATAGTACGAGGCGGCCTTGTCGGTGCCGGGCTTGTCGAGGTTGCGCTGAAGCAGCGTGCGCGCCTGGTTGAAGCGCTGCGCCTTGTAGAACTCCACGCCGTCCTTGTATCCCTGGGCGCTAAGGCCCATCACAACGGCGGCGAATAACATTGCTACTACGTATTTCAGTTTCATTGTCAGTGATTTGTTTGTCTGTTTTGCGATGCACGTAGGGTGCGCTTGCTTTGTATAACGCCGGGACGGGTGTTTTTATTGGACACCCGGCGACGTTTAGGCCCGCAAATTTAACATTTAATTTTAACACTCGCAAATCGGGCCTACTTGGAGACCTTGACCACGCGTGGCTGCACGTTGTAGGGCAGAATGCCGGTCTCGGAGATTATCTTCTGGCCGATGAAGCCGGTCAGGAAGGCGTAGAAGCTGTGTGGCAGGGAGCCGTTGGGGGCGGTGCAGATGGCCCAGACTTTGCGGTAGAGTGGGTATGAGCCGTTGAATATGTTTGCCTGGTAGGGCTTTACTGGCTTTAGGGCGTCGGCGGCGCGCACGGGTATTACTTTGACGGCGTCGGTGAAGTCTACGTTGACGGTGTCGGTGGTGTTCTCGAGACCTTTAACGCGGTCGGCCATGGTCTGTTGCTTGTTGGCTGCCTGGAGGCTGTCGCCGAGCCAGCTGACGGATATGATGCCGAGTACGTTGCGGTTGCGCTGCACGGTCTCGAAGACTTCCTTGTTGTTCTTCTGGGCGAAGGCGTTGGGGTTCTGCGAGATGCGTCGGCCCTTGGGCAGGAACTTGTCGCGCATGTAGTTGACGGTGGAGCTGCCTTCGTTGTCGAAGACGATCTTGATGCGCGAGGTGTCGTTGCTCTGGAGCTGGTTCCAGTTGGTGATCTCGCCGCGCATGACCTGGCCGATCTCTTCTTCGGAGAGGAAGGAGATATTGTTTTCCTTGTTGACGATGATGGCCACGGCGTCGACGGCAATGCACTGCTGGCGGACGTTGCGCTCCTGTTCCTGCTTGATGAGCTGGCACTCGTTCTTGGTAAGCTCGCGGGTGACGATGATCAGGCGGCACTTGCCGGCCTTGAGGGAGTCGATGCAGGCGTTCTCGTTGAGGTAGCTGGGCAGGATGAAGGCGTCGGGGTACTGGTACTCGAAGACTTCGATTTCTTCCTCGAGGATGCGGCGGAAGCCGTCCTCGCAGGCTATGAAGTCGGTACCCTTGGCGTATTCGCCTTTCTTGTATTCGGCGCAGGATGTGGCAAGGGCGGCCACGGCCAGTGCCGCAACCGCGCATATGCTGATGAGTAGCGGGCGTATTGTCATTGCTCGTATTGGATTTAAGGTGTCAGAATGTTGGGTGTGAAGGCGGACGTAAAGCTGTCCCTCTGTCACCGGCGCGGCGGTCGCTGCATCGCGCCGCATTTGTCATCGGGTCAAGGTTTACCTTTCCAGAGGCGATACCCTCTCCAGAATCCGTAGGCGCAGAGCACGGCGCCGACGATGATGGTGATAACGGGCTTGTAGATCTGGAACGTGTGGTTGGCTATGATGAGCAGGATGCCGATTCCTACGTAGAAAATCACCATGAAGATGCCGAACCAGATGCGCATCGGGGCTGTGCCGCGCGACTCGCTGTCTCTTTCTCTCGGGTTATTCAGGTTGTTCATAGTTGCTGTGTATTTTTTGTTTTGTCTTTTTAACAAATCAGGCGTGATGTCGGTTCGCCGTCGTCAGTCAAAAAGAAGCGCACGACCGTAGTGGCCATGCGCGTCATTCAGTCGGTAGGTGGTGCAGGGATAGGTTATGCCTCCTCGGCGGGCTTTTCGGCCTCGGCGGCTGCGTTCTCGGCCTCGAGGGCTGCCTTTGCGGCTGCTTCTTCGGCGGCGAGCTTCTCGGCACGCTTCTTGGCGATGCCCTCCTCGCGGGTCTTGTTCACGTCGGCCTCGTGCTTGCGGCGGGCCTCGGCGATCTCGTTGGCCTTGGCTTCCACCTTGGCGCGCTTGCCGGCGGCGGTCTTCTCGCGGTCTGCCTTCCAGGCGTCGAAGCGGCGCTGGGCCTCTGCTTCGTCGAAGGCGCCCCTCTTAACGCCGCCGCGCAGGTGGAACATCAGCATCACGCCTTCGCGCGACAGGATGTTGCGGGCGGTGTCGGTGGGCTGGGCTCCCTGCTCAATCCAATACAGGGCACGGTCGAAGTCCAGACTTATTGTAGCAGGATTAGTGTTCGGATTATAGGAACCTATCCTTTCAATAAATCTGCCATCACGTGGCGCCCTGCTATCGGCGATTACAATCGGGAAGAACGCGTAGCCTTTGCGGCCATGCAGTTGCAGTCTGATCTTCGTTGCCATAACTTATGGTCTGTTTTGTATTGAATTTGGTTGGTATGGTTGTTGTTCTGCCAATGCATCTTCCGGCGCTTTCGCCCCTTCCCATGCATTTGCGAGTGCAAAGTTAACACATTTCCGCGGATTTTTCACTAACTTCGCGAAAAATTTTTCACCACAGATATGGCAACCCCCTCTTTACTGGACCGCCTGGCGGTGCTCGAGGACCGCTACCGCGAGGTCTCCACGCTCATCTCCGACCCGGCCGTGATAGCCGACCAGGAGCGGTATGTGCGCCTCACGCGCGAGTACCACGATCTCGGCCTGCTCTCCGAGACAGCCGCACGCTACCGCGCCATGCTCGCCGCCGTCGACGAGGCAAAGGCCATCCTCGCATCCGAGCAGGACGAGGAGCTGCGCGACATGGCCCGCCAGGAGGCCGACGAGGCGGCGAAGCAGATTCCCCAAGTCGAGGAACAGATAAAGGTCATGCTCATACCGCCTGACCCTGACGACGCCAAGAACTGCATCGTCGAGCTCCGTTCAGGCACCGGCGGCGACGAGGCCGCACTCTTTGCCGGCGACCTCTTCCGCATGTACCAGAAGTTCGCCGAGCGCAAGGGGTGGCAGCTCGCCGTCTCCTCCGTCAGCGAGGGAGCTGCCGGCGGCTTCAAGGAGATTGTCTTCACCCTCAATGGCGACGCGCCATACGGCGTCATGAAGTACGAGAGCGGCGTGCACCGCGTGCAGCGTGTGCCGGCCACCGAGACGCAGGGTCGTGTGCACACCTCCGCCGCCACCGTGGCAGTGCTGCCCGAGGCTGCTCCCTTCGAGGTCGAGATCCATGAGGGCGAGATCAAGTGGGACACTTTCCGTTCCGGCGGTGCCGGCGGGCAGAACGTCAATAAGGTAGAGAGCGGCGTTCGCCTGCGCTACCCTTGGAAGAACCCGAACACCGGGCAGACCGAGGAGATACTCATCGAGTGCACCGAGACGCGAGACCAGCCTAAGAACAAGGAACGCGCCCTGGCGCGCCTGCGCACGTTCATCTACGACCGCGAGCACCAGAAGTACGTCGACGACATCGCCTCGCGCCGCAAGACCATGGTCAGCACCGGCGACCGCTCCGCCAAGATACGCACTTACAATTTCCCGCAGGGGCGCATCACCGACCACCGCATCAATTTCACCGCCTACAACCTGCAGGCATTCCTCGACGGAGACATCCAGTCTCTCATCGACGCCCTGACCGTGGCCGAGAACGCCTCAAAACTCGCAGAAGCAGAACTATGACACGCACCCAACTAATATCCGAAATCCGTCGGCTCGGCTCATTCCTCTGCGTGGGCCTCGACACCGACACTGCAAAACTTCCCGGCTGCCTGAGAGGTAGCGACGATGCCGTCGTCGCCTTCAACCGCGCCATCATCGACGCCACCGCGCCTTACTGCGTGGCCTACAAGCCCAACAGCGCCTTCTACGAATGCCGCGGCGCCAAGGGCTGGGAAGAGCTCCGCGACACCTGCCGCTACATCAAGGAGCGCTACCCCGACAAGCTCCTCATCATCGACTGCAAGCGCGGTGACATCGGCAACACCGCCCGCATGTACGCCAAGGCCATGTTCGACGACCTCCAGGCCGACGCTGTCACCATCGCGCCTTACATGGGCAGCGACAGCGTGGAACCATTTCTGGCATACGAGGGAAAGTGGGTAATCCTGCTCGGCCTCACCTCCAATCCCAGTGCCGCCGACTTCCAGCTCACCGAGGACCGCGACGGCCAGCCCCTATATATAAATGTGTTGAAGCGTTCGCAGAAGTGGACGGGCGTCACGGACTCCAACCTCATGTACGTCGTCGGTGCCACCCGTGCCGAGATGCTCTCCGACGTGCGCCGCGTGGCCCCCTCCTCGTTCCTGCTTGTGCCCGGCGTGGGCGCCCAGGGTGGAAGCCTGGAGGACGTCTGCCGCTACGGCCTCACTCCCGACTGTGGCCTGCTCGTCAACTCCTCACGCGGCATCATCTACGCCTCCTCCGGCGCCGACTACGCCACCGCCGCAGCCACCGCCGCCCGCGCCCTCCGCGACCAGATGGCCCCCTTGCTGTAGCCTTAAGGCTCAGATGTTTTAACCGGCTTGCGGAATCATCCGTAAGCCGGGTTTTATTTATGTGCATTTTTAACTTTTCGGGAGGGGAAATAGCAAAACAGTTGATGGGACAGCGATGTTATAAATGGTAAGAAAGCTTATTGTTTCACCCTAATGAATTATTGCTATGAGAACACTGTCGATTATCGCTTATGCCATCGGTTCGATTCTGCTGATTGCGTCTTGCTTCACTACAGGCTTCACTGTGACGTGGTGCGAGGGAGGTGCAGCCGTAGCTTTCCTTGTCATCGGATGCGTTCTGCAGTTCAATGCCAAGACCCCGTTGTGGCGTGCCGACGCACGCCATAAGACCCCGCGCCAGGTGGACCGCATACGTCAGTTCAACGACTTTTAGCCTCCGTTCAATAAAATTTGTTGAGCGGGGTCTTAATTGTTCATTATCTCGCTGAGGAACTGTCCGGCTCGCGCCAGGGCGTCGGGCTTGCCGATGTCGAGCAGGCGCAGTCCGGGCAGGCAGCAGCGGCGGAAGTCGGACGTCCGGCAGGCCGTCAGCAGGAAGTCCATTATCGGGAACGGGTGGGCAGGCATCTGTTCCCGCATTTTCTGTATGGCGCGTGGTGATATGGCGTATATGCCGCTGAATGCCTCTTCGGACAGGCTGCCGGGCTGGTAGGTGGCGGGCTTGACGGCGCCGGTGCGTAGGTCGTGCCAGCCGCACAGGCGGTCGCCGGCGTCGAAGGCCAGGCGTCGCGACGACTCCCGCAGGGAGGTCAGAAGGGTGGCGTCGGCGTCGGTGTCGAGTTGCCGCTGCATGAGCCGAGACAGGGGCGCGTTGCTGAGGATGTCGACGTTGTGCACCAGCAGCGGTCCGTTGCCGCCGAGCACGCGGTCGGCCTGTAGAATGCCGCCTCCGGTGTCGAGCAGTTGCGGGCGCTCGTCGCTGATTCGTATCTCGGCTTTGTTCGTGCGGCGTTCAAGGTAGTCGATAATCTGCTCGCCGAAGTGGTGGATGTTCACCACGATGCGGTCGAAGCCTTCCCTCTCGAGCTTGGTCAGCACACGTTCGAGCACGGGTACCCCCTCCACCGGCACGAGGGCCTTGGGGTGCTCCAGCGTCCAGGGCTTCAGACGGGTTCCGAAGCCGGCGGCAAGCACGAGCGCTCTCATAGCTCTATCTCGATGTTTTGTTCGCGATGGCTGAGCACTACGCGAACCTGCGGGTACACATCTTTTATATAGAGTGCCAGGTGCTCGGCGCAATAGACGGATCGGTGTCGTCCGCCGGTGCAGCCGAAGCCGACGCACAGGTCGGTGAAGCCGCGGCGGAGGTATTTCTCCACGGCCTGGCCGACGAGAGACTTGACGCTCACAAGGTATGGCTGTACCTCCCCCTGCTCCTCCAGGAAATCTATCACCGGCTTGTCGCGGCCCGTGAGGGGCTTGTACTGGTCGTATCGCCCGGGATTGTGCATACAGCGGCAGTCGAAGATGAAGCCTCCGCCGTTGCCGGCCCGTTCCTCTGGATACCCCTTGCGGTAGGAGAAGCTCTCCACCCGCACCGTCAGCACTGATTCGTCTGTTTGTTCCATGATTCTTCTGAAATGTTCTTTATTTCCGGGTAGCGGTCGAGCACACCTTTATCCGCCAGAGAGTGCAGGGTCCGGATTCCCGTGCCGATGCTTTTGAGGAAGTGCTCCTTGCGCTGGGTGAGGCCGCGGAAGCCGTAGGCTCCGAGAGTCTGAAGCACCCGCAGCGGTACAATATTATATATGGACTCCTCTGTTTCGCGGGCCGGGATGCCGCGCAGGCTTTCTACCTCCCTGGCGTACACGTCGAGCATCTCCTTTCGGAAATTGTCGGAGAACCCGGCGCGGGCCTGCCAGAGCAGCGACGCCATGTCGTAGGCCATCGGTCCTGGGCGTCCGCCCTGGAAGTCGATCCAGTAGGGGAGACCCCGGCGCACCATCACGTTGCGGCTCTGGCAGTCTCGGTACATGAAGCCCCACAGGCGCTGGTCGCAGCCGGTCATGTCGGTGGCCATCCGCTCGAAATCGTCTTCCAGCCGCGCCTCGTCGAAGATAGCCTCCATCGGCCGCAGGAAGCAGTACTTGAAGTAGTTGAGGTCCCACATCACCAGCCTGCGGTTGAAGGGGGGCCGAATCAGCTCGGCAGTGCCGAATGTGCGCAGGCCGGTCTGGAGCCTTGCCAGGTCGCGCACGGTAATCGTCATCACCTCCTCGAACCCAGGCGTGCCAATCAGCGAGAAGAGCGACACGCCGCCCAGGTCCTCCTGCAGGTAGCACATCCGGTCCTTGCTCACGGCAAATACCTTTGGCACCATCACTCCGTCGGCATGCATGGCCCCCTGCAGTGCCAGGAAGTCCTCGTTCTCGGCCCGGTCCGTGCCGACGGTGCCGATTACGGTTGGCTTTCCTTCGGCGCTCATGCGGAAATACCTTCGGCTGCCGCCCGACGCGGGCAGTGCTTCCAGCGCCGGCTCCGTGCCGAAGCATCCACGGTAGAGCCGGGCCAGCTCTCTGTGCTCCTCTTTCATACTGCAAAATTACGAATTTTCCCTCCAATCGCCCCTCCTTTTATTATTTTTCGTTAATTTTGCGGCCAAGATTCGTCCACAAGGCCATTATCCTTGTTGATACAGAAGGTAAAGAAAACACACAGACAATCATGGCAAAGATAGAAGACTATAATTTCGCCGGCAAGCGTGCCATCGTGCGCGTGGACTTCAACGTGCCCCTCGACGAGAGCGGACACATCACCGACGACACCCGCATCCGCGGCGCCATCCCCACCCTGAAGAAGATCCTCAACGACGGCGGCAGCCTCATCCTGATGTCGCACATGGGCAAGCCCAAGGGCAAGGTCAATCCCAGGCTTTCGCTTCTGCAGATTCGCGACGCCGTGGCCAAGGCTCTCGGTACCGACGTGCAGTTTGCCCCCGACTGCATGAAGGCCCGCGAGGCCGCCGACAGCCTCAAGCCCGGCCAGGTGCTCCTGCTCGAGAACCTCCGCTTCTATCCCGAGGAGGAGGGCAAGCCCGTGGGCATCGACAAGGCCGACCCCGGCTACAAGGCGGCCGCCGAGGAGATGAAAATGCGCCAGAAGGAGTTTGCCCGCATCCTCGCCTCCTACGCCAACGTGTATGTCAACGACGCCTTCGGAACCGCACACCGCAAGCACGCCTCTACGGCCGTCATCGCCGACTACTTCAAGCCCCAGGACAAGATGCTCGGCTTCCTTATGGATAAAGAGGTCGCAGCCGTCGACAAGATTCTCAAGAACATACAGCGCCCCTTCACCGCCATCATGGGCGGCAGCAAGGTCAGCACCAAGATAGGCATCATCGAGAACCTCATGGACAAGGTCGACAATCTCATCCTCTGCGGCGGCATGACCTATACTTTCGCCAAGGCCCAGGGAGGCCACATCGGCAATTCCCTGTGCGAGGACGACAAGCTGCAGCTGGCCCTGGACATTATCGCCAAGGCCAAGGAAAAAGGCGTCAACCTGGTGCTCGGCACCGACTGCGTGGCCGCTGACGCCTTCTCCAATGACGCCAGGACTCAGGTATGCCCCGTGGGCGAGATTCCCGACGGCTGGATGGGCCTCGACGCCGGCCCCGACTCCATCTTAGCCTTCCGCAGCGTCATCCTGCCCGCCAAGACGATACTGTGGAACGGCCCTGCCGGCGTCTTCGAGTTCGATAACTTCGACCGCGGCTCGCGTGCCATCGCCGAGGCCATCGCCGAAGCCACCGGCAACGGTGCCTTCTCCCTGGTGGGCGGCGGCGACTCCGTGGCCTGCGTCAACAAGTTCGGCCTGGCCGACTCCGTCTCTTACGTCTCCACCGGCGGCGGCGCCCTTCTCGAGGCCATCGAGGGCAAGACACTACCCGGCGTGGCAGCCGTCGAAGGCGACAAGTAAGCAGGAATCCCCCTTCTGGGCGGAGCATTCCCCCTGGCGATTGGCGCGCTTCCAGCGCCGCGCATCCGGAGAAAAAGCCGCAGACCTCGTTAAACGCGAGGCTGCGGCTTTCCTTTTCTCCTCCAATTTGCGCCAAAAACACCGCAGGCATGGCCCGAAAACATGTTGTATAACATATTTTCATGGGCCGTTAAAACTTTTTTCGGAAATACCTATTGTGAATCCACGGAAATTAGCTAACTTTGCAGAGTGTAACCTACACCGTCCCGGCACAAGTTCTACAGCAAAACAACCACGTCCCGGCAACGGGCACACGGCGCGGCAGACTTCAGGCGGGTCGGCCATGTAAACCAAACACGCATAGAAAAGAACTAAAATAACACAAAAACAATCAGTTTTTCAAATTATGGAAGCTCAGAATCCAAAAGCTCAGCCCCAGGCTAACGCACCGAAGCCGGCAGCACCCGCTGCTCGTCCGGCAGCACCCGCTGCCCGTCCGACCATGAAGGCCGGCACGGCTCCCAAAGACCCCAAGGCCGCCATACAGCAGGCCGAGAAGATCAGCAACATCCGTGGCATCCGCAACGCATTCCTCGTCATCCTGGCATGCGCAGCCGTAGCCGTCTGCATCTTCCTGTTCGTCATGGGCGCTGACTCCAACTTCGAGGAAGGACACCCCAAGAACCTGCTCGGCACCGTCTACAAGGGCGGCTTCATCGTGCCCATCCTGATGACTCTGCTCCTCACCGTGATCGTAATCTCCATCGAGCGTGCCATCGCCATCAGCTCCGCTTCCGGCAAGGGCCACACCACCAAGTTCGTCGCCGACATCAAGCTCCTGCTTGCCAAGAACGACATCAAGGGCGCCATGCAGCGCTGCCGCCAGCAGCGCGGTTCCGTAGCCTCCGTAGTCTACAACACCCTCGTCAAGTACCAGGAGATGGACCAGAACACCGTCCTGAGCAAGGAGCAGAAGCTCACCACCCTGCGTGACGCCGTCGAGGAGTCCACCGCACTGGAGATGCCCTCCCTCAGCCAGAACCTTCCCATCGTCGCCACCCTCACCACCCTCGGCACCCTCGTCGGCCTTCTCGGTACCGTTATGGGTATGATCAAGTCCTTCCAGGCCCTGGCCGCCTCCGGCTCGCCCGACTCCACCGAACTCTCCACCGGTATCTCCGAGGCCCTCGTCAACACCGCCTTCGGTATCGCCACCGGCGCCTTCGCCGTAATCTCCTACAACTTCTTCACCAACAAAATCGACAACCTCACCTACGCTATAGACGAGATCGGTTTTTCCATCGTAGCCACCTTCGCCGCCACACACAAATAATCGCGGCAGAGACAAGCAAACACAAAACCGACTAATCAATAGCTCAAAATGGGAAGAGTAAAAATAGCAAAGAAGAGCACATTCATCGACATGACCGCGATGAGTGATGTTACCGTCCTGCTGCTTACCTTCTTCATGTTGACGTCCACCTTCCTCAACAAAGAGCCGGCCACGGTGGTCACCCCGCCGTCCGTCTCCGAGCTCAAGGTACAGGAGACCAACTACCTCCAGGTACTGGTCAACCCCCAGGGGAAAGTGTGGATAACGATGCACAACGACACATCGCAGACGTACTCCAACGACGCGATGAGAGCCAAGCTCCTCGATCAGGCAGCCGCGCTCTACAACGAACAGCATTCCAACAAGGTAAGCTTCACCGACGAGCAGCGCGCCATCTTTGCCAAGCAGAACACGTTTGGCGTGCCCATGAAGGTCCTGGGCCAGTTCCTCGACCTCGGCAAGGAAGGCCCCTCCGGCCAGACCAAGATGGACAAGTGGCTCGAAGGCAAGTACCAGGACCCCAAGACCGGCCAGATGATGCCCACCGGCATACCCATCGACGCCAGCGCCGACAAGGAGCACCTTGACGAGTTCCAGATCTGGATGAAGGCAGCCCGCATGGTATCCAACGACTCCGGCTCGCCCCTTGCCGAACAGATCAAGGAAGGCACCGGCGTTGCAATCAAGGCCGACGCAAACACCTCGTTCGAGGTGGTGCACATGGTCATGGACAACCTCCAGACCATCAACCTCAACAAGTTCACTTTATTGACCGCTCTCAAGGAAGGAGAATAACCGATGGCAGAAGTACAACAGAACGATTCTGGCGGCAAGAAGAAAAAAGGCGCCCAGAAAAAGATGACTATCCGCGTCGACTTCACTCCTATGGTCGACATGAACATGCTTCTGATCACCTTCTTCATGCTGTGTACCACGATGATCAAGTCACAGACTCTGAACATCAACCTCCCCAGCAACGAGAAAGTGGACAATCCGGAGCAGATGAACCAAGCCTCCGAGGATGATGCCGTCACCATCATCATCGACGCCAAGCGCAAACCCGGCACACAGGAAGTCGATTCCGTAGACCACCACGTAGTCAACGAAATCTACTACTACTTCGGACAGGCCGGCGGCGAGGCTGGCATAGAAGGCCCTGGCGGTACGATCCTGTCGCAGAACAACAACCTGCAGATGACAGAACTCCTGGCAACCGAGACATCCGCCTCCGGTGCCAAGACCTACCGCGGCATACGCAAGATCATTCGCGAACGCAACAAACAGGTGATCGAGAAGATTGACGCCCTGCGCGAGAAATACATCCAGCAGGGCGGCGGCAAGATGCGCGAAGCCGACAAGGCAAAGTTCGAGCAGGAGGCTACGGCCATCCGCCGCGACGACAAGCTTACCCGGCCCGTCATCATCATCAAGTCCACCCCGCAGGCCTCCTACGGAGCCCTCGTGAGCGTTCTCGACGAAATGCAGATCAACAACATCGCGAAGTACCAGATCGACAACATGACGCATCAGGACACGCTGTTGCTGCAGGACTACTGGCGTACGCATAAACAGTAAGGATGTTGGACCCCTAAAAAAAGAAAACAGACAAAATGGCAGATCTGACATCAAAAGAATGGCGCGACCTAATCTTTGAAGGTAAGAACAAAGATTTCGGCGCATACCAGCTCCGCAAGAACAGCGACAAGCGTCACAACCTTGCCGTACTGTGGACCCTCATCGGCCTGGTAGTCATCGCACTCGCCGTATGGGCCTGGACAGGCTACTCCGCCTACCGCGCCCGTATAGAAGCTGAGGAAGCCCTCGCAGCTGAAAAGATGCAGGCAGCTCAGTTCGAGGCCGAAGACCAGGAAGAAGAGGAGCAGGAAGAGCAAAAATACGAAGAGGAAAAGAAGCCTGAGATGCCCAAGGAGGAAGTAGTGGCCTCCGTGCAGCAGACCGCCATCGCCATCGTACCCCCGGACAAGGTCAAGAACGAGGTGAAGGACGTTGTCGAGCAGCAGGAGAACACCACCACCGTAGGCGTCATCAACCAGGAAGGCACCGGCGACATCGACCGAGCCAAGCTCCTCACACAGGAAGTGAAAATCGAGACACCCAAGCCCGTCATCGAGGAGAAGCCCCAGCCCAGGGACGAGCCCGAGAAAGTGTTCGAGGCCGTAGAACAGCCCGCAACCTTCAAGGGTAACGTCAACAAGTGGCTCGCCACCCACATCAACTACCCGCCGGCAGCTGCCGACGCCGGTATCCAGGGCCGAGTGACAGTCCGCTTCATCGTCAACAAGGACGGCTCCGTCACAGACGTCACCGTGCTCAAAGGCGTTGATCGCGACCTCGACAAGGAGGCAGTCCGTGCCGTCAAGTCCATGCCCAAGTGGCAGCCCGGCAAGAACAACGGCGTAGCCGTGCGCTCCTACTTCACACTCCCCGTAGTATTCCGCCTCGGAAACTAATCCTATCCTACCCATACCAAGGGCGCGGTCGAAAGGTCGCGCCCTTATTTTCGTTTGCACATACTCATCATCAGCACCTGAACACTTTGCGGCCCTGCGGCGTTATATTGGCAAACTGAGAACAACACGCAAAAATGTCCCGCAAGATTATTTTCGTTCTCCTGCGCCAGGTCAAGGCATTGTTCTGGCTGCGTCACGAATCATTCAGTACCATCACGGAGCCGGAGCCCGTGTCGGTGCAGGTTTCCGACACAGCCGTTACCATCTGTTGCCCCAACGACGAGCGCCGATTCCACACAGACATCTGATTACCCGATATTGCCCCACCTTGCCGTTTCCCTTCTCCTTAAGTTAAGAAATAAAGACCAGGTTTTGTTGCACTCATTTTGAGCCGCTCGTGCGGCGTCTCGTCCTGCATTCGCACTTCTTCTTGCCGGTCAGCGGAAAAATGTGTGATTTTGCGGACATATACAAACAAATCCGATAGCATGAGTTCTACAATGTACGACGTGATAATGGACCTGCCGCTGTTCCAGGGCATCAGCCGCGAGCACGTGTCGCAGTTCCTGGAGAAAACCTATGTGGAGTTCATCAATTTCGAGGCGGGTACGGTGCTCATGCATGCCGGTGACACCGAGGATGCCCTGCTCTATGTCATCGGCGGCGTCCTCGAGCTCGAATGGAAGAACCAGCCGGGCGACATCAAAATTCTCTTCACCCTGGGAGAGCGGTCGCTTGTCGACGCCTCTCACCTGTACGGCATGGCACGGGCCATGCCGTATACCTTACGCGCCCGCACGGACGTCTCGCTGCTGCGCATCGAGAAGACTCAGTTCATGGCCTTTCTCGACAAGCAGCCAATCTACCTGCTCAACTTCGTCAACTACCTTTCGCTGCGGGCGCAGAAAGGAATGTCGGCGCTTGAGCACGTCAAGGACGCTTCCCTGCGTACCCTTTTGTCCGTCTGGATTAATGAGACGACCCCATCCGAAGCCGATAATATAGAGATACACGCTTCCATCTCGACCTTGAGCCGATACTGCAACATGAGCGTGGAAGGGGTGCGTCGGGCGTTGGCGGCTTTGCAGGCCCGGGAGCTGATTACACGCAAGCGCGACGTTGTCTCTGTGCTCTCTCGCCGTCAGTTTCTCCAGGAACTATTTTCCTGACAGGGCCCGGCGGCAGCGCGGGCAGAAACCATGAAGCACATACTCGGACTCGTTTACCGTAAATCCTTCGGGAATGTCCACTGCCGGTATATTGACTGTGGGCAGGCAGAATGTATGGTCGCAGCGCAGGCAATGGAAGTGGCAGTGGAGTTCGTCGGGGCGGCAGCGGTGCGTGTTGTGGCACAGGCAGTACTTGCGTTGCCTGGAGCCATCGTCAATGGTGTGCAGCAGGTGGGCGTCGGCGAACATCTGCAGCGTGCGGAAGAGCGTCGAGCGGTCCACCGTGGGGAGAGCCTCGCAAGCGTCGCCCAGCGAGAAGGCGGTGTCCATCCCTTCCAGCGCTCCGAGCACCAGCAGTCGCACCGCTGTGGGGTGCACTCCGTGAGCCTCGAGCATTGCCTCTCGTTCTGCATTTCCGTTCATGCCGCAAAGTTACACAAATTATCCCGTAAGATACAGGGAAAGTTTGCACATTTTGCAGCTTATGCTTAATTTTGCATCCGAAAAAACACATACAATGGCAAGTATATCACCCAAACGCGCGAGCATGATACACGGAGTGCTTCTGATAGCCCTCTTCGCCTGCGCATCGTTCTATATCGGCGAGGCCCGGTTTCTCAAGGAGTTGAGCATCAGCCCGATGATCATCGGCATCATCCTGGGCATGATTTATGCCAATTCCCTTCGCAATCACCTGCCGGACACCTGGGTGCCAGGCATCCAGTTCTGTTCCAAGCGCCTGCTGCGCCTGGGCATCATCTTCTATGGCTTCCGCCTGACGCTCCAGGACATTGCCGTGGTTGGCGTGCCGGGCGTCATCGTCGACGCCATCGTCGTCACCGTCACCATCCTCGGCGGTGTGCTGATAGGGCGTATGATGAAGATGGACCGCGACACGGCCCTGCTCACCAGCGTGGGCAGCGGCATTTGCGGCGCCGCCGCCGTCTTAGGTGCCGAAGCGACTATACGTTCCCAGCCATACAAGACGGCCGTGGCCGTGGCCACAGTAGTCATCTTCGGCACCGTCAGCATGTTCCTCTATCCGGCCCTGTACAACACAGGCACGCTCGGCCTGACACCGCAGGAGATGGGCATCTACTCCGGCTCCACTCTCCATGAGGTGGCCCACGCCGTCGGCGCAGGCAACGCCATGGGTGCCGACGTGGCCAACGGCGCCATCATCGTCAAGATGATCCGCGTGATGATGCTCGTGGTAGTGCTCCTCGTCCTCAGCGTCTGGGTGGGAATGCGCTCGCGCAAGGTCGTGGGCGCAGGCGGGTCGGCCCAGAAGGGCAAGATTTCCATACCCTGGTTCGCCGTCCTCTTCCTGTTGGTAATCGTTTTCAATTCATTCGTTCACCTGCCTGAACCCATGATTGACGGCATCAACTACGCTGACACCTTCATGCTGACCATGGCCATGGCGGCCCTCGGCGCCGAGACCAGTTTCGACAAGTTCAAGAAGGCGGGCGCCAAGCCCTTCATCCTTGCTTTCTGCCTTGACCTCTGGCTCATCGGCGGAGGCTGGGTGATGGCCAAGTACCTCGTTCCGCTATTATAGGCTTTGCTGCATCTGAGCAATTGAGGGGACGCACAGACTGTGTGTCCCCAATCATAAGATGCACGCTCGTCTGTGCGTGGTCTGTAACTTTTCCGGGCAAAAAGTGTTTTATTGGAAAACCGATTGAAACAAATGAGCACCATACCCAAGGACCCATACATGCTTCTCAGCTTCGTCAACATGCACCTGCGCGACGACGGCGAGCCGCTTGACGAGCTGTGCGAGAGTCTCGGCATCGACAGGCGGCAGCTCATCGCCAGGCTGTCGGCTGCCGGCTTCGAGTACATGCCGTCCGTCAACCAGTTCCGATGAAGTCCTTGACACGCACCGTCTGCGTGTGGATTTTGTTGCTGTCGGCCTGACTGTCGGCATCGGCTCAGGTTCCCGCCAGCTACCTGGCCGTGGACTCCGTCGTCCCCGATACCGTAGACGTGGCTATCGGCATCCGCAAGCACCTCTACGCCGCCGAGCTCTCCGACTACGTCCGCTCCACCCATTGTCGCGACTTCCCGCACGTCATCTCATCCACCATGGCTCTGCGCCCAGGCGCGTATAAATTCCGAACCTATAGATTCAAAAAAATTTCGTAACTTTGCATTTCCAAAGTGCAGAGCATGGAATTCAGCATAGAAGCCACCGCCCAGGGCACATCGGCGCGTGCCGGACGTTTCACCACCGCTCATGGCGAGGTGCAGACGCCCATCTTCATGCCCGTGGGTACCGTGGGCAGTGTCAAGGCAGTGCACCAGCGCGAGCTGCGCGACGACATCCGCGCCCAGATCATCCTCGGCAACACCTATCATCTCTACCTCCGCCCGGGTCTTGACATCCTGCGCCGGGTCGGAGGCCTGCACCGCTTCAATGGTTGGGAAAAGCCCATCCTCACCGACTCCGGAGGCTTCCAGGTCTTCTCCCTCACCGGTATCCGCAAGCTCTCCCGGGAGGGCGTCAGCTTCCGCTCCCACATCGACGGCAGCAAGCACTTCTTCACTCCCGAAAACGTGGTCGACACCCAGCGCATCATCGGTGCCGACATTATGATGGCCCTTGACGAGTGCCCCCCCGGCACCAGCGACTACGCATACGCACGAAAGTCCCTCGACCTCACCATGGACTGGCTCCGACGCGGCTGGAAGCGGTATCGAGATACCGAGCCCGTGCACGGCTACTACCAGAGCTGGTTCCCCATCGTCCAGGGCTGCACCTACCCCGACCTGCGCCGAGAGGCCGCCAAGGAGATTGCCGATCTCCGTGCCGACGGCAACGCCATCGGCGGACTGGCCGTCGGAGAACCCGCAGAGGTGATGTACGACATGATAGAAGTCGTCAACGACATCCTGCCCCAGGACCGCCCACGCTATCTGATGGGCGTCGGAACGCCAGTCAACATACTCGAGGCCATCGACAGGGGTGTGGACATGATGGACTGTGTCATGCCTACCCGCAACGGCCGCAACGGCATGATCTTCACCCGCCATGGCATCCTCAACATGCGCAACCGCAAGTGGGCCGACTGCTTCGATTCCCTCGACGCCGGAGGGCCCAGCTTCGTCGACGAGGCATACTCCCGCGCCTACGTCCGGCACTTAGTCACCAGCGGCGAGCTGCTCGGCCTGCAGATCTGCTCCATCCACAACCTGGCCTTTTATCTCTGGCTCGTCGGCGAGGCGCGCCGACACATCGTCGCCGGCGACTTCGCCCAGTGGAAAGCAGACATCATCCCCGACCTCCAACGCCGACTCTGAGACATGGACCAAGAAACCCTCCACCAGATTCCGGCGCAACCCGTCGAACCAACTTCTGACGGCAATGTAGGGACGCACCAGGGTGCGTCCACCCTCCGCGACGACTCTCAACCCTCGACCAAGCGCCTCCGCAAGCGCCATTTTCGCCTGTGGACGCCCAAGATTCTCGACCGATACATCCTGCGCAAGTTCCTCGGCACATACTTCGTTGCCACACTGCTGGTACTGGCCGTCATCGCCATGTTCGACGTCACCGAGAAGCTCGACGCCTTCCTCACCGCGCCCGTCAGCGAGACCATCTTCGACTATTTCACCTCCTTCCTGCCATACTTCGCCGTGCAGCTCTCTCCGCTGTTCGTCTTCATAGCCGTCATCTTCTTTACCTCCAAGCTGGCCGGTAACAGCGAAATCATCGCCATGCTATCGGCAGGAGTCAGCTACCGGCGCCTCCTGGTGCCCTACATGATTGGTGCCGCCGTCATCGCCGGCCTCACCTTCTGGCTTTCCAACTACGCCATACCCCCCAGCAACGTCAAGCGCCTGGAGTACACCAACAAATACGTCAAGAACAAGAAAGTCACCGCCGGCACCAACATCCAGCTGCAGGTGCAGCCCGGCGTCATCGCTTTCATGGGCCGCTACGAGGCCGTCGACCACACCGGCTACCGCTTTTCTTTGGACAAGTTCAAAGGAAAGACCCTGGTCAGCCGCCTCACTGCCCAGCAAGCCGAGTACGATTCCCTGCGTCGGCACCACTGGATGCTCCGCAACTACATGATCCGCACCCTCGACGGCCAGCGCGAGCATATTGTCCGCGGCGCCAGCCTCGACACTGTCATCGACATGGAGCCCGCCGACTTCCTCATATCCGCCAACGACCAGGAGACCTACACTACCCCGCAGCTCACCGCCTACATCGCCAAGCAGAAGAACCGCGGCGTGGCCAACATCGCAGCTTTCGAGATAGAGAAAGAGAAGCGCTACGCCATGACCGCCGCCGCCTTCATCCTCACCCTTATCGGCATGGCCCTCTCGTCGCGCAAGGTAAAGGGCGGCATGGGCCTCAACATCGGCATCGGCCTGGCCCTGAGCTTCAGCTACATCCTTTTCTCGACCGTTACCAGCTCGTTCGCCATCTCCGGCGCCACCTCCGCCCGCGTGGCCATGTGGATACCCAACTTCGTCTACCTCGCCATCGGCCTGGTGCTCTACTGGAGGGCCGCAAGATGAAAAAATCGGTCAGGGCGGTCTTTTGACACAGTAAATTTGTTAACTTTGCAGAACCTTATGCCCATAACCGGCCCTCGGGCCGCGAAAAACATACACATCCTTATATGATTGATGAGGAAAGACTCAAGGAGATAGGCCCCTACGACGACTCCGCGTTCCACCAGAAAATGTCAGAGCTGGTGCGCGAGCCGGGCTTCCTCCATGCCCTCAGCTACACCATGCCCCGCGAGGAGATTCCCGCGCTCATGGACGAGCTGCTCAAGATACGCAACAAGTACGACTTCCAGCATCAGATCATGTTCCCTTTCATGGAGATGCTGGCCAAGGCCACCACCGCCGGAATCACCCTCGGTGGCGCCAAGTACTACAACCCGGCCCTCAACTACACGTTCATCACCAACCACCGCGACATAGTGCTTGACGCCTCGTTCCTCAACCTGGCGCTGCTTCGCCGCGGATGGGCCACCACGCAGGTCGCCATAGGCAACAACCTCCTCATCTACCCCTGGATCACCGACCTCGTCAAGCTCAACAACTGCTTCGTGGTAAAGCGCAACTCCTCCTTGCGCGAGAGCCTGGAGAACGCTAAGGTCCTCTCTGCCTACATCCACAACTGCATACTCGGCAAGAAGCAGAGCGTGTGGATTGCCCAGCGCGAGGGGCGTGCCAAGGATGCCTCCGACCACACACAGGAGTCACTGGTCAAGATGCTCGCCATGGGCGGCGATGGATCTTTCATGGAGAGCCTCAAGGAAATCAACATCCTCCCCGTCAGCATCAGCTACGAGTACGATCCCAACGACTACCTCAAGGTGCGCGAGTTCCTGCTCCGCCGCCGCGACCCCAACTTCCGCAAGTCCCAGCGCGACGACCTGTTCAGCATGGAGACCGGTCTGCTACAGTTCAAGGGCAAGACACACTTCCAGCTCACGCCCCGCATCAACGCCAAGATCGACCAAATAGGCGACTTCAAGGACCGTAACCAGGCCGCAGCAGCAGTATGTCACATCATCGACCAGGCCATACACCGCTCGTACATGATCTACCCGCTCAACTACGTGGCCTTCGACATGCTCAATCACACCGATCGCTTCGCTCGCCAGTACACCGAGGAACAGAAGAAGCAGTTCATCGACTACCTCAACGGCCAGATTGCCAAGATCGACGTCCCCGGCATCACCCCCGACGAGCACGCCTACATGGAAGAGCTCCTGCTGGTCATGTACTCCAATCCCCTCAAGAACAAGCTCCGCACCATCCTCGGCAGCTGAATGCTCCCTTCCGCGAAATGGGACGCATCTTGGCGCGTCCGAAAAACGTGTCTGCGATGCCGGGAACACCTTAATTACTAATTACCCACAATGAGATTCGGCGTCATCATCATACTTGTCTACATAGCCTTGGCCTTCATCGTCGACGGAGGCATCTGGCTGCTATGTCCCAAGGCCAGGCGGCGTAAGTGGCGCTGGCCCTACTTGGGCTTCACCATCCTCTGCTGGGGGCTGCTCATCGTGGCCGTCAGCCTCCCCTGGCGCAACGTCTCCTCTTCGCTTGTGCCTAAGATGTGGATGCTCTATACCTGGCTGAGCATATACGTCGTCAAGGGTTCTGTGCTTTCCTGGCAGCTCGTCGGTCTCATCCCGCGCCTGTGGAAGGACCGGCGAATGCAGCTCGGCCTGTACGTCGGACTGCCCGTCGGACTTGTCTGCTTCGGCCTCATGTGGTGGGGTGCGCTTGCCGGTCGTCGACAGATAGAGATGGTGCGTGTCGACGTCGCCTCCCCGCGCCTGCCGCAGACCTTCGAAGGTTTTACCATCGCCCAGATTTCCGACCTTCACCTGGGCACCTGGGGCAACGACACCTCCTTCATCTCCGCCCTCGTAGACAGCGTCAACGCACAGCGCCCGGACCTCATCGCCTTCACCGGCGACCTGGTGAACCGTTCATCTTCCGAGACGGCTCCCTTCGTGCGCATCCTGTCGCGCCTGCACGCCCCCTGCGGCGTCATCTCCGTGATGGGCAACCACGACTACGGCGACTACGCCAACTGGACCACCGAGCAGGCCCAGCACGCCGACGTCGACCGCCTGCGCGCCACCCAGCGCTCCATGGGCTGGCTCTTGCTCGACAACGCCTATACATCTCTGGTCCGCGGCTCCGACACCATATATATAATAGGCGTCGAGAACTGGGGCGAACCCCCTTTCTCCAGCTATGGCGATCTCGCGGCCGCACTCGCCACCCACGTCAGACCGGGCGACGACACACGACTCCCGGCAAAAGGGTCCGCATACAAGCTACTGCTCAGCCACAACCCCGAGCACTGGCGCCTGCACGTCCGCCACGAGAGCGACATCGACCTCACCCTCTCGGGCCATACCCACGCCATGCAGTTCGCCGTCGGATCCCGCTCTCGCCGCTTCTCCCCGGCCGTCTGGCGCTACCCAGCCTGGGGCGGCTTGTACACAACCGCCTCCGCTGATGCGGACGCACTGCCCGTGCGTTCCTACACAGCCGGCAACAGCTCTCAACTCTACGTGAACATCGGGGCGGGGGAGGTCGGCCTTCCTTTCCGCATCGGTGCGGCCCCTGAGATCACCCTCATCACCCTTACGCGTACCGGCGGCACCGCACCTCATCCCCTGCCATGAGCACAGACATATAAGAGGAGGCCGTGCAGCTGATGCACGGCCTCCTCTTTACGCTGAGTGGGTATATGTCAGAAGAGCGGATCCCAGGCGGGTAGCAGGGTGGGCTTTTGTTTCAGGACGTCGAGGACCTGCTGCGGGGCGTACTTCTTGTCGACGACGAGGCGGAACATATACTCGTCGAACCAGGGATCGGTGATGATGAGGTGTCCGTCGTTGGGACCCTTGCCCCAGGAGTTCTCCACGAGCCACTTGGTGGGCTTGCCGGCCTTGTCGAGGTCTACGGCCACCAGGGTCATGGCGTGTGATGAGGCGGAGCCGTAGGTGCGGATGCGGTCGGCCTTGTCCATGCCGAACTTGACTCCGAGCAGCGATTCGTAGTCGAAGTTGCCGGGGTCGAGCACGCCGCGTTCGCGGTCAAGGAACTTGCCCACGTCGCAGGAGAAGTACATCATGGTGGAGTCCTTGATGGAGGCGATGGCCATGTCCTTGATGGTCTCGATGGGCAGGTTGACGTATGTCCAGTTTTCGCCGTCGTAGACGTGGCGGTCGAGGTCGATCTCATACAGCTTCCAGTAGGGGCGCGTGGGATCGTTCATGACCATGACGTAGTTGTTCTTCAGGTCGTTGCCGGCATACTCCTTGTAGAATGACTGCGGAGTGTAGGTGCGGGTGTCCACGACCTTTCCCTTGGAGTCCTTGCGGGTCCAGGTGAAGGTGGTGGGGGGTGTGCCTATGGTGCGGCTTAGCATCTGGTAGACTTCGCCGAGCATTGCTTCCTTGCGTTTCTGTATGGCGGCGGGCTTTGCGCCTTTCTTCTTCATGTCGCGGAGCTCGAGTCCGTCCTCGCGGAGCTTGAGGCTTATGAGGCGGCTGACCTTGGAAGTGTGGTTGGCGGTCCAGGTCTCGGGCATGGCCGACGCGGGCACCACGCCGTACTTTGAGATGTTGTCGCTCAGGCCGGTGAACTGTCCGCCGTCGCTGAGTGGATAGCGGAAGAGGAAGTCGACGCGGCGGTCGTCCATGGGCTTGTCGGCGCTGTCGATGATGGACTGCAGGAAGAGGTTGGATTTCTCGAGCTGGTCGAAGAAGAAGTTGTAGGCCTGGCTGAGGTAAAGCTCACCGAGGTCGTTCTGGCGCATCATCTGTGAGCGGAGCACGTTGAGGCCGGTGAAGAGCCAGCAGCGGCCGGAGGACTTCTGGTCGGTGATTCCGCGTGAGGGGACCCGGTTGGAGAAGTTGTCGTCGACGGCGGGTGCCTCGGCGTTGAGGGCGAGCTTGTCGAGGTCGGTGCCGTTGAGGGCATTGCGGATGGCGCGGTCGGAGGCAGTGGGCCTGTGGGCGTTGCGCAGGCGCTGCATCATCAGTGAGTCGATGCCTCCGCCTGGTGTCTGTGCCATGGCGCCGAGGGCGCCAAGGGCTGCCAGCGAGAGAGTGAGCAGGTATTTTTTCATGGTGGGTTAGTTTTTTCTTGTGGTGCAAAGTTAACGAAAAAAATTGAGAGTTGTGCACCTGTAAGAGGGTGTTGCAAAATCCGGCGAATCGTAGGGATGCACCCTGGTGCATCCGCTCTACTTCATTGATTATCGGCGGCTGCACCAGGGTGCAGCCCTACAATCTGACCGAAATTTTGGATTTTGACACACCCTCGTCAGTGTCGGTTGTTGATAGTTGTTATCGCTTGCAGGGACGCATGGGCCGTGCGTCCGAAAAAGCTGATAGAATGGACTCCCAATATGGTGCGGGAGGACTGTTATAGCTGGTTTGAGAGAACCCCGGAGAAAAAATTGAAAAAAGTTGGCCGAAAATTTGGTGGTTCGGAAAAGTTGTCGTAACTTTGCAGCGCAAAACCGCAAAGGGTGCCATGTCCGAGTGGTTAGGTAAAGGTCTGCAAAACCTTCTACACCAGTTCGAATCTGGTTGGCACCTCAGGGAAGCGAGCTTACAAGGCTCGCTTCCTTTTTTCGTGGCAGCCAAGGTCTGACTTGATGCACCCTCGTTACTTCAAAAAGCATTCTCTGCTGAAGGAGCGGTATACGGGCTGACGGAGGGGGGCATCTGGCTGGCGTTTTACATAGCGGCGGGGTTGACTGCCAAGCAGGTGACGCAGGTGAGGCACCTCCAGCCCAACTCGATCAAGAAGAACAGGCAGCGGCTGTGGCAGCGCATGGGATATCGGCGGATGTCTCACTGGAAGACTGCCTGCGGGAGCTGCTGGCCGAGGGCGGGAATGAAAAAGGGCGCCCGCAGTGTCGAGCTGCGGGCGCCGGTATTTAGGGTAGGGTATGGCTTAGATGATGCCCTGTGCGAGCATGGCGTCGGCAACCTTCATGAAGCCGGCGATGTTGGCGCCCTTCATGTAGTTGATGTAGCCATCGGCCTGGGTGCCGAACTTGACGCAGTTCTCGTGGATGTCGGCCATGATGGTGTGCAGACGGTCGTCTACTTCCTTGGCGCTCCACTGCAGGTGCTCGGCGTCCTGGCTCATCTCGAGGCCGGAAACGGCAACGCCACCGGCGTTGACGGCTTTGCCGGGAGCGTAGGGAAGCTTGGCGGCGATGAAGGCGTCGATGGCCTCGGCCTGGCAGCCCATGTTGGAGACTTCGGCCACCATCATCACCTTGTTGGCGATGATGTTCTTGGCGTCCTCGATGCCTACCTCGTTCTGGGTGGCGCAGGGGAGTACGATGTCTACCTTCTGCTCCCAGGGCTTGCGGCCTGCGAAGAACTGGCTGCCGGGGAACTTGTCGGCGTAGGGTGCCACGATGTCGTTGCCGGAGGCGCGGAGTTCAAGCATATAGGCGATCTTCTCGGCGTCGAGGCCGGCGGGGTCGTAGATGTAGCCGTCGGGACCGGAGATGGTCACTACCTTGCCGCCGAGCTCGGTGGCCTTGGTGGCTGCGCCCCAGGCTACGTTGCCGAAGCCGGAGATTGCTATGGTCTTGCCCTTGATGTCGGTGCCGAGGTCCTTGAGCATGTGTTCTACGAAGTAGAGTGCGCCGAAGCCGGTGGCCTCGGGACGGATGCGGGAGCCGCCGAAGCTGAGGCCCTTGCCGGTGAATGTGCCGGTGTTCTCGCGGGCGAGCTTCTTGTACATGCCGTACATGTAGCCTACTTCGCGACCGCCTACGCCGATGTCACCTGCGGGTACGTCGCGGTCGGGGCCGAGGTTGCGCCAAAGCTCCATGACGAAAGCCTGGCAGAAACGCATGATCTCGGCGTCGCTCTTGCCACGGGGGGAGAAGTCGGAGCCGCCCTTGCCGCCGCCCATGGGAAGGGTGGTGAGGGCGTTCTTGAAGGTCTGCTCGAAGCCGAGGAACTTCAGGATGCTCAGGTTAACGGAGGCGTGGAAACGGATGCCGCCCTTGTACGGGCCAATGGCATTGTTGAACTGAACGCGGTAGCCGATGTTGTTCTGCACTTCGCCCTTGTCGTCAACCCAGGTGACGCGGAAGGTGAAGATGCGGTCCGGCTCAACCATGCGCTCTATGATGCGAGCTTTCTCGAACTCAGGGTGCTGGTTGTAGACTTCTTCTACACAGAGAAGAACTTCTTTGACGGCCTGAAGGAACTCCTTCTCGCCGGGATGCTTGGCCTCCAAGTTGGCCATGATCTCATTGATGTTCATGTCTTCTAGTTTAGATTTCTTGGTTATCTGTTTTTGTACGGCAAAGTTACGTCTAATTCTGGAATGGGCAAAGGGTTTTGCCCACTTTTTTTGAAAATTTTTCATCGCGTCTGCTTTTGGGGTGCTTTCGCCCCCTGTGGGTCGTTGCATTTCGCCATGAAAATAGGAGGGCACCCAGGCCGTTGCCTGGATGCCCTCCGTTATTGAGCGTGTGTTTTTCGATTATTTCTGGGTGAAGATCACGATGCGGTTCCAGTCGTTGGTGCTGTAGGGCTGCACGTCGGAGCCGTCGTAGCGGATGGTGAGGCGGTCGCGGCTGATGCCGTAGGTGTTGACGAGGGCGTCGGCAACGGCGTTGGCGCGGCGCTCGGAGAGCTTCATGTTGTACTCGGAGGTGCCGGTGTTGCGGTCGGCATAGCCTACGATGGTGACGTTCTCGCTGGGGTTAGCCTTGAGCCACTCTGCCATGTTGTAGACGTTCACTTCCTCGGTGGGCATGATGGTGGAGGAGTTGATGGTGAAGCGTACGGTGGTCATGAGGGGCGCGTTGACGCAGTCCTTCTGAACGGTGGGTTCGGGGCAGGGGAGCTGGCTCTGGAGGTTGGCTACCTGGTCGTTGCACAGGGCCAGAGCGTCGGCGAGCTGGGCGTTCTTGGCCATGGCGTCGGCGAGCTGGGTCATGTAGTCGCACTCGTTGAAGCTGGTCCAGTTGCGGCCGCCGATGTTGAAGCTGAAGCCGCCGAGTGCTGCCACGTTGGCGTCGATGGGCTTGCCGAAGGAGCAGTTGTTCCAGTTGTCGCCGTAGAAGGTGGCGCGGGCCTCGGCGAAGAAGTCGACGTACTTGCAGAGGCGGAAGCGGAAGTTGATGCCGGCGGTGACGGGCAGGGTCCAGCTTTCGGTCTTGACGCCCTTCTCGCCGTAGCCGCCGATCCAGCTGCCGGCGGCGGGGTCGCCGTCGCTACCCTTGATGCGCCAGGTGTAGTCGCCGCCCAGGCCGATGAAGGGGATGACGCTTACGGGGCGGTTGGGGTTCACGCCGCCGAGGCTGTTGCACATGTCCCACATGAGCTCGAGGTTGAGGTTGACGTGCTTGGCGTGGGTCCAGCCGCGCAGGGGCTGGTCGGCGGTCGGGTTGTCCCAGTGCAGGGCGCCGCCGATGGCGTTGAAGCGGAAGCCGAAGTAAGGCGAGAACCAGCGACCGAAGCCGAAGTTGTAGGCTACCGTCATCTTGGTCTTGTCGACGCGCTTGAGATTGCTCTCTGCGCCTACGCCACGTTCAACCAGGGGCTGGTTGATGCCGGCGCCTACCTGGATGAACCAGTTGTCGCGCCAGTTGCTGATGTAGTGGGTGGTCGGATCGCAGTTCACCTGTACGGCGGTCTCCGAGATCACCTCCTCGGTCTGCGCATTGGCCATGCCGGGAACGGCGACGGCTGCGCAGGCGAGTGCTGCTAAGTAAAGATTTCTGGACTTCATAACAGTCAATTTTATTGGTTGAGTTTTTATTCGTTTGTTCAATTTAACTTTTAAACACTCAACCGATTTGGTTGGTTCGTTTTACGGCGCAAAGTTAGAAAGAAATTTAATGTGAACCAAAGATTTATATAAATTTAGTTAAATTTTTTCTCCTGCACATATATAATATAGGGACTGCAAACAGTGAATCCCCGATTTTTCGGGGTATTCCTCTACGATTCGTTTAACATTTACGGATGTGGGACGATGGTGCCCATATTTGCCGATGCGGATAAAAATCATTAACTTCGCGCTTTAAAAGGAGGGGCTTATGCGGCGCACACCGCAGAAGTCCGCAGGTCATGGCAAAGCGTGGCAGATACATATTGAAACTGGAGGACCGCAGCAGGCTGCGCACGGTGCTGACGCTGGGTGTCAGTGTGTGGTGGCTTGCCGCCGGCGCAGTGGCGGCGGTGTTGCTGGGCGGTGCCGGCTGGCTGATGGGCTGGCACCAGGCCGGAGGCTCGGCCGACCGCCTGCCCGCCGACTCGCGGGAGGAGGTGGTGGACATGCTCATGCGTCTCGACTCGCTCAAGGCCGTGGTGGCCGTCAACGGTCGATATATAAATAATGTGTCGCGGTTGCTTGACACTGGCCGCATGCCCACGGATTCGGCGTCATCGTCGCGACCGGTGGCCCCGCTGCCGCCCGACTCGCTGCCGGATGCCGGCGATGCCGAGAGGGCCTTCGTGGAGTCGATGAGCCGCCGTGGCGATTTCCGCTCTTCCGCCCTGGCGTCTATGGCTGCCGAGGGTGTGCGCTTCGGCCCTCTGTCCACGTCGGGAATCCAGACGCAGGGCTCCATGGATGGCACGGACGCGGTGATAGTGGTGCCGGACGCCGAGCCGCTGCTGGCGCCCGCCGACGCCCGCGTAGTGGACCTGCACTACACTTCCCGCGACGGCTACACGCTGGTGCTGCAGCATCCTCGCGGGTTCATCTCGCGCATCAGCGGGATGGGCAGGGTGATAGTGGCGGCGGGGATGGACTTGTGCATGGGCGACGCCATGGGCTTCGGGCCGGGCAAGTCGCGCCGACAGGGCTCCGTCACGCTCCGCCTATGGCACAACGGCACTCCGCTCAGGCCGGCTGACTACATACGTCAGCCCAACCAGAAATGAATACGACCATATGACAGACAACAACATATGCAACATAGCCGTCATGGGCTCCACGGGCAGCATCGGCACGCAGACGCTCGACGTCATGGCCGAGCACCCGGAGTGCTTCCGTGCCTCGCTGCTGGCGGCACATCGGAACTGGGAGCTGCTTGCCGACCAGGCCAGGCGCTTCCGTCCGCGGGCGGTGGTGATTGCCGACGAGTCCCTGATGCCCCGGCTGAAAGAGGCTATTGATGGCACTGGGGTAAAAGTATACGGCGGCAACCGGACCATCGAGGAACTGGCGGCCGACCCTGCACACGACACGGTGGTGGCGGCCATGGTGGGTTACTCCGGGCTGCCGTCGGTGCTTGCCGCAGCCAGGGCCGGAAAACGCATCGCACTGGCCAACAAGGAGACACTGGTGGCCGCCGGTGAGCTGGTTACGCGCCTCTGCCGCGAGCATGGCGCCGAGCTGCTGCCCGTCGACAGCGAGCACTCGGCCATCTTCCAGTGTCTGCAAGGGGAGGCTCCCGAGGCCGTCAGCCGCATTATCCTCACGGCCTCCGGCGGTCCATTCCGCACCTGCACCATCGACGAGCTGGAGACAAAGACCCCGGCCGACGCCCTGCGCCATCCCAACTGGGACATGGGCGCCAAGGTGACCATCGACTCCGCGTCGATGATGAACAAGGGCTTCGAGATGATAGAGGCCCGCTGGCTCTTCTCTTGCCCGCCGGAGCACATTGCTGTGGCCGTGCACCCGCAGTCCATAGTCCATTCCATGGTGGAGTTCTGCGACGGCGCCCTCAAGGCCCAGCTCGGCGTGCCCGACATGCGCCTGCCCATAGCCTACGCGCTCGGCTATCCGCATCGTCTGCCTACATTGCGCAGGCCATTGACAATCAGCGATATGGCCACGCTCACCTTCGAGGCCCCGGACCTGGATCGCTTCCCGCTGCTGGCCTATGCTTACGAGTCCATAGACAGGGGCGGCACGGCCCCGGCCGTCATGGCAGCCGCCGACGAGGTGGCCGTTGCGGCGTTCCTCAAGGGTGCCATCGGCTTCATGGACATCGTCCGCGTGGTGCGCCGCGTCCTCGACCGAGCCGACTTCTCCCTCAACCCCGACTACCAGACAATCATCGAGGCCGACGCCCAGGGCCGACGCTTCGCCAACGAAACGATACAGACACTGTAAATGGAGACATTCCTCATAAAAGCGGCCCAGCTGGTGCTCGCTTTGGCCTTCCTGGTCATCATCCACGAGTTCGGCCACTTCCTGTTCGCCCGCATGTTCGGTGTGCGGGTGGAGAAGTTCTACATCTTCTTCAACCCCTGGTTCTCGCTGTTCCGCTACAAGAGCCGCTGCCTGAAGCGCCTGGAGGCCCGGGAGAAGGCACGCGCCGCAGCCGAGGCCAAGGGCATCACCTACATTCCTGCCGAGGAGACGGTGGACGCCGGCTGCAAGAAGCGCCGCAGCCATTTCTGGAAGGAGACCGAGTACGGCATCGGCTGGCTCCCCCTGGGAGGCTACTGCAAGATCGCCGGCATGATCGACGAGTCCATGGACACGGAGCAGATGAAGCGTCCGCCGCAGCCCTGGGAGTTCCGCTCCAAGCCGGCCTGGCAGCGTCTGCTGATCATGGTGGCCGGAGTGCTCTTCAACTTCCTGCTGGCCATCCTCATCTACGCCGGCATAGTATACTCCACCGGCGAGGAGTACGTGCCCTTCACCGAGGCCCAAGACGGCATGGTCTATTCCCCGGCGGCCCAGAGCATCGGCTTCCGCGACGGCGACATACCCCTCACCGCCGACGGCAAGACCCTCGAGCGTCCCTCGCAGATGACAGATATGCTCCAGTCCAGCCGCATCACTGTGCTCCGTGGTAAGGATACGGTTGCCATCGCCGTGCCAGAGAAGTTCATCTTCACCGTCGACAAGGAGGCCAAGGAGGGCAACAGCCTCTTCACCTTCATGGCCTATTCCATCCCGGCCCAGTTCGCCAAGATCGTCAGCGGCGAGGGCGCCGAGAAGGCGGGCGTAAAGGCCGGTGACCGCGTCGTGGCCATCGACGGGCGCCCCATACGTGACGTCTACACCTTCCTGCGCACAGTCAAGGGCCACGCCAACAAGACCATGGGGCTGACGGTGGCGCGCCGAGAGCATGGTCGCACCGACACCCTCACCCTCCAGGTGCCTCTCAACGCCAGTTCACAGATGGGAGTCAAGCTCGAGACAGACCCCGCCAAGTTCTACCGCAGCAAGGTGATCCGCTACAACCTGCTCACCTCCGTGCCACGCGGAGTGCAGATGGGTACCGACAAGCTCACCTCCTACGTCTCCTCCATGAAGATGGTCTTCACCAAGGAGGGTGCCCGGAGCATCGGCGGCTTCGGCACCATCGGCTCCATCTTCCCCGACAAGTGGGACTGGATAGCCTTCTGGAACATCGCCGCCTTCCTCAGCGTGGCCCTGGCGTTCATGAACATCCTGCCCATCCCGGCACTGGACGGCGGACACGTCATGTTCCTGCTCTACGAAGTCATCTTCCGCCGCAAGCCCGGCGAGAAGTTCATGGAATACGCCCAGTACACCGGCATGATTCTGCTGCTTCTGCTGCTCCTGTACGCCAACGGCATGGACATAGTGCGCCTCTTCAAGTAAGTACGCACGGCAGCATGAACGCGACAGTGTAGGGACGCACCCTGGTGCGTCCGTCCCAAACGACTTGACAAAACAATGGAAACCAAGGAAATCAAGACAATAAAGCTACGGCGCGGCAAGGAGGAGAGCCTTGAGCGCCACCACCCGTGGGTATTCTCGGGCGCTATCCAGCAGCTCCCCGACGGGCTGGAAGAGGGCGACCTGGTGCGCGTCGTCACCGGTGCCGGCGACCTTGTCGGCGTGGGCCACTGGCAGATTGGCTCCATATCCGTGCGTATGCTCGCCTTCGGCGCCGAAAGCTTGCCCGACGACTTCTTCGACACGCGTCTGCGCGACGCCTGGCAGCTACGCCGCGCCCTCGGCCTCATACGTCAGGACAACAATTCCTTCCGCCTCGTCCATGGAGAGGGCGACTACATCCCCGGCCTCATCGTCGACGTCTACGCCGACACCGCCGTGGTGCAGGCCCACACCCCCGGCATGCATTTCATGCGCCGACGCGTGGCACAGGCCCTGACCGAGCTTCCCGGCCTCCCCGTCAAGAACGTATACTACAAGAGCGAGACCACGCTGCCATTCAAGGCACGCCTCGACCCCGTCAACGAATACCTCGCCGGCGGCTACGAAGGCTCCGTGGCACTGGAGAACGGTCTGCGCTTCAACATCGACTGGCTGCGCGGACAGAAGACAGGCTTCTTCCTCGACCAGCGTTCCAACCGCGCCCTGCTCGAACACTATGCCCGCGGCCGCAAGGTCCTCAACATGTTCTGCTACACCGGCGGCTTTTCCGTCTACGCCCTGCGCGGCGGCGCCGAGTTGGTACACAGCGTCGACTCCTCCACCAAGGCCATCGCCCTGACCGAGGCCAACGCCGACCTCAACTTCCCCGCCGACAGGCGCCACGAAGCCTTCGCCACCGACGCCTTCCGCTACCTCGACGACATGGCCAACGGCGCCTACGATCTCGTCATCCTCGACCCCCCCGCTTTCGTCAAGCACCGAGGAGCATTGCAGAACGGCCTGCGCGGCTACCGCCGTCTCAACGCACAGGCATTCCGCAAGATAGCCCCAGGCGGAGTCCTCTTTACCTTCTCCTGTTCGCAGCTCGTCAGCAAGGACATGTTCCGCATGAGCGTCTTCTCCGCCGCCGAGCAGGCCGGCCGCCGCGTCCGCATTCTCCACCAGCTCACGCAGGCGCCCGACCATCCCGTCGACATCTGCCATCCCGAAGGCGAGTATCTCAAGGGCCTTGTCCTCTACGTAGAATAGAGCCACCGTAAGAAAACATCAAATAAATAGAATCCAGAAACAAATCATACATCATGAAGAAAATGCTCATAACCCTGCTGGCTGGCGCCGCCGTGGCAGTGCCAGCATTCGGCAAGGCACCTGCTAAAAAGGCCCCTAAGGCCCTGGAAGCCCCCGAGTTCCCCTACCACGTCGACAACTTCGCCGACATCGAAGTCCTCCGCTACCAGGTACCCGACTTCGACAAGCTCTCTCTCAACCAAAAGCTCATGGTCTACTATCTCAGCCAGGCAGCACAGGCCGGGCGAGACATCATTTGGGACCAGAACGGCCGCTACAACCTCCAGATCCGCCCCTTGCTCGAGGCAATTTATACCTCTTACAACGGCGACAAGACCTCCAAGGACTACAAAGCCTTCGAGCAGTACCTCAAGCAGGTGTGGTTCGGCAACGGCATCTACCATCACTACTCCAACGACAAGTTCACCCCCGGCTTCTCCCGGGACTTCTTTACCGCCCAGGTCAACGCCCTGCCCACCGACAAGCTGCCCCTGAAGGACGGACAGACACGCGAGCAGATGCTCGCCGAGCTAATCCCCGTCATCTTCGACCCCACCGTGCTGCCCAAGAAGGTCAACCAAGACGGCTCTCAGGACGTCGTAGCCACTTCCGCCGGCAACCTCTACGAAGGCGTCACCCAGCAGGAAGTCGAAGCCTACTATGACCGCCTCAAGGACCCCGACGATCCCACACCCGTCTCCTACGGACTCAACGCACGCGTAGTCAAGAAAGACGGCAAGGTTCAGGAGGAAGTCTATCGCGTCAATGGCCTCTATGGCCCCGCCATCGCACAGATCATCTACTGGCTCGACAAAGCCAAGGGCGTGGCCGAGAACGACGCCCAGAAAGCATACATCACCAAGCTCGTCGACTACTACATCACCGGCGACCTGCGTCTCTTCGACGAGTACTCCATCCTATGGGCCGAGGACACCAAGTCAAAGGTCGACTTCGTCAACGGCTTCATCGAGAGCTACAACGATCCACTGGGCATGACCGGCTCCTGGGAGAGCTACGTCAACTTCCGCAACGACAAGGCCACCAACCGCACCGCCACTATCTCCGGCGCCGCACAGTGGTTCGAGGACAACAGTCCCATCGACCCGCGCTTCCGCAAGCCTAACGTCAAGGGCGTCTCCGCCAAGGTCATCACAGCGGCAATGCTCGGCGGAGACGCATTCCCCGCCACCGCCATCGGCATCAACCTCCCCAACGCCAACTGGATACGTGCGCAGCACGGCTCCAAGTCCGTCACCATCGAGAACATTACCGAGGCATACGACATGGCCAGCCACGGCAACGGCTTCAACGAAGAGTTCGTGATCGACAAGCCCACTCGCGACATCATGGACAAATATCTGTACATCACCGATATGCTCCATACAGACCTGCACGAGTGCCTCGGCCACGCCTCCGGCCAGCTCCTGCCCGGCGTCGACCAGGACGCCCTCAAGGAGAATGGTTCCGCACTCGAGGAGGCACGCGCCGACCTGTTCGCACTCTACTACCTCGCCGACCCCAAGCTCCGCGAACTCGGCATCCTCGACAATCCCGAAGCTTACAAGGCTGAGTACTACAAGTACATGCTTAACGGCCTCATGACCCAGCTCAACCGTATCGAACCCGGCAAGGACGTAGAAGAGGCACACATGCGCAACCGTCAGCTCGTGGCACGATACGCACTCGAGAACGGCGCCAAGGACAAGGTGGTGGAGCTCGTCAAGCGCGGCGGCAAGACCTACGTCAAGATCAACGACTACCGTAAGCTTCGCGACCTGTTCGGCAAGCTCCTCGGCGAAATCCAGGCCATCAAGTCCACCGGCGACTACGCCGCCGGTAACGCCCTCATACAGAAGTACGCCGTAAAGGTCGACCCAAGACTCCACAAGGAAGTCCTCGATCGCTACTCCAAGCTCACCATCCCGCCCTACCGAGGCTTCGTCAACCCCGTCTACAATCTCGTCTACGACCAGGACGGCAACATAACCGACGTGACCATCGACTACACCGAAGGCTACGCCGACCAGATGCTCCGCCTCAGCCGCGATTTCTCCACACTCAAGTAAATACCCCCACTATCACTGGCGGTTTATAACTAAGTCATTGCGAAATAGGGAATTAATCGTTAGTGTGACTCTTGGCTGTCAGACTGTGTGAAAAAAATATGCCCCTGGCACTTGTGTAGCTGCGAAAAAAGCATTACCTTTGCAGCGCAAAAACGCTTTCGGGGTGTAGCACAGTTGGTTAGCGCGCTACGTTCGGGACGTAGAGGTCGGAAGTTCGAGTCTTCTCACCCCGACAAGCTACAGCAGGCGGAGACCCATCCGGGGCTCCGCCTGCACTATTTTATGCCCTAACGGCCGGACCTGTAAATCGCTGTCGCACAGCGTGTTGCGGCGCCGTCCATTCATTTGCCTCCGGGGTCGGCGTTGGTGTTTCCTTGGCAATGGGCGCGCTTCAGCGCTGCGTAGTGTCGTCGGTCTCAACATTTTTTTCAACATTTTTGCCCGTGGCCGCATCAGCGGCGTTCACCGCCAGAGGCGTCTCCTTCGCCGTGTCCGGCTTTCGGTTGCAGAAAGGCTCCGGGGCGGCGAAGAGGTCCGTCTCGGGGTGTCCGGCGCTCACATATCCCTCTGCGATGGTGTCACGTCCCGATGGAGCCTCGTACGCGCACAGGTCGAAACGCTGGAGCATCACGGCTATGTGCTCGAAAATCTCCGACTGTATGGCCTCGTACTCCGGCCACACGCTCGTGGCGGTGAAGCAGTATACGTACAGTGGCACGCCTGTGCTCGTCTGCTGATCCGTCCCCACCATCGTCAGCTGCGTGTGGTCCACGTCCGGATGCGTGTCGAGGTGCATTTTGAGGTAGGCCCGCAGCAGCCCCAGGTTTGTTTCCACCGAGCCTGGCGCCAAGGTGCGGTCGCCCGCCAGCAGCCCGTTCCCCTTCTGCGCCAGTTTGGCCGTGATCCAGGCGTCCATGTGCGGGATGGCGCGGTAGCGGTCGAGTTCCTGCTCCGTCAGCTGCCGCACGCTGTCGCTGTCGATGTAGTAGTTGCGGTAGATGCGCCGCGCGCCCGACTGCTTCATGCTTCGGTAGTTGGTGAAAGAACCCGATATCAGCGAGTAGGGCGGAAGCATCGTCGTGGTATTGTCCCAGTTGAGCACCTTTACCGACGACAGGTTGGCCTCCACCACGACTCCGTTGGCTTCGGTGTTGGGCACTTTTATCCAGTCGCCCACGTGCAGGGCATCTTCTTCGCTGAGCTGTACGCTCGCCACCACCCCCAGGATGCTGTCCTTGAACACCAGCATGAGCACCGCCGCGAAGGCACCCAGCCCCGCCAGCAGCGTCGCCGGGGACTTGTCGACCATGATGGCTATGGCCACTATGACCCCGATGAGGTGGATTATGCCGTTGACCAGCTGCGCGATGCTCTTCAGAGGCAGCTTTCGCTTGTTCTGCCGCGCGTCGAAGTATGTCCACATCACTGACACGAAGCTCGTGGCAGCCCGCACGCTCACGAACACTATATATATCAGTGTCAGCTTGCTGAGCACACGCGTCAGCGTGGCCTCCTGCAGGTACGTCAGGTGCAGGAATACGATATAGGCCAGCGGAGGCACCAGGGCCGTGATGCGCGTCAGGAAATGGCTGCGGGCCACCACCACTGCCAGGGGCGCCCGCACGTGCGACACCACCAGGCGCACCAGCGACAGCAGGAGCCAGCGGCAGAGCACGCCGATGCCTATGGCCACCGCCAGCACTATGATCGAGTATAGCACAACCGCCAGCTTTGGGTTGTGCTGTATCCCGAAGAGGTCGAGAATGTTGTATGCCCATTTCGAGAGAGTGTGGACCAACCCTCCGCCGTGCGTGTCCGGCAGGATGTCGGACTCGAAGCGGCGTGCGATGTCGGAGTCCTGGGAGGCGGCGTGCGCCGCCAGTATCAGTGCGATAAGGTCCATTTACTTCAGAACGCCTCGCCCCGCCCGATAGTTGGAACGGAAGCGCACTCCTACATTTCGTCTGGAGATACTCAAGTCGCTATCTGTCAGTCATTCCAATTGGTGTTAACAAAATTTAACCTTTAAGGTTGCACACTTGCCATCAGCCTGTGCAAGGGAGCTAAAAGCCCCGGCGCCTGTCTATAGATTTTGTAACACGTTGCAATAAAGCGATATAAGGGCGTGCGATTTTTATCTATACATATTCATTCGTAAAATTTATACTCTAAAGTTTGTCCCTTGGTCGAAAAATGCCTATCTTTGAACGAAAATAAAGCTAAGTCTTAAAAAGTATTAACGAAAATGGAGCAGACACTGTGCATCCTCAAGCCGTCGGCAGTCGGCAGGTTCCTGATGGGTGAGATCATCGCCCGCATCGAACGTAAGGGTCTGATTATCAGCGGTATGAAGATGATGCAGCTGGATGAGCAGATTCTGCGCGAGCATTACGCCCACCTGGTCGACAAGCCCTTCTTCCCGGAGATTGTCAAGTCGATGACGGCCACCCCGGTAGTAGTGGTGTGCATCAGCGGCGTTGATGCCGTGAGCGTGTTCCGCGCCATGACGGGCGTCACCAACGGTCGCCAGGCCGCCCCCGGCACTCTCCGTGGAGACTTCTGCATGTCCAACCAGGCAAACATCGTCCACGCCTCCGACTCCGTTGAGAACGCCGCCGTCGAGCTCCGACGCTTCTTCCGCCCCGAAGAGATATTCGACTGGAAGCCTGACCAGGTTGCATATCTTTACGGTTCGGGCGAGACGAAGTGAACCGTTGATACCGGAGACACTTGATATGAAGATAGGTGCCTACCCCCAAGTGGCACCCAGACACACAAGCATGAGAATCCGTAAAAGCCTATATGCGCTGGCAGTGCTGGCACTGAGCTGCACGTTCGCCGTTCAGGCCCAGCAGCCGTCGGCCCACCGCGCCAATCACCAGGCCCTCATGGCCAGCCGCGCCAACTCCACCAATCGCGTCCGCCTGCTCGAGGGCAACGTGCTGCCCAACGTCGCCGACGTCGCAGAGCCAGGCGTCGAAGTCTTCGCCTATGGCATGGACTCCAGGCGCGTAAACCCATTCAGCGAGAGCCAGGTGCCCGACCGCGCCGTCATCGACGTCCGCGGCTACCATATGCCCGTTCCGGGCAAGGTCTCCTCCAACTACGGCTATCGCGCCAAGTTCGGTCGCATGCACAAGGGCATCGACCTCCACTTGCGCACGGGCGACACCATCTATGCCGCTTTCGACGGCAAAGTGCGCGTGAGCAGCTACGAGGCCAAGGGATTTGGCAACTACCTTATCATCCGCCACCCCAATAAGTTAGAGACCATCTACGGCCACATGAACCGCGCCCTGGTCAAGGAGGGACAGACCGTCAGGGCGGGCCAGCCCATCGGCCTTGGAGGCAGCACCGGTCGCAGCACCGGTCCCCATCTCCACTTCGAGACCCGCTACATGGGCTACGCCATCAACCCCGCCGCCATCTTCGACTTCGCCAACCACACCACCCACAGCGACTACTACACCTTCACCAAGAAGTCGTACACGCAGGCCCGCAACTACGCCTCCTCCGTCCCTGCCGAGCAGGAATCCGTCAACACCGCCTACAAGCCCGCAGCGCCCAACACTGCCGGCACCTATACCGTCCGCACCGGCGACACCATTACCTCCGTGGCCCTCAGCAACGGCTTGTCGCGTACGCGCCTCATGCAGCTCAACGGCCTCACTTCCCAGTCCGTCCTCAAGCCGGGCCAGGTCCTCAAAGTGAAATAATCCAGGAAGAGCAGCAGAGTCTTTAATCTCTTGGCCGCGGTGCTCATCTGCGCCGTTATGAGGCGTGTGGCGAAAGCTCGAAGAAAGTCTTCTGTGGAAATTCGCCGACGGACGATATGGGCACGACGGTACATGACTCGGCACTGGGCGAGGCCGTGAAGAACTGCACTCCGAAGCAGAAGACCGAGCTTGCTGCGTGCCATTCTTAGATACGAGCCACATTCAACTGCTACTATATGGCAGTGCTCATCTCATAGCTTCCTTCCTCTCTCGGCGGGAAGTTTTTTGTGCGCCGTGAGCACGCCCCCGCTCCCATGTGTGAAAAAATTAGTAACTTTGCGGCGATTTTTCTCCGTAGCGTTTTTTTGCAAGCGGGGATGGCATAAATAACAAACTGTATGGACTGGCTAATCGAACTACTAAGACCAGGGAACATGTCCCTCGCGAGCTCCGTGCTGCTCTATTCGTTCGTCATCTTCACGGGCATATGGCTGGGCAAGGTCAAGATATTCGGCGTGTCGCTGGGTGTCACCTTCGTGCTCTTTGTGGGCATTCTCATGGGCCACTTCGGTTATGCGGTGGAGGCAGACACGCTTCACTTCCTGCGTGAGTTCGGTCTCATCCTGTTCATCTTCTCCATAGGCATGCAGGTTGGCCCCGGCTTCTTCTCGTCGTTCAAGGAGGGAGGCATCAGCCTCAACCTGCTGGCCATGCTCGGCATCGCCATCAACGTCGGCGTCACCCTGGCCATCTACTTCATCCAGGGGGGAGCAGACGGCGACACCAACTTCATGCAGATGGTGGGCATCATGTCCGGCGCAGTCACCAACACCCCCGGCCTGGGCGCCGCTCAGCAGACCGTGCTCCAGGTCAACTCCGAGGCCTACGGAGTCTCCCAGGAGATGTCTATGGGCTATGCCGCCGCCTATCCCCTCGGAGTGGTCGGCATCATCGCCTCCATGCTCATAATAAAGAAGGTGTTCCGCATCGACACCGACAAGGAGATACAGGCCGTCGAGGAGGAGCAGCACAGCAGCCAGCTGCAGCCCCATATGCTCACCGTGCGCGTCAGCAACGACCTCATCTGTGGTCTGTCGCTGAGCAAGCTCCACACTGTCATCACCTCCAACTTCGTGGTGAGCCGCATAGAAAAACCCGGCGGCGAGGTCGTCATCCCCACCGCCGAGGAGGCCCTGGAGCTCAACGACCTCGTGCTCATAGTCTGTTCCGTGCAGGACGAGGAAATATTCACACGCTTCATCGGCCCCAAGGAGGAGAAGAAGTGGGAGCGCAAGGACTCGCCCGTGGTGAGCCGCCGCATCGTCATCACCAAGCCCGAGTACAATGGCACCAAGCTCGGCAGCCTGCATCTGCGCCGCGGTTACGCCCTGAACGCCACACGCGTCAACCGCGCCGGCGTGGACCTGCTGGCATCGCCCAGCCTGCACCTGCAGCTCGGTGACCGCATCACCGTAGTCGGCCAGCTACCTGACATAGAGCGCCTGGCCGACAAACTCGGCAACTCCATGCGCCGCCTCAACGAGCCCAACCTCATCACCATGTTCATCGGCATCTTCCTGGGCATCCTGGTGGGGAGCATCCCACTGCAGTTCCCGGGCATGTCTGTGCCCATGAAGCTCGGCCTGGCCGGAGGCCCCCTGGTGGTAGCCATCCTCATCAGCGCCTACGGCTACAAGATACACCTGGTGACGTACACCTCAACGTCGGCCAACCTGCTGCTGCGCGAGATCGGCATCTGCCTCTTCCTGTCGTCGGTCGGCATTGCGGCCGGTCAGGGCTTCGCAGAGACCGTCTTCTCCCCCCTCGGCGCCTGGTGGGTGCTCTACGGAGTGCTGATCACCATGATTCCGCTGCTGGTGGTGGGCATAGTGGCCCGCAAGCGGCACCGCACCAACTTCCTGAGCATCATGGGCCTGATGGCCGGCGGATATACCGACCCTCCGGCACTGGCCTATGCCAACAAGGTAGCCAACAACGACGCACCCTCCGTGAGCTACTCCACCGTCTACCCGCTGACCATGTTCATGCGCGTGATAGTGGCGCAGATACTCGTTCTCTGCATGCTATGAGATAGCGGGGCAAGAGGGTGTGTCAAAATTCAAAATTTCGGTCAGATTGTAGGGCTGCACCCCGGTG
>UQLL01000016.1 GCA_900541835.1 uncultured Porphyromonadaceae bacterium
TAATGAGGTTCTGTCTCGATGCGCCAGTCTGAAAAATCAAATAATAGAACCTCCCATATGTGTGGTGTGGAGGCGGAAGGGGTCATGGCTGCCGGGGAAGTTGTGATAGTCGCCTGTACGCTGGTCGTTGTCGTTGGGGGTGCGTCCGTAGTCGAACTGGTAGGTGAGCGTGAGGGTGTGCTGCTTGCTGCCCGGGAAGGTGTGCTGGTATGAGGCGTTGGCCGACACTCCCATACGCTGGTAATGGGAGTGAAAAGTGCGGTTATAGCTCCACTGCAGCACCTCGTCGACGGAGCTCATGGAGATGAACTGCGAAGTTGTCTGTCTGGTAGAGTTCTTGCTGTAGTTGGCGGAGAGAGTGAAGAGGTTGAGGGTGTCGGGTTCCCAGGAGAGGTCGATGCCGCCCTGCCAGTAAGTGAACTTGCTGAGGCTCTGGCCGTCGGAGCGGTAGAAGTGGTTGAGGTCGTCGCCCAAGTCCTCGCGCTCGGAGCGGCGGCGGTTATGGGAGCGGAGAATGGAGCCGTTGTATCCGTTGAGGCGGGCGGCGACGGTGACGTTGCGCACCTTGGCGCGAATGTATCCGGAGCCTGAGTAATAGCCGTTGCCGAATCCGCCGCGGAGGTTTCCACTGTAGCCCTCGAGGCTCTGCTTGGTGGTGGTGATGATGTTGAGGATTCCGCCGGTGCCCTCGGCCTCGTACTTGGCGCCCGGGTCGGTGATTACCTCGATGCGCTTTATGGAGGAGGCAGGCATGGCCTTGAGCACGGCCTTGGGGTCGCCCGAGAGCATCGGGTCGGGCTTGCCGTTGACGTATATCTTGAAGTTGCTCTGCCCCTTGACCTTGATGTTATCTTCACCGTCAACGCTGACCATGGGGACTTTTCGCAACATCTCCATGACGGTGTTTGTGCCGGCCGAGGGGTCGTGCTCGACGTCATATGTTAACTTGGCGCCGTCACTCTTGATGAGTTCGCGGCGAGCCATCACCACCACCTCGTCAAGCTCCTTGACAGAGTCGGCGGCCAGGCTGTCGGTCGGCTGCGTGGTGGATATGGAGGCTTGCGCGACGGCGGGCATCGCGCAAGTCAGTAAAACGAGAACCTTGGATAAGGTGCGGATAGAGAAGTTCATTCTTGCATTCAGTTGTTTTCTGCCTTATTGACGCCGATGGCGCCTAAATAATTACAACGAATGTAAAAATTTCTCAATTGAGCTGACGAGTCAGCGGGGGCGCGTCGTGGCCTGTTGCCGTCAGCGGCGTCGGCGCACGAGCAGGAAGGCAAGCAACAGTATCAGCAGCACTCCCCCACCGATGGTCCAGGGTAGCCAGGAGCACATCGCCGCTGACGGTACCTGGTCGCGGAGGGCGGACGCACCAGGGCGCGTCCCTACATGGGAGTCGCTCGTCGTGTCGGCGGGCAGCGCGGGTGCCACCTCTGGCTCGGCGTATTCGACGGCGAAGATGTTGACGGCGTTGCCGCCGAAGCCCTTGCGCCCCTGGGAGGTGACGACCACCAGGGAGCCGTCTGGGGAGACGTCCAGCCCGACCGGGTAGGAGTCTACCGGCGCCACGGCCAGGACTTCCATGCTGCCGGTGGCGATGACGTACAACTCCGAGGAGCGGTTGCAGGCGGCGAAGAGGAAGCGGCCCGAGGGCGACAGCTCGATGGTGCGTACGCTGCCGCCGACCTTCACGCTTTTCAGTCCGCCGACGCGGAACTGCCTGACCTGTCCGACCTGTCTGGTTCGTCCGACTGCGGCCAAGATGGAGTCCGTGGGCAAAGAGAGGACTTTACCCTGGAAGGACTGGGAGAAGAAGACGCGGTCTTTGCCCTGCACGATGTGGCGGACGCCGAAGAGAGCCGGTATCCAGCCGAGCCACTGCATGCGGCGGACGTCGATGACGGCCACGGCGCCGCCCATGCCGCTGACCAGCAGCAGCGAGTCGCCAGGCAGGAATAGGGTGCCGCGCAGGGAGTATCCGCTGCCGGTATCGCGGTCGCGGGCCTCCGTGAGGCTGTAGTTGAGCGGATGGCGATGGTCCACCACCACCGGCTTGAGATGGCGCCACTGCCGCAGGTCCGACGAGGAGATGTCGAGGAAGCCGACCGTATTGTCGCCCCAGTGGGTGATGGCCAGCAGGCGTCCGTCGCCGCTGACGCGCACCATCTTCGGTATGGGACCCGTCTCGAAGAGGCGCACCACCCTGTCGGTACGGGTGTCGATGACAGCCATTGCCGAAGGGTCCTGGGCGTTGATGTCGAAAGTGCGGCGGTAGAATGGCACAAAGAGGTAGCGGCCGTCGGGGGTGAGGGTACTCTCCACGGGCTTGCCGCGAAAGGCCCGCTTCTCGCCGCCCGGATAGTGCGTGAAGGGATAGAAGCCGCTTGCCGGCGCCCACAGGTCGCCCTGCCCGGAGGTGTAATTGTAGTCGATAACCGACAGCTTCTCCAGCGTCCGGGAATCGTACACTACGGTGCGGCACCCTTCCAGGGAGTTGACGTAGAACTTACTGCCGTCGGCGGAGAAGGATATGGACTTGGGCGATGCTATGGCGGCGTCGAAATGCTCACCGGAGCCGTAGCCGAGGCGCTTGTCGCTCAGGCGCAGGCGTATGGAGCCATCCTTGGCCGCAGCCTCCTGCCCGACTTTGGAGCGGACTACCGGCGGCACGTCGGCCGGGCGCCCGGCATTGGCGTCCCGCTCCTGCGCACACAGGCAGAGTCCCGATAACAGGAACGCCATAGCGGCCAGGGAACGAACACCCATATTCTATGCTACTTGCGGGCCACGCAGGCCTTGACGGCGTAAACGTTAAGGACGTCGTCCATGTCCACGTCGAAAGGAGCGAAGATGGGGGACGGGTTGACGGAGATGCACTTGACGGAACCCGGCTTGTCACTGGGCACGAGCACCTTGATCACCAGGCCGTTACGGGTATCGAGAACGTAAGCCTTGCCCCATTCTATGAAGGCGTTGGCGTCGATTTTCTTGATGAGGGCGATGGAGCCGTTGGGGTACTCGGGGGCCATGCTATCGCCGGTAATGGGCACGGCGAGGTCTACGCCATCGATGGGCGAGATCATCATCTCGCAGTCGCGCAGACGCACCTGCTGGGAGAAGTTGGTCAAGGAGCCGCCGTGTGCGCTGACGGGTACCAGGGGAACCATGCAGAGTTCCCGTTTCTCTTCGTCCGGCTTGCCGAACATCTCACCCTCGCCGGTGAGCACCCACCGAGGATTGACGCCGAGGTTCTTGGAGAGGTTCTCCAGGAAGGCGTTGGTGAGTTTCTCCTTGCCGGTGGTGATGCCGGAGAAGTAGGGGCTTTTGTAGCCCAGGGCCTTGGCCATGTCGCTTTTGAGCTGGACTCCGCGCTTGCCGAATCCCATGCGCAGCGCCTCGTTGAGCCGCTTGGTTACTTCGTCATTTTCCATATTTAGACAGGCGTGTGGAAGATCTGAATGTATGGTGTGCTGGTTATTTTCAGTCAGTTGTGTGGATGCACCTGATGTCCATGGTGCCGTATAAGCTGGTGGCGCGGAGTTCGATCCATTCCGCGGACTTGCCGTCGAGGATGCGGAAGCGAGTGGTGGTCCCGTCGCCGATGTGGGCGCTGAGGATGCTCCTGTCAGCCTCCCAGCGGCCCCTGCCGGTGCCGAAGTAGCCCACGGACTCGTACATGCCGGTGGCGGAGAAGTCGAGGTAGGTGGTCTCGTAGGTCCAAGGACGCCAGGCGTCCTTGTCATCCTGGCGCATGGACTCGACACGCCAGCGTCCGTATGCCAGGGTCGATTCGGGGTAGTCAGGTTCATCGTCGCCGCAGGCCGTGAGCGCCAGGGCGGAAGTTATCAGCGTCACTGCAAGAAGCAGCTTCAATGTCAGTTTATTCAGCGTCATTTCCACGTACAATCACTGCCCGACGACCCGGCTGAGAGAAGCCCCGGAAGACGTCGGCAACTTTTAATCGTGCAAAGATACAAATAATGTGTTGAACGTCAAAAAAAATTGCTAACTTTGCAGCCGAAAAATTAATCAGCAGGCTGTTCCGGGTCCTTGACAGACTATCGCGAGGGACAGCCGGCAGGCAGGCGGGAGCGTCGAGGCATTCCCGCATAACGCATTGACAATGAAGACCAACGTAGCAGTATTTTTCGGAGGGCGCAGCGTGGAGCACGAGATTTCGGTGATTTCCGCCCTGCAGGCCATACACGCCTTCGACGCCGACAAGTATAACGTCATTCCCGTCTACATTTCCAAACAGGGCCGCTGGTACACCGGGCCGGAGCTGCTGGAGGTGCGCAACTACCGCGACATGAAAAAGCTCACCGCCCATGCCACGGAAGTGTACATGCGGCCGGAGTTCGGCGACTACAGCCTCTACCGCGCCGAAGGGAACATGTGGGGAAAGAAGGCTCCCGTGGTCGCCCGCCTGGACGTGTCCGTGCCAGTGCTTCACGGCACCAACGGCGAGGACGGCATCTTCGAGGGCGTGCTGCAGACCATCGGCCTGCCGTTCGCAGGCTGCGACGTGCTGGCAAGCGCCAACGGCATGGACAAGATCACCATGAAGATGATACTGCGGTCGTGCGGCGTGCCCGTGGTCGACTACGTATGGTTCACCGACGGACAGTGGCGCACCGGCCGCCAGGCGCTGATAGAGCAGGTTGAACGCGAACTCGGCTACCCCGTCATCGTCAAGCCCGCCAACCTCGGCTCCAGCGTGGGCATCGGCAAGGCCGCCGACCGCAAGGAGCTCGAAAAGGCCGTGGACAACGCCGAGCGCTTCTCCTCCCGCCTCATCGTGGAGCATATGGTGGGCAAGCTCAAGGAAATCAACTGCTCAGTGCTGGGCGACGCCGACGACTGCCGCCCCTCAGTGTGCGAGGAGCCCGTCAAGACCGGCGACTTCCTCAGCTATGAGGACAAATACATGGGCGGCGGCAAGGGAGGCTCCAAACAGGGCATGCAGAGCAGCGAGCGCCGCGTGCCCGCCGACCTGCCCGACGAGGTCACCAGGCGCATCCAGCACCTGGCCTGCGAGACATTCCGCTGTCTGGGATGCCACGGCGTAAGCCGCGTCGACGTCATGATCGACGAGGAGGACGGACAGATTTACGTCAACGAGATCAACACCATTCCCGGCTCGCTGAGCTTCTACTTGTGGGAGGCCACCGGACTCAGCTTCCCGGCGCTCATGGACGAGCTGGTGCGCCTGGCCTTCGACCGCAAGCGCAAGGAGGAACTCAAGACCTTCAGCTTCGACAACAACATATTCGCCATGGGCGGCGCAATAGGCGCCAAAGGCTCCAAGGGCACCAAATTCTGATAATAGAGACGACGCACACCGAGATTCTGCTCGATGGCAACTGCAGAACAATAGCTAATTGAGGACGCCACTCTCAACTATAGACTAAAATGGCTAAACGCTTTCCCGAATATACAGCTCCGCTGAACCTGTCGGAGATCAACAAGGAGATACTCAAGGTCTGGGACGCCCACCAGCTGTTCGAGGCCAGCATGCGCCAGCGCGAAGACGGTCCTTCGTTCGTCTTCTACGAAGGTCCCCCGTCGGCCAACGGCAAGCCGGGCATCCACCACGTCATGGCCCGCACCATCAAGGACATCTTCTGCCGCTACAAGACCATGCAGGGCTACTGCGTGCGCCGCAAGGCCGGCTGGGACACCCACGGCCTCCCCGTGGAACTCGCCGTGGAAAAGAGCCTCGGCATCACCAAGGAGGACATCGGCAAGAAGATTTCCGTCGACGACTACAACGACGCCTGCCGCCGCGAGGTGATGAAGTACACCGCCGAGTGGACCGACCTCACCCACAGGATGGGCTACTGGGTGGATCTCGACGACCCCTACATCACCTACGACAACCGCTACATCGAAAGCGTGTGGCACCTGCTGGCAGAGCTCTACAAGAAGGGCTACCTCTACAAGGGCTACACCATCCAGCCCTACTCGCCGGCCGCCGGCACGGGCCTCAGCAGCCACGAGCTCAACCAGCCCGGCTGCTACCGCGACGTCAAGGACACCACCGCCACCGTGCTCTTCGACATCCTCGACCCCAAGGAGGAGATGACCGGCTGGGGCAGGCCCTGCTTCATGGCCTGGACCACAACCCCCTGGACCCTCCCCTCCAACACCGCCCTGTGCGTCGGCCCCAAATACGAATATGTGGCCGTGCGCACCTACAACCCCTACACCGGCGACAAACTCACCGCCGTGATGGTGAGCGACCTGGTCAAGGCCTACTTCAGGCCCGAGGGCGAGAAAGCCGACATGGACGCCTACCAGAAGGGCGACAAGGTGCTTCCCTACCGCATCGCCGGCTCCTGGCGCGGTTCGGAGCTCACCGGCATGCATTACGCACAGCTCATGCCCTGGGTCAAGCCGCTGTTCCAGGTGAATGACAGCGCCTCGGCCGAGGTACGCGACTACGCCGCCGCCCACCCCGAGAAGTGCTTCGAGGTGCGCAACGACCGCTTCGTGGAGGGCGCAGACCTCGCCTTCCGCGTCATCGAGGGCGACTACGTCACCGTTGACGACGGTACCGGCATCGTGCACATCGCCCCCACCTTCGGCGCCGACGACGCCAAGGTCGCCAAGGCCGCCGGCATCCCCTCCCTGTTCATGATCAACCGCCGAGGCGAGACGCGCCCCATGGTCGACTTCCAGGGCAAGTACTACCTGCTCGATGACTGCGCGCCAGCGTTCGTGGAGAAGTGCGTCGACGTGCCCCTCTACTCCGGCTACCAGGGCAAGTACGTCAAGAACGCCTACGACCCGCGCTTCAACCAGGGCGGCTACGACGCCAAGGCCGCCGAGAAGGCCGAGGACCTCAACGTCGAGCTCAGCATCGGGCTCAAGCTCCAGGGCAAAGCCTTCCGTGTGGAGAAGCACGTGCACAACTACCCCCACTGCTGGCGCACCGACAAGCCCGTGATCTACTACCCGCTCGACAGCTGGTTCATCCGCACCACCGCCGCCCGCGACACCCTCATCGACCTCAACCACACCATCAAATGGAAGCCGGCCGCCACCGGCACCGGCCGTTTCGGCAAGTGGCTCGAGAATCTACAGGACTGGAACCTCAGCCGCTCCCGCTACTGGGGCACCCCGCTTCCCATCTGGCGCACAGACGACGGGCTGGAGGAAATCATCATCGGCGACTTCGCCACCCTCAGCGCCGAAATCGACAAGGCTGTCGAAAAGGGCTTCATGTCCGCCAATCCACTTACAGCCAAGGGCTTCCGTCCAGGCGAATACACCAAGGAGAACTACGGACGCTTCGACATCCACCGCCCGTACGTCGACGAGATCATCCTCGTCTCCCCGTCGGGCAAGCCGATGAAACGCGAGACGGACCTCATCGACGTGTGGTTCGACTCCGGCGCCATGCCCTACGCCCAGTGCCACTACCCCTTCGAGCACAAGGAGGACCTGGAGAGCGGGCGCGTCTTCCCCGCCGACTTCATCGCCGAAGGCGTGGACCAGACACGCGGCTGGTTCTACACTCTCCACGCCATCGCCAGCATGGTCTTCGGCTCCGTCGCCTACAAGGCAGTCATCTCCAACGGCCTCGTGCTCGACCGCAACGGCAACAAGATGAGCAAGAAGCTCGGCAACGCCATCAACCCATTCGACAACATCGAGCGCTTCGGCTCCGACGCCGTGCGCTGGTACATGATCGAGAACTCCCAGCCCTGGGACAACATCAAGTACGACGAGGAGGGCGTGGCCGAAGTCAGCCGCAAGCTCTTCGCCACCCTGCACAACACCTATAAGTTCCTGGCCCTGTACGCCAACGTCGACGGTTTCGATCCCGCCGCCCCGCAGGTGCCCCTTGGCGAACGCCCTGAGATCGACCGCTGGATTCTCTCGCTGCTCAACACCCTGGTCAAGGAAGTGCGCTCCGACCTCGACGACTACGAGCCAACCAAGGCTGCCCGAGCCATCTCCGCCTTCGTGGGCGACAACCTCTCCAACTGGTACGTGCGCCTGAACCGCAAGCGCTTCTGGGGCGGAAAGATGGACAGCGACAAGCTCGCCGCCTACCAGACCCTCTACACCTGCCTGCGCACCGTGGCCCTGCTCATGGCTCCCTTCGCACCCTTCTACTCCGACCGCCTCTACAACGACCTCACGGCCCTGGGCGGCGAATACTCCTCAGTGCACCTGGCCCTCTTCCCCGAAGTGGACGAGGCTGCCATCGACCCGGCCCTGGAGCGCCGCATGGCACTCGCACAGGTAATCACCAGCAACGTCCTGGCCCTGCGCCGCAAGGTCAACATCAAAGTGCGCCAGCCACTGGCCGTGCTCATGGTGCCCGCCGTAGACAACGACCAGATGCAGGCCATCGAGCTGATAAAAGACCTCGTGGCCGCCGAAGTCAACGTCAAGGAGGTCCGCATCACGCCTCCCGGACAGTCAGAGCTCGTCAAGCGCATCAAGGCCGACTTCAAGAAGCTCGGTCCCCGCTTCGGCAAGATCATGAAGCTGCTCGGCAAGGCCATCACCACCATGAGCCAGGCCGACATCGCCCGTCTTGAGAACGAAGGCACCTTCACTTTCGCCGACCTGCCCGACTCGCCCGGCATCACCCTCGATGACGTCGAAATCATCCCCGAGGACGTACCTGGATGGGTTGTCGCCAACGAGGGCAACGTCACCGTGGCGCTCGACATCACCCTGACGCCCGAGCTGCGCGCCGAGGGCATGGCCCGCGAGCTGGTGAACCGCATCCAGAACCTGCGCAAGTCCATGGGCCTGGAAATCACCGACCGCATCCGCGTCACCCTGAGCCACACACCCGAGACAGAACAGGCACTCGCCTCCTTCCGCGACTACATATCCACCCAGGTGCTCGCCGACGCGCTGGCGCTCACCGACACCCCCGCCGCCGAAGCCGCCGACCTCGACATAGACGGTCTCCACGTCAAGGCCCTTATTGAAAAGATTTAAACTTCATCACTATCACTAATGTAAGTAATATATGGACAACGACAGACCCAAGAGATATTCCGACGAGGAGCTGGAAGAGTTCCGCATCCTCATCAACGAGAAGCTGGCCAAGGCCCGGAAGGAATACGACACCCTGCTCGAGCAGCTCGACGGCGACAAGTCCTCGGACGGCTCCGACACCGGCCGCCAGTTCAACGACATCTTCGACGAGAGCTCTTCGCACACCCAGCGTGCCGAGATCCAGCGCCTCATGACCCGCCAGCAGCAGTTCATAGAGAAACTGCAGGGCGCCCTGACGCGCATTGACAACAAGACCTACGGCATCTGCCGCGTCACCGGCGAGCTCATCCCCAAGGACCGCCTCCGCGCCGTCCCCCACGCCACCCTCTCCATCGAAGCCAAGCAGAAATAATGTAAATTGTGCAATGTACGATAACAGCGACGCACCAATGAGACGACACGGCCTCAATCGCTGTACATTGCACATTATAACCACCTCCCGCTTTGGCAGAAGCTGAACCCCACAAGATAATCGCGCACCGGGGACTGTGGGCTCTGCTCATAGTCCTGGCGGTGCTGGTGGCCGACCAGGCCCTCAAGATATGGGTCAAGACCTCGTTCTTCATGGGCGAGGACTACGAAATCACGCCCTGGTTCCACCTCAAGTTCATCGAAAACAACGGCATGGCCTTCGGGCTCGAACTGTGGAGCAAGATCGGCCTGACGGTGCTGCGCATCGTGGCCGTGGCCGTGCTGGTATGGATCCTGTGGACGCTCCGCAATACCCGCCGGCTGCGCACCGGCTTCATAGTGGCCCTGGCGCTCATCACCGCCGGAGCCGCCGGCAACATCTTCGACTGCGTGCTCTACGGACGCATCTTCAACAACCCCATGCCGCCCGAAATCGCCACCATGTTCCCGGCCGACGGCGGCTACGCCCCACTCTTCGAGGGCCGCGTGGTCGACATGCTCTACTTCCCCTTCTGCTCCTGGACATGGCCCGACTGGATGCCCGCCATCGGCGGACAGCAGTTCGAGTTCTTCCAGTACATCTTCAACCTGGCCGACTCGTCTATATGCGTCGGAGTGCTGTTGCTCATCATCTTCTACAATAAAGATTTCTCGCTGATGATGCAGATCATCGCGGGCTACGTGCCCGGCACCAAGGCCTGCCGCGAGCGCCGCGCCAACCTCATCTCCGGCATAGACCCGGACCGCCTGCCATGAACCGCAAGAGCCTGCTGCTCCCACTCGCGGGCGTCGCCCTGCTTGCCGCCTGCTCCTCCAGGCCGGACTACGTGCTGTCGGAGCGGAAAATGGCCGACGTGCTGGCCGACCTCACCGTGGCCGACCAGCTGGCACTGCGCAGCACCCGAGGCGACGGCGCCTTCGCCGACGACTCCGCCCGCAAAGTACTGCGCCAGGGCATTATGCAGAAGAACGGCGTCAGCGAGGCCGAATTCGACTCCACCCTGGCTTGGTACGGACACCACCTCGACGACTATTCCAAGCTATATAAGGCAGTAGAGAAGCGGCTGGCCGACAAGCAGGCCAGGCTCAACAAGCAGGCCGGCGTACGCACCGACAACGCCAACAACCTGTGGCCGCTGCCGCAGATGCTCTCGTTCTCCCGCCACGACCTCAACCCCGGCTTCTCCTTCTCCCTGCCTGGCGACAAGCTCAAGGCCGGCAACACCCTGGTGTGGACCATGCGCCTGACAGGCTTCTCGGGCAACGCCACGGCCCTGCTCGGCGCCGAGTACCCCGACCAGGAGCTGCTCTACACCCGCCAGAGCATGCATGGCTCCGGCTCCCAGCGCATACAGCTCGAGCTGCCAGCCGACCGGCACCCCGTGCGCGTGATTGGCTACCTGCACTTCGCCACCATGCCCATGCAGCGCGTCTTCGTCGACTCCCTGACCCTGGAGGTGACCAAGCCCGTACCCGGCGCTCCGGCCCCGCTCACCATTCCACCAATGCGCTGACGACCCATCGGACACCCTTATACCGAGCTGAAGCTCGGTGGCAATTCCAAAGAATAGACCAGCCCCTACCCGGCATCCGATTCGGGGAAAACGTTGGTTTTCCCTTTATTTTGGCATCCGCTTCAGCACGGTGCTTCCCTCATCAACGCAGCACCCACAGCTTTTTCACCTAAGGAAAAAGAAGAACAAGTAAAAAATGAAAAATAATTAGCTGTGTATGTAAAATAATTACAAATTTTTTCTTATTTGAGCAAACTCGGTGATTTTCAGAGGGGTTTGAAGAGGCGTGGGTACCAATCGTGTACTTTTGTGGAAGTTGACGGAAAGCCGAGTAAATTTAATTTTAGATTTTTTGGCTTGCGTTAAGGATTTCAACTGTCGCAATTTGTCTATTTTTACCTATGCCAACACTGGAAAGTACACTTTCTCACACCCCCATAATCGGCGTCATTATGAAGTAGCCGTAGATCCAATTCGTAATTTTACGCACAAAAGTACTCAACATATTTGATACTTAATAATGTCAGATGACTAAATCTGCACTAAATCTAAAATACACTGTGATACAGAAAAGTTCCCTTGCCCGATATGAAGAAATCGTAAACGATGCCTTGATATATTTCGTGAGATATTGTTTTCGTAAACAAAAAAATTTGACGCATCGACCTCCCTGTCAAAAAATTTTCGTATCTTTGCACAACCATTAGCGACTTGTTATAAGACGCCGTCTTAGTATGAGTCTTGTTACGCCGCTATGACATGATCATCATTCCTTAAAACCATCTAATACCTATGGGCAAACCAAACATTGAAGATGATGACCGCTACGAATTCAAAGGGGTCAAGATAGCTCACGAGCTTATGGTGGACATCCTTGGAGCCTTGATTCCGGGAGCGCTCTTCCTGTTCTGCACCATCGTTTGCATAGTGTTTCCTCTTATTTGCTATGCTACACCCAACAACAATTTCGGATTTCTGATGAAGGACGGAGACTGGTTTTGGATTGTGGCATTCCTCTCATTTCTTATCTTGTCGTATGTTATAGGTCTTATTTTCTATAGAGCCGACATAAAGGTGCCGGACCGTCGCGACATCCGTCGAGAACAGAAAAAGAAGCTTAAGGCTTTGTTGAACAAGATGCCTAAAACGGATATTAATGCAGCTTACAATTATGTGGCAGAACTTCTAATTAATGAAATAGAACCTCTTAGAAAATGTTTAAGTGTATACTTGTCTGAGCATCCAAAGGAAGGTAATTCTACATATAACAGTGAATTTATCAATAGTTGCAATGTCTGCATAAAAGAACTCTCAGTTTCAAAAAAAGATAACTGTATCCAAGGTGGCAATACTGCTTCTTTACAGAAAAGTCTGTTAAAAGTGCTTTTCCCAGAAAGTGATTTTACAAAAACCAATACTTCATCTGAAAAGAATAATAAAAAGGTTAAGAATTTGTTTAGTGAGGCTGGATATATACCCAATTCTGTACAAAAAGTCATTAGACAAGCGACCAAAATATTACCCAAAGTTAGATTTCGACTTATTGTTCATCAGTTTAAAGCTTGTAAAGCAAAAAGAATCTGTTTAAACAGATTGATTATATGCTATATGATTCTTCATATGCAAAACGAGTCTGGATGTGCGACTGAAGATAGATGTGATTTCCCGTATATGAGCTATTATAAATATCTTCTAAAAAGAGAATTAAAAGACTTGCTTAAATATGTCAAATGGTGTACCCCTGCAACACGCACTAAAAATCAGTTGAATCAATATAAAATTGAACTTCAATTACATGTTCCTAATGCATTTTCAATAATAACAAAGAATGAATCTCATATTAGAATGGCCTCTTCATCTTGGCATGTGGCGAGAGTGGTAGTGCTTATGTCAGGAATTATGGCTGGAATAATGTTGTGTTTAGCTGTCTGCGGAGCAATCAGTTATGATAATGATATTGAGAAACTCAATAAAACAGAACAACAAAGGGGAGAAAAGATTGTTGTAAATTATCACGAAGGCTCAAAGCATCAAATAGAAGTAATTCCAAAAGGAGAAACTAAAAATCACAATTTGGGAAGTTCACAAAAGACCTTAAATTCGGAATGCGAATTTGTTAATTTTATAAATACCAGTATTCCTTTCTTGTTTAAGACCGATCTCGCAAATAAATATCTTGCTGTGTTATTCCCAATTTTCACTCTTCTTCTGGGATGTTATATCTTAAGCAGGGTTCCTAAATTTATCCATTACCAAAGACTTAGAGAGATATATTATACCATGTCGATTTATAAGTTATGGGAGGATGCGAAATGCCATAGAGATGAACGATACAAGCAAAACCTTGCTATTAGACGGGCAGAGGTTGGTATGCCGCCAATGCCATCAGATAATATGCCTCCAAATATGAATTCCTTTTAAAGGAACGATATTTATTACTTCGATGAAGCCCGGCTTTACCGGCTCAGACCTCAGCAACGCGAATCAGCCGTATTTCTGTCTTGGATCTGCAAGATTTACAGATGATGAGATTCTGCAAATCAAAAATGACCTGACCTTACATGATGATACAGAACTGCACTCCAAGAAACTTTATAAATCATCCAGAGGACAGAAACGCATTCGTGCTTTGCTGGAACATCCTCTTATGGATAAAAAGCACTTCAAGATTGGAATAGCCCTGAAAAGATATTGCGTGTATGCCTAGATAGTCGATGTGTTGATAGAGACTATGGCGAATAGTCTTGGGGAGAATATCTATGCCAACCGAACCTCGCTCGTCATGGCGAATCTTCTCTATACATTTGCCGTACATCATCCAAATCAGCAACGGAAGACGTCGGCGGTTTTCAATCGGCATCTCCGCCATCTACAGCAGGAGCATCAATATGACATATTTCATGCCTTTCAGCTTCCACATCACATGGCTCTTGATACTGTCAGAAGACTAAATCTAAAATACATTGCGATGCGGAACATCGAATATCCGTGTCGCCGAAAGATGCGCAACCGGGGACGGTTGTTCACATCTTACGACTGAACACGGTCATTCCATGTCCCGCAGGAATGCAATCCACGGGAATAGATAGAGTCCGGCCTGACAGGCACAGACACCATTGTCAACGTTCAACCCTCTACCCGATATGCCTTCATGGTACGGGCGACCGACCGTGCCGGCAACGTGGAGCGGAAAGAGCCGCAGGCAGAGCTTATCTATAACGACGGCAACATAAGTCTCGGCTTGGAAACCGTAGGCTCCGACAGCCTGACGGATGATGACGTGCTGTATGACTTGCAGGGACGACGCGTTTACAGGCGCCCCGAACCCGGTATATACATACGTGCAGGCCGGAAAATCCTGATCACACGATAAACGCCGCAATTATCCACAACATCTATATCTATATGCGAGGATGCGCCCGCAGGCAACGCGGACGCATCCTCGTATCTTATGGACGTGTTATGGCGCGGTCCAGAAGCGCCAGGCGGCGTCGGCCTGAAGGTGGAGCATGCGCAGGCCGTTGCAGACGCGTGCGCCCCGGCTGCGGCAGGCGGCCATGAATGCGGTTTCCTCCGGGTTGTAGACGAGGTCGAAGCAGCGGTGGCGCTCCCCTATCGCCCGGTACGGCAGGTCGGGGCGGGAGTCAATGTCAGGCCACATTCCCTGCGGAGTGGCATTGACGAGCAGGGGTGTGTCGGCCACCAGGACCGGGGTGAGGTCGGCGTACGTTAACGGGCCTTTGCGGGAGACGATGCGGTATGGTATCTGTCGGCGCGAGAGGGCTGCGCAGACTGCCTTGGAGGCGCCCCCGCTGCCGAGCACCAGGGCGCGGGATGGTTGCTCATCCTGCAACAGCTCGCCCAGGGCCGTGTCAAAGCCTTCCATGTCGGTGTTATGGCCGATGAGGATGCCGCCTTTTTCGATGCGGACGGTATTGACGGCTCCCACCTCCCGCGCCTCGTCGGTAAGGGTAGCCAAGCAGGGCAGAATGGCTTCCTTATAAGGTATGGTGACGTTGAAGCCGCGCAGCTCAGGCTGTTGCCGAAGCAGCTCCGACAACGCGTCTATGCCAGGCAGCTCGAAGTTGAGATAACGACAGTCGAGGCCATTCCTGGCGAACTTTTCGGCGAAGTAGCGGGCCGAGAAGGAGTGCCCCAGCCGCAAGCCGATTAGACCGTAGAGTTCCATGAATGCACAATGTTACAGCTTCGCGGCGTTACAGCTTCGCGGCGCATTGCGCTACATTGTACATGTGAATTTATTTCATGAGGCTCTGCTGCCAGCGCCAGGCGCTTTCGAGGGTGCGCTCGATGGGAGTCTCGGCCTTCCAGCCGAGAACCTCGTTGGCCTTGCGGGGGTCGGCCCAGATCTGCTCGATGTCGCCCTGGCGGCGCTCTCCGATCTTGTAGGGAACCTTGACGCCGGTGGCCTTTTCGAAGGCGTTGATGAGGCCGAGCACGGAGCAGCCGTTGCCGGTGCCGAGGTTGAAGACTTCGAGGCTGGGGGTGTCCTTCTTGTAGAGCAGGCGCTTGAGGGCCACTACGTGAGCCTTGGCCAGGTCGTTGACGTCGATGTAGTCGCGGATGCAGGAGCCGTCAGGAGTGTTGTAATCGTCGCCGAAGACGGTCAGCTCCTTGCGTATGCCGGCCGCTGCCTGGGTCAGGTATGGCACGAGGTTCTGCGGCACTCCGTTGGGGAGCTCGCCGATGCAGGCCGACGGGTGTGCGCCGATGGGGTTGAAATAGCGCAGCAGGATGCTGCGGATGGGAGCGCCGGAGGTAATGACGTCCTCGATTATCTCCTCGGAGATCTGCTTGGTGGCGCCATAGGGGGAGGTGGGGCGTTTTACGGGCGCGGTCTCGTCGATGGGGTTGCGGTCGGGCTCGCCGTAGACGGTGCAGGAGGAGGAAAAGACGATTCCCTTGACTCCGTAGAGGGGCATGAGGTCGAGGAGGTTGAGCAGCCCGTTGAGGTTGTTGCGGTAGTAGAGGATGGGCTTGTGGACGCTCTCGCCGACGGCCTTGGAGGCGGCGAAGTTGATGATGCCCTCGATATTGGGGTGCTCGTCGAAGAGGCGCTTGAGCTGGCTCAGGTCGGTGATGTCGCCGTGGAAGAAGGCAGGGCGCTCGCCGACGATGCGGGTGATGCCGTCGAGGACGTCGAGGCTGGAGTTGGAGAGGTTGTCGACGATGACGACGTCGAAGCCGTTGCACATGAGCTCGACCACGGTGTGGGAGCCGATATAGCCGGTGCCTCCGGTTACGAGGATTTTTGTCTTTGCCATAGCAGTTTGAATGGGAATTAAAGCTGAGAGTAGGGCAAGCCCCCAAAGGGGCAAATGTCTCTCAGCTCTCAGCTTTTAGAACGGGGTTATTCGCCGAAAAGTTTCTCGGGGTACTTGCCGGCGTCGATGAGGGCGCGGATGGCGGCGACGGTGGCGGGGCGGTCGGCGGCGAAGGTGACTCCGAACCAGCGCGAGGGGGTGGGGAGCACCTTGAGAGTGGACGTGCCGGAGTGGATGAGCTCGTTGACCACGGTGGGGATGTAGAACTCGCCCTTGGGCTCCATGCCGTGCTCGCGCAGGAAGGTGCGGAAGCTTTGGCCGGAGTGATCGAAGTAGTCGGGGGTGAAGCCCCACATGTTCATGGACACGACGGTGCCCATGGCGAAAGGCTTCTCTCCGCCCTCGGGGGCCTGGTATACGAGCTCGTCGCCGCGACGCTCGATGCCGTGGCACTCGACTACGTCGACGAGGTTGCCCTGGCCGTCGACCTTGCAGAGCCCGCGGCTGACGCCGCCGTTCTCGCTGAGTGTGTTCTCGACCAGGAAGCCTATCATGCAGTAGCGGTCGTGCGCTCCCTCGACGGAACGGAGGAAGCCGGCCAGCTCCTCGAAGCTCTCGCGGCCGTAGAAGTCGTCGGCGTTGATTACGCCGAAGGGTTCCTTTATCACTTCGCCGCCCATCATCAGGGCATGGTTGGTGCCCCAGGGCTTGGTGCGGTCCTTGTTCACGGGGATATCTTCCGGCACCTTGTCGATGGCCTGGAAAACGACGTCCACGTCTACATGGTTCTGGTACTTGGGGAGAATCTTCTCGCGGAAGTCCTTCTCGAAATCGTGGCGGATTACGAAGACGATTTTGCCGAACCCGGCGCGGACGGCGTCGTAGACGCTGTAGTCCATGATGGTCTCGCCGTTGGGGCCGAGGCCGTCGAGCTGCTTGAGGCCGCCGTAGCGGCTGCCCATGCCTGCTGCTAATATAAGTAAGGTAGGTTTCATATACTATTGTGGGGATTTCTTGATGAGCATGATGAGCGAGACGGCCAGGTCGAAGAGAACGATGCGGGCGTTGGCGTTGCCGGCTATGTCGCGTGCGGCAAGGTCCACCTCGTGCATTATGTCCTCCACGTTGGCGCCGTGGATGAATGGGGCGAAGCGGTCGGAGAACTGGCGGTCGCCTGGCATCATCGGGGTGATGGTGTCGTTGCGGAGGTTGTAGAGGTAGTTGAGCCGGAGCTGGCGGTTCATGTACGCCAGTAAGCGGCGCGTCTTCTCGCGCTTGAGGCCTGCGACCGTCTCGGACCATTTGCGCAGTGCGGCGACGTCCCGGAGCCAGGCGCGACGCATGACGTCCTGGAAGAGCTCGCGGAACTCGCTTTCCTCGGCCTTGGGATCGAGCAGCTGGCGGGCCTGGAGCTGGTTGCCCTGGGCGGCGGCGGCGGCCTGTGCGGCCTCGGCGGGGTCATATCCCTCGTTCACGAGCCAGGAGGCCGTCTCGGCCACCGTGGGCACCTCCACCTTGACGCGCTGCAGACGCGAGTAGACGGTAGGGAGGATGAGCGATGGGTTGTCGCTGACCATGATGAACATCCGGCCCGGCTGGGGTTCCTCGATGATCTTCAGCAGCTTGTTGGCGGCCGCCGGGTGGAGCTTCTCCGGGAGCCATAGGACGAGGACCTTCACGCTGTCGGTGTAGTTGCCCAGGCTCAGGCGTCGCACGATCTCGGAACTCTCGCCGACGCGTATTACGGGCTGCGAGTTCTCGGCGCCGGATAGCTCGAGCCAGCGGCGCCAGGGGGCCAGCGGCTCGGTGCGCAGGAACTCCTGCCAAGCGGGATAGAACTCATCGCTGACGCCGACTGACGATGACTTGGACGTCGGCGTGGGGAAGGAGAATAGGAGATCGGGATACTCCAAAGCGGCGTGCTGCCGGCAGACGGGACATACGCCGCAGCTGTCGCCGCCGGAGCGGTGCGGGCAGTGCGCATACTGTGCCAGGGCGCGTGCCAGGGCGAGCTTGCCAGCCCCCTCCGGGCCCCAGAGCAGCAGCGCGTGGGGCAGACGGCCGCTGTCTACCTGCTGTGCCAGCAGGGCCTTGACGGCGCCGTGCCCGGTGATGTCTGCGAATCTCATGCCGCAAATTTAACTATTTTTTCTGAGACAGAGACCCATTAAGCGGTCTAAAATGGCCGTAATCTGATGCGGAACAGACCGGAGGAATCCGGCTGCGCGATATGATGGAGGTCAGCCCGGGGCAAATTCGTCGCCCGACGGCCGTTGCGCATGTCCCCGCTTTTGCGTAACTTTGCACCGTCGGCCGCCACAGGAGGTCTGCATAACCTATGGAAAGATTTCTCGAAAGTATAGCCAAGGCCTACTGCACCCTATACAAAGGTAACCTGGAGGAGGTTCTGTTCGTCTTCCCCAACAAGCGTGCGGGCAGCTTCTTCCTGCGCGAGCTGTACCGCCAGAAGGATCTTGAGCATGAAAAGGTGTGCGAGGATGACAGGCTGACCATGCTCATGCCGGCCGTGACCTCCTTCGCCGACTTCGTGGAAACGCTCAGCGGGCGAATCATCGACTCCCGCATCGACAGCATCTGCCGCCTCTATCACCTCTATTGCCTGCTGTGGGACGAGGAACACAACGACGATAAAGGCGACAAGGAGGCAAAGAAAGGCAAAGCCTCCTTCGACAAGTTCCGCTCCTGGGCCGAGACCATGCTGTCGGACTTCAACGACGTGGAGATGTACCAGGTCAACGCCGAGGCCCTGTTCGAGAATGTGGACCGCTTCAAGAAGATCAAGTCCACGTACCTGACGCCCGAGCAGCTCAGGGTGATGAGCGCCTATTTCGGTTACACCGAGTTCTACGAGGACTCCGACCGGATGTGGCAGCACTACCACGGCAGCCTCAAAGATGGAATCAAGGATAAACGCCGAAGGTTCATGACGCTGTTCGAGCTCATGGGCAAGCTCTACACGCGCTTCTGCGATAGTCTGGAGCGCGACGGCCTCACCTTCCGGGGCCGGGCATACTCGCAGGCGCTCAAGGCGCTCAGCGACGGCGACCCAGCCATGCTACTCCCCTACAAGCGCGTGGTGATGGTCGGCTTCAACGCCCTCAGCACCGTCGAATACCTCATCTTCGAGAAACTGGAGAGGACGAAAGTCACGCTCGCCGACGGCACCCTCCAGCCCCTGGGCGACTTCTACTGGGACCTCACCGGCACGGCCCTCGCCCACCCCGGCAATATCGGGCGTCACTTCGTGGAGAAGAACCAGAAGGCATTTACGCCGCAGTTCGACATCTCCGCCAGCAACCGCCCGGGACTCCCCGCCACGCTGGAAGTCATCTCCTCACCCTCGGGGGTGGCCCAGGCAAAAATCGCCGGCAAAATCGTCAGGGACATTGTCAGCGACGAAGGGCGGCAACTCGTCCGTGACGCCGACATAGCTGTGGTGCTCCCCGACGAGAACCTGCTGCTGTCCATGATCTACTCCATGCCGGACATCGGGACCGCCGAGGACGACGCAAGCTTCAACATCACCATGGGCTACCCGTTCAAAGTGACCTCGGTGGCCAGTTTCATGGCCCTGCTGGAGAACCTGCAGCGCGGATACGCCTACGAGAACGGAGTGTCCATAGCCCGCACGGCCGACGTCGACGCCCTGCTCAGCACCCCCCTGGCGACAGTGCTCCTCAGCTGGGGACACAGCAGCAGCCTATTCCGCAGCCTCGAAGACCGTAGGCGCGAAACCGTGCCGTATACTTTCTTCGCCGACTACTGCAACCAAGCCGAAGAAATCGCGCCGGAGGAGCGCCAGGCCATCCTCGACCTCTTCCGACCCCTTCCCCGCAACGCCGACAGCCAGCAGACCATCGACTACCTGCGCACACAGCTCGAAAGCCTCGACAACCTCATCAAGGAGAAAGACGGCGAGGGGCGCCGCCTGCGCCACGACCGCCGCCTGAAAGAAATGGACAGCGCACACGTGCTTCTGCACCTCGCCGCCCTCAACCAGCTCGAGGAGGCATTCCACACCTACCGGATAAAGGCCAACGCCCGCACCACCTTCCGCCTGTACAACAACCTCATGGCCGGCGAACAGGTGCGCTTCCAGGGCGAACCCCTCACCGGCGTGCAGATTATGGGTCCCCTCGAGACACGCTGCCTCGACATCCCCTACCTGGTCATCCCCTCTATGAACGAGCGCATCTATCCCCGCCGCATGGACCGCAAGTCGTTCATCCCGGCAGTCATCAGGCGCGGCTTCGGCATGGCCACCACCCAGTTCCAGGAGGCCATCTTCACCTACTACTTCTACCGCATGATCAGCCGCGCCCGCGGCGTCTACCTCATCTACGACTCCCGCACCGAGGGCCTGCACAGCGGCTCTCCGTCGCGCTTCATCCTCCAGCTCCGTCACCTCTACGCCAGGAACCGCGTGCGCTTCACCCGGTACAACTTCCAGACCACCCCGGCCAGGCCCGAACTCGTGACCGTGGCCAAGACCGGCGACATCCCGCAAGAGATCGACCGCTACTTCAGACAGGACCTGGACAAGAATGAGATCCGCCACCTCTCCGCCTCGTCGCTCAACCGCCTAATCAGCTGCCCCCTTTACTTCTACATCAGCAGCCTGCGCCGCATCGACCAGGACACCAAGCCCTCCGACGGCATGACCAGCGCCGACATCGGCTCAGTGGTGCACAACGCACTCCAGCACATATACCTCTCAATGGCCGAAAACGGCAGCTACCCCATCGAGGTGACCACCGAAAAGCTCGCCGCCGCATGCACCGACACCGCCATCCGTCCATTCGTCATCGCCGCCGTCAACATCGAAGTATACAAAGCGGACCGCGACGCAAACGGCAACAAAATAACGCCCGCTCCCGAAGCGCTCACAAAGGAGCCTGAGCCCACAGTCCTTTCCCTGGTGCCACACATGGTGGCAATGGTAAAGAACGTCCTCGCCCACGACATGAACCGATACGCCCCATTCAGCATCCTCTCCATGGAGGACAAGAAGAATGTGACGTACCAGCTCACCGACGGCTCCCTGGCCAACCTCACCTACATCATCGACCGCGTGGACGAGAAGGAGGGCCAGGTGCGCATCGTCGACTACAAGACCGGCGCCTACCACGAACGGGCCGCAGACATGGACGAGATATTCGCATGCGGCGAAAAACAACATCCCGACTCGCTCTTCCAGCTCATGCTCTACTCCTACCTGTGGATGCGCGACAACCCCGACAAGTTCACAGGCACCGTCCGCCCGCTCATCTACGACCTCGCAGAGATGAGCGACCCGGCCAAGGGAGAGAAACCCGCCAAGCTCGGCAAAAACGGTAAAAACTTCACAGATGCAGACCTTGTCGGCGCCCACGACGATTTCATGCAGAAATTCGAGGCCCTGCTCGCCGACCTGCGCGACCCGGAACGCCCCTTCGCCCAGGCGCCCTCTAACTCCTCCGCCTGCACCTACTGCCCCTTCGCCAAGCCCATCTGCAACCGCGTAACAGACAAATAAGCAATGCCCAAGACAGAAGTACGCATCGACAAATGGCTGTGGGCCATGCGCGTGTTCAAGACCCGCAGCATCTCCACCGACGCCTGCAAGAAAGGCCGCGTCAGCATCGGCGGCGCCACTGCCAAGCCCTCCCGCACCGTCCGCGTCGGCGACGTGGTCGACGTCCGCAAGCCGCCCGTCACCTACACCTTCCGCGTCAAGGCCCTCACCGAGAGCCGCCTCGGCGCGCGCCTCGTGCCCGAATACCTCGAAAACATCACCCCCAAGGCCCAGTACGACATGCTCGAGATGGTGCGCATCTCCGGCTTCGTCGACCGCCAGAAGGGCCTCGGCCGACCCACCAAACGCGAAGGCCGCGAACTCGCCGCCTTCCGCCAGCAGTCCACCGAAGACTTCTTCCTCCCATTCGACGACGATTTCGACGACCTCTGCGACGACGAGTGACCCTGGCGCTCCAGTGTGAGGACGCACTAACCATACGTCCCTACTTTGGCGCTTCGGGCGAGCTTCAGCCCGCCCCCCGGTTCTTCCCCTCCCTCCTGCGTAAAAAAATCCGCCCAGGATTTGCACATTCAAACCAAACGTATTAACTTTGCGTTGTAAAAGCAAAGGCAAGAGAGCCTGATTGAAGAAATAACCACTCCAAACGTACTGGGAAACTCATCAATTATATCGAAATACCGAGACAAGCTTCTCAACCAATGGCGGGCCTCGACGGCCATTGGCCGGTTCGCTTCCATTGGACGGCGACGGAGGATTACAAAGGTTGCGGAGCACTCAAATCCTGTCATTCGGAGTTTCATCACCGTCCTTTGGAGTGGCCCTACAAGCCGACCCCCGGTACAGACCTACCGAAGGGTCGGCTTCTCTTCAATCAACAGACAACGAAAAACCCAAATGGACAAAGAGCAATACCCGCCTCAGAATATTGTTCATAGTTCATTGTTAACTGTTCATTACATGAAAGACATACGCCAGACTCTGCTCGACCGCGTCACCGTGCGCCGCTACGAGCGCGAAGCCATACCCGCCGAGACCATGGACTTCATCTTCCAGGCCATCCGCAACACCCCCACCAGCTACAACGGCCAGCAGTTCTCCGTCATCGACATCTCCGACCAGGCACTCAAGGAAGAACTCTACGCCATCACCAACCAGAAGCAGATCAAGACCTGCAACCGCTTTCTCGTCTTCTGTGCCGACTACCACAAGATTACCATGCTCGCCGAGAAGAAAGGCCTCGACGTGCCCCCCTTCACCGACACCATGGACGGCGTCACCGTGGGCATCATCGACGCCTCCCTGGCCATGATGAGCGCCGTAGTCGCCGCCGAAGCCTGCGGCCTCGGAGCCAACTGCATCGGATACCTCCGCACCGTAGACCCGCCCAAGGTCGCCGAAATGCTAAAACTCCCCAAGGGTGTCTTCGTGGTCTGCGGCCTCTGCCTCGGCATCCCCCGCGAACATCCCGACCTCAAGCCCAAGCAGGGCATAGGACTCATGATCCACTCAAACACTTACCGTCAGGACCCCGAAGCCATGACCGACGAGCTCCTCGACTACGACGCCGTCATCACCCAGTACAACAAGACTCGCTCGGGCGGCACCACCGACAATGACTGGTGCGACCACATCCTCGACTACTACCGCCACGCCATGTCGTACCGCATCCTCGACTACCTGAAGGCGCAGGGTTTTAACATTACCCGTTGAGGCAGTCGAGCACCAAGCGCCTGCGTCCGGCCAGCAGTCCCACCACCAGGCGGCTGTCGTCGCCGAGAGGACGCAGGCCAAGCTTCTTGCACAAGGCTTCCGGCGTGAGGCCGTAGTCGAAGCAGGCCACATTCGCCGCCTCCCCCTTCAGCGCACGTGCCGCCTCGCGCAGAGAGCCATACACCTTATTTATATACAGGCAGCGGCCCGGAAAACCCTCCGGCCTGCTGCCTGCGGTGTATATCGACCGCTCCTCCCGCACCGGCAGCAACCCGGTCCAGCGCTCCATTGTCACCCCCTGCAGGCGAGCCTTCGCCAGGGCCGCCGACGGCAGGCATAGCCATGCCCCCTCCTGCGGAAGCGTCCCCGGGACCCGACCCGACGACTGCCTCGGCCACGATCTCCGCAGCGTCACGGCATCACCAAGGCCATCCAGTTCCGCCATCCCCAGCTCCCGCCCGGCGGATCCGAAGTCGCACACCAGCAGAATCTCCTTGCATTCGCCCCTCAGCCCCACGCACCAAAGCATGTTCGCCTGCGGCACCACCCGCATCACCGCATCGACGTCGAGCATTGGCGACGCCTTCACCACCAGCCGGCCGGTCACCTTCGGCGCCATCATGAGGATACGCCCCAGGTCCGGACGACAGTCAGAGAAGGCATAGGCCCGTCCCCCTCCCTCTCTTCTCCGCGCCGGGTCGGCGAACACCACATCGAACCGCTCGCCCCTCTCCTTGGCGTCCCCCATCCACTCAATCGCGTCCGCACAGTGCACACACACGTCAAGCCCCAGCGCCGCAGCATTATGGCGCCCTGCCCGTGCCGCCTTCGCGTCGATGTCCACCCCAGTCACCCGCGCACCCGCCTCCGCTGCCGCAAAGGCGTCCAGGCCAAGGCCGAAAGTGATGTCCAGAAGAGAGGTGCCGGGCACTATGCCCATCGCCTGCGCATTGAACCGCGCCACCGCCCACGCCGTGCACTGCTCGGCCAGCAGCGCCGACGGGAACAGGAACTCCGGGCAGCGCTCCGGCAGCGGACCGAGCTTGCCACGGGCCTTGTGCCGCGCCTGGACCTGCGTCAGCGCCAGCGCCGCCGTGTCGGCATCCATCACCTTGCGCGCCTCAGGCGCCAGCGACACCGCCGACTCCCCCGCATGCTCGCGGACCCACGCCCAGAACTCCGCAGTAAGAGCTTCGATTCCAGTTTTCATGCCCCAAAATTACAATAAATTCCCCGTTCGGCGTTAAGAGAGAGATGAAAGATTTCGCAGCCATAGACTTCGAGACGGCCAACGGCTCGCCCAGCTCCGTTTGCTCGGTGGGCATAGTGATAGTGCGCGGCGGCAAGGTGACCGACGAGATATACCGGCTCATCCGCCCCGCCCCCAACTACTACTCGCCCGGCAACGTGCGCGTGCACGGCCTGACACGCCACGACACCGACCCGGCGCCCCACTTCGACGTCGTGTGGGCGGAGATAGCGCCGCAAATCGACAGGCTGCCGCTGGTGGCCCACTTCAGCCGCTTCGACGAAGGGTGCCTGCGCGCCGCCCACGCCCGCTACTCCATGCCCTACCCCGACTACCGCTTCTACTGCACCTGCACCGCCTCCCGCCGCGTCCTCGGCCGACGTCTGCCCAACCACAAGCTCGACACCGTGGCCTGTCACCTCGGCTTCGCCCCCTTCGAGCACCACCACGCCATGGCCGACGCCCGCGCCTGCGCCCACATAGCCCTCAAGCTCCTCCCCCTCGCCTACCCCGACATGGCCGACTGACACGCATACCATTAATCGATTAAAATTTTTACGATTAACGATTCAACGGATTTTCAATCGTTCAATCGTTCCGAGACTTGCATATCTCGTAAAATCATATTACCTTTGCAGCCGGAAAGTGTAAAAATGGCCGCCAAGGCGCCTTGAAGCACAATTCCGATACCAAAACAACCAATTGTCAAACAACAACATGAATCAGTACGAGACCGTTTTCATTTTAACTCCCGTTTTGTCTGATGCTCAGATGAAGGAAACGGTGGAGAAGTTCCATGACTTCCTGGTGCAGAGCGGCGCCGAGATCATCAACGAGGAACTCTGGGGCATGCGCAAGCTGGCCTATCCCATCCAGAAGAAGTCCACGGGCTTCTACACCATGATCGAGTTCAAGGCCGCGCCCGAGCTCATCAAGAAGCTTGACACCGCCTACCGCCGCGACGAGAAAGTAATCCGCTTCCTCACCTTCCGCAACGACAAGTACGCCGCCGAGTACGCCGAGAAGCGCCGCAACCGCCGCGCCGCCCAGGCAGAACAGAAAGTAGAACCCGCTGCCCCCGCAGCCGAAACAACCCAGGCTTAATCATGGCACAGAACGGAGAAATACGCTACCTCACCCCCCTGTCCGTAGACGTAAAGAAGAAGAAATACTGCCGTTTCAAGCGCAGCGGCATCAAGTACATCGACTACAAGGATCCCGAGTTCCTCAAGAAGTTCCTCAACGAGCAGGGCAAGATCCTGCCCCGCCGCATCACCGGCACCTCGCTGAAGTTCCAGCGCCGCGTGGCCAAGGCAGTAAAGCGTGCCCGCCACCTCGCCCTGCTGCCCTACGTAGCCGACCTGCTCAAGTAATCCATCCCCCAACCTCCAACACATCGACAAATGAAGCTGATACTCAAAGAGAATGTGCCCAACCTGGGCTACAAAGACGACATAGTAGAGGTAAAGGACGGATATGGCCGCAACTACCTCATCCCCCAGGGCCTGGCCGTGATCGCCAACAAGTCCGCCATCAAGAACCTGGAGGAGTGCCAGCGCCAGCGCGCCCACAAGATCGCGCAGGAGCGCGCCAACGCCGAGGCCTTCTGCAAGGCCCTCGAGGGCGTTCACCTCACCATCGGCGCCAAGGCTTCCGCCACCGGCACCATCTTCGGCAGCGTGACAGCAATCCAGATTGCCGACGCACTGCAGAAGATCGGCCACGAGGTCGACCGCAAGATCATCTCCATCCCCACCGCAGTCAAGGAGCTCGGCTCCTTCACCGCCATCGTCAAGCCCCACAAGGAAGTGGACGTGGAGATTGCCTTCGACGTAGTAGCCGAGTAATACTCCTCCCCCATCCCATAGCCTAAGCGGCGCGTCGCACCAAGCGACGCGCCGCTTTCTTTCGCAATGACGAATTACGAATGAACGATTTTTTTCATTTCATCTTGTAGTCGGGTTCGAGGCTATGGCGCAATCCGTCGAATTTCGGTGGAGCGACCTTGTTGCCGTTCTCGTCGACGGAGTAGATGGTCACCTTCTGGCCCTGTGCGTTCATGATGCTCTCCTGGTTGTTGTTGTAGTACTCGGCGTTGGCGAGGGCCTTGCGGCGGTCCACCTTGGAGTAGTCGCCGGCCATGTACATGGGCATGATGGGGCGGTCGGTCTTTTCTATGCCTGTGGCCAGGTAGGAGAATCCGCCGTCGGCCTCTGCCTTGAGGATAAGCCCGGGCAGGCCGTGGAGCTTCCAGGGGCCGAAGGGCATGGGCACCTCGGGCGTGAACCAGGCCTTCCAGTGGCGGCCGTGGTACTCGGTCTCGGCCATGACGCACTCGTAGCCGAGCACGGTGGCCGTGGAGTCTTCCACGAGTGTCCACTGCATCTCCTCAAGCGGCTCGGTGTACTGGCCAAGGTCCTCACCGTACTTGGAGTAGAGGGTCAGGATGCCGTCGGCCGGACGCGTGAAAACATAGGTGTGGACCTTCTTGACGGGCCCTTTGGTGAGGTTCCAGACCTGGGCCCCGTTCTCGTCGATGGTCATGCACGACTTGCGGAAGATGTCCTGGTACTTGGCGTTGCCTTCGGGGGTGGACTTGAGGGAGTCGACCCACTGGCTGAGGTCGTTGAACCACTTGGCCTCGGCGGTGGAGCATAGGAGGCTCATTTTCGTGGTTACGGGCTTGTCGCGCTTGCTGGGGGCGGTGCAGTCGTAGCAGACCTGGATGTCGGCCTTGGTCTGGGCGGTGGCGGAGAGGGCCGCCAGGCCCAGCCTCCGGCGGCATCGCCGTGGAAGGACCAGGTGGCCCTGGCGCGGCTCTTTAGCTTCAGGTTGACGGCAGCCTTGTCGGAGTAACTGAGGCCGGCGAGCACCTGCAGGGGCAACAGACAGCCGAGCATATACAGAAGTAGTACAAGTCGCTCCATGCTATCATAACGCCAAAACGGGGAAGGAATTACAGGCAGACGGCGATATGTGTGTTGCAGAACCACTGCAAGCTGTAGAATAGCCATATTTGCTTTATTTCAGCCTGGCATGGCAGGCTGCGTTTGCATATTCGGGGAAAAAGCAGTAACTTTGCGGCGCCATTGAGTAAAGGCCGGAGGAGTCGCTACCCGCCGGCCGGAGGAACAGCCATCCTCCCGGGCTTAATGTACACAAAAAAACTGATCAGAAATGAAAGAGAACATCCATCCCAAAGAGTACCGCGAGGTAGTGTTCAAGGACATGTCGAACGACGAGATCTTCATCACCCGCTCGACCGTCGCCTCCAAGGAGACCATCACCGTGGACGGCAAGGAGTATCCCCTGGTGAAGCTTGAGATTACCTCCTCGTCGCACCCCTTCTTCACCGGCAAGCAGAAGCTTGTCGACACCGCAGGCCGCGTCGACAAGTTCCGCTCCCGCTACGGCAACCGCATCAAGAAGTAAGACCCGCGGTCAAGGGACACCAAGACACGACAGTCGGCGCCACAGCACGGCATTTGCCGTCGCCAGGGCCCGGCTGTCGCTCTTTTCCGGCCAATAGAGTGTTGTCGCCTCCCGAAGCGGACACACGAGTCGAGAACAGCGACACGGCACCCGCCAGGCCAAAATCCACAGCCCCCGACTTCGGCCGTTAACCTTTATTAGCCAACCAACCGTGCCCCGGGGCGTTATACCATGAGAGGCGGAAGCACACGACCCCTCCCGCCACATCCTCAAATACGAAAACACACCATCTATGAACAACGACGAACTGCTGAAGACCGTTGAAGCCAAGGCCAAGCTCTGGCTCACCCCCCAATACGACGCCGAGACGCGTGCCGAAGTGCAGGCCATGCTCGACAACCCCGACAAGACCCCTCTGATCGAGGCCTTCTACAAGGACCTGGAGTTCGGCACCGGCGGCCTGCGCGGCATCATGGGCGCCGGCACCAACCGCATGAACATCTACACCGTGGGAGCCGCCACCCAGGGCCTCGCCAACTACCTGCTCGACGCCTTCAGGGAGGAACCCCGGATCAGCGTCGCCATCGGCCACGACGTGCGCCACAACTCCCGCAAGTTCGCCGAGCTCGCCGCCGACATCTTCTCGGCCAACGGCATCAAGGTATACCTCTTCGACGCCTGCTGCCCCACCCCCGAGGTCAGCTTCGCCATCCGCCACCTGAGCTGCCAGAGCGGAGTCATGGTGACGGCCTCGCACAATCCAAAGGAGTACAACGGCTACAAGGCATACTGGAGCGACGGCGCACAGATGATCGCCCCGCACGACGTCAAGACCATCGAGTACGTCAACGCCATCACCAGCGTCGACCAAATCAAGTTCACCCCGCGCCGCGAGCTCATACAGGTCATCGGCAAGGACGTCGACGACGCCTTCTTGAAAGCCATCCTCGGCCTGCAGATGGACCGCGAGGCCTGCCTGCGCCACCACGACATGAAGATCGTCTACACACCCATCCACGGCACCGGCTCCCGCCTGATGTTCGACTCGCTCAAGATGTGGGGTTTCGACAACGTCATCCACGTGCCCGAGCAGGACGTGCAGAGCGGCGACTTCCCCACCGTGGCCAGCCCCAACCCCGAGAACCCCGAGGCCATGGCCATGGGCATCGCAAAAGCCAAGGAGACCGGCGCGCAGCTCGTGCTCGCCTCCGACCCCGACGCCGACCGCATCGGCCTGGTGGTCCGCGACAAGCAGGGCAACTACCAGCTCGTCAACGGCAACCAGATAGTGATGCTCTTCCTCTACTACATCATCACCCGCAACCGCGAGCTCGGCCGCATCACCGGCAACGAATACTGCGTCAAGACCATCGTCACCACCGAGACCATCAGGCGCATCGCCGATGCCAACCACGTCACCTGCTACGACTGCTACACCGGCTTCAAGTGGATCGCCGACGTGATGCGCAACCACGAGGGGACCGCCCGCTACCTGGGCGGCGGAGAGGAAAGCTACGGCTTCCTGGCCGAGGACTTCTGCCGCGACAAGGACAGCGTCAGCGCCATCTCCATGATGTGCGAGATAGCCGCCTGGGCAGCCGACAAGGGAATGAACCTCTACGAACTGCTCGTGCAGATCTACCTGGAGTACGGCTTCTCACGCGAGCGCGGCGTGAGCGTAGTCCGCCCCGGCAAATCCGGCGCCGACGAAATCGCCGCCATGATGCGCGAGTTCCGCTCCAACCCGCCCAGGACCCTGGCCGGAAGCCCCGTAACCGCCATCAAGGACTACCTTGACCTCAACGCCACCGACCTCGTCAACGGCAACGTCTCCAAACTCGACTTCCCCACCACCAGCAACGTGCTCCAGTTCTTCAACGCACTCGGCGACAAGGTCTCCATCCGCCCCTCCGGCACCGAGCCCAAGATCAAGTTCTACGTCGAGGTGCGCGAACCGCTCGCCAATGCCGACGAGTACGAGAAGACCGTGGAAAAGGCCGAGAACCACATCGCCGCCATCCTCGGAGACCTCGGCGTAAAGTAAAGGCCCGGCATTTTCCCATAGAGGAATGTTCAAGAAACTCAACATATTCACGTCCAAAGAGCACCGGCCGGAGGCACCACAGCGCCCCCTGCCGGTGCTCACCGACATTCACGCCCACCTTGTGCCGGGCATCGACGACGGCGCCCGCGACATCTGCCACGGCGCAGACCTGGCTCAGGAGCTGGAGCGCCTCGGCATCCGCCGACTGGTTCTTACTCCACACGTCACAGACGAGGTCTTCCCCAACACCCCGTCCACCATCGACCCGCCGCTGGCCCTCCTCCGCAACGAGCTGCGCGAGCGTGGCTCCCGCCTCGACATACACGTCAGCGCCGAATACCGCATCGACGAGCTCCTCTACGCCCAGCTGCGCCAGGGCCTCGTCCGCCCCATGCCCGGCGGCTACCTGCTGATAGAATGCGGCTGGATGAGCGAGCCGTTCCGCCTCGAGGCTTTTGTCACAGAGCTCGTGCGCCACTACGGCTACCGCCCCATCCTGGCCCACCCCGAGCGATACCCCTACTACCAGCGCGAACCGGGGCAGTACCTCCGCCTGCGCCGCATGGGTCTCCGTTTCCAGATCAACATCCTCAGCCTCGCCGGGTTCTACGGCACACAGGTCCGCGAGCTCGCCAAGGAGATGATGGAAAAGAACATGGTGGAGTTCATCGGCACCGACCTGCACAACCACCGCCATCTCGATTCCATCACCCGCTACCTCAATTCCAGGGAATACGCGCACCTGGAGCGCTACAGCTCCCGCCTGCTCAACGATAAAGTCTTCGCCGATGCCTGACACCACCGACATCAACATCGCCAACGCGCCGCTCATAGAGCTGGTCCGCAACTTCTGCCTCACCCTCGAGCACGGCGCCGAGGCCGAGCCCGACGAGTTCACCGCCGAGATGCTCGACCTGCTGCCGCGCCTCTACCTCGGCTTCTCGCAGCTCGACCCCGCCCTGATCGGCGCCATAGGCGACGAGTACCTGCCAAACTACCTCACCGAGGATTACTACGACAGCATACGCCGCTCGCTGGAGCGCCTCTACGGCGAGCGCGACACATACCTGGAGACCTTCGAGGCCGACATGAAGTACTCCGACACGCCCATCGCCGCCTCCATCTCCGAGGGCCTGGCCGACATCTTCCAGCCGCTCTACGACTGCGTGTGCGCCATCCGCGAGTCCGAAGGAATGCAGACAGCCACCGCCCTGGGCATCTGCGCCGAGAACTTCCAGAGCTACTGGGCACAGACACTCTGCAACGTGCTCCGCCCACTCAACAACATCCGCTACAACCCCGAATAACAAACCCAATACATATACCATGACTGACCGCCTACTGCGCCAACTCGACGCCTCCACCTGCAACTTCCTGGCCGTGAAGACCGTAAAGGACGACCTACTCAAGGCCGGCTTCGTGCAGCTGGACATGGCCGCACCCGACTGGGACCTCCGGCCCGACGGCCGCTACTTCCTGACCCGCAACTCCTCGGCCCTCTTCGCATTCATCATGCCCCACAGCGCCGAGGCCCTGCCCGCATTCCGCATAATCGCCGCACACACCGACTCCCCCTGCTTCAAGATCAAGCCCAACGCCGAAATCTACGGCGACGGCGGAGTCCTCAGCCTCAACGTCGAGAAGTACGGCGGCGGCATCCTCTACACATGGTTCGACCGACCGCTGTCCGTCTCCGGCCGCGTCATGCTCCGCGGCGAGGACGCCCTCAGCCCCAGGGAAGTGCTCGTGGACCTGCGCCGCCCCGTGGCATTCATCCCCCACCTCGCCATCCACTTCAACCGCGCCGTCAACGAAGGCAACCCCCTCTCTGTCCAGAAAGACATGCTCCCCGTGGTCGGCTACTTCACCCCCGAGCAAATCGCCGAGCAGAAGGCACACGGCGGCGCCGTCAGGATGATGCTCGCCGAGCACCTCGGCATCAAGCCCGAAGAGGTGCTGGAATACGAGCTCAACCTCTACCCCGCCGAACCCGCGGCCCTGGCCGGCATGAACAACGAATACATCCAGTCGGGCCGCATCGACGACCTGAGCATGTGCTTCGCCGGCCTGGAGGCCCTGCTCGCCTCCGCCGACAAGCCCGCCCCCTTCACACGCGTGCTGGCACTGTTCGACAACGAGGAGACCGGCTCCGGCACCAAGCAGGGCGCCCACTCCCCCGTACTCGCCAACATCCTCATGCGCCTGTCAGGCGGCATGGAGGGCCTCGCCCCCTCCATCGCACGCTCTTTCATGGTGTCGGCCGACAACGCCCACGCCTGGCACCCCAACTACAACAGCAAGTACGACCCCACCAACCATCCCGTGATGGGCGGCGGCCCCGTCATCAAGATCAACGCCAACTGCAAGTACATGACCGACGCCCGCGGCGCCGCCGTCTTCGCAGAGCTCTGTCGCGAGGCCGAAGTCCCCTGCCAGTACTTCGTCAACCACTCCGACGTGGCCGGCGGCTCAACCCTGGGCAACATCCTCACCGGCCAGCTCGACATCGACGGCGTGGACATGGGATGTCCCCTCTGGGCCATGCACTCCGCCCGCGAGACGGCCGCCGTGGCCGACCAGGCATACACCGAGAAAGTCTTCACCCACTTCTTCACCACCAAGTGACCGAAAGAGCAGATGGAAGACTGTAAAACCTTCGACCGGCTACGCGACCTGCTGCGGTTCGACCGCTCCGTACGCCGCTTCGACGCCTCCCGCACCATCGACCGCGACACGCTCGTCAGCCTCGTGGAGCTGACCCGCTACTGCGCCTCGTCGCAGAACATGCAGCCCCTGCGCTACATAATCGTGGATGAAAAGACCGGGAAAGACCGCCTCTTCCCACTGCTGCGCTGGGCCCGGCACCTCAAGGACTGGCCCGGCCCGGCGCAAAGCGAGCGCCCCTCGGCCTACCTGGTGCAGCTCACCGACACCCGCATCGCCCCCTCGCTGCTGTGCGACTGCGGCCTGCAGCTCCAGGCCATCACCCTCGGCGCCGCCGCCCTCGGCATCAGCGGATGCATCATCCGCAACTTCACCCCCGACGAAGTCCACTCCGCCCTCGGCCTCGAGGACTTCTACAAGGTGGAATATGTGCTGGCCCTGGGCTACTCCGCCGAGACCGTGCGCCTCGAAGACCTCGCACCCGGCGCCGACTACAGCTACTACCGCCAGCCCGACTCCACGCACGTCGTGCCCAAGCGCCCCCTCGGCGAGCTAATAGTGAGCTAATAGTCGCCCCCGGCAAGAATTGACAAGCCGAATACTTGCATAATTGATGCGATTTTGTTAACTTTGCGCGGAAATTTCCCAAGCCCCTCGCGGGGCCGCGAAACCATAGGAAAATACATAGACAAATGAACATAGAATACGCCAAGATCGACGAAGTGAACGCCCTGCTGACCATCGTGGCCGGTCGGGACGACTTCAAGGATGAGATAAAGAAGCAGATGAAGGAACTGGCACGCACGCGCCACGAGCCCGGATTCCGCCCCGGCCACACCCCCATGGCCCTGCTCGAGAAGAAGTACGGCAAGGCCGTGCGCTACGACGTCATCGACAAGCGCATCTCCCGCGAGCTCTTCGACTACATCCAGAAAGAGCAGCTCCGCGTCCTCGGCAACCCCGTGGCCGACAGCGAGAACCTGCCCAACCTCGACGCCGAGGAGATCGTCTTCCGCTTCAAGCTCGGCCTCGCCCCCGAACTCGACTTCAAGGTGGAGGACGTGGAAGTACCCGTCTACAACCTCGAGGCCACCGACGACATGGTGGAGCGCCAGGACCAGCTGCTGCGCCGCCGCTACGGCAAGCAGGAGAACGGCGACGTAGTCGAGGCCGACTCCCTCGTCAAAGGCTCCATGACCCAGCTTGACGCCGACGGCAAGCCCGTGGAGGGCGGCATCCGCGTCGACAGCGGCATACTCGCCCCCGAGCACTTCACCTCACAGGCACAGAAAGACCTCTTCCTCGGCAAGAACCTCGGCGCCGCTGTCGTCTTCAACCCCTGGGACACCTGCGACGGCAACGACGTGGAGCTCTCCTCCATGCTCCACATCACCAAGGAGCAGGCCCACGACCTGCGCGACAATTTCCAGATGGACATCGCCGAGATCATAGTGCTCCGCCGCGCCGAACCCGGACAGGAATACTACGACCAGGTATTCGGCAAGGACCAGGTGCACAACGACGAGGAGTACAAGGAGGCCCTGCGCAAGATGGTCGCCTCCCAGCTCGCCAACGACACCAGCTACCGCTTCACCATCGACGCCCGCGAGTGCCTCATGAAAGCCGCCGGCGACTTCCCCCTGCCCGACGCAGTGCTCAAGGAGTACCTCAAGCAGCAGAACGAGGAACTCACCGATGAGACCGTGGACGAGGAATATGCCAAGGCCGTGCCGGGCCTGCGCTGGCAGCTCGTCAGCGACGCCGCCGCCAAGACCCTCGACCTCAAGCTCACCGAGGACGACCTGCGCAGCGTCGCCGCCGTGGCCGTCCGCAACCAGTTCGCACAGTACGGCATGGCATCCGCCCCCGACGAGCTCGTCGCCAAATACTCCGACGAGATGCTCAAGGACGAGAAAGTGCGCGAGCGCCTCGCCACACAGGCCGTCGACACCAAGCTCTTCAACGCCATCCGCGCCAAGGCCAAGGTACAGGAGAAGACCGTCACCGTCGACGAGTTCAACGCCCTCTTCGCCCTCCCCGACGCAGAACCCGCCGAGCCCGCCGAGTAATACCCCTATATAATGCGCAATAATGCGCACAGGAGGCCATTTCCGGCCCCTGTGCGCATCTCTTTCCTCTCCTACCGGCGCTCACCGAACCATTCGGCGCGGTATTTGTTAAGGAAAGAACATGACAATGAACCAACAGCAAGACTTCACCGATTACGCCGTCAACCACCTCGGCGTCAGCTCCAATACCCTCCACCAGTACACACAGTTCGTGGGCCGGGCCGCCGTTCCCCTCCTCCGGCAGCCCCACGCCGACTACATGAACCCGTACATCCTCGAGGAGCGCCAGCTCAACGTCACACAGCTCGACGTCTTCTCGCGCCTGATGATGGACCGCATCATCTTCCTTGGCACACAGGTCTCCGACACCAGCGCCAACATCATCCAGGCCCAGCTCCTCTACCTCGACTCCGTGGACCCCGGCAAGGACGTCAACATCTACATCAACTCCCCCGGCGGCAGCGTTTACGCAGGACTCGGCATCTACGACACCATGCAGTACATACAGAGCGACGTGTCGACCATCTGCACCGGCATGGCAGCCTCCATGGCGGCCGTCCTGCTCGTGGCCGGACAGAAAGGCAAGCGCCTGGCGCTCCCCCACTCCCGAGTCATGATCCACCAGCCAATGGGCGGGATCCAGGGACAGGCCTCCGACATCGAGATCACCGCACGCGAGATCCTCAAGCTCAAGGACGAGCTATACCGCATCATCTCCGACCACTCCGGCCAGACCATGGAGCGCGTCGCCGCCGACTCCGACCGCGACCACTGGATGACCGCCCGGGAGGCCCTCGAATACGGCATGATTGACAAAATCCTGGTCAACGACCGCAAAAAATAATGGCAAAGAAACCGACCGACGGAGAGGCCAAGTGCGTGATGTGCGGCGCCACACACAGCACCACCAACCCCGTCATCGACATACTCCCCGGCCTGACGATGTGCACCGAGTGCATATCATACATCGACGAGGCCCGCGACCGGCAGCTCGGCAAGCTCAAGAAAAAGCCGGGGACCACTCGTGCCCGCAATAAGAAGATACCCACGCCAAAGGAAATCAAGGCATTCCTCGACCAGTACGTCATCGGCCAGGACGAGGCCAAGAAGTACCTCTCCGTGGCCGTCTTCAACCACTACAAGCGCCTGGCACAGGCCGAGGCCGGAGTAGGCGACGACGACGTCGAAATCGAAAAGTCCAACATCATCATGGCAGGTCCGACGGGCACAGGCAAGACACTGCTGGCCAAGACCATAGCCCGCCTGCTCGACGTTCCCTTCACCATCGTCGACGCCACCGTGCTCACCGAGGCAGGATACGTCGGCGAGGACATCGAAAGCCTGCTGACGCGCCTGCTTCAGGCCTGCGACTACGACGTGGAGAGCGCCCAGAAAGGCATCGTCTTCATCGACGAGATCGACAAGATAGCCCGCAAGAGCGACAACCCCTCCATCACCCGCGACGTCAGCGGCGAGGGCGTGCAGCAGGGCCTGCTCAAGCTCCTCGAGGGCAGCGTCGTCCTCGTGCCACCCAACGGCGGCCGCAAGCACCCCGAACAGAAGATGATAGCCGTCGACACCAGGAACATCCTGTTCATCTGCGGCGGCGCCTTCGACGGCATCGAGCGCAAGATCGCCGCACGCCTCAACACCCACACCGTGGGCTACGGCCAGAACAGCGCCGAGCGCAAGCACAAGCGCGAGAACCTGATGCGCTACATCATGCCCCAGGACCTCAAGTCGTTCGGCCTGATTCCCGAGATCATCGGCCGCCTGCCGGTGCTCACCAGCCTCGAGCCGCTCGACCGCAACGCCCTGCGCGCCATCCTCACCGAGCCAAAGAACGCCGTAATACGCCAGTACAAGAAACTCTTCGAGCTCGACGGCAAGACCCTCGAGTTCACTCCTGAAGCTCTCGACCGCATCGTCGACAAGGCCCTCGAGTACAAGCTCGGCGCCCGCGGCCTGCGCTCCATCGTCGAGACAGTGATGGTCGACGCCATGTTCGAGGGTCCCTCGGCCAAGGAGAAAGCCATCACCATCACCCCTGAGTACATCGACTCCCAGCTCACCAAAGCGCAATTTCACGAACTAACATAGCTGAGAGTTGAGAGCTGGGAGACCTTTAGCGAACCAGTGGGTCGCTGTACTCCCAGCTCTCCACTTTCAGCTTTAAAATAAACCACATGAAAAAAGAAATAGCCACCGAAAAGGCCCCGGGCGCCATCGGACCCTACAGCCAGGCAGTGCAGGCCGGCAACCTCGTGTTCGTCTCCGGCCAGCTCCCCATCAACCCCATGACAGGCGAAATGCCCGCCGACATCACCGCCCAGACCGAGCAGAGCATCCTCAACCTCAAGGCAATCCTCGAGGCGGCCGGAGCCGGACTCGACAATGTCGTCAAGACCACCGTCTTCCTGGCCGACATGAGCCTCTTCGCCCCCATGAACGATGTCTACGCCCGCCACTTCAGCAAGGTGTACCCCGCCCGCTGCGCATTCGCCGTCAAGGAGCTCCCCAAGCAGGCCCTCGTCGAGATTGAAGCCATCGCCGCCCTCTGACCGAGTGCATTGTTGGGTCTCCGCCCAGTACGTCCGCCCCTATGATCCAATACCGGTCAGCACCAGGCCGGAGATATTTTGTTAGCCCCGCACATCGTCGCTCCGCTCCGCTGTGCGGGGCTAACAAAATGCCGGGTCTCCGGCCCAAGTCCCCCCATACATTGCTTTTCATTAAACACCCCCTATGCCCACACCTTACCTGCAGGTTGAAGGTCTGGAAAAAGCCTTCGGCGCCGACTTGCTCTTCTCCGACCTGTCGCTGGTCGTCAACCGCGGCGACAAGGTTGGCCTCATCGCCCAGAACGGAAAAGGCAAGTCCACCCTGCTGCGCATCCTCGCCGGAGAGGAAGACTACCAGAAAGGCTCCATCACCTACGCCAGGGACCTGAAGGTGGGCTACCTCAGCCAGGTGCCCGTATTCTCCCCCGACGTTCCCGTATTGCAGGCCGTCATGCCGCCACGTGCCGACGACGACTGGACCGCCGAGGACCGCGCCCGCGAGCTGCTCCACCGCCTCGGCGTCACCGACTTCTCCGCCATCCCCGCGCACATGAGCGGCGGGCAGCTCAAGCGCGCCGCCATAGCCCGCGTCCTGCTCCGGGAGCCGCAGTTCCTCATGCTCGACGAACCCACCAACCATCTCGACGTCGACACCATAGAATGGATAGAGGAGTACCTATCCACGCGCAACACCACCCTGCTGATGGTCACCCACGACCGCTGGTTCCTCGACCGCGTCTGCAACCGCATCGTGGAAATCGACCGGCAGCACCTCTACTCCTATGAGGGCAATTACGACTACTACCTTGCCAAACGCGACGAGCGCATGGCCCAGATGGGCGCCGAGCTCGCAAAAGTCCGCAATCTGCTCCGCACCGAGCTCGACTGGATGCGCCGCCAGCCGCAGGCACGCGGCGGCAAGGCCAAGTACCGCATCGACGCCTTTTACGACCTCCAGGAACGCTCCCGCGTCGACCTACGCCAGCGGCAGGTCAACGTGGCAGTGCAGGGCTCATACATCGGCTCCAAGATCTTCGAAGCGCACCACGTCAGCAAGGCATTCGGCGACAAGGTGATCCTGAAAGACTGGAGCTACACATTCGCCCGCTACGACAAAATCGGCATCGTGGGTCCCAACGGCGCGGGCAAGACCACCTTGCTGCGCATGCTCCTGGGCGAACTCAAGCCCGACTCGGGCCGCTTCGACATCGGACAGACAGTCCGCTTCGGCTATTACTCGCAGCAGGGCATCGCCGGGCTCGACCCCCGCAAGCGCGTCATCGATGCCGTGCGCGACATCGCCGAGGACGTGTGGCTCGACACCGGGACGCGCCTCTCGGCCTCGCAGTTCCTCTGCCACTTCCTCTTCCCCGTCCCCGACCAGCAGAAGTACATAGAGAAATTGAGCGGCGGCGAGAAGCGGCGCCTCAACCTGGCCGTCACCCTCATGCGCCGACCAAACTTCCTGGTCTTCGACGAGCCCACCAACGACCTCGACATACTCACCCTCTCCATCCTCGAAGACTACCTATCCCGGTTCCAGGGCTGTGTGATAGTGGTCAGCCACGACCGCTTCTTCCTCGACCGCATCGCCAACCACCTGTTCGTGTTGTGCGGCGACGGCACCGTCAAGGACTTCCCCGGCAGCTACTCGCACTACCGCGCCGTAGAGGAGCAGCGCAAAGCCGAAGCCGCAGCTCTCAACTCTCAGCTCTCAGCACTCAACTCCACAAAGGACACCCGCCGCCCACGCGAACGCAAGGGCCTGAGCTTCAAGCAGAAGCGCGAGAAAGAGCAGCTGGAGGCCGAAATCCCGGCACTCGAGTCCGAGCGCGACCGGCTTGCCGCCGATATGTCCACAGGGACCATGACCGCCGAGGCCCTCCAGGCTGCCGGTGCCCGCCTGGCCGAGATCCAGGCCCAGCTCGACGACAAAGAGCTGCGCCTGCTCGAACTCATGGACCTCGAAGACTGACTCCTGCCCCCCACGGCCCGTCCGTCCACAGCGACAGTGACCGCGAAGCGGTCCGACAATCACATAGCGACCAGGAAATCTTATATAAAAATGCGACGATGCGCCCGCAGAGCGGTGCGTCGTCGCACAGTACAGGCCGACCTGAATGGCAAGAATCAGCGCCGGGGGTTCGACGGCCTGACGGCCGGGTGGCTTCGCCCCCTCTCTTATCCCCGGCGCTGCGTGTTCATTCTACCGCTTTCGCGGCAGTTCCGGCACATCTCGGCGCGGTCACTTGCCGAAGTAGCGCTCGTAGAGGCCGGCGAAGCCGCGGCCGTGGCGTGCCTCGTCCTTGGCCATCTCGTGCACGGTGTCGTGGATGGCGTCCAGACCCTGCTCCTTGGCGTTGCGGGCAATGCGCATCTTGTCCTCGTTGGCGCCTGCCTCGGCGTGCATGCGCTTGTCGAGGTTGGTCTTGGTGTCCCACACCATGTCGCCGAGCAGCTCGGCGAACTTGGCGGCGTGCTCGGCCTCCTCCCAGGCGTAGCGCTTGAAGGCCTCGGCGATCTCGGGGTAGCCCTCGCGGTCGGCCTGGCGCGACATGGCCAGGTACATGCCCACCTCGGTGCATTCACCCATGAAGTGGGTGTTGAGGTCCTTGATCATCTCCTCACCGGTTCCCTTGGCGACGCCTACTTCGTGCTCGGTGACGAACTTGAGCAGGCTGTCAGGGTCCATCTCTTTGAACTTGGAGCGGGGTGCGCCACACTGCGGGCACTTCTCGGGGGCTTCGGCACCTTCGGCGATGTAACCGCATACGGTGCAAATCCATTTAGTCATTGTAGTGTAAGGTTTGGTGTTGTGTGTTTTGTGTTATGTCTTCCCGGTAGGTCCGCCGAGTGGGGGTTGCCGCGCCGGGGTGTTTTCGTTTTTAGCTGTGGCGTGAACACTTGTCGCAGATGCCGTCGAAGATGACCTGCATATGAGTGCCGTACGGACCGCCGTAGTCGCTGAGACGCTTCCAGTCGGCCGGTTGCACCGGTATGTCGGTGACGCTATGGCAGCGTCGACAGTAGAGGTGAGCGTGGGGAGAGGTGTCGGCGTCGAAAATCAGCGGATTAGTGCCGATGCTCAGTGTCTGTACCACACCCGCATCCTTGAACAGGCGCAGGGTGTTGTACACTGTGGTGCGCGAAATCACCGGCATTTCGCGATGCAGCTCCTCGTATATCCTGTCGGCCGAGGAGTGGTCGCGGTGTTCCAGCAGAAAGCTCAACACCGTGAGGCGCTGATGCGAGGGCCGGATGCCGCACCGGTGCAATATGTCTAACGCTGATGACATTGGCGTGGTTTTTTCTGTGGTCCGAATCAGGGGCAAACTTGAATGGCCATCAAATTTGAACTGAATACAGACTTTTATCGAGTGCAAAGTTAGCCCTTTTGCGCTGAATATCCAAATATTCAGAGGACTTTTTTTAACTTTGCGTCCATGAATGGTAAAGGAATCGAATTGGAGTCAGAAGTGGCGCGTGTTATCGCTCCGCTCTGTGGAGCTCGGGTGCTGGTTGCCCTGAGCGGAGGGGCTGACAGTGTTGCTCTACTCACGGCGCTTCATCGTTTGGGTGCGGACACTGTTGCAGCCCACTGCAATTTCCATCTGAGAGGGGAGGAGAGCAATCGCGACTGCCGGTTCGTGACCGACCTTTGCCGTAAATTGAAGGTGGAGCTGCGTACCATTGACTTTGATGTAGAGGATTACCGCCGCCGAACGGGTGGCAGCATGGAGATGGCCTGCCGCCGCTTGCGCTACGACTGGTTCGCGGAGCTTTGCGCGGAGCATGGTTGCGTCAGGGTGGTGACAGCCCATCATGCCGACGATAATGTGGAGACGATGTTGCTCAATCTGTTGCGCGGCTGCGGGCTGGAGGGTGTCAAGGGGATGGTGGTCGACAACGGTACCGTGATGCGTCCTTTGCTGCGTCTGCACCGTTGCGACATTGAGGATTATCTGCACCGTATAGGACAGGACTGGATTGTGGATTCCACCAATTTGCAGGATGAGCCGGACCGCAATTTCCTGCGCCTGCGGGTTCTTCCGTTGCTTGGCGAGCGTTTCAACGATGCCTCGCGCCGACTGGCCCGCTCGCAGCGCGATCTCACCGAGGATTACGCCCTGTTTCGTCAATGGAGCCGCGAATATATCGATTCCGACATATTATATATAAAGGTGTTGTCGGCTTCCGCTTCACCCCTGACGCTACTACACGAATGGCTGAGCGGCACCCTGTTTACCTCTGCGCAACAGCAGGAGATGCTGCGCGAGAGTCGACGTGCCGGCGGGGGAACTCGTATGTGGCAGGCCGGAGACATGATAGTGTTGCTGGATGCCGATAAGCTGCGCCGGATGCCAGCCGAGATGCCGGCCATACGAATAGGGGAAGAGGAGGCTTCTCTAACTCCCGACTTGATGAAGGTAATCAAAGCAACTGACGGACGGGAGACGGCATACTTTCCTCGGCCTTTGAGCGGATACCGGCTGCGAACTCCACGCCGGGGTGAGCGAATGCGTATTTCGCCGCGTGCGACTAAAAAGGTCTCCGATCTGCTTGCGGAGGCGGGAGTGCCGATGCCATACCGCAGCCAATACACCCTGCTTGCCGATGCTGAAACGGACAAGCCCCTGTGGATTCCCTTTGTGCGCCGTGCATTCGCCGACTTGGTGAGGCAGGATGCAGTTTGCTGCTATCGCTTAACCGCCCGATGGAACGACGGCATCCCTGCCTTCGTAAGCGTTGTGGAAGCAGGGATGCCGTAGTATTCGTTGATGGAATGGCGACAGGGATGCCGCCTCTCCATGGGTCAGGATTTGCCGAAGAGGTCCTTGATGCTGCCGATTGAGGAGAGCACAGAGGATGCCTCGTAGGGTATGTAGACGGTCTTGTTGTCTTTGCCCGAGGTCATCTCACGAAGCGTCTCGATGTACTTGACGGCAAGCATATAGCTGGCCGGATCAGTGCGGTCGCCCGACACTGCTTCCGCAATGCGGCGTATGGCGTCGGCTTCGGCCTGCGCGTTGAGGATGATTGCCTGCGCGTCGCCCTGGGCGCGGAGAATCTCGGCCTCCTTCACCGCCTCTGCCTGGTTGATCCGCGAAGTCTTCTCACCTTCGGAGCGCAGAATCAGCGACTGCTTCTCACCCTCGGCCTTCAGAATCTCGGCACGGCGATTACGCTCGGCCTGCATCTGCTTCTCCATGGCCATACGCACACTTTCAGGGGGCGTGATGTCCTGCAACTCCACGCGATTCACCTTCACGCCCCACTTGTTGGTGGCATCGTCGAGAATCACCTGCAGCTTGGAGTTGATGGTGTCGCGCGAGGTCAGTGTCTCGTCCAACTCAAGCTCGCCGATAACATTGCGCAACGAAGTCTGCGTCAGCTTCTCTATCGCATTCGGGAGGTTGTCTATTTCATAGACAGCCTTCTTGGGGTCTACAATCTGAAAATAGAGCAGGGCGTTGATTTCCGTGGTGACATTGTCGCGGGTGATGACCTGCTGGGCGGGAAAGTCATAGACCTGTTCGCGCAAGTCTATGACATCGGTTGTGATCATGCGTACGTAGCCAGACGACTGTATCTTGCGGGTGTATATCATCTTGGGCTTGTCCACGAAGGGGATGATTAGGTTCAGACCCGGGTTCAGAACCGAGTGGAAGCGACCGAGGCGTTCGATTACGCGCGTTTCCGACTGCGGCACGACTTTTACGCCGGCCCAGATGATAGCGATGGCGAGCGCCACTATGGCGCAGGCAAGGATGATGGCTCCTGTTGTCATAAGCTTATATAGGTTTTACTGTGAGGATTATGCTGTCGTACGCTGTCACCACTACCTCCTCTCCCGCATGAATCGGGGTGTCGATAGCGGGGGCGACCACCTGCCAGTTGTCGCCGTCGATGCGTGCGCGCCCTGTATAGCCCGGACGTATCTCCTCGGTGACCGTGGCCCGGCGGCCGAGCAGCGCATCCATGCCGGTGCGCGTCTGTCTTTCATTGCGGCGTTCCCACCGGCGCACCACCGGGGCCAGCAGAAGCCATGCGGCAATCGCAGCCACAGCCACGGCTATTCCCTGCACCGCCAAAGAATCGGTGAAGAGGGAGAGCAGCAGAGCCACCAGGCATCCTGCGGCGAAGCAGAAGGCCCACACCGCCTGGCTCAGCACCTCGATGAGCAGCAGCACGCAGGCTGCCACCAGCCAGATTATCCACGTGTCCATCACCTCAGACATCAGCCGCACTTGCTGGTGCCGCAGTTCTTGCAGATGAGGCAACCCTCCTGGTAGACCAGGGTCTCGGCACCGCAATTGGGGCAGCGCTGGCCGCTGGCCGGGGCACCGTTGGGCATGTATTTCTTGAGGGTGCGCTCCACGCCGTTCTTCCAGGTGTTGATGCTGGTAGAGTCGAGCTCCAGGCCGCCCACGAGCTTGAGCACCTGGTCGATAGGCATGCCGTAGCGCAGCACGCCGGAGATGAGCTTGGCGTAGTTCCAGAACTCGGGGTTGAACTTCTCGCTCAGGCCCTCGATGGTGGTCTTGTAGCCGCGTTTGTTGACGAACTGGAAGTCGTAGCGCTTGCGGCCCTGGGCGTCCATGGCCTTGATAATCTTGCCGTGCGTCACGCCCTTGGGGCAGAAGATGCCGTCCTCGTCATCGGCCAGGCCGGTGAAGATCTCGTAGGGGCGTCCCTCGGGGTCGAGGCCCACGAAGGCAATCCATTTCTCCTTGTTGTTCTGGAAGCGGACGACGTCGGCCTCGAGCTCTATGGGACGCTTTATGGCCTGCCCGGGGTGGTGGATGAGGGCCTTGGGAGTCTCTTTCTTCACGGCCGCCAGGACGTTGTTGCGGGAGCCGTCGCGGTAGACGGTGCAGCCTTTGCAGCCGTTGCGCCAGGCCTCCTTGTAAAGGCGGTCGACGAGCTGCTCGGTGACGTCGGCTGGCAGGTTGATGGTGACAGAGATGGAGTGGTCGACCCACTTCTGCACGGCGCCCTGCATGCGCACCTTCTCGAGCCAGTCTACGTCGGCGGCGGTGGCGCGGTAATATGGAGACTCCCGGACGAGCGCCTCTATCTCCCCGGGGGTGAGGTTCTGGCGGACCTCGCGGCCGGTGGCACGCATCCAGTCGATGAAGCGTGGATGGTAGACGACGTATTCCTCGAAGCTGTCGCCGACCTCGTCGACGAAGTCCACGCGCACGTTCTCGTCGCTGGGGTTGACCTTGCGTCGGCGAGTGTAGACGGGCAGGAAGACGGGCTCTATGCCGGAAGTGGTGCGGGTGAGGATGGAGGTGGAGCCGGTGGGGGCGATGGTGAGGCAGGCGATGTTGCGGCGTCCCTGGCGGAGCATCTTCTCGTAGAGGTCGGGATCGGCCTCGGCAAGGCGCCGGATGAATGGGTTGTCCTTTTCGCGCTCGGCGTCGTAGACGGCGAATGCCCCGCGCTCGGCGGCCATGTCAACGCTGCCTCGATAGTATGCCAGCGCCAGGGCGCGATGCACGCTGACGGACATACTGGTGGCCTCCTCGGTGCCGTAGCGCAGGCCGAGGGCGGCGAGCATGTCGCCTTCGCCGGTGGTGCCGCAGCCGGTGCGACGTCCGAGCAGCGTCTTGTCACGGATCTTCTCCCAAAGATGCAGCTCGGTGCCCTTGACTTCGGCCGTCTCAGGGTCGGCCTTAATCTTCTCGATGATGGCGTCGATCTTCTCCATCTCCAGGTCGATGATGTCGTCCATGACGCGCTGTGCCTTGGCGGCGTGCTCGCCCAGGAGCCCGAAGTCGAACGATGCGTGGTCGGTGAACGGGTCGCGGACGTAGCTGTATAGGTTGATGGCCACCAGGCGGCAGGAGTCGTAGGGGCAGAGGGGTATCTCGCCGCAGGGGTTGGTGGAGATGGTCTCGAAGCCGAGGTCGGCGTAGCAGTCGGGCACGGACTCGCGGCGGATGGTGTCCCAAAAGAGGACCCCGGGCTCGGCGCTCTGCCAGGCGTTGTGAACGATCTTGGCCCACAGGGCCCTGGCGTCGGTCTCCTTGGTTACCGCAGGGTCGGGGCTGTCGACGGGGAAGCGCTGCAGGTAGGGCTCGCCGCTCTCGGCGCAGCGCATGAACTCGTCGTCGATGCGAACGGAGACGTTGGCGCCGGTGACCTTGCCCTGCTCCATCTTGGCGTCGATGAACGCCTCGGCGTCGGGGTGGCGGCTGGAGACAGTGAGCATGAGGGCGCCGCGCCGGCCGTCCTGGGCTACCTCGCGGGTGGAGTTGGAGTAGCGCTCCATGAACGGGACGAGTCCGGTGGAAGTGAGGGCGGAGTTCTTGACGGGGGTTCCCTTGGGGCGGAGGTGGCTGAGATCGTGGCCCACGCCGCCGCGCCGCTTCATGAGCTGAACCTGCTCCTCGTCGATGCGCATGATGCCGCCGTAGGAGTCTGGGTGCCCGTCGAGTCCGATGACGAAGCAGTTGCTCAGCGACACAGCCTGCATATCGTTGCCGATGCCGGCCATGGGGCTTCCCTGCGGCACTATGTAGCGGAAGTCGCGGAGCAGGGCGAAGATCTCGTCGTGGCTCATGGGGTTGGGGTACTTGGCCTCGATGCGGGCGAGCTCGGCGGCGATGCGGTGGTGCATGTCGTCGGGCGTGAGCTCGTAGAGGGTGCCGAAGGAGTCCTTGAGGGCGTACTTGCTGGCCCAGACGCGAGCCGCGAGCTCGTCGCCGTCGAAGTATTTCACCGAGGCCTCGTAGGCCTGGTCGTATGTGTAGGTGGGGCGCTGAGTTTCCATATGGTGTGATTTTTTCGAGTGCAAATTTCCGAAAAGTTTCCCAAAACGGCAAATCAAGCGCCGAAAAAGTTGTAGACTAATTTCCCAAAACCGTAATTTCAAGCGTGTTGCGGAATCTGCCTACAGCCAGGAATAAGAAACATGGATTTCCCGTAATAAGACCCGAACAATTTTGTGGAGCCTGGGCCGGAGGCCCGGTGTCGCCTCGATTGTGCTTCAGGCATTTTGTAGATGGCAAAAAAATCAAGTTGTCCCATGCCGCCCTGGATTGTGCCTTTTGGCACATGGCGGAAAAATTCGAGCGTGCCGGATTTGCGTGTTCGAATTTTTTTGCTTAATTTTGTATTAAATCCGCGGGATGCTCCGTGCGCCCACACGCGAAAAGCCGCCTGGCTTTCTCCTCTAATAATAGGTTTATGCAAGAAGAATCATTGCGTCAGCAGCAGCAACAGGAAACTATGGAGCCATTCGGTGGCGACGTGCATTCGGCCCTGAAGCGCTACTTCGGCTTCGAGGCCTTCAAGGGAAACCAGGAGGCCATCATCCGCACCCTGCTCGGGGGGCGCGACGTGTTCGTGCTCATGCCCACCGGCGGCGGCAAGTCGCTCTGCTACCAGCTCCCGGCGCTCATGAGCGAGGGCGTGGCCATCGTCATCTCCCCCCTCATCGCCCTGATGAAAAACCAGGTCGACGCCATGTGCCAGTATGCCGGCAACGACGCCATAGCCCATTTCCTCAACTCCTCCCTGTCGCGCTCGGCCGCCAATCAGGTCCGCGCCGACGTCGTCAGCGGCAAGACCAAGATGCTGTACGTGGCCCCCGAGTCGCTCACCAAGGAAGAGAACATCAAGTTCCTGCGCTCCGTGCCCGTGTCGTTCTACGCCGTCGACGAGGCCCACTGCATCTCTGAGTGGGGCCACGACTTCCGTCCCGAATACCGCCGCATACGTCCTATAATAAAGGAGATAGGCGTGCGGCCGGTGATAGCGCTCACAGCCACCGCCACCCCCAAGGTGCAGCACGACGTGCAGCGCAACCTCGGCATGGCGGACGCCGCCGTGTTCAAGTCGAGCTTCAACCGCACCAACCTCTACTACGAGGTGCGCTACAAGAACAAAGATACAGACCGCGACCTGGTGCGCTTCATCCGCTCCAACGCCGGCAAGAGCGGAATCGTCTACTGCCTTAGCCGCAAGCGCGTCGAGGAGATCGCCGAGATGCTGCGCGTCAACGACATACGCGCCCTGCCGTACCACGCCGGACTGGACGCCGCCACCCGCTCGGCCAACCAGGACGCCTTCCTGCACGAGCAGGCCGACGTCATCGTGGCCACCATCGCCTTCGGCATGGGCATCGACAAGCCCGACGTCCGCTTCGTGGTGCACTACGACATACCCAAGAGCCTGGAGGGCTACTACCAGGAGACGGGCCGAGCCGGGCGCGACGGCGGCGAGGGGCGCTGCATAGCCTACTACTCGCCCAAGGACGTACAGAAGCTCGAGAAGCTCATCCAGGGCAAGCCCGTGCCCGAGCAGGAGATCAGCCGCCAGCTGCTGGTGGAGACGCAATACTACGCTGAATCGAGCGTGTGCCGCCGCAAGATCCTGCTCCACTACTTCGGCGAGCCCTACGAGGAGGAGAACTGCGGCAACTGCGACAACTGCCTGCACCCGCGCCGCAAGGTGGAGTGCGGCCAGGAGCTCGTGTGCGCCATCGAGGCCGTGCAGGCCACCGGCGAGCGCTTCCGGGCCGAATACATCGTCAATATGCTCGTGGGCCGGCGCACCGACGAGATCCGCAGCCACCGCCACCACGAGCTGGAGGTCTTCGGCACCTGCACCGACGTCAACGAGCGCCTGCTGGCCGCCATGGTGCGCCAGGCAGTCATCGCCGGATACTTCAACAAGGGCATCGACAACTACGGCATCATCCAGGTCACCGACCGCGGACGCGAGTTCCTGGCCCGACCCGGCAAGTTCTACGTCGTCGAGGACGCCCCTCCCCCCGAGGCGCCGCCAGAGACGCCCCGCAGCGGCGCCGCCGCCGACATGGAGCTCTTCGCCATGCTCAAGGACCTGCGCCGGCAGGTGGCCCGCCGCAACGAGCTCCCCCCCTACGTCATCTTCCAGGACCCCCTGCTGGAGGCAATGGCCACCGTCTACCCCGTCACCGTCGAGGAGCTGCAGAACATCCCCGGCGTCGGCCAGGGCAAGGCCCGCCGCTACGGCCGCGAGTTCCTCGAGCTGATAAAGAGGCACGTCGAGGACAACGAGATAGAGCGACCCGAGGACATCCGCGTGCGCCAGGTGCCCAGCCGCAGCAAGGTCAAGCTCCAGATCATCTCCGCCATCGACCGCAAGATCTCGCTCGACGTCCTGGCCGAAAGCCTGCGCATGGACCTCTTCGAGCTCGTCGCCAACATCGAGCAGATAGTCTACGCCGGCACCAAGGTCAACATCGACTACTACCTGCGCGAGGCCATCGACGAGGAGCACATCGACGACATCATGGACTACCTGCGCCACTCCGAGCGCGACGACCTGGTGGAGGCCTACCGCGCCCTTGACGGAGAGTGCAGCGAGGAGGAAATACGCCTCGTCCGCATCAAGTTCATCTCCGAGGCCGGAAACTAGCTGAGAGCCGAGGGCTGAGAGACATCCGGCCCGGACAACTCTTAACGTTAACTCTTAACTGATTATAACATGAACAGTCACAGCATAGTATCGATCAACGACCTGAGCCGGGAGCAGATAGAAGAACTGCTGCAGTCGGCCAGGGAGTTCGAGAAGCGGCCCGACCGCAAGATCCTCGACGGCAAGGTCGTGGCCACCCTCTTCTTCGAGCCCTCCACCCGCACGCGCCTCAGCTTCGAGACAGCCGTAAACCGCCTGGGCGGCCGCGTCATCGGCTTCTCCGACCCCGCCGCCACATCCACCTCAAAGGGCGAGACACTGCACGACACCATACAGATGGTGTCCAACTACGCCGACCTGATCATAATGCGCCACTACCTCGAGGGAGCGGCGCGTTATGCTTCAGAGATCACCGACGTGCCCGTCATCAACGCCGGCGACGGCGCCCACCAGCACCCGTCGCAGACCATGCTCGACCTCTACACCATCCTCCAGACCCAGGGTAGTCTGGACGACATAGAAGTCACCATGGTCGGCGACCTCAAGTACGGCCGCACCGTCCACAGCCTGCTCATGGCCCTCAGCCAGTGGCGGGTACGCTTCAACTTCGTGGCCTGCCCCGAACTTGCAATGCCCCAGGAGTTCCTCAAGATCTGCGACCGGCGCGGCATCCCCTACACCGTAACAACCGATTTCGACTCGAAGGTGATAACCCGCTCCGACATCCTCTACATGACCCGCGTGCAGCGCGAGCGCTTCAGCGACCTCATGGAGTACGAACGCGTAAAGGACCTCTACACCCTCGACCGTGCCATGCTCGCCGACGCCCGCGACAACATGCGCATCCTGCACCCCCTGCCCCGCGTCAACGAGATTGCCAAGGACGTGGACGACTCCCCCCACGCCTACTACTTCCACCAGGCGCTCAACGGCCTCTACGCCCGGCAGGCCATGATCTGCTCCGCACTCGACATCGATCCACAGCACTGACTGCTGCAGGGACGCACGGCCCGTGAGTCCGTTCGTTCCTGCCCACAACCCCATCGGACGCACGAGCCGTGCGTCCCTACAGCCACCAACCCCAAACCATCATGAAGAAAGAACTTGCAGTGGCGGCCCTGCGCAACGGCACCGTCATCGACCACATACCGCCCCGGGCCGTCTTCCGCATCGTCGAGATGCTCGGCCTCAGCTCCGAGCCCGGAGCCATCACCATCGGCAACAACCTCCCCTCGGAGAACCTCGGCCTCAAAGGCATCATCAAGGTCTCCGACCGCGAGTTCGCCCGCGAGGACATCAACCGCATCGCCCTGGTGGCCCCGTCGGCCGTCATCAACACCATCCGCGACTATACCGTGGTCAGCAAGACCCGCGTGGAGCTGCCCGACGAGCTAACCGGCCTCTGCACCTGTCCCAACCCCAAGTGCATCACCCGCAACGAGCCGATGCCCAGCCGGTTCCACAAAGTCCTGGAGAACGGCCAGGTACGCCTGCGCTGCCACTACTGCGAGCACGAGCTCGACCCGCAGACACTATTATAATATGGATCGCCCCGACTGGAAGCCCGGCACGATGATATATCCGCTGCCGGCACTGCTCGCCACCTGCGGCGCCACGCCCGACGAGTGGAACATGCTCACAGTGGCCTGGACGGGCACCATATGCACCAACCCGCCCATGTGCTACATCTCCGTGCGTCCCGAGCGACACTCCTACCCATTGATAAAGAAGCACATGGAGTTCACCCTCAACCTCACCACCGAGGCCATGGCCCGCGCCACCGACTGGGCCGGGGTGCGCTCCGGAGCCGACTATGACAAATGGAAGGAGACGGGCCTGCATCCCGAACCGGGAATTTGTGTGCAGTCGCCGACCATCCGCGAGTCGCCGCTGGCCATCGAGTGCCGCGTCAAGGAGGTGATGTCTTTGGGCAGTCACGACATGTTCCTTGCCGACGTGCTGAACGTGCGTCCCGATCCTGCTCTCATCGACCCGCAGACCGGCCGCTTCGACCTCGCCGCCGCCCGTCCCCTGGTCTATCTCCACGGCAATTACTTCACCCTGGGCCAGCTCCTGGGCCACTTCGGCTTCTCCGTCCGCAAACATTGAGGGGTGCCATAAAGGCGCATCTGCATCCTTTCTGACATCCCCCTCTTAAGTCACCTTCTTCACTACTTGGAAACAAGGAGAGTTAATTATTACTCAGGTTCCGGGGTAAATTTGGATAAGGCGGGTAAAAGTAGTAACTTTGCAGCGTAAAAAGTGTATCCGTAAGAGACCATGGGGTTCAGACTGCGCAAGAACAAGGACGGACAGCGCGACCGGGCAGGCCGCGCCGTGCGGATTGTCAGATATATGTGGCTCGCGTTCGTGGGCCTCGGACTCGTCATCGCCATCTTCATGATGCTCATATACCATGGAGTGATAGGCTACATGCCCCCCATCGAGGAGCTGGAAGACCCGCACGACAAGCTCGCCTCGGTGCTCTACGCCTCCGACGGCACCACCGAGATCGGCCGCTTCTACGAAGGCGCAGGCAACCGCGTCTACGTCAACTACGACCACGTGTCACAGTCCGTCATCGACGCCCTCATCGCCACCGAGGACGTCCGCTTCTACGACCACAGCGGCGTCGACTTCCGCGCACTCGGCCGCACCGCCGTCAAGACCGTCATGATGGGCGACAAGTCTTCCGGCGGCGCCTCCACCATCACCCAGCAGCTCGCCAAGCAGCTCTACACACGCCCCACCTCCAACCTCTGGCAGCGCGCCATACAGAAGCCCGTCGAGTGGATGATCGCCGTCAAGCTCGAGCGCTTCTACACCAAGGGCGAGATCATAAACATGTACCTCAACCGGTTCGACTTCCTCAACAACGCCGTGGGCATCAAGACCGCCGCCAACGTCTACTTCGGCAAGGAGCCGGGCCAGCTGCAGCCCCAGGAGGCCGCCATGCTCGTGGGCATGCTCAAGAACCCCAGCTACTTCAATCCCCTGCGCCACCCAGAGCGCACCCTCGAGCGCCGCAACGTCGTGCTCGACCAGATGGCCAAGGCCGGCAAGCTCTCCGCCGCCGAGGCCGGGGTGTACAAGGCCATGCCCCTGGGCATCGACTACCACCGCGTGGACCACAAGGAGGGCATAGCGCCATACATGCGAGAGGAGATACGCCGCATGATGACGGCCAAGAAGCCCACGCGCCCCAACCCCGGCGACTACAAGTCCCGCACCTCATTCCTCATAGCCCTGGGCAACTACAACACCGACTCCACACGCTGGGCCACCGACCCCCTCTACGGCTGGGTCGAGAAGAATCCCAAGCCCGACGGCTCATTCTACAATATATATAAGGACGGCCTGCGCATCTACACCACCCTCGACGTCAGGATGCAGGAATACGCCGAGGAGACGGTGCTCGAGCAGCTCGGCACTGTGCTCCAGCCCGCATTCTCGGCCGAGAAGCGCGGCCAGAAATACGGACCCTACACCACCAACCCCTCCGAACTGCCGCGTGGCGGCGCCAAGGGACTGGTGGACAACGCCATCCGCCAGACCGACCGCTATCGCTCCATGAAAGAGGCCGGCATGAGCGAGGTCGAGATAATGAAGGTCTTCGACACCCCTGTCGACATGGAGATCTTCACCTACACCACAACTGTGAAGAACGGTCGCAAGGTCGTCGGCACCTCCACCAAAAGCGCCCGCATGAGTCCCCGCGACTCGGTGCTCTACATGAAGTCGATACTGCGCACCGGCTTCATGGCCATGGACCCGCAGAACGGTTACGTAAAGGCATACGTCGGCGGCCCGGACTTCCAGTTCTTCCAGTACGACATGGTGAACCGCGGACGCCGCCAGATCGGCTCCACCGCCAAGCCGTTCCTCTACACCATGGCCATGGAGCAGCCCGGCAACGAGTTCACCCCCCAGACCATGATGGCCAACACCCAGCCCGTCTTCGGCAACTGGGCTCCCCGCAACGGCCGGCGCGGCGGCGGCTCCATATCCCTGATCGACGCACTGACGCAGTCCAACAACTGGATTTCGGCGCGTCTCATCCACGCCCTCGGTCCCGAACAGCTCGTCAAGAAGGAGCGCATGTTCGGCATCACCGGCTACATCGAGCCCACACTGCCCCTCTGCCTGGGCACCAACGACGTCAACGTGGCCGAGATGGTGGGCGCCTACTCCGCATTCGCCAACAAGGGCGTGCGCACATCGCCCGTGCTCGTCACCAAGATCACCGACGCCTCCGGCCAGACCATATGGATGAACACCCCGCACCGAGTGGAGGTGACCAACGAGGACGCCTACCATAAGATGGTTACAATGCTCATGAACGTGGTGCGCGCCGGCACCGGCCGCGGCCTGGCCTCCTTCGGCATCACCGCCGAGACGGGCGGCAAGACCGGCACCACCAACACCAACTCCGACACCTGGTTCATGGCCTTCACCCCGCAGATAGTGGTGGGCGTGTGGGTCGGCGGCGAGGAGCGCTACATCCACTTCAACACCATGGCCCTGGGCCAGGGCGCCAAGTCGGCCCTCCCAATCTACGGCAAGTTCATGCAACGCGTCTACGCCGACCCGCAGTTAGGCTACAGCCAGGACGCCCGCTTCGACCTGCCCGAAGTATACCGCGGCGGCGAAACCCGGCACCAAGCCCCTGCCGAAAGCTCAGGCGGCGGCGAACACGTGGAGGGCGTCTTCGACTAGTCGCAGTATGCAGGGACGCACCCTGGTGCGTCCGCCAAATCGAGAAAGAAAAGAAACAAAACCATAAAATCAACAAGTCCTTCATAGGACACAAAGACCTGAAAAATGCAAAAAGTGCTGAAAGTAAGAGACCTGACTCTGCGCGACGGCCAGCAGTCGCTCTTCGCCACCCGCATGAAGCAGGAGAACGTAGATAAGCTCCTGCCCCTGTACCAAGAGGCCAAGTTCTACATCATGGAGGTGTGGGGCGGCGCCGTGCCCGACTCCGTGATGCGCTACCTTGGCGAGAGCCCCTGGGACCGCCTGCGTTCCTGCTCCAAGGCCATGAAGGGCATCTCACTGCTGAGCGCCCTCAGCCGCGGCCGCAACCTCTTCGGATACGTACCCTATCCCGAGTCCGTGCTCGAAGGCTTCTACAAGGAGGCAATCAAGAACGGCCTTAACATCATGCGTATCTTCGACGCCCTCAACGACATCGACAACATAAAGTCCTCCATCCGTCTCATCAACGAGCTCGGAGGCATCGCCGACGCCGCCGTCTGCTACACCGTGGACCCCAAGGGTGCCGACGAGAAGATCTTCACCGACGAGTACTTCGTCAACAAGGCCAAGGAGATGGAGTCCATCGGCGCCAAGATGATCACCCTCAAGGACATGGCAGGCCTGGTCAACCCGGCCCGCATCCACTCCCTGATGCCCAAGCTCAAAGAGGCTCTGAGCGTGCCCGTTGACTTCCACACCCACTGCACACCCGGCTACGGCCTGGCATCCGTGCTGACAGCCATCATCCAGGGCGTCGACATCGTCGACACCAACATCTGGTGGTTCGGCGGCGGTTCCGCCGCTCCCGCCATCGAGCTCATCTGGATCTTCTGCCAGAAGCTCGGCGTCCAGCTCGACGTCAACATGGAGGCAGTCGCCAAGATCCGCCAGGAACTGGTCAACGCCCGCGAGGCCCTCGGCGAGTTCGACCTCAACCGCCACCACTGGCCCTACGACTTCGACAAGTGGTATGCCACCATGCCCGCCGACATCGACGCCCAGTTCGATCGCGCCATCGAGGCCGCCAAGGCCTGCGACGAACAGACCCTGCTCGACGCCTGCCACCGCATCGAGGCTTACTTCGGCTTCCCCCGCCCCAACGAGCTGGTGAAGAACGCCGAGGTGCCCGGCGGCATGTACTCCAACATGGTAGCCAACCTCCGCGCCCTCGACGCCGAGGACGTGCTCGACGAGGCCATGGCCCTCATCCCGAAGGTTCGCCGCGACGCCGGCCTGGTGCCCCTCGTCACCCCCACCAGCCAGATCGTAGGCTCCCAGGCAGTTGCCCTGGCCATCGACCGCCGCAAGGGCCTGGCCGACTACACCACCCGCAACAAGCAGTTCGAGAACCTCGTCAAGGGCGAGTACGGCCACACTCCCGTGCCCGTTGACCCCAAGTTCCGCGAGCAGATCACCGGCTGTGCCGACGAGAAGCCCTACGACGTCAACTCCTACAAGAAGCCCGAGAACCCCGAGCTGGCCGAGTGCAACGGCAAGAAGCTGGCCCAGAACGAAGAAGAGTACCTGCTGCTTGAGCTCCTGCCCCAGGTTGCCACCACCTACCTCAAGGACCTCCGCAAGGCCGAGTGCGGCATCAAGAAAGAGGCACCCAAGGCTGCCGCCGAGAGCGGCGAGGAGGCTGCCCTCGACTTCGACCCCGAGTTCACCGAAATCGCCCCCATGGGCGGCAAGGTGCTCGAAGTCACCATCAAGGAGGGCGACGAGGTCAAGCCCGGCGACGTGGTGCTCGTCTACGAGGCCATGAAGATGGAGAACGACCTGCAGGCCGAGAAGGGCGGCAAGGTCAAGAAGATCCTCGTGGGCGAAGGCGACGTCATGGCCACCGACCAGCCCATCATCGAGTACGAGGCTCAGCGCGGCCCCACGCTCGTGGCTCCCATGGGCGGCAAGATCCTCGAGATCACCGTCAAGCCCGGCGATACCGTAAAGAACGGCGACGTGGTGCTCGTCTACGAGGCCATGAAGATGGAGAACGACCTGCAGAGCGATATGGAAGGCGTGGTGAAGAACATCCTCGTCAAGGAGGGTGACACCATGGGCACCGACCAGCCCCTGATCGAGTTCGAGTAATCCACCCGACATCCCATATACCCCGGGCGGGGCGGCCGATGTGG
>UQLL01000017.1 GCA_900541835.1 uncultured Porphyromonadaceae bacterium
TCTATCGGTTAGGACGAGAGATTTTCATTCTCTAAAGAGCAGTTCGACTCTGCTATGGGCTACCCCGCACAGCATCGCCTGCCGCAACGGACACGGGCGGTGCTTTTCGGCTATGTGCGCGAAAGCGCCTGCCGCCGATGCCCGCGACGCCCTCGCGCCGAGCCGAGGCACGGCGCCGCCCCCAAGGGAAAGCAGCCGGCCTGACGCCGCCAAGACAGCGCAGACGCTCCAACGATAAACGGTTATTCAAAATGGCTAAAGACCAGACAGTATTATTCCACGACACGGTGTTCGGACCTATCCACTCGCGTCGCCTGGGCCTCTCGCTGGGAATCAACCTGATGCCCAACGACGGCAAGGTGTGCTCCTACGACTGCCTCTACTGCGAGGCGGGCTACAACCGCCAGGGCACCGGCACCACCGGCCTGCCCGAGGCCCGCCAGGTGGCCCGGCAGCTCGAGGACAAGCTCCGCCAGATGGCCGAGGAGGACCAGCTGCCCGACGTCATCACCTTCTCCGGCAACGGCGAACCCACCATGCACCCGCAGTTCGAGGAGATAGTGAAGTCCACCATCGCCCTGCGCGACCAGTACGCGCCCAAGTGCAAGGTGGCCGTGCTCAGCAACGCCACTCGCCTGCACGAGCGGTGGGTGGCGCGCGCCCTGGGCATGGTCGACGAGAACATCCTCAAGCTCGACAGCGCCGTCCGCGACACCCATAACCGCCTCAACCGGCCCGTCTCCAAGCGCGACAACCCCACGCGCCTGGTCGAGCATATGAAGCAGTTCCGCAACGTGTGCATCGTGCAGACGATGATGCTGCGCGGCACTCACTTCAACAAGCGCATCGACAACACCACCGACGCCGAGGTGGAGGCCCTGATCGAAGCCTACAGGCAGATCAGCCCGCGGCGCATCCAGCTCTACAGCATCGACCGCGAGACGCCGTGCGAGACCCTGCAGGTCGTGCCCCGCGCCGAACTCATGCAGATCGCCGAGCGGATACACCGCGCCACAGGCATCGAAGTCCAGGTGAACTGAGGGGCCCGGCATAAGGTCACTAAGGTTTCCAAGGCATCCAGAGGCTGTGTGAAAATTCAAAATTTCGGTCAGATCGTAGGGCTGCACCCTGGTGCAGCCGCTGATCATCAATAAAGTAGAGCGGATGCACCAGGGTGCATCCCTACGATTCGCCGGATTTTGCAACACCCTCCAGTGTCATTAACAAAGGCGGGAGGGCCGGGGCGTCGGTTTGCGCGGGCGCGGAAAAAGTGCTAACTTTGTACCTTGAATAAATTCGCGAAAACAAAGACACACCATATATGGCAGAAAGAGAGTTGAACGAACAGGAGATAGTGCGCCGGCAGTCAATGCAGACTCTCCGGAGCAAGGGCATAGAGCCCTACCCCGCCGCCCAGTATCCCGTGACGGGCTACAGCGACGAGATCAAGGCCAACTTCCGCGATCCCGAGAGCGAGGACGAGGCGCCGCGCCGCGTGAGCGTGGCCGGGCGCGTCATGAGCCGCCGCATCATGGGCAAGGCCTCCTTCATGGAGCTGCAGGACAGCCGCGGCCGCATCCAGGTATACGTCAGCCGCGACGACCTCTGCCCCGGCGACGACAAGGCCCTGTACAACGAAGTCTTCAAGAAGCTGCTCGACATCGGCGACTTCGTGGGCATCGAGGGCATCGTGTTCCGCACCCGCACCGGCGAGATCTCCATCCACGCCGAGCAGCTGAAGGTGCTGAGCAAGAGCCTGCGCCCGCTCCCCGTCGTCAAGGTCAAGGAGGGCAAGGCCTACGACGCCTTCTCCGACCCCGAGCAGCGCTACCGCCAGCGCTACGTCGACCTCATCGTCAACCCCGGCGTGCGCGACATCTTCATCAAGCGCACCAGGATGTTCAACGCCATGCGCGGCTACTTCAACGAGCACGGATACATGGAGGTGGAGACGCCCATCCTGCAGTCGATCCCCGGCGGCGCCTCGGCGCGGCCGTTCATCACCCACCACAACGCCCTGGACATACCGCTGTACCTGCGCATCGCCGACGAGCTCTACCTCAAGCGCCTCATCGTGGGCGGCTTCGAGGGCGTGTACGAGTTCTCCAAGAACTTCCGCAACGAGGGCATGGACCGCACCCACAACCCCGAGTTCACCTGCATGGAGATCTACGTCTCCTACAAGGACTACAACTGGATGATGGACTTCACCGAGAAGATGCTGGAGCGCATCGCCATGGAGGTGAACGGCACCACCAAGGTGCAGGTGGGCGACCGGGAGATCGACTTCGCCGGCCCCTACCCGCGCATCACCATGGCGCAGGCCATCCTCGACAAGACGGGCTTCGACATCACCGGCAAGACGGAGGAGGAGCTTCGCCAGGCGGCCAAGGACATGGGCATCGAGATCGAGCCGAGCATGGGCAAGGGCAAGATCATCGACGAGATCTTCGGCGAGAAGTGCGAGGGCACCTACATCCAGCCGACGTTCATCATCGACTACCCCATCGAGATGTCTCCGCTGACCAAGCGCCACCGCGACAACCCGGAGCTGACGGAGCGCTTCGAGCTGATGGTCAACGGCAAGGAGCTGGCCAACGCCTACTCGGAGCTGAACGACCCGATCGACCAGTACGAGCGCTTCGTGGAGCAGATGCGCCTGGGCGCCAAGGGCGACGACGAGGCGATGATCATCGACCACGACTTCATCCGCGCCCTGGAGTACGGCATGCCGCCGACGTCGGGCATGGGCATCGGCATGGACCGCCTGGCGATGCTGCTGACGGGCCAGACGGCCATCCAGGAAGTCCTGCTCTTCCCCCAGATGCGCCCCGAGGTCACGCAGTCCAAGAAAGAAGAGAGCGAATCCGAGCAAGCCTGACCCTCACTCGCTGCGCTCAAACTCTTCGCTAAAACTCAAGGCCTAAACAAGAACTTTGAGGCACAAAGTTTCGCGCTCACCTGAGAAAAAGGGAAACGCGAAGCTTTTTTTGTTTTAGCTCCCGAGCTTCAGCTCGGGCAAGCGGGGCGAGTTTGCGAGAATGGGAAAAAGTTGCTAAATTTGTGCTGCTATGGTAGACTTAGGAAATATCGCCGTGCTGGGAGGAGGCTCGTGGGCCACCGCACTGGCCAAGCTCCTGCTGCGCGGGCAACAAAGCATAACGTGGTTCATGCGCAATCCCGACCGCATCGACGACTTCATCCGATGCGGCCACAACCCGGTGTATCTCTCGGACGTGAGCTTCGACACCGACCGCATCCGCTTCACCTCCGACATCGACGAGGCCTGCTCCTCGGCCGACACTCTGGTGGTGGCGGTGCCTTCGCCATACGTGCGCAGCCATATCGACAGCATCACCGTCCCGATCGAGGCGAAGAATGTCGTCTCGGCCGTCAAGGGCATCATCCCGGAGGTGAACATGATAGTGACGGACTATTTCATGCACCGCTTCGGGTGCCGCGACCAGAACCTGCTGGTGATCGGCGGCCCGTGCCACGCCGAGGAGGTGGCGCTGGAGCGCCTTAGCTACCTCACCATCGGGTGTCACGACGCCGAGAAGTGCGAGGCCTTCGCTTCGCTGCTGCGCGGCCCCAGGCTCAAGACCATCCTGTCGGGCGACGTGGACGGCATCGAGTATGGCGCGGTGCTGAAGAACGTCTACGCCATAGCGGCGGGCATGGCCGGGGGCATGAAATTAGGCGACAATTTCATAGCCATGCTAGTGTGCAACGCTGCCCGCGAGATGCGCCGCTTCGTCGACACGGTTGACCCTTCGGAGCGCGACATCTGCGCGTCGGCCTATCTGGGCGACCTGCTGGTGACGGCCTACTCGCGCTTCTCGCGCAACCACAACTTCGGGGCCATGATAGGCAAGGGCTACTCGGTGCAGGCCGCCAAGATGGAGATGGAGATGGTGGCCGAGGGCTACTACGGCACCAAGTGCGTGCACGACGTCAACCGCAGCTACGGGGTGAAAATGCCCATCCTCGACTGCGTGTACAACATCCTCTACCGCCGCATGAACCCCCGCAAGGCGTTTGCCCTCATATACGATTCCTTCAGCTGATGAACAATCGGGGCCGCTAAAACTTTGATAAGTAAGTGAGAAAAATTAGCTTGTAGGAATTTTGAGAGTATTTTGAGATGGATTTTGAGTTTGAACGAAGGAGCTTAGCGAGCTAAGTGACTGAGTGAAAACTCAAAATAGGCTCAAAAGACTCCAAAATTACACAAGCCTGATTTTTAAAATTCACACAAACAAGAATAAACTAATTTTTTGAACTTACTTCTACAGGTAAAAAACACACATAAGAAGAAAATGAAGACACTCCAGCTGGACATCAACGACGCCATCTACTTCGCGGGCGCCGAAAAATACGCCTCGCTGCGTCCCGCCGCAGAGCGGGCCGTGGCAAAAATCAACGACGGCACGGGCGCCGGCTCGGACTTCCTGGGCTGGGTCAAGCTCCCCTCTTCCATTACGGCAGAAGAGCTGAATGACATCAAGGCTGCCGCGGCCGACCTGAGAAAGGACAACGACTACGTCGTCAGCATCGGCATCGGCGGCTCCTACCTGGGCGCCAAGGCCGTCATCGAGGCCCTGTCTGACTCCTTCGCCGCCTACATTCCCGGCCATGAGAACGCTCCCAAGGTGCTCTTCGCCGGCCAGAACATAGGCCAGGACTACCTGGCAGAGCTGCTGAAGCTGCTGGAGGGCAAGAAGTTCGGCATCATCGTCATCTCCAAGTCGGGCACCACCACCGAGCCGGCCATCGCCTTCCGCCTGCTGCGCTCCCTGCTCGAAAAGCAGGAGGACCCCGATGCCGCCGCAAAGAAGATCGTGGCCATCACCGACGCCAGGAAAGGCGCCCTGCGCACCATGGCCGACAAGGAGGGATGGCGCTCGTTCGTCATCCCCGACAACGTGGGCGGCCGCTTCTCCGTGCTGACCCCGGTGGGCCTGCTGCCCATCGCCGTGGCCGGCTTCGACATCGACCGCCTGGTGGCCGGCGCCGCCGACATGGAACGCACCACCCGCCACCCGGGTCCTGACAACGTGGCCCAGTCGTACGCCATGATGCGCAACGCCCTCTACCTGTCGGGCCGCAAGATCGAGATCCTGGCCAACTACAACCCCAAGCTCCACTACTTCGGCGAATGGTGGAAGCAGCTCTTCGGCGAGAGCGAGGGCAAGGACGGCAAGGGCATCTTCCCGGCCAGCGTCGACCTCACCACCGACCTGCACAGCATGGGCCAGTGGATGCAGGACGGCGAACGCACCATCTTCGAGACGGTGCTGATGATCGACCGCCCGGCCCGGACGTGCCACGTGCCGTTCGAGTCCGAGAACCTGGACGGGCTGAACTACCTGGCGGGCAAGAGCGTGGACGAGGTGAACCAGAAGGCCGCCCAGGGCACCGAGATGGCGCACAAGGACGGGGGCGTGCCGGTGATGGAGCTGCACGCCGACGCCCTCGACGAGCAGACGCTGGGCCGCCTGATCTACTTCTTCGAGAAGGCCTGCGGCATCTCGGCCTACATGCTCGGCGTCAACCCCTTCGACCAGCCCGGAGTGGAGGCGTACAAGAGCAACATGTTCCGCCTCCTCGGCAAGCCGGGCGTAAAATAAAATAGGTTCCGCACCGTTAGATAATGGCGGGGATTCCGCGACTGCGGGACCCCCGCCTTTCCCAATCCCGATTTCAACACACCTACAATATGGCAAAGAAGAAAGAGAAAGCGGCGGCACCGGCCACGAGCCCGGAGGACATCCTGGGCAACAAGCTGGAGGCGCTAAACAACACCCTGGCCAACATCCACAAGGACTACGGCGAGGACAAGCTGTTCCTGCTGGGCAGCAACGAGCACGCCGACGTGGAGGTGATCTCCACGGGGAGCCTGGGGGTTGACCACGCGCTGGGCGTGGGAGGCCTGCCGCGCGGCCGCATCATCGAGATATACGGCCCGGAGTCGTCGGGCAAGACTACCCTGGCCATCCATGCCATCGCCGAGGCGCAGAAGAACGGCGGCATCGCGGCGCTCATCGACGCCGAGCACGCCTTCGACCGGACCTGGGCCGAGACCATCGGAGTGGACGTCAACCGCCTGTGGGTGGCGCAGCCCGACAACGGCGAGCAGGCCCTCGACATCGCCGAGCAGCTCATCAACTCCGGCGCCATCGACATACTGGTGATCGACTCGGTGGCCGCCCTCACGCCCAAGGACGAGATCGAGGGCGAGATGGGCGACCGCAACATGGGCCTCCAGGCGCGACTCATGTCCCAGGCCATGCGCAAGCTCACCTCCGCCATCTCCCGCACCCGCACCTGCTGCATCTTCATCAACCAGCTGCGCGAGAAGATCGGCGTGTTCATGGGCAACCCGGAGACCACCACGGGCGGCAACGCGCTGAAATTCTACGCCTCCGTCCGCCTGGAGATCCGCGCCTCCACCCCCATCAAGGTCGGCGACGAGATCATAGGCCGCCGCACCAAGATCAAGGTGGCCAAGAACAAGGTCGCCCCCCCATTCACGAAGTGCGAGTTCGACATGCTCTTCGGCAAGGGCATCAGCCGCGCCGGCGAGGTGCTGGACTACGCGGTGGACTACGACATCATCACCAAGTCTGGCTCCTGGTACTCGTACCGCGATTCCAAGCTGGGCCAGGGCCGCGACGCGGTGCGCGCCATCATCGAGGACAACCCGGAGCTCTTCGACGAGCTTCAGGCCGAGGTGCGCGCCCGCCTCTTCCCCGCCCCCGAGCCCGCTTCGGCCCCCGAGCCGGAGGCCACTGCCGCCGAGGAGGCTCCCGCCAAGTCCGCCAAGAGCGGGAAGGTGGCTCCCGACGCCGGTTTCGACGCCGTGCCCGACGGCGAGCTCGACCTCAACCTCACCGACAATTTCTGACACCCTCCAATGTAGGGACGCACCCCGGTGCGTCCCTACATTTTGCGGCGGACTATGCGGGCGCGGATGCGGCTGAGCGTCTCCGGGGCTATGTGCAGGTACTGGGCCACCACCTTCACCGACAGGCGCCGCAGGGCGTCCGGCCGCTCCGCCATGAAGTTGCGGTAGCGCTCCTCGGCGTCGCTGCGGGCGAAGAACAGGTATCGCCGCTCGAAGCCGTAGACCTGCTCGGCCAGCAACCGGCACATCCACTGCCACAGCTGCGGCCAGCAGCCCATCAGCCGCCGCATGTCGGCGTACTCGATCACGTAGACGTCCGTCGGCTCCACGCTCACCAGCGAGAAGATGGACGGCAGCCCGGCATGCCACGAGTGGAGCGACGTGAACACGTCGCCGCCCATACCCACAACCACAGTCTCCTCCCCCCCGTCCCACTCGTGCACTACGCGCATCAGCCCGTTGCGGTTGAAGTAGAAGGCCCGGCACACGTCGCCCTGCCGCACTATCGCCCGGCGCCGAGGCACGTGCACCAGCTCCGCCGCAGCCTCCAGATCCGCCACGCACCCCGCCGGAAGCTCCTGGTGCAGGGCGAAGATCTCCCCCAGCTTCCAATTCTTCTCTTTCATATACTTATAGTTTTCGGACGGGTCGGACTTTTCGGACAAGTCCGACATACATATTCAACGCATCATTAAAAATAATTAGCGTAAGGGGAAAGGCATGCGCGCGTTTCCATGACTTAAGTAATTATTTTGGCAGTAAAAGGTGCCTAACTTTGCGGTCAAGTTCTCACACTATGAATATGAAACGATTCTTACTGCTATCACTGCTTTTCGGTCTGTTGCCGGGCCTGGCGTCCGCTGCATGGACGCACGGGCCTGGCGTCCGCACACCGCACACACTGCTCGACGCGCTCTCCGCCGACGAGGCTCCCGGACGCACGGGCCTGGCGTCCCTGCAACCGCGCACCGACACCGGCGACTCGCTGCTCCTGGTAGGCAGCGTCATCTCGACGGGCAACACCTCCATCCGCCCCATGGGCCTCTACTCCTTCACCGAGAGAGGCACCTTCACCACCCTGTTCAAGGGTCTCCGCTCCACCGGCGGAGGCACCCTGGCACGCGACCTCTTCCACTCCGTCATGTACACCAGCCCCGTGCCGGGCGTCTTCTCCACGACGTGGATGAAGATCAGCCCCGCCACGTGGAAGCGCACCGGCGGCGCCAACCTCTCCATCGCCGACATCGCCGCCACGGACATGGCCTACGACCCCACCACCGACAACGTCTACGGCTGCTACTATAACACCGCCGGCACCGGCTACGTCTTCGGCTACGCCGACTTCGAGCTGGCCCGGCGCACCGTCATCCGCGAGCTGGAGCAACCCTGGTTCGGCGTGATGTGCACCGCCTCCGGGCAGGTCTACGCCATCGACGCCGCCGGCGACCTGCTGCGCGTCGACAAGGCCACCGGCGCCACCACCCGCGTCGGCGCCACCGGCCTGGCACCGTACTACATGACCTCCGGCACCATCGACCCCGTCACCGGCCGCTGCTTCTTCACCGTCAGCACCTCCAGCCATAGCTCCGCCCTGTGCGAGATCAACCTCCAGACGGGCCTGGCCACGAAGATCTTCGACTTCCCCTACAACGAGGAGGTGACGGCGCTGTCGGTGATACGCGACGCCGCCACTCCCGCCGCCCCCGCCCCCGCCTCCGCACTCAAGGCCACCTTCGCCGACGGCTCCCTGTCGGGCACCGTCTCCTTCGCCGTGCCCGCCACCCTCAGCGACGGCACCATCGCCTCCGGGCCCGTCACCTACCGCCTGGTGGTCGACGGCCGCATATACGCCGAAGCGCAGACCACCTACGGCTCGTCCGTCGAGGTGCCCGTCACCGCCCCGGCCACGGGAAAGACACGCTTCACCGTGCTGCTGGCCAACGACGCCGGCCTGTCCGTACCCGCCCGCACCTGGCTCTTCACCGGCAACGGCACCCCGCGCGTACCCGCCCCCGCGCTGACTTACGAGGACGGCGTATGCAAGGTGACCTGGAAGGCCGTCACCACCACCCTCGACGGTGGCTTCTTCTCCACGGCGGAGCTTTACTACCGCGTCACCCGCCTGGGCGACGGCAAGGTCCTGGCCGACTCCGTCCGGGGCCTCGAGTACGCCGACACCCTCGGCGTGAGCGACCGCCTGAGCAAGCACCAGTACGCCGTCCAGGCCCACTTCCGGGGCAATTTCTCCAATCCCGGCAAGACGACCGCCGTCGTCTCCGGCAGCATCGTCGCCCCCCCTTCTCCGACAACTTCGACAACAAGGCATTCAACGCCCACTACACCGTAATCGACGCCAACGGCGACGGTAAGTCGTGGATACAGCGCTCCAGCACCACCGGCGGCTTCGGCTGCTCCGGCATGGCCGACACGGCCATGGACGACTGGTTCCTCACCCCGCCCGTGCGCCTGCGAGCCGGCCACATCTACCGCCTGCGCGTGGTCGCCGGCGCCGGTTACGCCTCCAAGTCCCCCGAGCGCTTCGAGGTGAAGTGGGGCAAGGAACCCACCGTGGCCGCCATGACATCCACGCTCATCCCCGCCACCGACCTCACAGTCAGCGAGGACAGGACCTACACCGCCTGGATGCGTCCCGACGCGGACGGACTCTACCACGTGGGCGTGCACGGCATCTCCGACCCAGGCTCATTCCGCCTGGACGTCAACGACATAGCCATCGACGGCGCCGTGAGCGTGCAGGCTCCCGCCGAGCCCACCGCCTTCGCCGTCACCCCCGACGCCGACGGCAACCCCGCCGCCACTTTCACATTCAACGCTCCCGAAAAGGCCATCGACGGCTCCGCGCTCACCGCCATCAGCTCCGTGACGGTGGAGAGCGAGGGACGCACCGTCGCCACCTTCGCCGACGTGCGGCCCGGCGCCCGCCTCACCTTCTCCGACTCCGCCGACAAGCCGGGAGTGCACAGCTACACCATCACCGCCAGCAACGCCTTCGGCGCCGGACAGCCCCTCGAGACATCGGCCTTCCTGGGCATCAACACCCCCGCCGACGTGAGCGACCTGAGCTTCACCGAGAGCGCTTCCAACCCCGGCACCGTCACCCTGAGCTGGACCGCCCCGACCGTCGACCGCGACGGCAACGCCATGAACCCCGACCTGGTGACCTACACCGTGGCCCAGCTCAAGACCTCGGGCGACGTGGTAGTGGCCGAGGGCCTGAAGCAGTGCACCTACACCTACCAGGCCGTCGCCCCCGGCGCCGACCAGGAGTTCCTGGCCTACGCCGTCTACGCCGTCAGCAAGGGGGGCCGCTCCCCCGGCAAAGGCACCGGGACCCTCAGCGTCGGCACCCCCTACGCCAATCCCTACCGCGAGTCGTGCGCCGGCGGCACCATCGCCCACAACCTCGGCATCAACCGCTTCGTCGGCTCCGGCGCCCAGTGGCTGGTGGCCGGCGCCACCACATTCACCGACACCCATGCCGCGGACGGCGACGACGGATTCCTGGTGTACAAGGGAGTCAACCAGCTCGACTCGGCACGTATCTACACCGGCAAGATCGCCCTCGACGCCACCTCCCCCTCGGCCGTCACCTTCTTCACCTACAACATCGCCGACCAGGACCGGGACATCAACACGCTCACCGTCGAGGTCAACGACGGCACCGGCTGGAAGGCCGTACGCTCCGGCACCGTCGACGCGCTGTGCGGGGGCCGTGCAGGCTGGCAGCGCGTGGAAGTGGACCTCGACGCCTACCGGGGCAAGACCGTGCAGGTGGCTTTCACCGCCTGCATACACCTCTACGCCTTCGTGTTCGTCGACGCCGTGCGCGTAGGCACCATCGCCGACCGCAACCTCGCCCTGCAGACCCTCGAGGTGCCCGCCGAGAGCCGTCCCGGACAGCCCGTGGCCTGCAAGGCGACCGTAGGCAACGAGGGACGCACCCCTGCCGACTCCTACACAGTGAAACTGCTTCGCGGCGACAAGGTGGTGGCCGTGGCGCAGAGCGACACCACCCTCCTACCCGGACTCAAGCAGGTATACGAGCTCGCCGACACGCTGACGGTGCTCGACGACGAGCGCGTCACCTACCGCGCCGAAGTGGAATGGTCCGGCGACCAGCTCGTCCGCGACAATGTCAGCGCCCCCGCCGTGACGATGCTCTCCCTGCCCGTATGGCCCGCCCCGCAGGCCCTCACCGGCGCCGAGTCGGGCAGCTCCGTGCGCCTCGACTGGCAGGCCCCGGACCTCGAGGGGGGCGCCGCCGTCACCGAGACCTTCGAGTCGTACCCCGCCTACGCCAACTCCGGGCTCGGCGACTGGACACTCATCGACGGCGACCAGGGACAGATCGGAGCCATCCAGAACACCGCCATCCCCGGCATCGACCAGGGCAGCCGGCAGTCGTGGTTCGTGCTCACCTCCCTGCTCAGGCCCGACAGCCGCTTCTTCGCCGCACACTCCGGCAACCAGTACCTTAGCAACATGTACGTCTACCGCGACGGCCAGGCCGTGCCCTGCGACGACTGGCTGATCTCCCCGCGCCTGAGCGGCAAGGAGCAGACGATCTCCTTCTGGGCCAAGTCCTACAATGCCAAGTACCCGGAGACGTTCAGGCTCATGGTATCCTCTGCCGACAAGAACACCGCCTCCTTCACCGAGCTGGCATCTCGCTCCGAGATCTCCGACGAATGGACCGAGTTCACGTTCACCCTTCCGGCCGGCACGCAGTACTTCGCCATACGGTGCGTCAGCTTCGACCGCATGATGATGTTCGTGGATGACGTGACGTACCAGCCGGCCTCCGGCGAGGGGCTTCAGCTGCTGGGCTACAACGTCTACCGCGACGGCGCACGGGTGAACACGGAGGCGGTGACGGCCCCGACCTACCTGGACCGCAAGATGCGCCAGGGGAGCTACCGCTACCGCGTCAGCGCCCTCTACACCCTGGGCGAGTCGCGCCCGACCGCCGAAATCAGCGTCACCCACACCTCCGTGGAGAGCCTGGACGACGACACCGCCGAGGTTGTCGCCGAGAGCTGGTACACCATTGACGGCCTGAAGGTGGCACGCCCCGCCGCACGCGACGGACAGCTGTACGTGGTGATGCGCCGCTACGCCGACGGCAGCGCCCGCACCTTCCGCATCCGCAACTGACACCCACAGTCATGGACAGAGAGGGGCGCGACCGTTTGGCCGCGCCCCTTTTCTGTCGGACCTGTCGGGCAGCCCGTGCGTCACCGGGCGTATACCATGTCGCGGATGGCCCGGGCGGCGGCGCGGGGCGCGGGGCAGGCGTCGAGGTGCGCGGCGGCGGAGACCGGGGGCAGGAAGGTGATGCGGAAGGTGCGGCCGCGGGCGGCGCAGAGCTCGGCGGGAAGGAAGGCCTGCTCCAGGTTGACGGGGATGCGGAGCCGCTTGCGCCAGCGGGCCAGGCGGTAGAAGCGCATACGGTTGCGGGCCTCGAAGCGCACAGGCACGATGGTGCGGCCCGTGGAGGCGGCCATGGCCAGGAAGGTCTTCTTCCACTCCAGGTCGCGGATGCCCTCCGGCCCCAGGCGGCTCACCAGCCCGGCGGGGAAGATGATGACGTGTCCGTCGCCCTCAAAGGCACGTTGCAGGCCGGAGGCACGCTCGCGCCCCTGCCGGCCATACTTGTTGATGGGCGTGAAGACACCCTGCAGCGGCCGCACGTGCATGAGCATGTCGTTGACGGGGAAGATGATGTTCTCGTCGCCGTAGCGCTCCCCCAGCAGGGCTATCAGGGTGATGCCGTCCAGACCCCCGAGGGGGTGGTTGGAGGCGAATACAAGACGCCCGGTGTCGGGGATATTCTCGATGCCGCTCACCTGAACGTCTATGTCGAGTTCGCGCAGTATGCGGCGCGAGAAATCGCTTCCGGCGCCGGGGAATGCGACGCGCAGCAGGCGGTTGAGCTCGTCCTGGCGCACTATGCGCGCCAGCAGACGGGCCACGAAGCCGGGGATTCCCGGCGCCCGCTTGCGCAGGATTCCCGCCACGTCGAGCTGCAGCGGCGCGGACTGCGTCTCGCGGTATCGAAGGGTGTCACTCACAGCTGAAGGTGAAGCGGATGTGCTGGTCGTATGGCTGGCCCGGGCGGAGGGTCTGGTCGGGGAAGCCGGGGTGGTTGGGGGCGTCGGGGAAGCCCTGGCACTCAATGGCCACGCCGTCGTAGTCGTGATAGCGGTAGCCGTCGGGGCCGGCGGGCGAGCCGTCGAGCCAGTTGCCGGTGTATACCTGCACGCCGGGCTGCGTAGTGGCCACGCGAAGGGTGCGGCCGGAGGCGGGGTCGTGGAGCGTGGCGGCGGGCGTGAGGAAGTTGCGCCGCCAGCCGTCGAGCACCCAGCAGTTGTCATAACCCTTGCCATGTTCCAAGGCCGGGAAGTCGGCGCGGATGTCGCGTCCCAGCGTCTTTGTAGAGGAAAAGTCCATGGGAGTTCCGGCCACCGGAGCAGGCTCGCCGACGGGAATGAGGGTCTCGTCGGTAGGAAGCCAGCGCGAAGCGTTCAGCCTCAGCTCCTGGTCCAGAACACTGCCCGACTGAGCGCCGCGCAGGTTCCAGTAGCAGTGGTTGGTGAGGTTGACGACGGTATCTTTATCCGTGACGGCGCGCAGATAGAGGTCGAGGATGTCATTCTCGGACCAGATATAGTCGGCGGTGACGCGCAGCTGACCGGGATAACCCTCCTCGCCGTCGGCGCTGACGTAGGTGAAGCGCACGCCGTTGGGGAGCTCGCGGCACTCCCACAGGCGGTTCTGGAAGCCGGTCGGGCCGCCGTGCAGATGGTTCGGGCCATTGTTTACGGCCAAGTGATACTCCTTGTCGCCCAGGCGGAAAATGCCTTTGGCGATGCGGTTGGCATAGCGGCCCGGAATCTTGCCCATGCAGGGGCCATCCTCGAAGTAAGAGGCATCGTCGGCATAGTTAAGGGCCACATTCTCGATATTGCCCTCGCGGTCGGCAACGCCTAAGCCGGTGATTCCGGCGCCGAGCGAGGAGAGCTCCACCCATGCGCCGTGGTCATTGGTAAGGCGGATTATGGTGGCGTCGCCCAACGGGGTGGGCGCGGTTTTCCTGACTGTGAGCATGGCTTATTCTACTTTTCGGGCGCCGTCGCTGATGATTACGTCGTAGACCTTCGGCTCGTGGCCATACTTGGCCTTGAAGGCGGAAACGGCGTTGGCGATAAACTTATCGTGCAGTTCGTCGGGCACCAGGTTGATGGTGCAGCCGCCGAAGCCGCCGCCCATGATGCGGGAGCCGGTGACGCCGTTTTCGCGGGCGATGTCGACCAGGGTGTCGAGCTCCTCGCAGCTGACCTCGTAATCGTGGCTCAGTCCCTCGTGTGTCTCGTACATCTTGCGGCCCACGGTGTCGTAGTCGCCGCGCTGCAGGGCGTCGCAGACTGCCAACACGCGCTCCTTCTCCTCGATGACATACTTGGCGCGCATATAATCCTCGGCGGTGATGTCGGACTTGACGGCGTTCAGGGCCTCCATGTCGGCGTCGCGCAGGGTGGCGATGCCCAGGCGTTTGGCCACGCGCTCGCAGCTCTCGCGCCTCTTGTTGTAGGGGCTGTCCTTGAGCTCATGCTTTACGCGGCTGTCGACCAGCACCAGGCGGTGATGCTCCGGAGCGAAGGGGAAGTACTCGTATTCCATTGAGCGGCAGTCGAGGCGCATGAGGTTGCCTTTGCGGCCGAAGACGCTGGCGAACTGGTCCATGATGCCGCAGTTGACGCCGCAATAGTTATGCTCGGTGCTCTGACCGATGCGGGCGAGTTCGAAGTGGTCGATGGCGTTGTCGTTGAACATATCGTTGAGCGCGAAGGCGAAGCAGCTCTCCAGGGCGGCCGAGGAGCTGAGGCCTGCGCCGAGGGGCACGTTGCCGCCGAAGACGGCGTCGAAGCCGTGGACGGTACCGCCGCGCTTGATGATTTCGCGGCATACGCCGAATATGTAGCGGGCCCACGACTGCTCGGGGGCGTCGGCCTCGTTGAGCCCGAACTCGGCGCTCTGCTTAAGGTCAATGCTGTAGACGCGCACGCGGTCGGTGCCATTGGCGCGCAGCTCGGCCATGATGACCTTGTCGATGGCGCCGGGGAACACGAAGCCGCCGTTGTAGTCGGTGTGTTCGCCTATGAGGTTGATGCGGCCGGCGGAGGCGTAGACGGTGCCCTGCTCGCCGAAGCGCTCGAAGAATTCTTTGCGGATTTTGGCTTTCAGATCCATTATATGTTCAGTTATTTGTTTACAGGGAGTGTGATGGTGGCAGGCTTCATGCCCTTGGCGGTGGCGGTCAGGGTGACGGTACCCGCCTTGTCGCCCGACTGGACGATGGCGGTGCAGGCGCCGGAGAAGAGGGGCATCCGGGGCAGGTGGAAGAGGTCGAGGCTGGTGGGGTCGCCGTTGGCGGCGGCGCGGTACCGGCCGTCACCTTTCACTTTGAAATTGACCATTTCGTTGGCGTAGGGAACGGGGTTGCCCGCCTTGTCCACGGCCTGAACTGTGATGTATGCAAGGTCTTCGCCGTCGGCTTTCAACGCAGGCACGGAGCTGGTGAGGCGCAGGGCGTAGGGCTTGCCGGCCGTTCGGACGGTCTGCTCGGCGGCGCGGTTGCCGGCGGCGTCGTAGGCCACCACGGTGACTTCGCCGGGCTGGTAGACGACGTCGTTCCACATCAGGCGGTAGCGGTGCTGGCGCGTGGAGTCATTCTTTTCGCGCATGCCCTGGCTCTTGCCGTTGACGAACAGCTCGGCCCTGGGGTAGCTGGTGTAGACGTAGACGGGAGTGACTTCCCCCTCGCGGCCGGGCCAGGTCCAATGGGGCAGGATGTGCAGGGTGTTGTCGGCGCGGTTCCAGCGCGAGCGGTAGAGGTAGTAGCGGTCCTTGGGGAGGGATGCGAGGTCTATGATGCCGTACAGGCTGGAGTGGTTGGGCCAGGCGTCGGTGTCGTATGGCGCGGGCTCGCCGAGGTAGTCGAAGCCGGTCCACACGAACTGGCCCATGTTGTAGTCCAGCGAGTCGTCGGCCAGGAAGTCGTCGTCGGGGAGGTTGGCCCATGAGGAAGCCTCGACGTCGTAGCTGCTGGACTGGTGGTCGGGGTGGATGACGTCCTTGCCCTGCCGGACGGGGAAGTGGTAGACGCCACGGCTGGAGAGCGTGGAGGCGGTCTCGGTGCCGAGCAGCACGCCCTGGGGGAGCTTGGCGATGGCCTCGGGGTAGCGGTTCACCTTGTAGTTGAAGGAGGGGACCTGCATGGCGGCGGCGAATCCGTTGTTGACCACGGCGTCGAACTGGTCCATGCCCTGGGTGACGGGGCGCGTGGGGTCCTCGCGCCTTACGATGTCCTGGAGGAAAGTGAGCTCGCGCAGGCCGTCGGGACCCCACTGGCTTGGCACCTCGTTGCCGATGCTCCACATCACCACGGAGGGGCTGGAGCGGTAGGCGCGGACCATGTTCTCGATGTCGCGCTCGGCCCATTCGTTAAACAGGGTGCCGTAGCCGTTTTCGGACTTGGGGCGGAATCCCCAGTCGTCGAATGGCTCCACCATGAGCATGAGTCCGAGTTCGTCGCATAGGCGCACCAGCTCGGGGGCGGGCATGTTGTGCGAGGTGCGCACGGCGTCGGCGCCCATGTCCTTGAGCATGAGGAGCTGGTGGCGCAAGGCTGCGGTGTTGACGACGGCGCCGAGGGGGCCGAGGTCGTGGTGGTTGTTGACGCCCCGGAATTTTCTCTTTTCCCCATTCAGGTAGAAGCCGTCGCCGGCGCGTACCTCGACGGTACGGATGCCGAAGCGGGTGTGGTAGGTGTCGACGACGTTGCCGTCGACCACCACGTCGGTGGCGGCGCTATATAAATAAGGTGTCTCGGGACTCCAGAGGTGCGGCTTCCTGACTTTGAGGAACTGCTGTACGTCGACGCCGGGGTAGAAGACGTAGGGGCGGGTGTCGGTGGCGACTACCTGTCCCCGGGCGTCGGTGACGGTGGTGGCCAGGGAAAACTTCTGTCCCTTGGCCAGGCCTCGGAGGGTGGTCTGGAGCCTGACGTCGGCGTAGTCGGGGCCGATGTATGGCGTGGTGAGGTAAACGCCCCATACGGGTATGTGCACGCGGTCGGTGGTGATGAGGTGGACGTTGCGGTAGAGGCCGGCGCCGGGGTACCAGCGGGAGGACCTGGGCAGGTTCTCCAGGCTCACCTCGAGGGTGTTGAGGCCCGGGCGGGCCACGCCGTCCAGGTCGGCGGTGAAGGAGTTGTAGCCGTAGGGCCAGTAGGCGACGTGGCGCCCGTTGACGTAGACGTGTGCGTGGGACATGGCGCCGTCGAAGAGGAGGGTGAGGGCCTTTCCGGCGGTGTCGGGCACGGAGAAGGTGGTCTTGTAGTATCCCTTGCCGACGTACGGGAGTCCGCCGGTGCGGCCGGTCTTCCAGGTGGCCTCGGTCTCGCCGTTCTGCTCTATGACGACTTTCTGGAGGTCGTTGTCGCGGCTGAACGGGCCGTAGATGGCCCAGTCGTGGGGGATGGTGACGGACTCCCACTTCGTGCTGTCCTTGGAAAATTGCCAGCCTGTCTTGAGCTGGACGTCGGTGCGGGCGGCTGCGGGCAGGCAGGATGCCAGCACCAGGACCGCGGCGAGTATGTTTTTCATATAGTGCTCTTGTTTGAGACCACAAAGATAGCGAAAAATCGGCTATAAAGCAAGCCTGTTAAGGATTTTAAAGAAAAAGGGGGCGCGGCTGTGCGGCCGCGCCCCCGGAATAAGGGATTGTGGAAAGTTAGTTGCGGATGCGGAGGCTACGTGTGGTGCCGTCGGCGTAGCGGCGGACAACTACGTATACCTGTCCGTCTCGCTCGGCGGGACGGGCAACCTGCAGGCCGGAGACGGTGTACCAGGTCTCGGAGATGACGTCGGCGTCAGCGTCGATGCCGTCGACGCCGGTGGGCTTGTCGGCCTCGAGCTCGACGCGGCGGACGAGCTCGCCGGCGGTGGCTGTCAGGAAGAACTTGCCGGAGAAGGCGTCGCTGCTCCAGAGCCACTTGTTGGGTCCGGAAAGGGCCACGTTGCCGATGCTGGCTGTCCAGTTGACGCCGTCGGCGGCTCCGGTGAAGAAGGAGCCGGTAATGACGCCGTTGGAGGTGACGTGAGTCGGGTTGGGCATCACCTGCACGGCGTAGAGACGTGCCAGGTCATTGTCGTTGGCTGCCAGGTACGGGTAGGTGTACTGGTCGCCGCTGATCCAGCCGTCGCCCATGGACATGGAGGCGAGCTCTGCGCGGGTCTTGCCGGTGCCCAGGATGTTGTTGGCCAGGGAGTCGACGGAGACGAACCAGCAGTTCTCGACCTTGTTGGTCTCGGGGTTCCAGAGGCGGCCTGCGGTGCGCGGGTCGAAGCCAATCAGGGAGCCGGCGGTGTCGGCCGGAGCGATGATTTCGCCTGCGTTGTAGCAGTCGGTCAGGATGGTGTTGTTCTTGGTAGGACGGCCTACCAGGCCGCCTACGTTGGCTTTGCCGGTGACGGTGCCGAGGTTGTAGCAACGGGTCATCTTGGCTCCACCCTCGCCTGCGATACCGCCTGTGCCGTAGCCCTTGGTGGCCTGCTTGGTGGTGGCGTTGACCACAACGGCGGCTGCCTGGTTGGTGACGGTGCCGACGTTGAAGCAGTCGTTGACCTGGGCGTTGGTCGAGTTGGCCTGGCCCACGATGCCGCCTGCGCGGCAGTTCTGGCAAGTGATGGCGCCGAGGTTGCGGCTCTCGCTGATGACTGCGGTGGCAGCGCCCAGAGTGCCTGCGATGCCGCCCGAGCCGAGCACGGCGTCGATGGCGCCGGTGTTGGAGCAGCGGGTGATGGTGGTATAGGCGGCCGCATAGCCGATTATGCCGCCGGAGAAGTTATAGGCGTTGTTTACGTCGCCGGTGTTGTGGCAGTCGGCCACGAGTACGGGAGCGGCGACTGTGCCACCGGTCTTGTAATAGGCCAGGATGCCTGCGGCGTAAGCCTGCTTGGCGTTGGTGTTGATTATGGCGCCGGAGTTGCGGCAGCCCAGAATCTGCATGCCCGGAGCAGACATCACGGCGATGCCGCCGATGGCGCCGTTGGTCTTGGAGGCCGTGGCGCGGGAGATGATGTCGCCCGTGTTGTAGCAGTTGCGGATGATGATGGGGTTGAGAGCGGTGGCCGAGTAGTCAAGGTTGGAGATCAGGCCGCCGATCATGAAGCCGGCCTCCACGGCTGCCGTGTTGTAGCAGTCCTGCAGCACGGTGGAGTCCTTGCTGCCGGAGGTGGTGCGGCACCAGCCGATGAGGCCGCCGACGCCGTACATGACTTCGGGCTTGGCGAAGGTCAGTCTGCCGGTGTTGTAGCAGCGGGTCATCTTGACGTACTTGGCGGAGCCGATGAGGCCGCCTATGCTCTGCCCGGTGGAGGGAGCGGAGCGGGAGAAGGTATTGTGCACGGTGCCCACGTTGCCGCAGTCGGTCAGGATGGTGCCGTCGCCTGCATCGGCCAGCAGGGCGCCCAGATAGGTGGAGGCGCCGGTGATGGTGCCGTGGTTGACGGCCTTCTCAAGGCGGGCGCCGGCATATGAGGTGCCGAATACGGATACGCCGCTGGTGCCGGTGAAGTTGATGTGGCTGGCGACGTTGCTTACGGTGCCGTAGAGGCGCGCGGTGACGGCGCCGCAGTTGGCCTTGCCGGCCTTGATGGTGCCGCGGAAGGTGAAGTTGCAGATCTTGCCGTCGGCGCCTACGGTGCGGATGGGAGCGCGGTAGGTGTTGTCGGGCACGAACAGGCCGTTGCCGAAGTCCACGGTGTGGCCGTCGCCGTCGAGGGTGCCCTCGAGCAGGTCGGCGTCGCCGCCGAAGAGCATGGCGGGGGCGGAGGTGAAGGTCAGGTCGGCGGTCAGGCGCAGGAACTTGCCGGTGAAGCGGTCGTGAGTGCCGTCGATGTATGCGGCCAGGTTGTTCCAGTCATTGACGCTTGTGATCAGATAGGGGCTTGCCTGGGTGCCGTCGCCGGTCAGGGGCACGGGGGGTATGCGCTTGATGTCGATGGGACGCTCGAAGCCGCTCAGCGAGCCGGTGACGGTGGCCTCCTCTACCTTTGTGGGCACGGCGCCGGTCTTGAGCTTGCCGTCCTGCACCTTATAATAGGTAGAGGGGTCGACGCTCCACGTCGCATTGCCGCTCAGGGTGGCGTCGGCGGTCAGGTCGCGTACGGTGACGTTGGCCGGCAGGGTCATGATGACGGTGCGGGCAGCCTGGAGCCTGGGCTCGTCGGCGAAAGTCTTCAGGATAGGATACTTGCCTGCGTCGTACTGCCAGTACTCCGTAGAGAGGCTGTCGATGGGCTGGCCGTCGGTCAGGCGCTCGGTGCTGAGACCGGTCATGCCTGCCCGGTCGTCGTTGGCGTAGGCGCCGAACTGTGCGGTGGGCAGCTCGTAGTAGGTCGAGAAGGGTGCGTCGGCCTCTACGGCTGTCTGGTTGGTGTTCATGCCGGCCACGGCGCCGCCGGTGGCGGTGACGGGGGTGCGGACGTTACCGATGGTAAGGCCGCCGAGGATGTTGTTCTTGCCCGGGCCCTTGGAGGTGCCGAGACGGTAGAGGTTGCCGACCAGGCCGCCGACTGCTCCGCCGGCTGCGTAGACCGGGCCCATGTTGAGCACGTTGCGCATGATGCCGCCCGACATGGAGGGGGCAATGCCGCCGACCACGTTGGGGTTGGAGCCGAAGTTGGCCCACTTGTAGCATTCTACGGCGCCGATATTGGCGCAGTTCTCGATGATGCCGTTGTTGCGGCCGGTGATGCCGCCGATGGAGTTGTAGCAGGAGGTGACAAGGCCTTCGTTGTAGCAGTCGATGATGCGGCCCTCCATCTCGTTCATGCCGGCGATGCCGCCTGCCCAGCAGGATACGGCCTTGATGTCGGCGTAGTTGCGGACGTTCTGTATCAGGCCGTAGTTGCTGCCGACACCTGCGGCGCAGCTTGCCCACATCTCGAAGTTACAGTCGGAGGCGAAGCGGATGTTCTTCAGCACGCCGTCGACATCGAGGCGACCGATGAAGCCCTGGTAGCCGAAGGAGCCGCCGTTGCTGCCGGTATTGGGGGTGCCCATGGTGGTCTCGGTGGGAGGAGTCTTCCATATCAGGCCGCGGCCCTGCATGCGGTGGATGTAGTGGTTTCCACCGTCGTAGATGCCTGCGAAGCGGCAGTGAGCGTCGGAGGGCTGGGTGGCGATGCCGTGGAAAGCGGTGTCGAGCTCCAGGTCGATGTCGTTGGTCTGCAGGAAGTAGGAGCCGGGGAAGTACTGCTGCGAGTTGTTGGCGAAGTTGGCCAGGGCGATGAGGTCCGCCTTGGTGCTGATGCGGTAGGGGTCAAGCTCTGTGCCCGCGCCTGCGAAGGGCACCGGGGCGCACTTGATCTGATAGTAGAAGTTCTGGTTGCCGTTGATGAACAGCAGGGTGTCCACGCCGAAGTCGGTGATTACCAGCGAGTCGCCCACAATCTTGGAGGCATAGCCGGTGTCGTAGCCCTTGCCATCTTTGTAGAGCTTGAAGATGGTGGAGCCGATGGCCGAGAGCTTGGCGTTGCGGTTGATGCTGGCAAGCGAGGCACCCTCGGTCAGCAGGATTGCCGATGCGCCCCACTGGGAGGCCGGAGTGTTCTTCCATGCTGTGAAGACGGGATAGGAGCCGGCCGAAGCGGTGAACTTGGCGGCGGGGAAGCCTGCGGGCAGGGTGCCGGAGGTGAGCTGGGCGGTGGTCATCGGAGTGCCGTTGGCGGAGTTGACGGAGAAGACCTGCTTGTCGTAGTAGATGTTCTCGGCCTTGCCCAGGGCGCCCTCCTCGACCTGGCCGAGAGTCTCGGCCCAGCCGGTGTTGCGGTTGTACTGGTAGGTCTCGGAGGTGACGGGAGCTGCCACGTACATGTTGCGGAAGGAGCTGGTGACGGTGCCTCCGGCGTTGGTAAGGCCGAAGACGCGGCCTGTCAGACCGCCGGTCATGCGGGAGTAGTAGGAGGCCACGCGGCCGCGGAAGTAGGCGTTCTCGATGCCGGAGCCGGTGACGCGGCCCGATACGCCGCCGACCTCGCAGTAGGAGTTGCGGCCCATGACGGTGCCGGTGGCGAAGGCGTCGGTCAGTGTGGAGGCGCTGAGGTGGCCGCAGATGCCGCCGGCCAGGATGCCGGTGGTGCTCCCCGACGAGGGGGCGCCGAGGCGATAGCCGTCGACCAGGCCGGAGAAGTAGATGCGCTCCGCGGTGGCGGAGGTGATGAGACCGGCCGCGCCGCCGCAGGTGGTGCCTCCGCCGGGATAGCCGACGATGGTGGCGCCGGTGGCGGAGCAGTCGCGGAAGTAGGTGTGGACCTCACCTGCCAGGCCGCCCTGCCAGCCGCCTGTGCAGACTACCTGGTTGTCGACCGAGGTACAGTTGCTCATGCCGAAGACCACGCCGGCTATGCCGCCGGCCACCTGGCCCTGGACGATGAGGGTGGAGCCCGAAACGTGGCAGTTGTCGATGGAACCGTAAGTCCAGGCAGCGAGGATGCCGCCGTAGTTGGCGGTCATCTCCACGTCGGCGTTCTCCATGCGCACGTTCTTGAGCACGGCGGTGGTGTCGCACATGCCGAACAGGCCGCCAAAGCTCTCCTGGGTGGTGACGGAAAGGTTGCGGATTACGTGGTTGCCGCCGTCGAAAGTGCCTGCGAAGCGGTTCTGGAAGCCGCGGCCGATGGCGGTGAAGTTGGTTCCGGCCATGTCGATGTCGTTCATGACCTTGAAGAACTTGCCCTTGAAAGCCTGTGCCTGCTTGGCGTAGTTGGGCGGGGTGTTGGGGTTGTAGTCGGTGCAGTCCTGGGTCTTCTGGCTGAGCAGGACCAGGTCGTCGCGGGTCTTGATCTGGTACGGGTCGGCCTCGGTGCCGGCGCCGGCGAACTCGGTGACGTCAAGCACGGGGAAGCGCACCGGGGTCTGGGTCTGGATCTTGCCGTTGAGGAAGGGTGCCAGGAAGTAGCGGGCGGAGGCGCCGTTGCTCAGGGCGCTCCACTTGCCGAAGGTCAGGGTGTTGGTCTGCTTGACGCCGGTCAGGGTGTCGAGCATGATGTCGTTGGCAAGGGGTGCCTGGAGCACCACGTTGCCGGCATCGTTGAGGGTGTAGCCGCCCACCGAGCAGGTCAGGAAGTCGGCGTTCTGCGGATAGGCGCGCACTACCTGGGAGTGTATGACGCCCGAGGAGTAGCGGTTCAGGTCGATGTTGACGGTGCAGCCGAAGTTGCCGAAGTTGACCACCGATACCTGGTTGTCGAAGGGCTGGGAGACGATGACGTTGTATGTCTGCGTGGAGCCGTTGAAGACGTCGGTGCTCATGGTGGCGTTGGAGCGGGCGTAGGTGCCGTCGTAGCCTGCAATCATGAATGAGCCGGCCTGGGTGCCCGACTTGACGAAGACGCCGAACCAGGAGTCGATGACGACGCCGTTGTCGGTGGCGTGGCCCGTCATTGCGGTGTTGTAGTTGGGCTTGCCGTCGGGTCCGCACAGTGCCAGCCACATGTCGCCGTATGTGGGATGCACGTACAGCTTCTGGGCGGGGATGGTCAGTGTGCCGGTGGCGGCGTCATAGTGGGCGCGGACGTCGATGTCTCCGGTCCAGAAGTTGTGGAGGATGATGGAGTCCTTGCCTGCCACGCGCTGGATGGAGCCGCCGTTGCCGCCGTCGCCCTGGGTGGAGACGAGCGACTTGTAGGTCATGACGTACTGTCCTGCCAGTGCGTCGATTGCGGGTGCCTTGGCCGGGAGCGCGGCGCGGCGCGGCGTGGCGTTGGCCACGGGCGTGAAGCCGGTCATGGCCTTGCCCAGGCGCGCCGGCGTCATGACTGTGGCCGGGCCTGCCTGGGCCTGCGGCGCCTGGGGCGACGCGGGCTGCGGACCGGCCAGGTCCGTGACGGAGCCCGAGGCCTGCTCCGGGGTAAGAGCCGGAGTGCCTGGCACCGCCACCTGGGGAAGCGGCACGGAGGCTATCAGCCCCGAGGCCGCCAGTGATAGCATGGCTGCTACCAGTAGTCCCTTCTTTCTCATGAGATGTGGAAGTTAGTTATTAAATTAAAAAAATGTGTTGTGGTTGGTATTAGGCGTTTTGTCGCGGATGGACGTTCCGGCACGTGCAGGGACGCATCCTGGTGCGCCCCTGCACGTGCTGGTTAATCATCGGAAGAGGACCTTGAGGGAGCTGCCGCCGGCGCTGACTATGTAACAGCCGCGTGCGGCCGGTGCGAGGGCGGCGCGGCCGTCGGAGTCGGCGGTCGCGGAGGCGACGAGGCGTCCCTGGAGGTCGTAGAGGCGCACGGCGGCGCCGGGGGAGGCCAGGACGCTGACCATGCCGTCGGCGACGGTGGCCCGCAGGGTGCCGGTGCCGTCGGCGTAGATGCCCTGGACGGCGTCGATGTAGTCCTTGACGATGGTGAAGTTGTCGATGTGGACGGGCGAGGTGGAGTCGCCGGTCTTCTGCACGAGCATAAGGCGCGTGTTCTCCAGGTTGGGGATCTTGAAGTTGAGGCGCGAGGTGGAGCCGGTGCTGACGCTGGCCAGGGTGGAGCCGGTGGTGGTGGACATGACGGTCATGACGCCGTCCTTCTCGGCCTGGAGCTGGAAGAAGGCGGTGCTGCCGGAGTTGTTGGTGACCTCGAAGCTGGCGTTCTCGATCCAGCCGTGGGGTATGGCGGCGGTGGTGAGCGACGAGCCCTTGACCATGGCCACCTTGTGCTGGCCCTGGGCGGTCTCCACCACCTGGGCGTTGCTGAAGGTCCACTTTGTCCACACGCCCTGCACGTCCTGGTCGTAGCGGCCCGTGGTGGACATGTTCTCGAAGTCCTCGATCTTGCGCGTGCGGTTGTCGGGCCTGATGCGGAAGTGTATCACGCCGTCGGTCTCCCATATGGAGTCGAGCCCGAACTCGGGCGCTGCGCCGCCCCAGCCCTTGAGGGCGGGACTGGTCTCGGCCGTCAGGGAGGTGACGTTCCTGGTGCCAGGGAAGGGGTCGGAGCCGGAGTCGGAGCTGCCGTTGTAGCTGGCGCGCACGAGCTGGTAGTAGTTGTGCGCGGGGTTGGAGTTGATCTTGTTGGACGACCATGGGGCGGTGGAGGTGGAGTCGACGCGGAAGACGAGCATGCCCTGTCCGGGTCCGTAGGAGTTCCACTTGTTGCCGGTCTTGCGGCGGTTCTCGAGCAGGAAGTACTCCTTGTCCTCGTCGACGAGGTTGATGCGGTAGCCGTCGTTGGTGGCGTCGATGTCGCGCAGGGAGTAGTCGCCGGCGGCCGTGATGACCTTGGGCACGGCGAATCCGCTCTGGTAGCGCTGCATCATGGAGTATCCCACGGGGGTGCGGGCCTTGTTGAGGTAGGAGCCTCCGGCCATCACGGACCATTCGCCGGGGTCCACGCTCTGGCCGCCGCCCGAGGAGTAGTCGGTGTCGTACTCGTCCATCAGGCCGAGCACGTGGCTGAACTCGTGGCAGATGGTGCCGATGCCGTCGATGTAGTGGGAGGCGGGGCGGCCGTAGAACTCCGTGGAGCAGGCGTAGCGGCCCATGCGCTTGCCGTCGGCGGTGATGTTGAACGAGCTGACGTTCCAGGCGTGGGGCCATACGTACGACGAGTTGTTGCCCTGGAAGTTGGAGCCGTAGCCGGCGAAGATGATGTAGAACATGTCGACCATGCCGTCGCCGTCGGTGTCGTACTTGGTGAAGTCCACCTGGGGGTTGGCGGCGGCTATGACCTTGCTGACCACGGACTGCATGCGGCTGGTCTGCTGGGGATAGGTGCTGGCGACGTCGATGTCGACGGGGCCGACGACGTCGAAGGCGGGGTCGAACACGCCTCGGGAGTTGTCGAAGAAGTAGTCGCGCACGGAGCCGGTGTACTCCTCCTTGGTGGGGATGGAGGCGTTGTTCATGAACCCGTCGTAGTTGCGCTTGGTGATCATGTCGGTGAAGATCTCGTGGGCGTTGGTGTACGAGAACTTCATGTCGGTGAAGTTGACGAGGATGACGAGTCCGCGGAACTTGTTGTAGTCGTAGAGCATGCGTGGGTTGCCCGCCATCTGGAGCTGCTGGCGGCGCATGGACTGCTGGTGCTCGGAGGGCCTTGGGACGACTTTCTGCGGTGCGAGGGCGAGGTAGGCGAGCTCGGCCTCGGAGCGCTGCGCGGGGTCGTGGGCCAGGACGGCGGTGGGCACGAGGGTGCCGTCGGCGCCGACCTCGGCGTAGACGTACGCGCCGGAGGCGTCCTGGCACACGGTGCGTCCGTCGGTGGTGACGGAGTAGTTGTGGAACTCGTCGCCGACAAGGCGGAGGGTGACGGTCTTGCCGTCGGGCTGGGTGAGGGTGGCGGGCACGGGGCAGGCGGGCACTGCGCTGGCGCACAGCGCCGTCAGTGCCATGGCTCCGGCCAGGAGTAGCTTCTTTCTCATTTCAAGGCTGGATGTAGTTAGGTTGCGCATAGGCACCCTCGCTCTGTACCGGAGGGGCGCGGCGCCGGTGGTATGTTATCGCCTGCAAAGATACGTAGTTTTCTCCTAACCGCCAAATCCGACCCGCGATTTTTCCGACATTTACCGAAATCGGTGCTGTCGGGGTTCGGATGTAATGCGGACGCACGGCCCGTGCGTCCCTACAGGAGCACCACTCGCCAATAAGAATACTAAAAAAAACGCCCGGACTGAGCCGGGCGCTTATTAGGGAGAGTGTGGTCAGAAAGGATGCAGATGTGGTGCTTCGGGGTTCCGAGGTGCAGGGAGCATAGTGTATACTATGTGACCGACCCCGAGAGGTTCCCGAAGTGCCGCAGATGCGCCTTTATGACCGCGCTCTCATGAATTTGAGGGTGGAGGAGCCGGCGCGCGCCACATACAGGCCGCGGGGCAGCGGGCTGAGGTCGGCGCTTCCGACGCTGCTGAGAACAAGGCGGCCGGAGGCGTCATAGACCATGATGCACTCAGAGGCGTCGGCCGATACGAGGCGGTCGCCTACCATCTGCAGCCCTTCGGCGCTTTCGGTCACTGAGCCGACCGATGAGGTGCTGTGCTCGGCATAGAGGGCCGGGGAGGCCGTCTGCACGCACTTGTTGCCCGCGCGGTCGGTCAGGGTGAATCGCAGGGCGAACCAGCCGTTGGCGCTCTTGACCTTGTAGCCGCTCAGGTCGGCCTCGTAGTAGTTGCCCCAGACGGGCATGCGGAAATGCTCGGTCAGCTCATGCACCGGAACCTCGGTGTAATTCTCGGTGCCGAAGGGTGCTATCTCCAGTTTCACGTCGGCGCGCTCGTGGCGGAAGAATCCGGCATCCTGGTCGAAGTTGAAGTCGCCGCAGGCAAAGCCAAGACGAATCTCTGACATGCGGACGTGGCGGTTGGTGATGCGGTTGTCAAGGCGCGAGCGCATCTGCACGGCGCGCAGCGCGGGAGGACAAATGTCGGCCTGCAGCAGGTTGAGGGTATAGAGGGCGGTGCTGTGCCCCTGCAGGGTGTCGACGCGATAGTTGGCGTTGTCGAACGACAGGGTTATGTCGGACTTGGCGTCCGCCTTGGTCACATACTTGTTGCCGTCTGCCGCGAATTTCTTCCAGTCGCTGACGATGGTGTCGCCCCCGGCGATGCAATAGAACTTCTGGGCCCACATGTCCACGGCGCGGCGCTCGATGGCGTTGCCGACCCACTCCATGTTGCACTGGTTGGTGAACCATTTCGGATGCCTCTCGGAGGTGGTCCTGGCCGTCAGCAGCGAGATGGTATGGAAGGGGGCCGAGTCGCCGATGGTGTCGCCCAGCTCTTCAGCTTTATATGAGAATACGGGATGGCCGGGATAGGGCTTGAAGCCGGAGCCATCCTCGGGCCAGCCGTGAGCTGCATTGCCGGTGGAGATGGGGTCGTTGACCACATACTCGTCGCGCTGAGCCATATAGGCGGGCATGGCGATGCCGGAGCCGGAGTCGGCAGCATAGGTGCGTATCTTGGTGGTCTCCTGGCTCGAAAGGGTCAGCAGGATGTCCCATGTACCCTTGCCGATGCACATATTCACTCGGCTCAGCGGGTCGGCCTGCGCGCCTACGGTTATCATGCCGTACTGCTTGCCGTTGTAGGGGTTAAGGTGCTCCAGGCGGTAGAGGCCCTTGGGAGCGGCCGGCTTGGGAGTGAACAGCGATGCCTTGCGCTCGGGAGCGGAATGGAGGCGGAAGGATGCAGGATCGTTGCTGAAGATGGTGTCGGCGGCTTGCGCGCAGCTTGCCGTCTGGCTGATGTAGAGCATCGGCACATCGGCCATCTCGGCCTTTTTGACGGTGTCCAGGCGGTAGACGAGAGCGTCGTTGTAGGCGCGCCAGGCGCTGCTCAGGCCGGGGTTGACGAAGACGTCGCCGCTGCGGCAGACATTGGCGCCGGAGCCCTTGGGCATATAGGGGCGGTTCTCGGTCAGCGAATAGAGGCCGGGAGAGAAGAAGTCGGGAATCTTGGAGCACCATATGCCCGAATACATGATGAAGCGGAAGACGTTGGCCCCGGTCCAGACGAGGTTCTTGGACGTCTCCCAGGTCTTGAGGCGGGCCTCGCGGCCGTCGGGCAGCAGATAGCGGAAGCCGATGTGGCGCGTGGCCTCGGCGCCGTCGAAGAGCATCGTGGTGTCATGCCGCAGGTCGACATCCTCGCGGGCCACGATCTTGACCATGTTGCCGCCCAGGGTCTTGTCGGTGTAATCATACTGCATGAACATGGTCCATACACCCTTGGGCACCTTGACCGTAGAGGTACCGGTGGTTCCCAGGGCTTTGGTGTCGAGCAGAGTGTAGCCGGTCTGGTTGCCGATGATGAATCGCTTGACGACATCCACTTCATTGGCCGTGTTGACCGGTTTCCAGTTGAGAGTGACGGTGACGGAGTCGGCCGGTGACTGCGCCCGTGCCGCAGAGGTGGCGAAGAGGGCTCCGGTCAGCGCAAGGGCCGACATCAGGTAGTTCTTTAGCATAAGTATTTGGTGTTGGTTATTGCCGTTTTCAGGGAGCGGGTTACTTTGATTTACCTCCACAAAATTATATAATACTCTTGACGGATATGTTAAATATCGCGAATCCTGGCGACAAACTTTGTAAAGATTCCGGAAGTTTTACATCCGGGGTATAGGGCCAATAGGGGTGAGGCCCGGCAGCCTGTTGGCCCTATAGGGCTTATTGGGCCTGTAAAAAAATCAGCTGAGCCTGCCCCGGTCACTTTTCTGCCGCCTTGCGGTATTCGCGCAGGCCCAGGCCGGTGTATTTCTTGAAGTTGGTGGTGAAAGAGGTGCGGTTGTTGAAGCCTACCGACTCGCCGATGCCCGTCAGCGAATAGCGCGCATACTCGGGCGACTCGATGCGGCGGCATGCCTCCACGATACGCGCCCGGTTGACAAGGGCCGGGAAGCCGCACCCGAACTCCTCATGTACCACCCGGCTCAGTGTCTTCGGGTGGCAGCCCGCCAATTCCGCCATGCGCGTCAGGCTCATGTCAGGCGAATAGAGCTCGTCGGAGGCGAGCATGCGGCGCACGGCGGCGGCGATTTCAGAATTCTGGGGATTCCGGGAGTTATGGGAGGATTGGGAGTTTTGGGTGGAGGCGGCGGGGTTGCGGTACTGGGAGCGCATTCGGTCCAGCAGCAGGCGGGCATGGGCCTGCAGACGCAGGTTCTTGTGGCGCAGCAGCATCAGCAGCACGCCGAAAATCAGCACCACCCCTGTCAGCGCGAAGACTCCGTACATCGTCCAGCGGTGACGCAGCTCCGACAGCGAGATGGTGCGCATCAGCTCGCGCCGCTCGCGCGTGTATTCCATCTGCGTCAGGTCGTCGACTATCATCACCGACTGCAGAGAGTCGCGCAGGTCCAGGGCCCGCAGACGCGTCTCCTCCTCTAAGGCTTTCCATTCGGGGCGCATCTCGTAGATATGCCGCCGCACATTGAGGATATTGAGGCGCATGTCGCGCATATCCAGCAGATACGACACCCTTTCCGCCTCCTTCAGCTCGCTCAGGGCCTCTTCGGTGCGGCCCAGGCGGGAGATGGCGTAGGCGCGGTCCTTGCGCAGCGATGCCCGCTGACGCATAGTCGACGGCTCGTCGGGGAGCAGTCGGAGCGCCTGCAGATAGGTCGTGTCGGCCCGCGCATACTCCTTCTGCGAGAAGGCCCGGCAGGCCTCGTAGATTTTCAGCGCGGCCCGCAGCCGCGGGTTTCCGCTCCTCTCGGCCTCACGCCGCATCCTTTCCACAGCCCCGGCCATGGCCGGGAAGTCGCCCAACACATACGATGTGTTCGACATATCGCAGAAGACGCGGTACAGAGTGGCCGTGTCGCACTCGGCCAATGCCCGGTCGAAGCCTTCGAGGCTGTGGGCGCGGGCTTTGGCGAAGAATTCCCGCTTGCCTGTCTGCGAGCCGATGACTATATATAAAGCGGTGTAGTTGGCGTGGAGTTTGGCGGTGGGCAGATGCTGCTCGGTCAGGGGCTGCTGTTCGGCCATGAGCAGATAGTCAAAGCTGGCGCTGTAGTCGTTGAGGCGGAAACAGGCTTCGGCGCAGCCGTATACGGCGTTGAGGAAACGGATGCGGCTGTCGCGGGCGGTGGCCGTGCCCAGCGAGTCGGCCACCGACTTGTACTCGGTCAGGGCGCCCCGGAAGCGGTTCTGACGCATCAGGGCGTCGGCGTGGCTCAGACGCGCGTCGGCGCCCTCTGCTCCCCTGCACGGCAACACCGCGGCCAGCGCCGTCAGCACCGCCGCCACCACCCTGACCAACCATCTGCTTACCGTAAGCCCCATGCTGCAAAGATACGTAGTTTTCTCCTAACCGCCAAATCCGACCCGCTATTTTCGCGACATTTACCGAAATCGGTGCTGTCGGGGAAGGCAACCGGGGGCCGGCGTCGCGCCGGCCCCCGGTCTCTCGATGAAACAGTCTTGGGAGTCTCAGGTCTATCGTTGACCTCGGTATGTCATTTCCGCACGAGCTCGCGGCCCTTCTCGATGGCCTGCTCGTTCATGGGGATGAGCTTGTGGTGGCGTTCGGGCAGGGACTTCTTGAGGCCCTTGACGACGTTCTCCATGGGGAGCTTGTAGGGCATGACCTCGAGCAGCGCGCCCATGACGATCATGTTGTACGCCTTGCTGTTGCCCATCTGCAGGGTGGCGCCCATGGCGTCGATGGGGTAGATGGCGATGTCCTCGCGGCGGCAGGGGTTGTGGATGCCATCGGTGTCGTAGATGAGGATGCCGCCTTCCTTGACGCGGGGACCGAACTTGTCGAGGCTCTGCTGGTTGAGGGCGATGACGATGTCGTACTTGTCGAGGACGGGGGAGGAGATCTTCTCGTCGCTGAGGATGACGGTGACGTTGGCGGTGCCGCCGCGCTGCTCGGGTCCGTAGCTGGGCATCCAGGTCACTTCCTTGTCGTCCATGAGGCCGGAGTAGGCCAGGATCTTGCCCATGGAGAGCACGCCCTGTCCGCCGAAGCCGGCTATGATGATTTCTTCTTTCATTGTGTTGCTCTGTTGGGGTTAGTCGTTGTTCTTGAGGTCGCCGAGGGGGTATTTCTCGAACATGTGCTCGGCCATCCACTGGTTGGCCTTCTCGGGGGAGAGCTTCCAGCCGGTGTTGCAGGTGGAGACTACTTCCACCACCGACGTGCCTTTCTTGGCCACGGCGTTCTCGAATGCCTTCTTCAGGGCCGCCTTGGTCTTGCGCACGGCGGCGGGGGTGTGCACTGCCTGGCGGGTGACGTAGCAGGTGCCGTCGAGCTCCTTCATCAGGTTCGTGATCTCCAGGGGGTGCCCGTTGAGGTCGACGCGGCGGCCGTAGGGGGTGGTGGCGGTCTTCTGGCCGATGAGGGTGGTGGGGGCCATCTGGCCGCCGGTCATGCCGTAGATGGCGTTGTTGACGAAGATCATGACGATGTTCTCGCCGCGGTTGGCGGCGTGGATGGACTCGGCGGTGCCGATGGCGGACATGTCGCCGTCGCCCTGGTAGGTGAACACCACGTTGTCGGGCCACAGGCGGCTAACGGCGGTGGCTACGGCGGGCGCGCGGCCGTGGGCGGCCTCGACCCAGTCGACGTCGATGTAGTTGTAGGCGAACACGGCGCAGCCTACGGGGGAGACGCCGACGGTGCGGTCAGTCAGGCCCAGCTCGGCTACCACTTCGGCCACGAGCTTGTGGATGACGCCGTGGGAGCAGCCGGGGCAGTAGTGCATGTGTACTTCCTCGAGGAGTTCGGGCTTGGAGTAGACCTTGTTCTCCGGGCGGATGATATCGTTGATTTCCATTGATTCAGATTTGGTTAGAGGTTGTTGGCTGCTTTACTTCCTGATTACTTTCTCCTTGAGTGCGGCGAGCACCTCGTCGGGGCTGGGGATGATGCCGCCCAGGCGGCCGAAGTGCTCCACGGGGAGTCGGTCGTGGACGGCCAGGCGGACGTCCTCGATCATCTGGCCGGCGTTGAGCTCGACGCAGAGGATGCCTTTCTTGCCCTCGGCGGCCTTGGCGATGGCGTCGGTGGGGAAGGGCCACAGGGTGATGGGGCGCACGATGCCGACCTTGATGCCCTCCTCGGCGGCGAGCTCGCGGGCCTTGTCGCAGATGCGGGCGACGGAGCCGAAGGCTACCATCAGGTAGTCGGCGTCTTCGGTGCCTATCTCTTCCCAGCGGGTCTCCATGCGCTCTATCTCGCGGTACTTGGCCTGGAGCTCATGGTTGATGACTTCCATGCGGGCGGACTCGAGCTCGAGGCTGGTGATGACGTTGCGCTTGCGCCCGTCCTTGCGGCCGCTGGCGGCCCAGGGGCACTGGCGGCGGATCTCCTCCTCGGTGCGGCGGGGGCGGAAGTCGGGAAGCACGACCTTCTCCATCATCTGGCCCACGATGCCGTCGGCAAGGATCATGGAGGGGGTGCAGTATTTGAAGGCGAGGTCGAAGCCGAGGCCCACGAAGTCGACCATCTCCTGCACGGTGCTGGGAGCCAGGACGATGAGGTGGTAGTCGCCGTGGCCGCCGCCCTTGGTGGCCTGGAAGTAGTCGGCCTGCGAGGGCTGGATGGTGCCCAGGCCGGGGCCGCCGCGCATTACGTTGAGCACCAGCGCGGGCAGAGAGGCCGCGGCGATGTAGGAGATGCCTTCCTGCTTGAGGCTGACGCCGGGGCTGGACGACGAGGTCATGACGGCCTTGCCGGTGGAGGCGCCGCCGTATACCATGTTGATGGCGGCAACTTCGCTCTCGGCCTGGAGCACTACCATGCCGGTGGTTTCCCAGGGCATGAGCTCCTCAAGGGTCTCGAGTACTTCGCTCTGGGGGGTGATGGGGTATCCGAAGTAGCCGTCGCAGCCGTAGCGGATGGCGGCGTGGGCTATGGCTTCGTTGCCCTTCATGAGTCTTACCTCTTCTTTCATATCTTCGGGGATGTGGTTTTAGATGTTTGGGGAATGTGGTGGGGTCAGTCTACCTTGACGCGGTATACTTCGATGCAGGCGTCGGGGCAAACCCAGGCGCACGAGCAGCAGCCGGTGCAGCTGTCCGGGTTGGCCATGTAGGCGAAGTGGTATCCGCGGTCGTTGACCTCGTTGGGCTGGAGCGACAGAGTGGAAGTGGGACAGGCCACTACGCACAGGTTGCAGCCTTTGCAGCGCTCGATGTTTACGGTGATTGCACCTTTGATTTTTGCCATATATGGTTAGGTTGGTTGGTTGTTCGTGGTATTGCATGCCGTGTCCGCAGGCGCCTCGCCCGCCGATGTTACGGCCGGCCGCGGGGCGTGCTGCTTTCGGACACGCAAAGGTAATAATATTTTCGGGTATGGAGGGGCGCCGAAAATATGTTTTACAACATGTTTTTCGGCATTTTTCCACCCCGGTTGCACACTCGCGCCCGCAGCGTGCAGTTTCCACTACTCATTTGTCAGTATGATGGCGTGTCAAAATCCGGCGGATTTTGACACGCCATCATAAAAGACGCAGGTGCGCCTTCATGACGCGCCCCCTGACTCGGCCAGGAGGCGGCGGAGCGTGCGCAGCCCCTCGGTGGCGGTGGCGCGGATGACGGTGACGCCGGGGATGCCCGACACGTCGCCGGGGCTGGGGTCGATGTAGTAGACGGGCGTGCCGCGGCGCACGTAGTGGACCAGCGCGGCCGCGGGGTAGACCGCCAGGCTGGTGCCGATGACCACGAAGATGTCGGCTTCGGCGGCCAGCTCGGCGGCGCGCTCCATGTTGGGCACGGGCTCCTGGAAGAAGACGATGTGGGGGCGCATCGGGTCGCCGTTGCGGCCGCGGGTGTCGGGCGTGGTGTCGAGGTGCTCCTCGTCGAGGGTCTCGATGTAGTCGGGGTCGGTCACGGACCGGACCTTCATGATCTCGCCGTGGAGGTGGAGCACGTGCGTGGAGCCGGCACGCTCGTGCAGGTCGTCGATGTTCTGGGTTATGACCCGCACGTCGTAGTCGCGCTCGAGGTCCGCGAGCTGGCGGTGGGCGTCGTTGGGCGCGCAGGCCATGTACTGGCGGCGGCGCTCGTTGTAGAACCTGTGCACGAGGGCGGGGTCGCGGCGGAAGCCGTCGGCCGAGCAGACGTCCATGACGGGATACTTCTCCCACAGGCCGCCGACGTCGCGGAAGGTGGGAATGCCCGACTCGGCGCTCATGCCGGCGCCGGTGGACACGACAAGTTTCTTCTTCATCGGGAGTTTGCTTTCGATGACTGTGCAGGGACGCACCGGGTGCGTCCCTGCAGGTCAACATATTATAATAATGTGTGGCTCAGACGGTGAGTATCTCCTTCTCCTTCTCGGCGAAGATCTCGTCGATCCGCTTCATGAAGCGGTCGTGGAGCTTCTGGACTTCGGCCTCGGCGTCGCGCTCGGCGTCCTCGCTGAGTCCCTGCCTGACCTCCTTCTTGAGGCCCTCGATGGCCTCGCGGCGGGCGTTGCGGACGCTGACCTTCGCGTTCTCGGCCTCGGACTTGGACTGCTTCACCAGCTGGCGGCGGCGCTCCTCGGTCAGGGGCGGTATGGACAGGCGGATTATCTCGCCGTTGTTCTCGGGGGTGATGCCGAGGCTGGAGTCGAGTATGGCTTTCTCTATCACCTTGATCATGCCTTTCTCCCAGGGCTGGATGGCGATGGTGCGGGCGTCGGGCGTGGAGACGCTGGCCACCTGGGCCACCGGGGTCTGGGTGCCGTAGTAGTCGACGCGGATGCCGTCCAGCAGCTTGGCGGATGCCTTTCCGGCACGGATGTGCGACAGGGCGTCGTCGAGGTACTCCACGGCCAGCTGCATGCCGTCGGAGGCGTTGTCGAGATATTCTTTTACTTCCATTGCGTAGGTGGTGTTGGTTTGTCTTGGGATGGGGCGGGCGGCCCGCGGGGGCGGCTCCGAGTGCAAATTTACGCAAAAGTTTCGGAACCCGCAAACGGGGCGAAAACCTAAAAAAGGTTAATAACAAGGGGTGAAATTCGGTTTTCAGACCATTTTTCCCCGCAGTCCCTTGCGCAGTAGCGGAAAAGTAGCTAAATTTGCATTTGGAAAAGTACGCGATTCCCGCAGGCGCGTCCACGAGGGCCACGATGCGGCCCCGGCGGATGCGTGTTTCCGACGCCTCCGTAGTTCAACGGATAGAATAGAGGTTTCCTAAACCTTAGATAGGAGTTCGATTCTCCTCGGAGGTACACGAGTCGATCCGGCATGCGGCCCCGGCGCCGGCCATGCCCGCCTCTCCCGCCCGAAGACAGTAAAAAAACGAAACAACCTACTATATGAAACTCCGCAACCTCTTGCCGGCCCTGGCCATGTGCGCCCCGATGGCAGCCATGGCAGTGCCGGCCTTCCCGGGCCTGATCAAGCAGGTCAACCCGGACGGCAAGACCGTCGAGATCCGCCTGCGCGGCGACGAGCACTTCAGCTACGCCACCGACGCCGCCGGAAAATACGTCATGGAACAGGACGCCCTGGGCTACTGGCGCGTGGCCGAGCGCGGCGGCGCCCGGCTGGCCGTGAGCGCCGAGACAGTCAACCTGCTCCGCTCCGAGCAGGACGCCGACTTCTCCCGCTCCTCCGTCGCCTCGCTGCCCAAGTACGCCGAGCTCAGCGAGACCGACGGCCGCAGCAAGTTCCCCTGCCTGGGCGAGGGCAAGTTCCTCGTCGTGCTGCTCCAGTACAAGGACACCAAGTTCTCCATGGACGACCCCCAGGCCTACTACAACGACTGGTTCAACAAGGCCAACTTCGTCGACGAGGACATCAAGCTGTCGGCCCGCGACTACTACCTCAAGGTCTCGGACGGCAAGTTCAAGCCCACCTTCGTGGTGAGCCCCGTCGTGACCCTTCCCGCCACCAGCAAGTACTACGTCGGCAGCGGCGGCAAGTCCTCCCTGTTCTCCGTCGCCATCAACCAGGCCCTCACCCAGCTGGCCCTCGACGGCTTCGACTTCACCCGCTTCGACCTGGACAATGACGGCGTCATCGACAACATCTACTTCATCTACGCCGGCTTCGGCCAGGCCGACACGGGCGACCAGACCACCATCTGGCCCCACTCCTCCTCCTTCTCCGGCACATTCGGCGGCAAGCGCGGCGGCCGCTACGCCTGCTCCAACGAGCTCCGCGGCTCCCACCGCTACCTCAACGACAAGCGCAAGACCGGCATCGGCACCTTCTGCCACGAGTTCGGCCACGTGCTCGGCCTGCCCGACATGTACGACCCCAACTACGACCCCGCCTGCGAGGCGCTCACACCCGGCGACTGGTCCATCATGTGCAACGGCTCGTACCTCGGCGACGGATGCCTGCCCGCCAGCTATGCCGCCTACGACCGCTGGGCCTGCCGCTGGCTCGAGCTCACCGACATCGCAGATGGCGAGAACATCTCCCTTGACCCGCTGGTGAACGCCAGCCCCAAGGCATACCGCCTCAAGGTACCCACCGCCAGCAACTACTCCGAGTACTACATCCTGGAGAACCGCACCAAGACCGACATCGACACCCACGTGCCCGGCTCCGGCATGCTCATCTGGCACATAGACTACGACTACTGGGTATGGCGCTCCAACCGCGCCAACTCCACCGCCGACCACATGCGCATCACCGTCATGCCGCCCGTGGGCCGCACCCGCAGCAACGCACAGTGGCCCGGCGAAGGCCCCTACGGAACGCTCATAGCCAACGGCCTCCCCTCCGCCCTGGCACCCTTCAACACCGTCACCGACCCCGCCTGGAATCCCTGCCTGTACTCCATAGCGTACGACACCGAGACACAGAAGGCCACCGCCTCCTTCACCCTCCACCCCGCCACCTACGAAGGAGTAGTCAACGCCAAGGCAGGCACAGAGACCGAAGGTTTCAGAATCGGCTTCCCGGCCCTGCCCGACGCAAGCGGGTACATAGTCACCGTCAAGCGCCGCAACTCCTCCGGCTCAGAGTACTTCGTCGACGGCTACAACGAGAAGCTCGTCACCGTCAACAACCCCCTCGTCCGCGAGAGCTCCGCCATGATGAACCAGGAGAACAGGTTCACCATCCGCGCCATGGGACAGATACTCCCCAGCACCAAGGTGTTCCAGTCCGAATGGGTAAAGCCCAACACCCTCCCGGCTTACGACAAAAGCTGGGAAACCGGCGCAGTGGGCGGCATTGACGCCGACGACCTCGACATCACCGTCGAAGGCGGCAACATCGTCGCACCCGAAGGCGCCCGCGTCTACAACATGCAGGGCATCGAGACCGGCACCCAGAACCTCGCCAACGGCATCTACATCGTACGCGCAGGCCGAAAGACCGTCAAAGTCGTAGTACGCTAAAATACCCGTAAAATTGTCCGGAAGGAGCATCCAAAGCCCCTTCCGGCCTTTTTTATACCCCCGCCGACCCCCATTCGGACCCGACGGACATATAAAAAAAGTGAAAAACGCGCCCCGCTGTAGGTCAATTGCCAAAAAATTACTACCTTTGTGGCGCTTTTTCCATAGTCCGCCAACCGAGAACCCGCGTTCCCGGCCCTGCGGGCACCCCCAAGGGCAAGGAATAGCGTGAAGACGAAGCATAAATGAGCACCGCAAGAGAGCCTAAAAGCTGGGAGATAGCCATGCCGGCCGCCCGTCAGGGCGCCGAGCACGACCTGCGCCTGGGCGGCGACTTCTTCGCCGCCGCCGGCCACGCCGACCTGCTCGGCGGCGACATCCTGGCACACGTCAGCCTCGTGCCCGCCGGAGGCGAATGGCGCATCACACTGCTCGTCGAAGGCCAGGTCCGCACCCGGTGCGACCGCTGCCAGGCTCCCATGGACGTCCGGGTGGACGACGAATACGACGCCCCCCTGCTCCCCTCCCCCGGCGGACTCGTGCCCCCGGGCGACGACACCGACGCCGTCTACTACGACCCCGCCACCGGCATCGCCGACCTGCTCCGACCCCTGGCCGACACCATCGCCCTGAGCCTCGGACTCAGCCACGTCCACCCCCAAGGCCAGTGCGACCCGGAAGTGGAAAAGGCCCTCGACCACATGGCCGACGAAACAGGCCCGAAGGCCAACACCCCCCTGCGCGACGCCCTCGGCGCACTGCGCGACAAATGCCACCGGCCAAAATAGCTTCTCCCGGCCTGCGGAGGCGGTCCCTCAGCCGCCACAGCCCCGCCGGCCGACCAACATACAACATCAAAAACAAAGCAAAAAACAGATAGACAGCAACCATGGCACATCCCAAACGCAGACAATCGCACACCCGTACAGCCAAACGCCGCACCCACGACAAGGCAGTGGCACCCACCCTGGCCGTATGCCCCAACTGCGGCGCATGGCACATCTACCACACCGTCTGCGGCGAGTGCGGGTACTATCGCGGCAAGCTCGCGATAGAGAAGTTTGCCGAATAAGCAAACCTCCGCCCGCACAGGCATATCAGAGACGGGCGTCCCGGACACAGGGCGCCAGAGTATAACAGAAGCCGACGCACAGCACGCCGGCCGCAACAACCATACGATATGGTCAACGCAAAAATCACCGGCCTAGCCTCGTACATACCCGACGACATCCTCGACAACGAGATGCTGTCGCAGATGGTCGACACCAACGACGAGTGGATCACCACCCGCGTCGGCGTCAAGCAGCGCCGCATCCTGAGCGACTCCGGCAAGGGCTCCTCCTACATGGGCATCAAGGCCGTGCAGAAGCTCCTGGCCGACACCGGCACCAGCCCCGAGGACGTAGACCTGCTCATCTGCGCCACCTCCAACCCCGACTACCGCTTCCCCTCCACGGCCTCCGTCATAGCCCACGGATGCGGCCTGACCCGCTCCTACTCCTACGACATACAGGCCGCATGCGCCGGATTCCTCGTCGCCCTCCAGGACGCGCGCGGATACATATGCTCCGGCCTGTACAGGAAGATAGTCGTGGTGGCGGCCGAGAAGATGAGTTCCATGACCGACTACCAGGACCGCTCCACCTGCCCCCTGTTCGGCGACGCCGCCGCCTGCATGCTCGTCGAGCCCACCGACGAGCCGGTGGGAATCATCGACGCCGAGTTCCACGTCGACGGCTCCGGCCTGCCCCACCTCGTGATGAAGGCCGGAGGCAGCACGCGCCCCACCTCGCAGGAGACACTCGACGCCCGCGAGCACTACGTCTACCAGGAGGGACGCGCCGTGTACCGCGCAGCCGTGGTGGACATGCTCACATCCTCCCGCTCCGTCATGGAGCGCAACGGGCTCGACGGCGACAGCATCGACTACTTCGTGCCCCACCAGGCCAACCTCCGCATCATCGAGGCCATCAGCAAGCGCATGGACGTGCCGGAGGAGAAAGTGCTCGTCAACATAGTCAACCGAGGCAATACCTCGGCGGCGTCCATTCCCCTGTGCCTGGACGAGAACCGCGACAAGCTGAAGCCCGGCGACAAGATCGTCATGACAGCCTTCGGCGCCGGATTCACCTGGGGCGCCATGTACATCATCTGGAGCCTCTGACCGGGCCACACACACTTACGGCGGCCGCACCCGGTGAGGGTACGGCCGCCGATTCGTATTACCGCCCGGCGAAGAACGGGGCAAGCCGAAACCTCAACACAGGCGTGTTTCCACCCCACACACAATGCCCCGGACTCCCGAAAACCGAGTGCCGCAGCCCTGTCCGACCCTGTCTAAAACCTGTCTATAAACGGTACAAAAGCCGTAGGAAAGCGGTCTGTGCCAGGCACATAACTCCGGGCCAACAAGGGACCCGCCGGGCTGTGAACACCAAGAAGGCTCTTTTCGACCACTTCATATACACATTTTGCACACACCCTTGCACCTCTATCTGTGATTTTTTCACTAATTTTGCAGTTGTCGACAGCGTGTGCACAAAGGCTCCAACAGCCCGAAAGCCCGCACTTTCGACCGTTCAAAACCTGTGCAGAAGCCCACACCTCATTGTTCATAGAGAATATGCAATGAAACACGCAAAAAAAGTTGTCTACGCTTTCGACAGCTATTATTCTTATTCTTTATTAATGAGGTATGGATTTCTTCATCACATAATAAAATAAAAAGAAAAAACGCCATGGCCACCGACAAGCAAAAGGAGCCTGAAAAAGCAACCGTCGCGCCCGGGGAACCCCGCACCGAGGCCGAATACATTGAAGCGATAGACCGGCTGCGCCGCGAGCGGCGGGCCGTCATCATGGCCCACTACTACCAGCGGCCCGAGATCCAGGAGCTGGCCGACCACATCGGCGACTCCCTGGCGCTGGCCCGGCTGGCGGCCAAGACCGACGCCGAGGTGATAGTGCTCTGCGGAGTCCACTTCATGGCCGAGACCGCCAAGATCCTCTGCCCCGGCCGCACCGTTCTCATCCCGGCGCCGGAGGCCGGGTGCTCACTGGCCGACTCCTGCCCCCCCGAAGAGTTCGAGGCATTCATAAAGGAGCATCCGGGCCACACCGTCGTCAGCTACGTCAACACCTCGGCGGCCGTCAAGGCCCTCACCGACATCGTCGTCACCTCCGGCAACGCCCGCAAGATCATCGAGTCGCTGCCTCAGGACGAGAAGATAATCTTCGGCCCCGACCGGAACCTGGGCGGCTACATCAACTCCGTCACCGGGCGCGACATGGTGCTGTGGCCCGGCGCCTGCCATATGCATGACCGCTTCTCGCTGCAGGGCATCCTCGATATGAAGCGCGAAAATCCGGGCGCCAAGATACTGGTGCACCCCGAGTGCAGGAAGCCCCTTCAGCTCATCGCCGACATGGTGGGCTCCACCGCCAGGCTGCTCGAGTATGCGCAGTCCAGCGATGCCGACACCTTCATCGTTGTCACCGAGAGCGGCATCCTGCACGAGATGCGGCGCCTGTGCCCCGGCAAGACCCTGCTGGCCGCCCCCGCCGACGATGCCGAGTGCCAGTGCAACCAGTGCGAGTACATGAAGCTGATCACCCTGGAAAAACTCTACCGCTGCCTGCGCGACATGACCCCGGCCGTGCACGTGGAACCCGACCTGGCGGAAAAGGCCATCCGTCCCATCCGGCGCATGCTCGAACTGAGCTGATCGAGCTTGCGGGGCCTACCTGGCGCGCTGGTCGCGTATGATCTGTCGGCGGAGGCGGCTTAGGTATGCGGGCGTCACGCCCAGGTAGCAGGCAATGTCCTTAAGTGGCACGGAGCTGATGATTTCGGGCCTGTGGCCGAGCATGGCCTCGTAGCGCTCGCGCGCGGTGCCGTTAATTACGCGCTTCTTGACCTCGTAGTGGTACAGCTGGCACTGCGCCAGGCGCAGGTTCCAGCGGGCGAACTCGGCGCTTTCGGCCACCAAGGCGTCGAAGTCGGCGGCGCGCACGTGGAGCAGCCGCACCGGCGTGCACGCCTCGAAGCTGACGCTCGACGGTTCCCCGTTGTAGTATGAGTGGAACGACTGGCAGATGGCTCCCGGCGTGCCGAAGGCCTGCGTGACCTCCTGCTCGCCGTCGCGGTACCAGGTGCGCATGATGCCCTCGAAGATGACGTAGAGGTCCGGGTCAGTGTCGCCGCGCCGGATGATGCACTGGCGCCGCCGCAGGGTCACCACCCTTCCCAGGTCGATGAAGCGGTCGGTCAGCGCGTCCGGCATCCGCAGCGTGCACTCATTGTTGAGCAGGTCGTGGATAGTCTTTCGGTCTTCGGCCGTCAGTGCTGAAACTATATCGGAAGCCATGCCGCAAATTTACTAAGAGATGTCTATATGATGTCCCCACGGAACTATGCCGAAATCAGTAGGCATCTCAAATTCGTCAACAACTTGTTGACGAATTACATCCTCTTGATTATAAAACTCATACCACCGCTTGGCATACTTGATATTGGTGACGGAAAAACCTGTCTGACCGGGGAAAGCAGTCTTGAGGTCAAGACTCAGACAGTCGAAGAATGCGGTTCCCCATTTGGCAGCTTCGTGAAGCCTTGAAATATCCCGACCCATGGACCAGTAATATTCCAGCATTGTCGTGTTGACCTTGACGGCAGCCTTTATCTGCGACCTACGGAAACGTTCTTTCAACGTAGTCAAAAGCTGAGCATATTCCTTCCCCGCAATAATTGTATCGCGTTTCACAAATGCCGGTTTGTTGTCTGACTTTGTCATAATCATTTACCTTCAGATTCTTTACGGTATTAAGACATATTGTCAGAGAATTATTCTCTTGATGTTATTTGCAAAGTTACTGATTATTTCCGAAAACACAAAAATGCACCCGAAACATCAAGTCTGTTCCGCGATACAATATGGAGTAATCAATTACGGACGATTGCGAAGTTGGGAAAATAGGCAAATCAGCTCAATACCAGAACCCGCAAAACAAGGAGGGACGGCACCACCCGGGTGGTGCCGTCCCTCCTTGTTGACTGTATGAGCAGGCTGGCTACTCGTTAGTGATCTGTCTCATTACTTCATGACCTTGAAGGTGCGGCCGGCCACGCGGACGATGTAGAGGCCGGCGGGGAGGGCTATGACGGGGTCGGTGCCGGAGTAGACGAGGGCGCCGGAGATGGCGTGGACGCTGATTGCGGCGCCGTCGGGTGCGCCGAGCACGGCCAGGCCGTCGGCGGTGCGGGCCACCGAGATGTCTGGGTCGGCGCCCGTCGAGGCGACGCCAAGGGTCTTGATGCTGGTGAAGTTCTTCCATACGTCGGCGGCGCGATAGGCGTCGACGGAGCCGGCAGGCACGTTTAAAGTGCAGCCGGTATAGACGGCGTCGGGGAAGGCCGGGTATCTGCTGGAGTTGCCTATGGAGGGAGGAGTGGCTGCCGAGATGTTGATTTCGGTCAGGGCGGCGTCCTTGGCGAATACGCTGAAGTCGAGAGTGGTGATTTTGCTGCCCATGGTCACCTTCTTGAGCAAGGTGCATCCCTGCATGGCGGAACCACGGATGCGTGTCACGGTTTCCGGAATGTCAATCTCGCTGATTGCTACGGTGTTGAGGGCATTGTCCCATATCTGTGTGGCCGTCAGGGGCAGCTTCACGGTTCGCAGTTTCGTGCAGTACATAACGAAGGAGTTGGGTACGGAGGTGTCTACGCACCTGGAGGCGTCCATGCTCGTGATGGAGGTGTAGTAGAAGCACTTGGAACTCATGGTCTTGAGCGAGGCGGGGAGCACCAGGTCGCCCTTGGCCTGGCGGCAGTCGGCGAAGGCGCTGCTGCCCAGGTAGATCAGCGACGTCGGGATGGTGATGAGCTGCAGCGAGTCGCAGCGCATGAAGGCGCTCGATTCGATGCGCGTAACCGAGTTGGGGATGGTGACGTTGTGGATGCGGCGGTTCTGGCAGAAGGCGCTGTTGGCGATGGTGTCGAGGCCGTCGAGCAGCGTCAGGTCAGTCTTGCCGCCGGGGCTGGAGATGAGTGTCTTGCCGGAAATGGTGTACAGGGCGCCGTCGTAGGTCTTGAAACACTTGTTGCCAGGGGCGAGCTTGATTTCCGCCAGCGAGTTGGTTTCCATGAACGGGTTGATGCCGATTTTCGTGACGGTGGCCGGGATGGTGATGCTCCGCAGCGAGCGGCAGTAGAGGAACGTCGACACGCACAGCTCGCGGATTTTGGTGTCCTCCAGGTTGCACGACACCATGTTGGTGCAGCCGTTGAAGGCCTGGTAGCAAATGGAGTCGATGGTGGATGGCAGCGTCATGGAGGTGATGCCGGTGCAGTTCTTGAAGGCGGTGCCGTCGATGGCGGTGACGGTGTATTCCTTGGCACCGAGGGTGACGGTGGCCGGGATGACGATGTCGCCGTTGAGGGTTTCCTCGTTGCCCTCTTGTTCGGCGACCATGGCGGCCGTCTCCGAGATGACCTGGTAGTTGATGCCGCCCACCTTGTAGACGGTGTCGTCGGCCTGGGCCGACGTGGCGGCCAGCGACATGGCGGCGGCCAGCAGGATGGTTGAGTAACGTTTAAGCATATCGTTGAAGTGTTGGTGGAATCGGTATATTTCCAGCGTTGCGGGCCCGAAAAAGCCCATCGCTGCCGCAAAGATACGCCCCTTTCGCGGCGACCGCCAAAATTTCGCCCCATAAAAACGCCCCTTTTGCGCTTTTTCTTGTACCATGTCAAGATTTTAAGGTCATCAGGGTATTGGGGCCTATAGGATCGTTAGGGACTTTAGGGACTTTAGTGGCCCTGTAGACAAAAAATAAAGTAAAAAATTTGCAACGATAAAGATTTAGCCTTAACTTTACCGCAGGAAACAAGAGCGCGGATTAGACGGACAATTAGGTTCTGCCGATGTTCGCTTGCTCGGAAAATGAAATGATAGAGCCTTCCTTTGACTTTTTCTAACACTAAATACATCGCTTATGCAACACAGATTTTTAATGCGGGTCCTCGCTGCGATGCTGCTGACGGGTACGGCTGCAGCCTACGGACAAGTCACGCAGGAGGTCGGGTTCCGCTCGAGCACCTCGCTGACGGCTCCGCTGGAACAAAGCTGTGCGGCAGCCACATCGGCGGCAAGCCCCGACCGGCAGGCATATTCTGCCACATCGCAGGCCTTCACTCTGGGCAACGTGCCCATGACGGCCTCACGCGGCCCTCTGAAAGCCACAGCCTCGCGGAGACCCGCACAGCAGCCACGGGGTGCCATCACCTCGCCGGCTGACCTGGCCGGCCAATGGATCAACCAGTATCCGATGTACGACCTGAGTCTGTCGGGCGGCTCCACAGCCGTCATCACCACGACCGAAGGCTCCGACATCGTCACGGTGTCGAACTTCTGGCGCTCCGGCGGCAAAATCACAGCTACAGTGGATGCCGCCTCCGGCACTTTGGCCATCAAGAGCCAGGTGGTGACCAGGCGCACCGACGGCACCACCATGTCCATAGCGGCGCTCAATGTCGCCAACGGACGCCCCCTGCGCTCCGAAGTCCTCACCGTCGTAATCCGTCAGGACGGCTCGATGCTCTGCGACCGTCCCTGGGGTATCTTCTACGACAAGAGCGACCCCAACGGCGGCGATAATCCTGCCTATGAGAAGGATGACTACGCCAATGTCTATCAGTACATGATTTTCGAGCGCGGCACCTCCACCATGAGCCATGTCAACGTGACGCGCGGCGACACGACCTCATATCCGGTCATCGCCACTCAGATAAGCGCCAACGTGCTACAGGTCAAGAACTTCCTGGGCTACGGCCAGACGGTCAACCTGCTGCTCAACCGCGACAAGACCTACACATGCCGCACCCAGGCGGCCCTGGTGGAAGGATCCACTCCCTATTATACCCGCGGCGACCTGGTGCTCAACGACCAGGAGCAGCCGGAATCCTGGTCGGAGACGTTCAGCTTCCCGGCCGGCTCCGACCCCAGGCTGGTGCAGTTCGGCAACATGAGCCTCTTCTACGGCCGCAGCTACTGGGTGGGCCTCATCAAGGATGCCCGCCTGAACCTCAACACGGCTCCCGATTTCCCCGCCCCCTTCCGTCCGCTCGAGGGTGCCGGCACACAGGCAAGCCCCTATCTGATCAAGAGCGCCGACGACCTGTGCCAGGTGCAGGAGCGTGTCAACTCCAACGACAACTTCGACTTCAAGGTCACCAGCGGCACCGACACCATCCCCTGCTCGCGTACCTTCACAGGGCAGTACCTCAAGCTCACCGCCGACCTGGACATGTCGGGCTACGACTTCACCCCCATCGGCAACCGCAACCACTACTTCGCCGGTCATTTCGATGGCGCGGGCCACACCGTCAAGGGCCTCGACATCTACGGCGGCGCAGGCTATGCCGCCATGTTCGGCCAGGTGGATGCCCTGGGTTCGCTGAGCAACCTTACGCTGGATAACATCACCGTCAGCACCTCCTCCATCTACGGCGCCGCCCTTGCCTCTCGCTGCGAAGGCAAGATCGACAACTGCCACGTGCGCAACAGCAGCATCCGCGTAGCCAACGGCTTCCAGGGTGCCGGCGCTCTGGCAGGCACATCCTACGGCATCAGCCGCTCCACCGTCACCGACTGCACCGTATACGCGGGCGACGGCTACGGCGGCGGCCTGGCGGCCCAGGCTTTCGGCCCCGTCACCGACTGCCATGTTTCCGGCACCACCCTGAGCGGCCTCATCTACAACGCCAACAACATACCCCCCTTCGGCGGCATCGTCTCCACCTCCAACGACGCCATCACCGACTGTTCCTTCGCCGGCAGCGTGGAGATTCCGGCCGCATACTATCCTGTCACCATCGGCGGCATCGTCGGCATCATCCAGGGCCTGACCAAAGGCACCGGCATAACCCGCTGCGTTGCCGCAGGCAACTTCCTGGGCACCATGGGCAACTACGCCTCCTATAACCGCGTCGGCGGCCTGGCAGGCATGTGCGCCGCCGACATCACCGACTCCTACTCGGCCGGGCAGGTGCGCGGCAACAACTCCCGCACCGTCGGCTCGCTGACCGGCATGGTACAGTATGTGCAGAACGACGAGGGCGTGATGAAGCAGCCCAAGTTCACCAACTGCTATTCCACTGCCTGGATGAATGTCGGCAATCTGGAATATGCTCCGTCGGCCACTACGTGCGGCGAGCTATTCGGCTCCTCCGACCCGCAGAACCCCCCCACGGTCACCAACTGCTACTTCAACAGCGACATCAACAACCTCGGCTCTCCCAAGCATGGCCTGACGACCGCGGCCCTCACCTCCGCTTCCGGACCCGAGGGCTTCGGCGACGCCTGGACTTTCACCTCCGGCGCCTATCCGCGCCTTAAGACACAGCTCTCCAGCCCCGTCAGCGCACTGGCAAGCTCCGCCCTGCTCTATGCAGGCTCCTCCACCCGCGCCCGCATATTCAAGGACCTCCAGGTCACACAGCTTGGCGACGTCCGCTTCGGCTTCCTGGTCAACGGCGTTTTCTCCACCAGAGGACACTACGCGACCATCGAGAACAACACGCTGCGCCTCAACGATCAGCTACTGTTCGGCATCGACACGGTAGCCGTCAGCAACAGCGCCGGCACCATCTCCTGCTCCGCCATGATGGCCCCCATCCCCTGGCAGGGCGAGGGCACGGCCGCAGAGCCCTGGCTCATCACCGACAAGGCCGATATGCTCGCCCTGGGAAAGATGACCAGCGAGAGCAACGTCTCCTTCCCCGGCACCTATTATAAGGTGACCGCCGACATCGACATGGAGTACGACGATACCTTCAACGGCATCAGCTCCACCAACACTTCGGGCCGCGTGCTATTCCACGGCACCTTCGACGGCGACGGCCATACCATCCACAAGCTAAAAATCGGGCGCCTTGCCTGGACAGTCCGTCCCGAGGATGACCCGAATGGCGTGGGCACTGTCAACACCTCCGCCAACCGCGCCACCTACATCGGCCTCTTCGGCGAAATCGCCAACGACGGCATCGTCCGCAATGTCAACATCGCTGCCGACTCCAAGTATGAGGTATTCGCCACCGCAGGCTCCATAGCCGGCAATAACTACGGTCTTGTGGAGAACTGCCGCAACTATGCCGACGTATGGGGCTTCAGCTCCTGGATAGGCGGCATCGTCGGCCAGGTGCAGAAGGGTGGCATCGTCCGCGACTGCTACAACGCCGGCAACGTCACCGCAGGCTACCGCAACGCCGGCGGCATCTCCAGCCAGAGCCAGGGCGCCGTGGAGAACTGCGCCAACACCGGCAATGTCTCCGTCATCTCCCTTTATCAGGCTGCCGGCAAGAACAGCATCCGCTATGCAGGCGGCATCCTGGGCGGTCTCAACGGCGGCCGTGCCGTCAACTGCTTCAACTCGGGCCGCGTCTTCGCCCTCGAAGGCTACGCGGGCGGCATCGTCGGCACCACACCGAAGGCCACCACTACGGCCAACTTCGCCAATGACCTGACCGGCAATGTCAACATCGGCGTGGTAGAGAGCGGCGTCACCCGCTATATCGGCGGCATCTCCGGCGGCCTCGGCACCGACGGCACCATCGAGAACAACTTCTACGACGCATCGCTCAACCCGATGGGAGCCATAGAGAGCTCCCCAGCTCCGGGCATGACCGGTCTGGGCACCCGTCAGCTCACCTCCGGCACTCTGCCGACAGGCCTGGAAACATCGCTGTGGTCAGCCTCAGCCGACAGCTACCTCATCCCCGCCAAGCATGCCGACGAGGCTGCCCTGCAGGCCGTAAGGCATCAGTACATTCTCTTTGCCGACGGCGAAGACCGCACTCACGTGAGTGCCAATGCCACTCTGGCCACCTTCACCGGTCTGAGCTGGGAGCTGCTCAGCCACAACGGCTTCACCGTCAGCGGCAACACTCTGCTTCCGCCCGCCAGCGCCCAAAGCGTGGTGGTGGACACGCTGCAGGCCACTCTCGGCGGCTACAAGCGTCTCGTACCCGTGCAGTTCATCCCCAAGGCACCCTGGGCAGGCGAAGGCACCGCGGCCAGCCCCTGGCTCGTCACCGACGCGCAGCTGTGGAACGCCATCGGCACACTCATGGCCCAGACCGGCGACGAATATGAAGGCAAGTACTTCCGCGTGGCCAACGACATCGACTTCGACGGCGCTCCCATCGGGATGATAGCCGTAGACCCGACTACCTTCAAGGGCACTATCGACGGCGCTGGCCATTCGCTCAACAACTACGTCTTCGAGGCTGCCGCCCAGTATCAGGCACCCGTCGGAGTACTCGGCGCTCAGGGCGAAATCCGCAACCTGACCGTCAACGGCAAGCACACCGTCACGCTCGCCTCCGGCTCCTACGCCTACACGGCCGGTCTGGTGGCGAAGTGCTACGGCAAGCTCACCGGCTGCGTCAACCGCTCGGAAATATCCTGCAACAAGGGGTATGTGGCCGGTCTGGCGGCCTACGCCTATACCGGCTCCGTCTTCACCGACTGTGTCAACCGAGGCAAGGTCGGCACCACCGCATCTGCCGGTTACATCGGCGGCATCGCGGCCAACGGCCAGGAGGGCGTCACCTACATCCGCTGCGGCAATGAAGGCACCCTCACCACCACCGGCACCACCGGCTACATCGGCGGCATCGTTGCCGACTCCTACGAGTCGCGCTTCGACTCCTGCTACAACCGCGCCGACATCAACCTGCCCAAGGTATCGAACATCGGCGGCATCATCGGCCGCGCCTACGGCACAAAGACGGCACAGCAGATGTACTACTTCACAGGCTGCTACAACACCGGCGACATCACCGGCAAAGCCTATCTGGGCGGCATCTCCGCCTATTGCGTGAGCACCGTGGGAGCAGGCAAGTCGCAGTACTTCGGCTGCTACAACACCGGCAACATCACTGCCACCAGCACCTCCACGTCGTCATCCTCGCCCGCAGCCGCCGGCATCGCCGCACAGTACCGCCCCGGCTCTCTGTACATGGCCTGCCGCAACTCCGGCACCATAACCATCTCCGACAAGGCTTACGGCGCAGGCGGCATCGTCGGCACCACCGCAGGCATTCCCACCGAGGCCCTCCCCGTCCAGATCGACGACTGCCACAACACGGGCGAAATCCACGCCCTCGGCACCTCGGCCTACTGGGTAGGCGGCGTCATCGGCCATGTCAATGACTATGTGATGGTGATGAACTGCACCAACACCGCCCCCGTCAGCGCTCAATACGCAGCCGGCGGCATAGCCGGCGCAGTGTGGGGCTCCCACGCCATGATCGACAACTGCTGGAACTCGGGCGACGTCACCGTCGACCGCCGCTTCGCAGGCGGCATCTCCGGCAACCAGGGCGTCACCAACGCCAAGACGGCTACCGCCACCATCAGCTCCTGCCGCAACTCGGGCAAGATTCGCAGCCTCAGCACCACCGTCGGCGTACTGACCACCACAGCCGCCCTCGACGGCCACGGCATCGGCGGCATCGCCGGCCAGTTCCCCGGCCTGATAGAGTATTGCGCCAACTTCGGCGAGGTGGAAGGCCCCACCATGGTCGGCGGCATCCTCGGCGAACCGGTGATGAACAAGACCAGCGCCCGCACCCGCATCAACGGCTGCTATAACGCTGCTGCGGTCACCTGTCTTACAGACGGTGTCAAGGCCGGCATCACCCCCACCTCCCAGACTGCTTTCTGGGGTGACAACAACACTCTGACCAACTGCTACTACGCCACGGACTGGGGCACATTCGAGGAGAGCCATGCCGGTGCATCGGCCCTCACTCTCGGCGAGCTCTGCACCAAGTCCATCAGCGACGCATGGACTCTTATCGGCGACTACACCCTGCCCGTGCCCGCAAGCATGCGCAACGACGACGGCTGGAAGGCCTGCGCTGCCGCAGTAGTGCTCCATGCCGGCGACTCCTTCGACAAGGTAACCCGTAACTTCCATGTCGGCCTGCCGCAGGGTGTAAGCTGGAGTATCGCTCCGACCGATTCGCCCATAACGCAGGAGGGTCAGCTCATGCGCTGGAAGACAGAGAACTTTTTCGGCGACGTCACCCTGACCGCCCGCTGCGGCGACTTCTCCCACTCCTGGCTGCTCAAGGCCACCGCCACCACCGGCTGCGACACACTCGACGCCGATACCAAGGAGGTGGCCCGTCAGCTCTGGTTCAACCTTGACGGACTGCAGACAACACGTCCCGGGCAGGCCGACGGCAATGTCTACATAGTAGTGACCATCTACCGCGACGGCACGCAGCAGACCCGCCGCATCCTCAACCGCTAATCCCGCATCCTGCTCCACTTCGGCGGCGCAACCATCCGGCTGCGCCGCCCTTTTGTTTCTCTTATTTCTCTTACAGTCAGTTATTTAGCTTTAAATTTAATAAATTTTAACTTTACCCCAAAGTAAAAAGTTATTAATTTTGTGTGCTAAAAAATTTGATGTTTAACGAATCAAACACAATAACATGAAACGCATCGTCCGATATGCACTGATGGCAGTGCTCATGCTTCTGCCGCTGACCGCTGCAGCCTTTACGACCCGCGATCTCAGCAACGTAGCGTGGATAGCCACCTACCGTACCAACCCCAACTTCAATCCCACTAAGGATATCTCGCCAATCACCGACAGCCATGGCGTGACAGCCGAGCGGATTGACGACACCCATATCCGGCTTAACGGCATACAGGGGTGCCTCGACTTCATCTTCACACTCACAGACGCTTCCGGCAACGCCGATCCGGACGGCGACTACCTCTGTATCGCCACAGACACATACGCAGTCAACGTCTCCGCACAAGAGTATGCGGACCAGCAATGGAACTTTCTTCCATGCTCTCCGTGGGGATACGGTTATGATGACTATTACACTTTTGCGTTCTGGTACCAGCTTGCAGTAGACACCAAAACTCTGTTTCATATAACCAAAAACGGAGAGAACTTCAAGATGCAGGCTACCGGACCGGTGTACGTCCAAGGCACAAACGATCAGAGTTCATACGATGCCTTCCTCGGCAGCTATATCCGCATCTTCGACGACATGGAGCTGGAATCATTCGTGCCCAATGCCTGGATGTCCGACAGATACTACGAACTCTACAACTACTCCGTCGGTTATGGCACCGAAGGCTCCACTCTCCCATCTTCCATCACTGCCATTACGCCATACAGCCCGGAACGTCTGCGCACCTATCCGGTGCGTGTCGAGATGGATTATACCAACAACCGATTCTCCATTCTCAATTTTGGCAATAACGGTTACGGCATTCGCGAAGACAAGAAATACTACCGTAATCTCCTCAATTCCAATATCACGACCTATGCCGACGGCAAATTCATCATCAGTGGCTCTATAAACCCCGACACAAGACAACTCGTCTTCGACAAGCGTCAGTTCGCCAAGCCATTCTGGGCCATGTTCACCCAATATGGCAATGAGGACAATTTCGACTATCAGCTCGAAAGACTTGACCTCACCCCCGGCGCAGTCATCAAGGACGAGTTATTCGGCACATACGAAGAAGCAAAGGGTGTACACCACAATAACGCCGAAAACGGCTGGGTAAGCCACGGAGGCAAACGACGGACATTCGAAGACCTCAGCATAGAAATAGAACCATACACCTACTATCTCAACCAACTGCTTGTCAACCGTCTCAATTTCGAGAGCGGATACTATGACAGTTATATAACCAACGGCGATGTGACGCTGCAGACCGAGTATGTGCGCGAGCCGTCGGCAAACACCGCCCGCGTGGCCACATCCGACCCGCTCGCACATATATCGTATACACAGTTCACGGCCGGCAATGACGTCACCTCTCCCTATTATGACGGCACAAAGGAATGGGGCATAGTGCCGGTGATGAACGTCATCCGCAACGAGAAGTATGTGGACAGCTACGAGATCATGGCTGTCCCCGGCTCCTACACCACCGCGGCAGAGGTACAGGAAACTTCTATAAATTAAACATTTGCATATCAGAGAAATAATTCGTATCTTTG
>UQLL01000018.1 GCA_900541835.1 uncultured Porphyromonadaceae bacterium
ACAAAGATACGAATTATTTCTCTGATATGCAAATGTTTAATTTATAGAAGTTTCCATAAGAGAATGCGGCACGGGGGCTTGCGGTCCCTACCGCGCCGCAAAGTTAGCAAATTTTTGTCAAACCCGGAAAGGCGCCGTTGCCCGCGGCCTGCCGCCGTCTCGGAAATTATTGCTAACTTTGCATTATGGCAATACAGAACCTGGTGCCCACCGAGGGCATGGTCGACGGCGACGAGCGGCGCACTTCCATCCGGCCCGTCGGCAAGGAATATTCGCAGATACGTCCGGCGGCGCAGCTGTCGGTTATAGTGGCTGCTGACCGCGGCGGGGCCATCGGCCTGCGCGGAGGCATGCTCTGGCACCTGCCGGGCGACCTGCGCCGCTTCAAGGCCATCACCACCGGCAAGGCCGTCGTCATGGGGCGCAAGACCTGGGAGAGTCTCCCGCGCCGCCCCCTGCCGGGGCGCCTCAACGTCGTCATCACCCGCCAGCCCGGCTACCGGGCCGAGGGGGCCACGGTCGTCGGCTCCCTGCGCGAGGCCGTGGGGGTGGCCGCCGGCTCGCCGGAGATTTTCTTCATAGGCGGCGGAGAGGTGTACCGCCAGGCCATGCCGATGGCAACGCGCCTGTACCTGACGCGCATCCTCGACCGGGCCCCCGAGGCCGACACCTGGTTCCCCGACGTCGACCCGCGTGAGTGGACACTCACCGAGACAGAGTCCGTGCCGGCCGACGGGCCCGCACCGGCCTGCCGCTTCGAGAACTACGTCCGTACCGGCCGCGTTGAACCTAAGGACCTCAATGACCATAAAGACCTTAGGACGCAAGAAAAATGAAAGTAGTCTTCATCAACAAGAGCGACACCCGGGGGGGCGCGGCTGTTGTGACGCTGCGCCTGGTGCAGGCGTTGCGCGCACGTGGCGTCGACGCCCGCATGCTTGTGGCCGAAAAGAACACCGGCCACGACTACGTGGCCCCGGCGGCGCCCGACTGGCGCCTCAAGTGGTCGTTCCTGGCCGACCGCCTGCCGCTGCTGCTCTGCAACGGCTTCCGCCGCAGCACCCTCTTCCAGGTCGACGCCGCCCTCAGCGGCCTGCCACTGCACAGGCATCCCTGGGTGCAGGAGGCCGACGCCGTGGTGCTCGGATGGGTCAACCAGGGTCTCCTCTCGCTGCGCGGCATACGCCGCATCGGCCGGCTCGGCAAGCCCCTGCTCTGGGTCATGCACGACATGTGGTGCATGACCGGCGTGTGCCATCACGCACACCGCTGCCGCTCCTGCCTCGACTGCTGCGGCAACTGCCCGCTGCTCGGCGGCGGCGCCGGCACATGCGACCTCTCCACCACCCTCTGGAAGCGCAAGCGCCGACTGTACAACGACATCGACATACAGTTCGTGGCCGTGAGCCGCTGGCTCGCCGACCGCGCACGCGAGTCCTCGCTGCTCGGCTCCGAGCGAGTGGCCGTCGTCCCCAACGCCTTCCCCGAGGTCCGCGACCTCCCCGCCCGCCCCGAACGTCCCACCCATATCATCATGGTGGCCGCCCGCCTCGACGACCCCATCAAGGGGCTGCCACTGCTTGCCGAAGCCACCAAGGCCATGCGCCGCCTTGACTCCGAGCGTGCAGGAACGCTCCACCTCGACCTCGTGGGAGAGGTCCGCGACCCTTCCCGGCTCGACGACCTCGCCCTCCCCTACACCCTGCACGGCACCGTCGCCGACAAGTCCCGACTCAAGGAGCTATACGCCCGGGCCGGCGCCGTCGTCTCCCCCTCGCTGTTCGAGACCCTGCCCGGCACCCTGGTGGAGGGGCAGGCCCTCGGCGCCCTCCCCGTCGCCTTCGACCGCGGCGGACAGCGCGACATCATCGACCATCTCGACACCGGCTACCTGGCCGAATGGGACGAGGACCCGCGCCGAGCCGGCGAGAACCTGGCCCGCGGCCTCCTCTGGGCCCTCGACCGCGCCGCCGAACCGGGCCTGGCACAACGCCTGCACGACTCGGTGAATCGCAAGTTTGCCGCCCCCGCCGTGGCCGACGCCTTTATCCACCTTATCCGGAACCAATGAAGACCACCCACCAGCACCTCATACCGCAGACGGCGCCCCTGCGCCAGGCCCTCGAGCAGCTCAACGCCATGGGCGGCGCGCCACTCATCCTCTTCGCCACCGACGACGACGGCCGCGTGGCCGGCTCCCTGACCGACGGCGACATACGCCGCGCCCTGCTCCGCGGATGCACCCAGGAAACACCCGTGGCCCGGGCCATGAACGCAGCTTTCACCGCCCTGCGCCCGGCCGAGGACAATTTCGGCCTGCTCGAGCAGGCCCGCGCACGCAACCTCCGCATGATCCCGCGCCTCGACGCCGACGGACGCCTCGTCGCCCTGCTGGACCTGGACAAGGTAAAAGCCCTGCTGCCGCTCGACGCCGTGCTCATGGCCGGCGGACGCGGCGAGCGCCTCATGCCACTGACCGCCAGCACACCCAAGCCCCTGCTCCAGGTCGGCGGACAGGCCATAATCGACTACAACGTCGCCAAGCTCCGCGCCTGCGGCATCGACCGCGTGCACCTCTGCCTGCGCTACCTCCACGAGCAGATCGAGGCCCACTTCGCCGCACACCACGCCGACATCGACGCCCGCGCCATCGTGGAGACAAAGCGCATGGGCACTTTCGGCGCACTCAGCCTCGTCAGAGACTGGCGCCACGACGACGTGCTGGTCATGAACGCCGACCTCCTCTCCTCGCTCGACCTGGTGGAGATGTACCGACGCCACCGCGACACCGGCGCCGACGCCACCATGGCCGTCGCCCCATACACCGTGGCCGTCCCCTTCGCCATCATCGACACCGACGGCGACCGCATCACCGGCATGCGCGAGAAGCCGGAGTTCAACTACTTCGCCAACGCCGGCGTTTACATACTGAAGCGCTCCCTGCTCGGCCGCATGGCCGCCGACACCTACGTCGACGCCCCCGATTTCCTGCTGTCGGCCATCGCCGACGGCCTCAAGGTCACCTACTTCCCCATAGTCGGCACCTGGATCGACATCGGCACCCCCGAACAGTACGCCCGCGCCTGCTCTCTCATGAAATAACACACACCCACAATGGCCGAAAGCAACTTCATAGACTACGTAAAGATACTCTGCCGCTCAGGCAAGGGCGGCGCCGGCTCGCGCCACTTCCACCGCGCCAAGTACGTGCCCAAGGGGGGACCCGACGGTGGCGACGGCGGACACGGCGGCTCCGTGTACCTGCGCGGCAACCGCCACATGTGGACCCTGCTGCCACTGCGCTACCGGCGCCACATCTTCGCCACCGACGGACAGGCCGGAGGCCCCAACGGATCCTTCGGCGCCGACGGCGAGGACAAGATAATCGAAGTCCCCGTAGGCACGGCCGTCTTCGACGCCGACACCGGCGACTTCCTCTGCGACGTCACCGACGACGGCCAGACCGTCCGCCTCCTGGCCGGAGGCAAGGGCGGCTGGGGCAACCGCCATTTCGCAACCCCCACAAACCGCGCGCCCCGGTACGCACAGCCCGGACAGCCTGGCGTGGAAAAGGCCGTCGTGCTGGAGCTGAAACTCCTCGGCGACGTCGGCCTGGTAGGCTTCCCCAACGCCGGCAAGTCCACCCTGCTCGGCGCCGTTAGCGCCGCCAGGCCCAAGATCGCCGACTATCCCTTCACCACCATGGAGCCCAGCCTCGGCATCGTCTCGTACCGCGGCGGCAGGTCCTTCGTCATGGCCGACATCCCCGGCATCATCGAGGGCGCCAGCGAGGGCCGCGGGCTCGGACTCCGATTCCTCCGCCACATAGAGCGCAACGCCGTGCTCCTGTTCATGGTCCCCGCAGACTCCAACGACATACGCCACGACTACCAGGTCCTCCTCGAAGAGCTCCGCCGCTTCAACCCCCAGCTCCCCGACAAGGGACGCGTGCTGGCCGTCACCAAAGCCGACATGCTCGACGACGAGCTCCGCGCCGAGCTCGAAAAGGACCTCCCCACGGACCTGCCCGTCGTCTTCATCTCCGCCGTCACCGGGCAGGGCCTCGACCGGCTCAAGGACGTACTCTGGGGCGAGATCAACGCCCCGGAGAACCAACTGGCCGCCTCCGTGGCCGTGCACCGCAATCTCGCGCCCTCACACCGCGTTAAGGAAGAAGACGAGTTCATCTTCGCCCCCGAGCCCGTGGACGACGAACCCGCCGAACCCAACTGGGAAGAGGACTTCTGGGACGAGGAATCCTCCGTCAACAGCTGACGCCTCCCCCCGGCAGGCGGCTACTCTGCAATTGCCGCCGAGCTGCAGCTCGGCGCCCGGTCTTCCCAGGCCATCAAAAAAGAAAGCAATGAAAACCAAGACCATAACAACCCTGCTCCTTCTCCTCTGCCTGGCCCTGCCCGCTCTGGCCAAGGCCCCCAAGGGCGACGCCCGCTTCGAGACCACCACCATCGACATGGGCACCATCCCCGAGGACAAGGGACCCCGCGCAGTGACCTTCACCTTCACCAACATCGGCGACGGCAACCTCGTCATCACCTCCGCCACCGCCCAGTGCGGCTGCACCAGGCCCGAGTACTCCGAGGCCCCCGTGGCCCCCGGCAAGAAAGCCACCGTCAAGGTGACCTACAACCCCAAGGGACGCCCCGGAGCCTTCACCAAGAACGTCACCGTGCGCCTGGCCAACGCCAAGCGCTCCAAAGTCATCCTCAAGATCAAAGGCACCGTAAAGCAATGACACGCCCCCTCAGAGCCACGATAAAGCCCCTCCTGGCGCTTTTCGCCCTGCTCATGGCCTATCCCTCCCAGGCCAAAGTAAAATGGCTCCAGACCGAATACGACTTCGGCACCTGGCACGAGGCACAGGGCAAGCGCACCGGCATCGCCCGGTTCGTCAACACCGGCCCGGACACCGTGGCCATCGCCAGCGTCCGCCCAAGCTGCGGCTGCACCGGCGCCGACTGGTACCAGGACCCCGTCGCTCCCGGCGACACCGCCTGGGTCAGCTTCACCTACGACCCCACACACCGCCCCGGCCGCTTCGAAAAGACCGTCAAAGTCTACACCGCTCCCGGTCGGCAGCTGCAGGTCATCAACATCCGCGGCACAGTCGTCGGCACCCCCGAGACCCTCCAGCGCGACTATCCAGTGGAGATGGGCGGCCTGCGCATGGCCGGGCTGGAGTACGACTTCGGTGCCACCCCCCAGGGCACTCCACGCCACGGCTACCTCACCGGCTACAACCAGGCCTCGGACACCATCCGCCCGACCGTGAGCCTGGCCAAGGGTCCACTCGACGCCCGCATCGCCGCCCACGGAGTGGCTCCCGGCGAGCCCTTCACCGTCGGCTTCTTCCTGACCACCCGCGAGCTGAGTCCCGGCGCCCACTCCTGGCCCGTGCGCCTGCACTGCGGCGGCAAGACCCTCAACCTCACCGTGTCGGCCGACATCGAGGCCGTGCGCCCAGCGCTCGACTCCGCACAGATGGCTCGCGCCCCTCGCGTGGCCGTCCCCTCCGCACCCGTCGAGATTCCCGCACCCAAGGGCGGCAGGGCCCGCTTCCGCTTCCAGGTGAGAAACGACGGCCTGAGCCCGTTGCACCTGGCACGCGTCTACTCCCGCGCCGAGGCCGTGCGCGTCGACAAGGCCCCCCGCACGCTCAAGCCCGGCAAGGGCGGAGAGGTCGAAGGCAGCATCGACCTCTCGGCCGTCGACGGCCCCGCCTACGGCTTCGTCGTCGAGATCATCACCGACGACCCACTGCAGCCCGTTGCCAAAGTGCGCGTCCTGGGCCGGACCGGCCGCTGACCACGCCTCACCCAATCACCCTCAATTCTTAAAAATCCTTAAAAATTTGGCCGATACGGAAAAACATACTACCTTTGCACCCGAAAAGGCATCCGAGTTCCATTCAGTGGAATTTCGGTTCCCATCCAGGAGAGGTGGGTGAGTGGCTGAAACCACCAGTTTGCTAAACTGACGTAGGATATCCATCCTACCACGAGTTCGAATCTCGTCCTCTCCGCCTGGAAGGCCCCGCTGTCCATCAGCGGGGCTTTCTTTGTTTCTGACATTGTCTGCAATCCGCTGCGCCTGAAAAGTCTCATCGCGTTTGTGAAAAATCAATGTTGAAGGCATGGAAAAACCTTGCCCCTATTCGGTTTGACTGTGAATTTTGCGTTCTCGTGGATCTAATTTTGAGCTAATGGGTTATCAGTCAGTGCTATAGGGTAGTTTTATAATGGATGCGGAAGGTTGCGGTTTAGAAGCCGGATGTTAATTACGTTAACACTATGTGCTTTAATTCTTAAAAAAATGTAAAGGATGGCGTGGGTGGTGGATTTTATGCTATCTTTGCAAGTTGCTGACTGAGGCACAGCCGAAAGCTGGTAACGGAATGCCTGATTTGGTTTTTCAAGCTGAATCTGATGTTCGCGAAAGCTGGGGGTAGGATAGCCACGGGAGGCAGACGGAATTATGAGTATGATCAATTTCATGGCCGAGGGGGTGGCGATGCCCGACCTCGACCAGGCCCGGATAGGGGAGTGGGTCGACGCCGTCGCCCGAGCACACGGCAGGTCTGTGGGCCAGGTGACGTACGTCTTCTGCGACGACGACTACATCCTGTGCACAAACCGCGAGTTCCTGCAGCACGACTACTTCACCGACATCATCACCTTCGACTATACACGCGGGCGTCGCATTGGCGGCGACCTCGTCATATCCCTCGACACGGTCCGCTCCAACGCCGAGGGTTTAGGAGTGCCATACTCCCGCGAGCTGCTCCGGGTGGTTATCCACGGCGTGCTGCACTTGTGCGGCATCAACGACAAAGGCCCCGGCGAGCGCGAGATAATGGAGCGCCACGAGAACGAGGCCCTCGCCATCTACGACCGGCTATGAGATACGAATACGACGTAATAGTGGTGGGAGCCGGACACGCCGGCTGCGAGGCCGCGGCGGCCGCCGCAACCATGGGTGTCCGTACTCTCCTTCTGACAGCCGACATGAACCGTGTCGCCCAGATGAGCTGCAACCCCGCCATGGGAGGTATCGCCAAGGGGCAGATCGTGCGCGAGATAGACGCCCTCGGAGGTCGCTCCGGCATCGTCGCCGACCGCTGCTCCATACAGTTCCGGATGCTCAACCGCTCCAAGGGCCCCGCCGTATGGTCCCCCCGTGCGCAGATAGACCGCACCAAATACATCGACGAATGGCGGCGCGAACTCGACGCCATTCCCGGTCTCGACCTCTACCAGGACATGGCTGTGCGCCTGCTGCTGAACCCTGAAAACGACCACGTGGAAGGCGTAGAAACGGCCATGGGAGTCGAATTTCGGGCACCCAAAGTGGTGCTGACCGTCGGCACCTTCCTCAACGGTCTGATGCACGTAGGGGAGTGCCACTGGTCCGGCGGACGTCTCTCGGAACCCGCTTCCGGGGGCATCACAGAGCAGCTCGTTGCCCTCGGCTTCGAGGCGGGGCGCATGAAAACCGGCACGCCGGTGCGCCTGCACGGTCCCAGCGTCGACTTCTCCCTCTGCACCGAGCAACAGGGCGACGACCGCCTTGACGCCGAGGGAAACCTCGTGCGCGACCACCACACATTCTCCTATCTGCCCGAGGTGCGGCGCACACTGCCGCCACGCAGCTGCTATATCCTGCATACCAACCAGGCCGTGCACGACACGCTCCGCGCCGCCCTCGGCCGCTCCCCCCTCTACAACGGCACCATACAGAGCATCGGCCCCCGCTACTGCCCCAGCATCGAGACCAAGATCGTCACTTTTGCCGAGCGCGACTCCCACCAGCTCTTCCTCGAACCCGAAGGCAGCACCACCCAGGAATATTACCTCAACGGCTTCTCGTCGTCTCTGCCCTGGGACGTGCAGTACGCCGCCCTGGCGCAGATACCCGCCCTGGCGCACTTCCACGCCTACCGTCCCGGCTACGCCATAGAATACGACTATTTCCCGCCGGTGCAGCTGCGGCACAGCCTCGAGACCCGCCGCGTCAGCGGACTGTACATGGCCGGCCAGATCAACGGCACCACCGGCTACGAGGAGGCCGCCGCTCAGGGGCTCATGGCAGGCGTAAACGCCGTCCGCAGCCTCCAAGGCAAGGAGCCCGTGGTGCTCAAGCGCGACCAGGCATACATCGGTGTGCTCATCGACGACCTTGTCAGCAAGGGCGTCGACGAGCCCTACCGCATGTTCACCTCCCGCGCCGAGTTCCGCATCCTGCTCCGTCAGGACGACGCCGACATGCGTCTCACCCCTCTCGGCCACAACATCGGCCTCGCCTCCGACCGCCGCCTGCAGTGCATGCAGAGCAAGAAGATCCAGCGCGACCAGCTCACCTCCTGGCTGAGCGAGAACGCCCTCCGCCTCTCCGCCCCCAACAACGTCCTGCTCCAGAGCGTAGGTACGGCGCCCATGAACGCCTCTACCCGCTACATCGACCTGCTCCGCCGCCCCGAGGTCTCCCTGGCGTGGCTCGGCGAGAGCGTGCCCGAAGTAGGGGAGCGCCTCGCCCTTCTCGAGCCCGGGCGCAAGGCCGAGATCATGGAGGCCGTGGAAATCCTCGCCAAGTATCAAGGCTACATCGAGCGCGAGCGACAGCTTGCCGACAAGGCCATGCGTCTCGACTACGTGTCCCTGCCGGCTAACTTCGACTACTCCGCCGTCCGTGCCCTCAGCACCGAGGCGCGGCAGAAACTCCAGGCCATGCACCCGGCCACCATAGGCCAGGCCAGCCGAATCCCCGGCGTCTCTCCCGCCGACATAAGCGTCTTGCTCCTTTTGTTGAACCGTTGATGCCTAACCAGGGGAGATGCAGATACTTAGCCACAAATTGTTCCACGTGGAACATTAACTTTTCGCGGCTTGTGGAACAGAATACCGTAAGAAAAATCAAAATCTAAAACATACCGACAATGACACTTGAAGAAATCAAGATGACCATCCGCGACGTGGCCGATTTTCCCACCAAGGGAATCATCTTCCGCGACCTGACGACGATGATCAAGAACGGCGAGGCCCTGCGCACCGTCAGCAAGGACCTGGCAAAGATGTACGCCGATAAGGGCGTCACCAAGGTCGTGGGCGTAGAGAGCCGCGGCTTCATCACCGGGGCCATACTGGCCTACGAGCTCGGTGCCGGATTCGTCCCCGCACGCAAGCCTGGCAAGCTCCCCTCCGTCACCATCAAGAAGTCCTACGCCAAGGAGTACGGCATCGACACCATCGAGCTCCACTCCGACGCCATCGACGAAAACGACGTGGTCGTCATTCATGACGACCTCCTGGCCACCGGTGGCACCATGAACGCCGTCTACGAGCTCGTCAAGAGCCTTAACCCCAGGAAGGTCTACATCAACTTCGTGGTCGAGCTCACCGCGCTTGACGGCCGCAAGAACCTCCCGTCCGACTGCGAGATCACTTCGTTGCTGAAATACTGAATCCGCGTTACTGAATCCCGATAAGCCCGATACGGCGCCGGACTGCCACCAGCAGTTCGGCGCAGCTTCTGTCCACAGCTACACAACACCGATCCATTACCCGCTTGTAGGGATGCACCAGGGTGTGTCCGTTGCCCTGGACGTCGTGCCGGGGCATTGTGTATGGCGGACGAACCAGAGCGAGTCCTTGCAAGCAACGGAGTATAAGAATTTGAGCGCTTGGGGCGTTAATAGAGTATGAGCAATCTTTCCTCGGAAGAAAAGCAGGTCAATCAGGACAAGGAGCTGCTGATGGGCGGCGGACGCGGCATCGACGAGCATGGAAACATACCCGTCGAAATAGCCGACGATCGCCGCGGCGACGATATGTACCACAACCGCCCATCCACGGAACTGCGCAAGAAAATCCTCGCACTGCCCGAGGAACCGGGCGTGTATCTCTACATCGACAGGCACGGCACCGTCATCTACGTCGGCAAGGCCAAGCGCCTCAAGCGCCGCGTCTCCTCGTACTTCAACCGCCGCCACGACTCGGTGAAAACGAATCTCCTTGTCCGCAACATCGCCGACCTGCGCTTCATCGTCGTCCCCACCGAGGAGGATGCACTCCACCTCGAGGACGCCATGATAAAGCAGTTCCAGCCACGCTACAACATCCTGCTCAAGGACGACAAGTCATACCCCTGGATAGTTGTCACCAAGGAGCCCTTTCCACGGGTGTTCATGACCCGCGAGAAGGGGATTGCCGGACGCTACTACGGCCCATACTCCAATCCATCGTCGGCCAAGGCCGTGTTAGACCTTATCCGAGACATCTATCCGCTCCGCTCCTGCCGCCATTTCATCGACCGGCAGGCGGTGGAGAAGGGGAAACTCCGTCTCTGTCTCGACTACCACATCAAGAAGTGCCAGGGTCCCTGCCGCGGCCTCGTCGACGAAGATGAGTATGGGCAGACGGTGAAGCGCGTGCGCCAGATTCTCAACGGTGAGACCGGCATGCTGCTGACTTTCCTGCGCCACGAGATGAACGTGGCCGCCGAACGCCTCCAGTTCGAGAAGGCCCAGCAGCTCAAGGAGCAAGTGGCCTTGGTGGAGCGATACAACGCCAGGAGCCTCATTCCCGGAGCCGCCAGGGTGGACATGGACGTCTTCGCCTACGAGGAGAGCCACGACGCAGCTTTCGTCAACTTCATGCACTTGCACCACGGCGCGGTGGTGCAGAGCCTCAATCTCGAATACCGCCGCCGCCAGCTCGAGACCAGCCGCGAGGAGATTCTCTCCATGGCCATCGGCGAGATCAGCCGCCGCTTCGAGCGCCGTTTCACCGAAGTTATCGTGCCCTTCCTCCCCGACGTGGAGTTTGCCGGTGTGAGGTTTACCATACCCTCCAGGGGGGATAAGAGAAAAATGCTCGAGATGAGCCTGCGCAACGTGCGCCGCTATATGGAGGACCGCGAGAAGCAGAAGGAGAACCTCGACCCCGACCGGAGCGTGCGGCGCGTCATGCAGCGCATGAAGGAGGACTTCCGCCTCGACGTCGAGCCACGCCACATCGAGTGCTTCGACAACTCCAACATCCAGGGCACGAACCCAGTGGCCAGCTGCGTCGTCTTCCGCGACGGCAAGCCCAGCAAGCGCGACTACCGCCACTTCATCATCAAGACCGTGGTGGGTGCCGACGACTTCGCGTCGATGAAAGAAGTGTTGCACCGGCGCTACTCGCGCATGATGGCCGAGGGGCAGGAGCTGCCGCAGCTCGTCGTCGTCGACGGCGGCAAGGGCCAGCTGTCGGCCGCCGTAGAAGCCTTCGACGAGATGGGCATACGCGGCAAGGTGGCGCTCATCGGCATCGCCAAGCGCCTGGAGGAGATCTACTTCCCGGGCGACAGCCTGCCCCTGTACATCGACAAGAAGAGCGAGAGCCTGCGCGTGGTGCAGGCCCTGCGCGACGAGGCCCACCGTTTCGGCATCACCCACCACCGCCTGCGGCGCTCCAAGAGCCAGGTCAGCAGCGAGCTCGATGCCATCCGCGGCATCGGGCCGGCCACGGTGCAGGCCCTCATGCGCCACTTCCGCAGCATCAGACGACTGCGCGATGCGAGCCTCGACGACATCGCCGCCGTCGTCGGCCCCGCCAAGGCCAGGCTCGTCCGCGAACACTTCAAAGACGAATATACGGATCACGATTAATCGACTGAAAATAAAGGCGCCGGAATCGTTGGATTTGCGGGGACGGGGGAAAGTTGCTAACTTTGCGACGTGGTATGCGCATACGCGTGTACACTAAAAGGAAACTGACATGAAACGAATACTCACGCTTGCCGCACTGGCGGCGCTCGGTCTTGGCGCCTGGGGCAAGGTCACGCCGTTGCGCTACGGCGACATGCAGAGCTGGGTCACGCGCCACATCAAGGAGTCGGGCGTGATCGGCGGCAAGACCAAGACCGTCTACGCCATCGGCCCCACCGCCACCATCAACGCCAACCGGGCCTATGTGCCCGCCGGAGGCTCCCCGTGGGGCTCCAGCAACGTCTATGCGAAAGTAATGGGGGTGAGCAAGGCGTCTAATACAGTGACGCCTGTCGACAAGTTCGGTTCCCGCGTGGCCTGCTGCCAGACCCTGCTGGAGCATGTCAAGGCCGTCGGCATCATCAACATGGACGTGATGGTGGCCGGCACCATCTTCCTGGGGCGCGTCTTCGAGCCCATCACCTCGCCCAAGGGTCCCTTTGGCAAGATCGAGATGGGGGTGCCGTTCACCAACACCCCCAAAGCGCTCGTCTACGACTTCGCCGTGGAGATGCCGGCCGTCAACACCCGCACCAAGGCCACAGGCTTCGGGGGCAAGCAGACCCTACAGGGGCGCGACCAGGCCGAGGTCTACATCCTGCTGCAGCGGCGCTGGGAGGACAAGAAAGGCAACCTCTACGCCCACCGCGTAGGCACCGGGCGCGAGCGCTACAGCCGCTCCATCGGCTGGACCAAGGGCCATCGCCTGGCCGTGCGCTACGGCGACATTTCCCACCAGAAAGGCTACCAGCCCTACATGGGACTGCTCGACGGCAGCCGCGCCTACTACGCCCGCAACTCCAAGGGCAAGATGGTGCCCGTGCACGAGGTCGGCTGGGATCCCGTCGGGACAAAGCCCACGCACCTGCTGGTCATGGCCTCCTCCTCGTGCGGTACCCCATACGTCGGCACCGAGGGCATAAAGCTCTACATCGACAACATCGGCCTGGAGTATTAGCCGGTTGTCGAGGCCCGCTTGGCTGAGCCGTTGACATCCCGGGGCGGAATGTAGGGATGCACGGGCAACAAAGCCCCGACAAATGTTAAAAGTTGTTAACTGACAAAATGAAGATAGCACTGATAGGATATGGCCGCATGGGCCATGAGATAGAGCGGCAGGCGCTGCTGCGCGGCCACGAGATAGTGGCCCGCATCGACGTCGACAACCGCGACGAGCTGCACGGCGAGGCGTTCCGCAGCGCCGACGTGGCGATCGAGTTCACCGCGCCGGCGGCTGCCTTCGACAACTGCCGCGAGGCCCTCGGCGAGCACGTGCCCGTGGTCAGCGGCTCCACCGGCTGGCTCGACCGCCTGCCCGAGCTGCGGGCCTACTGCGACGCCCACCCCGGCGCAGCCCTGCTCCAGTCAACCAACTTCTCCATCGGCATGAACATCTTCATGCGACTGAACCGCGAGCTGGCCCGGCTGACACGTCCCTTCACCGGCTACGTTCCGAGCCTGGAGGAGACGCACCACGTCCATAAGCTCGACCACCCGTCGGGCACCGCCATCACCCTGGCCGAGGGGCTGCTGGCCGAGCGCCCGGAGCTGAAGGCCTGGACCCTGACCGACCTCACAGAGCCGTCGGGCGAGCGCAAGCACCTCGCCGACGCCCCGGCCGACGCGCTCCCCGTCGCCTCCATACGCCGCGGCGAAGTGCCGGGCATACACAGCATAGAGTGGGACAGCGAGGCCGACAGCATCATCATCACCCACTCGGCCCACTCCCGCGCCGGCTTCGCCCTCGGAGCCGTCATGGCCGCCGAATGGCTCCCCGCCAACCCCGGCTTCCGCACCATGGCCGAGTTCATGGACTACCTCTTCAACAACGCAAGATAAATGAGCGACAACAAAAATATCAGAACCCCGGAGAACTCCAACTCCGGGGCGGACAAGAATGCCCACGTGCAGTACACGGCCGCCGACAAGCAGGTCGAGACCATCGGCCGCAGCCTGCGCGGCCGCCTCAGGGAGGTCAAGACCACCCGTTGGATACGATTCGCCGTCGTGTCCGTCATCTTCTTCCTCTGGGTGATATGGATGGGCAACCCTTGGCTGATGTTCGTCTGGATCATCCTGGCCGACATCTACCTCACCTGCTACATACCCTGGAACTGGTGGAAGAAGTCGGACAACAAATTGGTGCGGACGCTGATGAACTGGGTCGACGCCATCGTCTACGCCCTCATCCTGGTCTACTTCATCTTCGCCTTCATAGGGCAGAACTACACCATTCCGTCGTCGTCGCTGGAGAAGTCGCTGTTAGTGGGCGACTACCTGTGGGTCAACAAGGCCATTTACGGGCCTCGCGTGCCGCAGACGCCGCTTCACTTCCCGCTGACGCAGCACACCCTGCCCATCGTCAACACCCAGAGCTACTTCACCAACCCGCAGCTCGACTACCACCGCCTGCCGGGCGTCCGCAGCGTCGAGCGCGGTGACATCGTCGTCTTCAACTACCCCCAGGGCGACACCGTCGTCACCGGCATCGACCTGGCCCAGGGCGACTATTACGAGATCTGCGCACGCCTGCGCGGCGACGGCGTCACCGATCCCCGCCGGTACATCCTCGAGAACCCCGGGCGCTACGGAGAGCTCAAGTGGCGCCCCGTAGACCGACGCGAGAACTACGTCAAGCGTGCCGTCGGCCTCCCCGGCGAGCGACTCATGATAGTCGATGACGTCATCTACATCAACGGCCGCCCCATCTCCACCCCCGGGCAGGCACAGTTCAAGTACATAGTGGCCGTGTCGCAGCCCGTGTCGCCCGAGACCTGGCGCGACCTCGGCGTGCGCCTCGAGAACCAGGGCCCGATCCCGGGCTTCGACCAGCTTCCCGGCTACGCCGGAGCCATAGCCTACTCCGTGCCCCTGACGCCCGAGAAGGTGGCCGAAGTCTCCAAGTGGCCAACACTGGTCCGGCCCCTTGTCAAGGAGAACGACCTGCTCGACCCCGAGAACTTCACCGGCGTCTTCCCCCTGGGCAATCACTACGGCTGGACCCGCTCCAACATGGGCGAGCTGTGGATTCCGCAGCGCGGCAAGACCCTGAAGCTCACCCTCAACAACCTTCCCATCTACCGCCGGGCCATCGAGACGTACGAGGGCAACCGTGTGGACGTCCGCAACGGGCAGATCTACATCAACGGCAAGCCAGCCGACACCTACACCTTCCGCATGGACTACTACTGGATGATGGGCGACAACCGCGACTGGAGCGCCGACTCCCGCTACTGGGGCTTCGTGCCGGAGGACCACGTCATCGGCTCGCCGATGTTCATCCTCGTCTCCTTCGACGAGGAGCGCGGCTGGGGCGACGGCAAAGTCCGATGGGACCGCATCTTCCGCTCCGCCAATCCCGACAAGAAACTCTACCGGAAGTGAGCACCGCTTTCCGGCAAGTTAAAAACGTATTTGAGCCATAATGCAGGGACGCATCCCGGTGCGTCCCTACAAGTGCAGAAAGGACAATGGAAGAAGAGGAGGAGACGGTCTTTCCCTCCCTGGGGAGCTGCGGGTGGTACCGCCGGTGGCTGTCCGGGAAGGCCTGCCAGCCGCAGGGCCACGCCCTGACGCGCCTGTCGCTGCCCGGCGGCCAGTTCCTGTCCGTGCCCGTGGAGGGAGGCTACCGGCGCCTGCGCCGCACCCTGACGCCGCAGCAGCTGCGGGCGCTGACCCTGAGCGACCATGCCGACTGGCCGCGCACACACCTCGGAGCCATCCGCGCCGTCTACGGTCGCGCGCCATACTTCGCCCACTACGTCCCGGCCCTGGAACGCATATATGGCGCAGTCCGCGCCGGCGACAGCTTTTCCGCCTTCACCTGCGCCCTCCACGACGCCCTGCTCGGCCACTTCGACCCTGCGCCCTTCCGCCGCATGAAGACCGAAGCCCCCACCCTCTTCGCCGCGTTAAAGGCAGAGCGCATGCCCAAGGCCCCCGATACCGCAAGCATCCTGCACGCCTGCATGGAGCTGGGCCCCGAAACGCCATTCGCGCTCATCTGAAACAACCCGCATACGTTTACCGTTAATGTAGAAGTGAAACGCCCCATTCTCCTCATACTCGCCCTGGCGGCCATCTGCGCGGCCTTCGCGCAGGTGCGCATCAACGAAGACGGCCAGGCCGAAGTCGTCCCCAGCCCATACAAGGGATACTACCACTTCGTGGATAAGTACGGCGACTCCGTGCGCATGACCGTCTTCAAGGACTTCTACGTCTACGCCCCCCTCAAGTTCCGCAATAAGAAAGACGAGGAGTTCTACTGGCGCACCGTGCGTGACGTCCGCAAGACCCTCCCCTACGCCAAGCTCGCCTACTCTACCCTGGTTGAGACCTACGAGTATATACAGACCATCCCCGACGCCCGGCAGCGCCAGGAGCACCTCAAGCGCCTGGAGAAGGACATATTCAACCGCTACAAGCCCGTCATCAAGTCTTTCACCAAGGGGCAGGGCAAAGTCCTCCTCAAGCTCATCAACCGCGAGACCAACCAGTCCTCGTACAATATAGTAAAAGCCTTCCTGGGCAGCTTCCGCGCGGGATTCTGGCAGACATTCGGCCGATTCTTCGGCATGAACATGAAGGTGGGCTTCAACCCCGGGAAGAGCCGCGAGGACGCCGTCATCGACCGCGTCGCAACCCTTATCGAGCAAGGAACGTTATAGAATAGAACCAAGGAAACAGATATGAAGAAACTACTCACCATACTCGCACTGCTGGTGGCGGTCGTCGTCACCGGCCGCGCCCAGACCGAGATCCCCGCCGACAGCGTGGCCGACACGCCGGCAGCCCCGGCGCTCGACTCACAGTTCGACTTCGGCGCCTACAAAGTCTCCGCCCCCGCCGGGCTCTTGTCCACTCCGCCGGCCAACGGCACATACCAGGCCATGCTCCCCGGCACCACCTTCCGCCTCGTGGCAATGGTAGTCGACGGCAAGGCACGCAAGCTCCGCGACCTGGCAGCCAACGGCGCCAAGTCCCTGCGTCTCGACCCCGACAAGCTCAAGGAAGTCAGGGACGCCGGGTTCGACGGACACATGGTCACCGACCGCCGCGGCGACCTCCTCGTCACCTACGCATTGCTGCGCGACGGCAACAAGCTCGTCACACTCGTCGTCACCGAGCCCGAGACGCTCCAGCCCCTCGGCCCCCGGGTGGTGCAGTCACTCGCCAGGAACTGATGGAGCAGACCTCGGTGCGGTACAAGCTGCCCAAGCCCTGCCGGCTCAGGCTCAAGAGCCTTGTCGACCCCCTGTTCGCCAAAGGCAAGAGCGAGTACGCCTACCCGCTGCGGCTGGTGTGGCGCGCCGCCGGCGCCGACGACATGGCGCACGTCCTGCCCCGCGGAAGCTCCGTGACCGTCGGCAAGGTTCAGCTGCTCGTCTCCATTCCCAAGCGCAAGCAGCGCCGGGCCGTGGACCGAGTCCTGTTGCGCCGACGCGTCCGCGACGCCTACCGGCACCTCCTCCCCGCCTTCGAGGCACGCGTGAGCAAGCGCCCCGACATCGCCACACTCTCCCTGGCCGTAGTGTATATCTCCTCCGAGATAGAGTCCCAGGCCAAGATCAGCGAGCGCCTGGGCAAGCTCTTCGACGCCCTCTGCTCCAAGCTCGAACTCCCCCAATGAAGACCCTCGGCCGTCTCATAGGGTGGCTGCTGATTCTGCCCATACGCCTCTACCAGCTGTGCATCTCGCCGCTGCTGCCGTCCTCGTGCCGCTTCACCCCCACCTGCAGCCAGTACGCCATCGAGGCCATCCGCCGCCACGGACCCTTACGCGGCCTCTGGCTCGCCCTGCGCCGCATTCTCCGCTGCCATCCCTGGGGCGGCAGCGGCTACGACCCCGTGCCGTGAGGCGTGTCTTGACCACCATTATAGCGATTGATACTATGCTACTCGACATCCACAGCCACCGTGCCGCTCCCTACCCGCAGGGCGTCGTCAGCGAGGAGCCGCAGCCCGGCTTCCGGCCCCTCGACGGCCAGTCCTGCTCCCTGGGTCTGCATCCCTGGCACAGCGACTCCCCCGATGCCGACGCCATCCTCGACCGTGTGCGGCAGCTCGCCGCACGGCCCTGCGTAGCCGCCATCGGCGAATGCGGCGTCGACCCCGGTCGGGGCGCACCCCTCTACCGCCAGCTGTTGCAGTTCAAGCGCCAGGTGGAAATCTCCGAGACCATCGGTAAGCCCCTGGTGATACACGCCGTCAAGGCCGCCGACACCATCATCGGCGTGCGCACCGATCTCGCCGCCACACGCCCCTGGGCCATCCACGGCTTCCGCGGCAAGCCCACCGTGGCACAGATGTACCTGCGCGCCGGACTCTGGCTCAGCTTCGGCGAGCGCTTCAACCCCGCCGCCCTGCGAGCCATGCCGCGCGACCGCATCCTCGCCGAGACCGACGACTCGCGGCTTACGATACAGCAGATCCTGGCCTTGCAGGCCCGGGCCCTCGGCATCCCCGCGGCCGAGTACACTGCCATGATAGCCGCCAACACTGCCCGCTTCCTCGGCATTTGCGAGATAGGATAGGGCGAATATGCAGCGGCGAGGCAGCCTATTGGCGCCATTGGGCTTATTGACCCTCAGTAAGTGATAAGAATTACATAAGCCTGATTTTGAAAACTCTCACGAACAAGTATAAACTAATTTTTGGAACTTACTTATAGCTCGCCTTTTAAACTTATGGCATGGTTGGTTAGATATGGCGTTTTCAAAATTATTATTAACTTTGTAAAATGTTTAGTTCGTATGAGATTTGTGCTGGAGCCGGTGGACAAGCGTTGGGCTTGGAACAAGCCGGTTTTCGTCATGTAAAACTGATTGAATATGAAGCGGACTATTGTTCTTGTCTGAAACAAAACAGACCTTGCTGGGATGTTGAATGCAAAGATGTGCGTGATGTAAGCGCTAAACAATATAGAGGAGAAATAGACTTGTTGGCAGGTGGAGTGCCATGCCCACCGTTTAGTATAGCGGGCAAAAAGTTGGGTCAAGAAGATGAACGAGATTTATTTCCGGAAATATTGCGGCTGGCAAAAGAAATCATGCCTAAAACTGTGATGGTTGAGAATGTCAGAGGTCTTCTTGATTCAAAATTTGATGATTATAGAGAATCGATAATACATAGGTTAAATTCATTGGGTTATAACGTGCATGTAAAACTTCTTCATGCATCGGACTTTGGTGTATCACAACTCCGGCCAAGAGTCGTGTTTGTAGGTATCAGAACGGATTTGGAGGATGTTTTCACGTTCCCTGTAAAATCAGAACAAGCCATAGTGCCGATTGGAGAACTTTTATATGACCTGATGGCGGCAAACGGGTGGAATGGCGTGAATGAATGGAGGGATAAGGCCAATAACATTGCTCCCACATTAGTGGGTGGAAGCAAAAAGCACGGAGGGCCTGATCTTGGACCAACAAGAGCAAAACGTGCCTGGGCTGAGATGGGGGTTGACGGCAAGGGTGTGGCGAACCATGCTCCTCTACCTGATTTTGAAGGAATGCCGAGGTTGACGCCAAGAATGCTTGCAAGGATTCAAGGATTTCCGGATGATTGGGATTTCGGCAATAAGAAGACATCGGCATGTCGCATGATAGGAAATGCGTTTCCTCCACCTGTGGCAAAGGCTGTCGGTCAACAAATAATTAAAGTACTCGAATATAATGAATGCATTGATAGAAAAGGCAAGAAAACAATATCATAGAAACATTATTGAAAGAGGAATTCTTACGATTGATGCCAAAGGAATTCCCAGTAATGCGGATAAGTCGTCAAGACTGTCCAAAGAAATTGCGTTAAAAATTGCAAGTGCGCTGATGGCTGAAGAACATGAAAAATGTCAAGGGCAGACATCAGGCACTAAATTCGAGACAGTAAATGTTGATTTTTTAGTCAACACTTTTATATGTCTTCAAAAATTGCGACCGGGCAAATGGCATGTGGAAAAATTAGGAAATCGGAATTCGATTAAGACATCTTCTTTCGTACAGTATGAGCACTTGGAATATCTTTCAAATCTGACGAGGAGTGACATAAAACTTGCTTCAAGCCTTGGCAACGACTATATGGTCGCACCGGATATTGTTATATTTCGGGAACCGGAAACCGATGAGTTCATAAACACTCCGGTTAAAATCGTCAGTGATGAGGTATCGACATATGCCAGCATAAGGTTGAGGGATAATAAACTGCCTATACTGCATGCTTCCATTTCCGCAAAATGGACCATGAGGAGCGACAGAGCTCAAAACAGCAGGACAGAAGCATTGGGGCTGATTAGGAATCGTAAGGGACACCTTCCTCATATTGCAGTTATTACTGGTGAGCCGTTGCCGTCAAGACTGGCGTCATTGGCTTTGGGGACAGGAGATATAGATTGTCTGTATCACTTTGCTCTTTACGAGTTGATTGAAGCGGTCAAACAAACAGGAGCGGAAGATTCAATTGAACTCATGAATATTTTAATTGAAGGGAAAAGATTGAAAGATATCAGTGATCTTCCTTTGGATCTGGCTATTTAAAACATTAACCATCATATAGACAAAAGTAGACAAAAGGCGTAAGCTGATATAAACGCCATATCAGAATTTTTTGCTATCTTTGCGGCGAATTGTACCCGCAGAGCCGAACATGAAGCACAGGCACATCAAAATCAAGATCCACCACGAGGGCACCAACATCCTGGTGCTCCTGGCGCTCATGCTCGTCGCCGTCAACGTCCCCGCCTGGCTCTTCCTGCCCCCGCAGACCTGGCTGGCGCCCATCTGCACGGCCATCTCCGCCGTCGTCTATGGTTTCGTCTTCAACTTCTTCCGCTGCCCGGCCCGCCACTACCAGGGCGAGAGGGACGGCATGGTCATCTCCTCGGTCGACGGCAAGGTAGTCGCCATCGAGGAAGTAGACGAGAACGAGTACCTCCACTCCCGCGCCATCATGGTCAGCGTCTTCATGTCGCCTCTCAATGTGCACGCCAACTGGTTTCCGGCCCAGGGCAAGGTCGAGTACGTCAAGCACCACTCCGGGCGCTTCCTGTCGGCGTACCTCCCCAAGGCCAGCACCGAGAACGAGCGCTCCACCATCGGCATCCTCGCCGACTGCGGACGCCGCCTGACGGTGCGCCAGGTGGCCGGAGCCATGGCACGACGCATCGTCACATACGCTCGCCGGGGAGCAGAGGCCGACATCGACCAGCACCTGGGATTCATCAAGTTCGGATCGCGCGTCGACATCTATCTCCCCCTCGACAGCGTTATACTGGTACGCATCGGCGACCGCACACGCGGCGACATCACACCCCTGGCGCGCCTCAAGGACAATTGCAATGTACAGGGCCAAGCCACCGGTAAGTAATTGCCGACGATGCTTTACATTGTACATTAAAGATTGATGAAATGAACTGCATAAAGCGCAACATACCCAACGCCATCACGTGCCTGAACGTAGTCTCGGGCACTTTCGCCGTCCTGGCAGCCCTGCACGGCAACGCTCCCTGGTGGGGCCTGACGGCGCTGCAGTGGGCGTGGATCCTGGTCGGCGTGGCCGCCGTGGCCGACTTCTGCGACGGCCTCGCCGCGCGCGCCCTCCGCGCCTACTCGCCGCTCGGCAAGGAACTCGACTCCCTGTGCGACCTCGTCAGCTTCGGCCTCGCGCCCGCCGTCATCACCGCCCAGGTCATCCTGCTCAACGGCGGCGCCCCCTGGCTGGCCTGGTGCACGCCCCTCATAGCCGTCTGCGGCGCACTCCGCCTGGCACGCTTCAACGTAGCGCCCGAGGACAACTCCGCCTTCACAGGCCTCCCCATACCCGCCAACGCCATCTTCTGGGTCGGCTTCGCCGCCTGGTACGCCGACATGGGAATGATGCCGACGTGGCTGACCCTGGCCTGCCTCCTCCTCTTCTCCTGGCTCATGGTCAGCCCCCTGCGCCTGTTCACCCTCAAGTTCAGGACCTGGGGCTGGCGCGGCAACGCACACCGCTGGACCCTCATCGCCGCCGCCCCGCTGCTCGTGCTCTGCGCCGGCGTGGCCGGGCTCATGTGGACCATCGTCTTCTACGTCGCACTCTCCGCCGCGCTCCAGGCAAAAATACGCAAGTGATGGGATACGCATTAATAATACTGCTGGTGGTGGCGTACCTGGTGGTCGTCTGGCTTCGCCGCCATCCCGAGAAAGTGCAGATGTGGGTGGCGCGGCGCATGATGCGCCACATGCAGAAGCAGGCACGCCGGCAGCAGGCACAGGCCGAGTCCGAGCAGCCTGGCCGCCGGGAGGTCTATGAACGCGCCAGCCGCCGGCGCCCCCGTTCGCGCCAGGAGCACATCATACCTCCCGAATACGCCGAGGACGTCCACTTCACCGAAGTGCGCACCTACAGCAGCGACACCGACGTCGACGCCAGCTTCCGCACCCCCGGCGCTTCCGCCCGCGTCCAGGTAGAGGAGCAGGTCAGCGACGTCGAGTGGACCGATATCCTCCCCGACGGCCGTCCCGGCAAGCGCCACAAAGTAAAATGAAGACTCTCTACGTCAGTGACCTGGACGGCACCCTGATGGATGCCAGGGCGCAGGTAAGCCCCGTCAGCCGCCGCATGCTCAACGAAGCCATCGCCGCCGGCGCCCTGTTCACCATCGCCACCGCCCGCACCCCCGCCACCGTCTCCGCCATTCTCCAGGGCATCGACATGCGCCTCGACGCCATCGTCATGACCGGCGCCGCCCGCTGGAACCCACGCACAGGCCTCTACAGCCATGTCTGCCACTTCCCCGCACACCTTGCCCGGGCCATCATCCAGGCCATGCTACGCTGTCGGTACCCCGCGTTCATCTACACCCTGACCGACAATCTCATACACATCTACCGCGTCGGCCCCATGACAGAACCCGAGAAAGAGTTCATCGCCTGGCGCGAGCACACCCCCTACAAGCGCGTCGAGTTCGACATCTCCGAATCCGGCGACCCCTGGGCCGGACCCCTCCCGGACCCCGCCGACGTCGTCCTCTTCTACTCCCTCCAGCCCATGGAGCGCCTCGAGGCCTTCTACCCCGAAATCGAGAAAGTCGCACCCGGCGTCAACGCCCTCCACTACATCGACGGCGACCCCAACAACATCAGCCGCGGCCTCGGCACGCTCGAGATCTTTGCCCCCGACGCCACCAAGGCCAACGCCGTCCGCCGGCTCGCACGCGACCTCGGCGTAGACCGGACGGTCGTCTTCGGCGACAATGTCAACGACCTCTCCATGCTCCGCTCCGCCGACGTCGCCATCGCCCCCGAAAACGCCATCCCGCAGGTCAGGGCCCTGGCCGACAAGGTTATAGGCCACCACGCCGACGATGCCGTGGCCCGATACATCCTTCAGCACACACAAGCATGACACGCCTGCGCAAGCTCATAGACAACCGCCGCCTCGGCCGGATGCTCCTCCTCATACTCGCCGTCGGGGCCATCGTCGCCTTCGTGCTCATCTCCAACTCACTGGTCAAGGACCTCGCCAAGCAGGAGCGCGAACGAATGCACATCTGGGCGCAGGCCACCGAGAAGCTCGCCCTCGCACAGCCCGACGAGGATATCGAGTTCCTCCTCAGCATCATATCCCAGAACAACACCATCCCCGTGATGGTCACCGACACCGCCCGTCACATCCTCCAGTTCCGCAACTACGAGTTCCCCGAGCCCGTGTCGGCCGACACCTACAGTTACGACCAGCTCTCTCCCCGCAACCAGCACTGGCTCGACAAGCGCCTGAGCTCCGCCGCCGGCGACCGGCCCCTCGCACAGGTGGCCGCAACCAACCAGCATTTCATACCCCTGCGCGTCGGCATCGATGTCCAGTACATATTCTACGAGGACTCCATCCTGCTGCGCCGCCTCAGCTACTACCCCTACGTCCAGCTCGTGGTCATGATCCTGCTCGTGCTCATCCTCTACAGCGCCGTCGTCTACACCAAGCGCGCCGAGCAGAACCGCGTATGGGTGGGCCTGAGCAAGGAGACCGCCCACCAGCTCGGCACCCCCATCTCCTCCCTGATGGCCTGGACCGACTATCTCCGCGTGGCGGAGGGGGACCGCGACGCCACCGAGGAGGCCGCCACCGAAATGGACAAGGACGTCCGCCGACTCTCGACCATCGCCGACCGATTCTCCAAGATCGGCTCCGTGCCTGAGCTGAAGCTCGAATACCTCAACGCCGCCATCACGCGCTCACTCGAATACATGCGCTCTCGCGTGAGCGGCAAAGTCTCCATAAACCTCGACTTCGGGCCCGACGACTACCCCGTCAACCTATCCATGTCCCTTTTCGAGTGGGTCATGGAGAACCTCACCAAGAACGCTGTCGACGCCATGGAGGGCGCCGGACGCATCGACATCACCACCGGCGCCGACGACAAGAAGGTATGGGTGGAAGTCTCCGACACCGGCCGAGGCATACCCCGCAAGAACTTTAAGACCGTCTTCCGCCCCGGCTATACCACCAAGAAGCGCGGCTGGGGCCTCGGCCTGACATTAGTCAAGCGCATCATCGAGGAATACCACGGCGGCCGCATCTACGTGCTCCGCTCCGAGCCGGGCCGCGGCACCACATTCCGCATCGACCTCCCCAAGGTTTGAGGGGGCGGCATAAAGGCGCATCTGCACCCTTTCCGGCATCCCTCTCATCGATTATAGTTTCGACTTGTAGGGACGCACCCTGGTGCGTCCGCCTGCCTGATATCGGAAATATATAAACGGAATAAAAAACGGAATGACGCCCACTCAGGCGCCGGGGGAGCGCCTGATGCGGGTGAACAGCGGCGTGGCCGGGCGCTGCCGGTCCTGCGTGTAGCGGATGGCCTGTTCCGGGCATTTGGCCACGCACTCCAGGCACCGCACGCACCGCGAGTTGTCCACGTATCGGCTCACCACCTTGATGCACGACGCACGGCAGTTGTCCTGGCAGCGCATGCAGCTGGTGCAACGGTCGCCGTCGATGACGATTTGGAAGGCGCTCCGCCGGCTCAGGTACCCCATCACGGTACCCAGCGGGCACACCGTGTTGCAGAACTCGCGGCCCCGCAGCAGCGCCCACGGCAGCAGTATCGCCAGCGACACCGCTCCCCATATCACCCCCCACAGCGCCGAGTAGCCGCACTTCGCCCACAGCCCGTGTCCGTGCAGCCCCGCCGCCTGCACCATGTTGCCGGTCATGAACCACGGCTCAAGCACCAGCGGGATCACGCCCAGCCCCAGCACCAGGCAAGCCACGTAGACAATCAGCACGTGGTGCCGCATACGTTGCGGGCGGGTGTAGCGAAACGGCCTGTTGAGCGCCGGGATTCGCCGCCGCACATGCAGCATCACGTCCTGCAAGGTCCCCACCGGGCACACCGTGGAGCAGTAGATGCGTCCCCACACCAGCGTTATGAGCAGCCACACGGCTATCACGCCAGCCCCTTCCGCAAGGTACATCGGCACTATCTGAAGCCGCCGTGTGGCGGCGAGAGCCGCCGGCGTCTTCTCCTCGCCGAGCACGAAGCATAGCACCGCGCAGACCAGAAAGGCCGCGGCAAGCACACAGCGTATTATCCAAATCTTCTTCATGGTTTCGGGCCGGTGGGGCAAGGATTCGGGTCCGCAGCCCCGCTAAATGCAAAGTTACAGCTTTTCATAATAACGTGCAAATGAACAGGGGATTATCTTCCAACTTTTTGTCCTTCAACAGTGTTTTTAACTAAGAAAAACACTACGCACATGGCTTGCCCCACACTCTTTACCACATATCTGAAAATGCTCGGCGTCCCCCACACGGCCACCTACTCCAATCAGCAATATAAGTCGTACCCGCCCAAGCTGGGCTTCGTGGCCTTTCAGGATTTGCTGTACGAGTACCGCGTCAAACGTGAGGTGACCAAGGCCCCGCACCCCGACGCGCAGTCTCTGGAGTCATTGCGCACACCCTTTGTGACGCGCATGGCCGACGGCTCGCCCCGCATCGTCACCGCCGTGTCGGCCGACCGCATCAGCTATATCACCCCGCACGGCAACGCCTCCGCGCCCGCCGCCGACTTCCTGAAGAGCTGGAGCGGCGAGGCCCTGACGGCCGCCGTCACCCCGGACAGCGCCGAGCCCGACTGGCGCAAGCACTGTTTCCACCATGCCGCCTTGGTGGCCGAACGCTACGCTTTCTGGATTCTGCTCGCGGCCCTGTGCGCTTTCTTCTTCGTGTCCAACCGCATATACGCCTCCTGGCCCATGACCCTGCTGACGGCCTGCTACATTGGCGGCACAGTGGTGTCGTGGCTGCTGACGCTAAAGCAGAACAATGTCAACAGCCAATCGGCCGAGGCCATCTGCTCCATGATTCAGCCCCACGGCTGCAACACCGTCATCAACTCCCATCAGGGAATGTTTCTCGGCCTCTTCCACTGGAGCGAGATAGGGCTGACCTTCTTCACCGTCAGCCTCGGCGCTCTGCTGCTGCATCCTGCCACCTGCAACTACCTTGCCTATATCAGCATTCTCTGTCTGCCCTATACCGTCTGGAGCGTCTACACGCAGCACTGGCGCCTGCACAGCTGGTGTACGCTGTGCCTTTGCGTCCAGGCCCTGTTCTGGATAATCTTCGGCCTGCAGCTGGGTGGCGGCCACATGCACGCCCTCTTCCCGCTGCGCTGGGACCTGGCCGTTCTGCTGGCCTGCTACGGCGTGGTCCTGCTCCTGCTGCACAAGATAGTGGGCGCCTATTTCGTCTACGAGCGGAGCCAGGCCCCCGCCGACGCGCTCTCCTCCTCGTCGGTGACTCCGCTAAAATAGCTACCATAGCTAAATAGCCTCAATAGCACCTTATGGAAACAGACACTCCCCGCCGACCCTTCTGGAAACGGCTGCTCAAGGCTCTGGCCCGGACAGTCGGCGCCCTGCTGCTTCTATGTGTGCTGCTGTGCGTGGCGCTGAACCTCTACCTCACTCCCCGCCGCCTGGCCGAGATAGCCTCCGACTATGCCGGCCGCTACCTCGATGCCGACATTCAGGTCAGGCGCATCTCGTTCACCATCTGGAGCACCTTCCCGCATTTCAACCTCGAAGTCGACAGCGCCGTCATCATCAGCCGCCGCCTGCGCCGTCTCAGCCCCGAACAGCGTGCCAAACTCCCCGCCGACTGCGACACCTTGGCCTCCTTCATCTCCTTGCGCGGCTCCATCAACCCGCTCAAGCTCATCAACGACCGCATCTCCCTGAAGCGCCTGCACGTCAGCGGCCTGCGCCTGAACCTGGTGGCATACGACGATTCGGTCAACAACTACAACATCCTGCCGGCCATGGCCCCGGACAAGCCTTTCGTCATGCCCCGCTTCGAGGCGGGCGAGATTCTCTTCTCCGAGCTGAGGCCCATCACCTATTACAGCGCCGCCACCCGCGCCTCGGCGCGGATAAACCTCGACCGCGCCTTCATGCGCGAGCGGCGCAAGGACTCGTACCGCCTGGAACTGGCGGGGGACTTCGGGCTGACGGTGGAGCGACTGCGCCTGCTGCACTGCTTCCCCTTCTCCTTTTCCGGAACAGTGGATGTCGGTTTTCACCCCTTCCGAGTCCATTTCGACAGGTATAACATAGCCCTCGGGAATGTCCGTTCTCAGGTCGACCTGAGCATGGAGCTGGGCGAAAACAACTCGCGCCTTACGGCCATGCGCTATTCGGTCAGCCCCTTCGACTTGATGCGCCTGTTCGAGTACCTGCCGGCCGACTGGCTCCCCCACCTGCAGTACATCCGTTCCAACGCCACTCTGGAGGCCACCGTACGCCTCACCGCGCCGTATAAGTTCTCGTCGGAGTCTCTGCCCAGCTTCCGAGTGGACTTCCACGTGCCCGACTCGTGGCTCAGCTACTCCCTGGGGCGCGCCGGAGAGGTGCGAGTGCATAATGTCGGCATGAAGGCCCGTCTCATCTTCGACGGCAAGGATATCGATGCCTCGCGCTTTCACATAGATTCGCTCTCGCTGGCCGGAGCCGGGGTGGACGTTGTGCTTCACGGCGACGTGACGCGCCTCTTCTCGCGCCCCGAAATACGCGCCGACGTGGAGGCGGACGCCGACTTCGGCAAGCTCCCCTCTCTCCTCCCCATGCTCGGGCGGCTCGGCCTGAAGGGACACTTCCACACCCGCATCGACACCCGCTTCCCGCTGGATTTGCTCACTTCCGGGCGTCCGGGCGAGATTCCAGTGTCTGGGAGCGCCACCCTGCACGGCGCCTCCTATTCTCCGCAAGGCTCCGGACTGCGCCTGACCGGAGGGGGTGCCCTGCTGACATTCGGCCAGAAGAGCCACCGCCTCGACCTCCGCGCAGACGTCCGTAACCTGAGCCTTAAGACGGCTACCGGCTGCGACATCCTCGCCCGCGGGCTGATCCTCGACATCGGCACCCCCCGACCCGGCCCCGACGCAATAATCAATGTGAAAAGCACCATCGCCGACCTGGCAGTGAGCGGCTCCGGCTACGACGTGCGCGGCAAGGGCCTGCAAGTCAGCGGCTCCACGCCCCTCGGGCTGCTGCGGGGCGAGCAATGGTCACGTCTGCCTCTGACGGCACAGGTGCTCGCCGCCTCGGCCTCCTGCTCCCTTGCCGCCGACTCTTCCGACATTTCGCTGCGTCGTCTGGGCGTGAAGGCCGACATGCGCAATCAGCATATCACCGCCTCCGTTTCGGGCAGCTCCCTGCGCTATGCCGACCCGGTGGCCTTCGCGCGGCTAGAAACTCTGGGCGCCCGCGCCGCCGCCGACTTCTCGCGCCTCTTCCCCCTGCATGGCCGCAAGACTGCAGAACAGTGGCTTACCCTGCTCAGCCCGCGCGGCAGCGTGGATGCGGCCGGGGGCAAGTTCCTGGCTATGGATTATCCGGCCGTGGCACACCTAAACCGCCTCGCCGCCGACTTCTCGCCCGACTCTCTGCGCCTGCGCACCCTCTCGGCCCGCTCGCAACACAATGCCCTGCGCCTGAGCGGAGCGGTGTCCAATTTCTTTTCCCTCTTCCACGGCAACCACGCACGCCCCTGCTCTGTGAAGCTGCAGCTCGACATAGATACCGTCAACATCAATCAGGTTGCCGGCACGCGCCGTGCCGGGCAGCTTCTGCGGGCCGCCTATACGCATACTCCGGTGCCACCGGCTGCACCGATCGACACCGGACCGGAACCCTCCGACTTCCGGCCGTTGCTGCTGCCCCGCTGGCTGCGGGCCGATGTCGGCCTGAATGCAAGGGAATGTACATACACCAACCTGCGGGTGCTCGACGTGGCCTCACGCATGAGTCTGCGCGACGGCATCTTCCGACTCGACACCGTCCGCGCCCACACTGACTTCGGTTCGGCACACGCCAACGCCACCTACGTCGCCGCCTCGGCCGACAAGCTGGGCGTGAGCTGCTCGGTGGCACTTGACACCATCAACGTAGTCACCTTCTTTCAGCGTTTCCACACCCTGCTGGAGATGATGCCCGAGATGAAGAACCTGAGTGGCAACGTGTCGGTGGAGGCCGCGGGGAGCTTCCGCCTCTTCCCGGACATGATTATGGAGCTGCCGTCGCTCACGGCCGAGGTCAGGGCGCAGGGGCGCGACCTGATGGTGCGTCAGAACCGCTTCATCCGTCATGTCTGCCGCTATCTGCTCATCCACACCCGCAATGACCTGGCCATCCGCAACATCAACGTGCACGCCACCATACACGACAACCAGTTCGAACTCTATCCCTTCATCCTCGAGCTGAACCGCTACAAGCTCTCCTTCATGGGAGAGAATGACTTCGCCGGCAATCTCTATTACCATATCTCGGTGCTCCACTCGCCCATACCGTGGCACTTCGGGGTGAACATCACCGGCACCTTCTCCGACTACCACGTCAGCTTCGGCCGCCCCGGCTTCCGCCGTGACCGCGCCATGCACTCCATGCGGCTTGAGCAGCATCACCGCATCAACCTGGTGGAGGAGTGCCGCTGGTTCGCCGGCAAATTCATGCAGAAGGCCGCCGAGAGCGACACCACGGCGCTCTCCCGACCCGCCCGCGACAGCCGCGGCCGCATACATTATATGGTCGGCGACCGGGTGCTTTTGCCCCTCGATTCCGCCTCCATGCCGGGTGCCTACCTCCGGGCCGTAAAAGAGATTGAACAATAACGCGAAAAGCCCCATACGGCACAATGTGTGCGCTAAACAGGACGAAAAGTAGGGCGTTTCATGCACACATTCAAAAAACTGTGCAAAAAAATGCGCTTTTTACCCCTGAAAATTTTCCAGTCTCAAAAATTATAGCTTACTTTGCAGTCTAAAAAAACGAAAAGAACAAAAACACCCTAATTGCTCACTGATATGTCAGAAATAGCAGACAAAGTAAAAGCCATCATCGTCGACAAGCTCGGCGTAGACGAGAACGAGGTAACCCCCACCGCAGAGTTCACCAAGGACCTGGGCGCCGATTCCCTCGACACCGTAGAGCTCATCATGGAGTTCGAGAAGGAGTTCGACCTCAAGATTCCCGACGAGGAGGCCGAGAAGATCACCACCGTCGGTGACGCCATCTCCTACATCGAGAACGCCAAGAAGTAACATACCCCGGCATACCGGCCCGAGCGCCGGTAACCCCAGAGGCTCCGCCCTGTGCGCGAGCCTCTCGGCCGTGCCCGGCGGCCAGGTCGTGACCCTTGTGCTCACCTACGGCGTCCCTACGGCGCCAGGCCATCCCGCCTCCCGCACCGGCACAGACCCGCGCCATCTGGCGCCCCTGCCTCCTCATGCAGGTGGCCAAACCAACCAAAACAACACCAACCTCACGATATGGAATTGAAAAGAGTGGTAGTAACAGGCATGGGTGCCGTTACTCCGATAGGCAACGACGTGCAGACTGCCTGGGAAAACGCCCTCAAGGGCGTCAGCGGAGCAGGCCCCATCACCCATTTCGACGCCTCCCTGTTCAAGACGCAGTTCGCCTGCGAAGTCAAGGACTATGACCCCTCGAAGCTCTTCGACCGCAAGAAGTCCCGCTCGCTCGACCTCTACGCCATGTACGCCCTGAGCGCCGCCGACGAGGCCATCGCCGACAGCGGAATAGAAGGCAAGGAAGACCTCGACCGCAACCGCGTCGGAGTCATCTTCGCCGCAGGCATCGGCGGACTCCACACCTTCGAGCAGGAAGCCGGCGAATACGCCAAGGCGCCCGAAAAGGGTCCCCGCTACAACCCCTTCTTCATTCCCAAGATGATCGCCGACATCGCCGCCGGCCAGATCAGCATCGACCACGGCTTCCGTGGGCCCAACTTCGCCACCGTGAGCGCCTGCGCATCCTCAAACAACGCCTTCATCGACGCCTTCAACTACGTGCGCCTGGGCTTTGCCGACGCCATCGTCACCGGCGGAGCCGAGGCCGCCATCTACCCCGCCGGCGTCGGAGGCTTCAACTCCATGCGCGCCCTCTCCACCCGCAACGACGACCCCAAGGGGGCATCCCGCCCCTTCTCCGGCTCGCGAGACGGGTTCGTTATCGGCGAGGGTGCCGCCGCGCTCGTGCTCGAAGAGCTTGAGCACGCCAAGGCGCGCGGAGCCAAGATCTACGCCGAAGTAGTGGGCGGCGGCATGAGCGCCGACGCATACCACATCACCGCCACGCACCCCGAAGGACTCGGAGCCGTCCTCGTCATGGAGAACGCCCTGCGCGACGCAGGTCTCAGGCCCGAGGACATCGACTACATCAACCTGCACGGCACCTCCACGCCCGTCGGCGACAGCGGCGAGGAGAAGGCCATACACAAAGTCTTCGGCGACCACGCCTACAAGCTGAACCTCAGCTCCACCAAGTCCATGACCGGCCACCTGCTCGGCGCCGCCGGAGCACTCGAGGCCATTTTCACCGTCAAGGCCATCGACGAGGACGTCATCCCCCCGACGATCAACCACGACCCCGAGGACCTCGACCCCGAGATCGACTACAACCTCAACTTCACCTTCAACGAGGCCCAGCGCCGCCCCGTGCGCGCCGCCATGAGCAACACTTTCGGCTTCGGCGGACACAACGCCTGCGTGGTAATGAAGAAGTACACCGGCGACTGACACTCGGTCGGCCACCCGCCGATTCCACCGCCAGTCCAGCCCTGTCCGTAATAAGAGAGGTCGCACTCCAAAGGTGCGGCCTCTACTGTCGTAAGAATGTTCCTTGGCGCTTGCATGGACGCACCCCGGTGCGCCTGCATTTTTTTCGCTCCATGTTCCTTATCTCGTCGCCCTCAGGCGGGCCGCCGGGATGCCCAGGCGGTCGCGGTACTTGCTGACGGTGCGGCGGCTGACATCGTAGCCGTCGGCGCGCAGAATCTTGCAGATGGCCTCGTCGCTGAGCGGTCGGCGCTTGTCCTCGCCCTCCACCGCCTTGCGGATGGCCTGCTCCACGCCGCGCCCCGACACCACCGTGCCCTCATTGCCGGAGGAGAAGCCCTCGCTGAAGAAGAAGCGCAGAGGCACCGTGGCCCACGGCATCTGCGCATACTTGTTCTTCGTGGCGCGCGAGATCACCGACACGTCCAGGCCCGACCGGGCGGCCACGTCCTTGAGCCCCATAGGACGCAGCAGCACTTCGTCGCCAAGGCTCAGGAAATAGGGCCGCTGCAGGTCCACGATGGCCGTCATCACGTCCATGAGCGTCTGCTGCCGCCGCTCCAGGATGCGCAGGTACTCACGCGCGTCGTTGAAGCGCTGCACCACGTACGGGTCGCGGCCCGCCCCGCGGCGCCGGTCCATGTCCCTCACAGCCTGCGCAAAACTCTGCGACAGCGCCAGCTCCGGGATGCTTCCCGCCAGCGACACCCGTATGTCGTCGCCGCCGACGTCCACCAGGAAGTCCGGCTCCACGTACGTGGCCTCCGCCCTTTCGCCGCCAAAGGCGGCGCCCGGCTTTGGGTTGAGCCGTCTCAGCAGGGCCAGGGCACGTTCCAGCCGCGTCGGGTCGTCGCCGGCGTCCGGGCGCAGCTGCGAGAAACGCCGCGCCGCCAGGCGGTCGAAGTGGCGCTCCACGATGCGCAGGGCGTCGTCGCGCTCCGTCGAGGGGGCCATGCGTCGCAGCTGCAGCTCCATGCTCTGCCGCAGCGACTCGGCCCCCACCCCCGGCGGGTCAAGCGACCGCACGGCCTCCAGCGCCTGTTCCATCACTTCCGGCGTCGGCTCGAAGTCCTCGCCCAGCAGCATGTCCGTGGCCATGGCCTGCGGAGAGCGCCGCAGGTAGCCGTTGGCGTCGATGTTGCCTATTATATACCGGGCCGTGCGGTCCGCGTCGGGAGGCAGTCCGAGCGTGTCGAGCTGCCGTTCCAGCGCCTCGTAGAGACTCTCGTCGTCGGCCGGCGGCTGGATGAATTCCCCGCGCATGGTGCGTCCGGAGCCCGGCGCCACCACCGGCAGCCATCCCGTGTCCGGCCGTTCCTCGTCCTGCGGGGCGGCAGGCTGGTCGTCGGCCACCTCCAGCGCCTCGTTCTCGTCCAGTTCCCGCCGAACGTCCTGGGCCGCCTCGGCCCCCGACATCTCCAGCATGCGCACAAAGCGCACCTGCTGCTGGCTGAGCCGCTGGCCCAGCCGCAACTGCTGCTCTATGTGCTGAGAGTTGTTCATGTCGATGACCGTAGTTTTAACCACTGACCCCGTTCGGGGATGCGAATTTACAATTTTTTTGTATTCCGGCCCAATTTTCGGGCCGGAAATTTTCGCGGGTCGGAAAATTTCATTAACTTTGCACCCTGAAAGGGGCCGTGCACGCGGCCCGCTATTCAAGCAATCAGATATGGCAAGCAACGACAACCAGCAAGAAAAGCATAATGCGGTAGAGAACCTCAACGAGCATCTCACCCGCGAGGCCGGCAAAATCCAGGAAAACAAGAAAGTGATTCTGTGGATAGTGGGCGCCATCGTAGTGGTGCTCGCCTTCGCAGGCTCCTACATCTTCTTCTTCCGCAACCCGCGCATCGAAAAGTCGTGGGAAGATTACTCCAAGGCATACGTCGAGGGCATGCAGGCCCAGAGCGACTCGGTGCTCAACCTCAACCTCAGGAAGGTGGCGGACAAGTACAACGGCTCCGACGGCGGCGCCATGGCAGCCATCCAGCTCGGCGAGAGCCTCTATGCCCAGAAGAAGTACCAGGAGGCAGTGCGCTACCTGGAGAAGGCCGACATCGACGAGCCCGTGCTCGAAGCCTCCGTCGACCGCCTCATCGGCGACTGCTACGTCAACCTCAAGCAGATTGACAAGGCCATCTCCGCCTTCGACAAGGCCATCTCCTGCGCCGACGGCAACCCCGCCATCGTGCCCGGAATCATGATGAAGAAGGCCAACATCTACGAGTCGCAGAAGAAGTATCAGTCCGCGCTTGACATCTACGAGCAGATCAAGGCCGACTACCCCGAGTTCAGCTACGGCATGGGCATGGACGCCTACATCGCCCGCGCCAAGGCCCGCCTCGGCAAGTAACACGGGGCGTACGCCCACGGCGCCTGGGCTTCCTGGGCCTAACGCGCCACCACCATCCCACCGAAAAGACTTGCACAATAATAGGACAATTTTGTGTAAAAGGGGCCGGCCTTGCGAGACCGACCCCTTTTCTTTTGCCCTACGGGGATGATTTACCCGACTTGTAGGGACGCACGGCCCGTGCGTTCCTGTGTAATAGAGAAGATGGTTGTACTCAACAGTGCTTAAGGGCCGACACCGGGCCTGAGGACCTGAACGGTCTGCATCGGTCGTTGTGAAAGGTCTTCGGACCAGGCACCCCTCCGTCAGTGGCGATAGGGTGTTTTTTTGAAGGTAACCATATAGAAATACGTTCTTATGCGGCAGAAGATAGACGCCCTCGTGCTCGGACTGGTGCGCCACAGCGAGCGCACTGACGTAGCCACGCTCTACACCCGGCAGCTCGGGCGACTGAGCGTGGCCGTGCCCGTTGCCAAGGGGCCGCGAAGGCGCGGCGCCAATCCGCCGCTGATGCCACTGTCCGTCATCGAGGGAGAGGTGAGCGACCGCCCCGGCAGCGAGCTCGCACGGCTGTGGCGCTTCAGCCTGCTGGAGCCTTTCGCGGCCATGCGCGCCGACCCCCTCAAGAGCGCCGTGGCCATGTTCGTCGGCGAGTTCCTGGGGCGCCTGCTGCGTGAGCAGGCCCCCGACCCGGCCCTGTGGCAGGCCGTATACGCCGCCCTGCGGCACCTCGATGCCGAGACCGACCCGCGCCGCACGGCCAACTTCCACATCGTGCTGCTGTGGCAGATGCTCGCCCCGGCGGGCATCATTCCCGACCTTACTTCGCGCCGGAGCGGCGAGGAGCAGTGGCTTGACATGCGCTCCGGCCTCTACACCTCCATACGTCCCCCGCACGGCGACGTCCTGCCGCCCCGCCATGCTGACCTGCCGCCGCTGCTGGCGCGTCTGACACTGGCCAACAGCCATGCCCTGCGCCTGAGCGGCGAGGACCGCTACCTCGTCTGCGAGGCCCTGCTCCACTACTACGCCGTGCACCTGCCCGGACTCGGCACGGTGCGCTCCCACCACATACTCCGCGAGCTATTTCGCTGAGTAGGCGTTTTAGGAGTGCTACGATATAGGAAGGCTAAGAAGGTTAGGAACGCGAGTTCGAGATAAGAATCCACAAAATCAGACAACGACATACTGACATGCAAAATCAGGCGACCAATGATTGGCCGCCTGATGCTTCATGCCTGATTGTAAAGTCGCCGAGTTGGCTATCGTTATCCCGAACTCACGTTATTATATATAGGTGAATCAGGGGGGCGGGAGAGGGTCAGTCTTGGGCGTATGCCAGGACGATGGGGCTCGTGACGGTGACGCCGAACTCGCGTGCGCGGTCCAGAATGGCGCGGGCCAGCTTGGGCCTGAGGTCCTCTGGGCAGTAGCGGAAATATGCTTCGGCGGCCCGCACGTGCGCGGCGTCGGGCATCGGGTATTCGCGGCGCTCGGGAAGTCCGAATACGCTCGTCGGCAATTCCTTCTTCTCTTCGTATGTTAATCTGTCGTCCATAGCAATTATGATTGAGGTTACGTGTATTCCATCGGTCCGGGCGAAGCTACGCTACATCAGAGGGTCTCTCGCTCCGAGGCATAGTCTCCCCGGTTGTCTGTCTATATAACGTCCAGGAGGGTGAAGTTTCCTGGCGACTTATGTTTTTTTGTGCCGGAGGGATGTGTCGGGAGGGTGTAAATAGCCGGATTATGTATAGAATACCCTATATATATGTCTATATATAATTCTATATTTTAACTTTGTAAATAGCTGTAAATCAATAAGATAATATTTTTTAATCTAAATAATCGTCTATATGATTCTTGTATCGTTTGCCGGAGCGTGCGGTGTGTTGTAATTTTGCAGTGTCAAAAATTGGAATTGACATACAAGGAAGGTAATAATAGGTAAATTTCAAGGGAGTGAAAATCATTTTAGGTTTATCGAACTAAATAATCGTTTATGTTAGGTTTGTAGAAAATTTGATTCGCAACGCGGCGGATATCTTGGGAAAGATGTCCGTCTTTTTTTTGTGCCTGTGCGTCAGGGGCGGGAGGGGCCGGCGTAGGGGATGGGTGGCGTGTGGGAACGATATGTGTATCATGGCTATATAGTCATATTAGGGTCAAGCCGAGATGTCAGTGCATTTCACGATTTTGCCGTGGAATGGGTATGACACCTCATAAAACAGGAGGGTGTTGCAAAATACGGCGAATCGTAGGGATGCACCCCGGTGCATCCGCTCTACTTCATTGATTATCAGCGGCTGCACCAGGGTGCAGCCCTACAATCTGACCAAAATTTTGAATTTTGACACACCCTCAGTTTTCGGCTTGACTCTTAAATTATCTTGACCCTTATATTATAAGGTGTGGGGTGTGGATGAAAAATCCGGAAGGGACGTGGGGTCCCCTCCGGAAGTAACATGAGAAAGAATTTATCTCCGGCCGGTGGCCGGGGTGGTTTGTGTGCAATAGTGAGGAGGGGAGAGGCGGGTAGCGATGAGAGGCACCGGGCAATGTGGTGCGGTCTTGAGTGGAGGAGGGGCGGCAGGGCGGGGAGAGAGCCCTGCCGCCGGGGACGTGTTACTTGACGGTTACCTTGAAGGCGCGGGCGCCTACCTTGACGATGTAGATGCCGGCCTGGGCGCTGATGCGCATGGACTCGGTGGCGGTGCCGGTGTGGACGGCGCGGCCGTCGGTGGTGACTATGCGCACTGTCTGTCCTGCGGCGCCGATGATGTCGATGGCGCCCTGTGCGCCGAATACGGCCACGTTGGTGTCGGTGTCGATGCCGTCTACCGTCAGGGCTGAGACGGTGGTGGAGCGGGTGTCGCCCTCGCCGCGGTCATAGACGGGGTTGACGGCGTAGGTGTACTCGCCCTGCTCGAGGCCGGTGTCGGTATACTTGCGGTCGGTGATGAGAGCGTCGTTGAGCTTCTCGCCGTCGCGGTAGATGTTGTAGCCTTTCAGGGTGATGCTTTCGGGCTGGTCGCCTGCGCGGCGGAACTCGATGTCGTCGACCTGTAGGATGCCGCCGCGGTAGTTGTGGCGGATGGCGACGCGCTTGGTGCCGTTGGGCAGGTATGCGCTGATTTTCTCCCAGGTGGACTTGGTGATGCCCCACTTGCCTACGAAGGTGAAGTCCTTGGTGTCGGCGGAGCCGGTGGAGCACCAGAGCTCTACCTGTTCGGGCATGTTGTCCTGGAGGTTCTTGGCGTAGAAGGATACGAACTGTGGTCCGCCGTAGAGTTCGGGGGACACTGCCCAGTCGTCGGGGTCGGCGCTCCAGCCGAGCAGTGAGCCGATTGACTTGGCCGAGCCGCCGTTGCCGGCGAACAGGGATGCGAACTGGCCGAGCTCCGCGGAGTTCTTGTCTACCACGAAGAAGGATGCCTTGGAGGTGCCGTCGCTGGTGAGTCCGGGGAAGTTGAACTGCTGGAAGCCGCCGATGAAGTCGTCGTCGACGTCAACGAATGTCCAGCCGTTCACGCCGGTCTTGTTGCCGGTCTCGGCGTTCTCGAATGTCTCCTTGTAGGGTGCGGGGGGCACGTTGTCGAGGGTGGGGGCGGCCCACTCGATGTCTATGGTTCCTCGGGCGCTCTCACGCTCTTTGGCGTTAATGGAGGCGATGGTGGGGTAGATGGGCTTGTTGACGCTCACGCGGACGGTCTTGGAGGTGTTGTCGGCGGTGTTCTCGTCGTTTTCGAGGACTGCCACTGCGTAGAAGTCGCACGTGTTGCTGTCGGCTACGTTGAAGCTCTGCGAGAAGACGAACTTCTCGTTGCGGCCGGAGGCGAGGTTGGTGCCGTTGAGGGAGTCGACAACCTTGCCGTTCTTGTAGAGGTCGACGCGGTAGGCGGCGGCGGGCTGCTCGCCGTTGTTGGTGACGATGACGGTGAAGTCCACGTCGTTGCCGGTCTCTACGCTCTCGGCGCTGGCGGCGATGTTGGCGCCGAGGTCTCGGTTGGTGAGGTTATGGACGCGGATGGCGTCGATGAATGTCCAGCCGTAGTAGGAGGCGTGGGAGTCGTCGGTGTAGTTGGACTTGGGGACGAAGCCGATGCGGATGTCCTTGCCCTTCCACTGTGCGAGGTCGATGGAGATGCGGCCCCAGCCGCGGGCGGGCACTACTTCGCGGATCTTCTTGTTGAAGACCTCGGTCCAGGTGTCGGTGCCGAACTCGTTGACGTACACTGCCAGCTCGTTGTGGTAGTCGCTGGCGTTGATGTTGGCGGTGTAGAACGAGAGCGTGGGGGAGATGGTGTTGGCCAGGGTGATGCGGCCGGTGGAGAGGCGTCCCTTGCCGGAGGGGAATCCCTTCTGTGCGAGGAAGCCGTTGTCGCCGTCGGAGCATTCGAAGTCGGAGAAGGTCTCGTCGGTGCAGAGGCTCCATTCTGGTTGGAAGATGAGGTTGTCGATCACGACGGGTGAGGCGGGATGTCCGTCGGCGAAGGACTCGAGGAAGCTGAGGGTGTACGCGTCGCCGATGAAGAGGTCCTGGCTGGCGCCGAAGTCGCCGTGCTCGCTTGCGCTGTTGAAGGGGTAGATGTTGTAGAACACGCGGCGCTGCTGCTCGCCGTTGAGAGCCTGGGTGGTGTACTCGCACTTGGTGGTCTGGCCGAGCTGTTCGCTCTTGACGCCGTCGCCTTCGAGGATCACGTAGATGGGGGGCGTGGGAATCTCGGCGCCGTGGGCGGTGGTGGTTACGGGGTCCCAGGTGACTTTGACCTTGCCGCCGCCGAGGTCGGTGGCCTTGACGTTGACGGGGGCGGCGGGCAGGTCGAGGCCTGCGTAGCCGAGGTATTCGGCTATTTCGCCGCCGCCGGCCTCGTTGAACGGGGTGATGACGTAGGCGTACTCGCCCTCTTCGCCGGGGGCGTCGGTGTATTCGAGGGCCTCGCCCTTGGCGGGGGCCTCGAAGGTCTTGACGACGTTGCCGTCGCGGGTGACTTCGATCTTGGTGATGGCGTCGAGCGCGGAGCCGTCCATGTTGGCGGTGGGGGCGTTGAACTTGAATGTCAGCTTGGCCTGTCCGTCCTTGTCGGCGATGGCCTTGAAGCCGGTGACCTTGCCGGGGCCCTTGAGGGCGCCCATGCGGTCCATGCGGATGTTGGTGACGTGGAAGTCCTCGTAGCGCTCGCCGGCCGGGGTGAGGACGTGGATGCCGATGAAGTAGTTGCCGGCCTCGGGCACGGTGAACTCGCCGGAGTAGTTGGTGATGTCGGAGGTGAGGCGAGTGTAGGGCACCTTGACGTGGCTGACGAGGCTGTCGACCTTGGGCGCCGTGCCCACCATCATGGCGAAGCCCTCGTTGTATCCCCATGCGTCGGCGCTGACGCGGTAGCGGATGCCGGGTTCAAGGGCGATGCCGGGGGTGATGAGGTAGTCGTCGGAGGAGGAGTCGGCCTTGCCGGAGTAGTGGAGCCAGGCGTAGGGAGGTGTGGTGGCGGTGGCGTGCCAGAAGGATGTGCCGTCGTTGTTGGCGTCGACGAAGGTGAGGGCCTCGAAGCCGGCTTCGGTCTTGAAGTCCTCGAGGTAGGGCACGGGCTTGCCCTTGGTGCCTACTTCCACGGTGGCCTCCACGGCGCCGCCCATGCCGACGCTGTTGTAGGGCACGATCTTGTAGGCGTACTCGCCGTCGGCGTCGACCTTGTCGGTGTAGGAGTAGGCCTGTCCGGGGGCGGGGTTGTCGAAGGTCTTTACGACGATGCCCTTGCGCATGATGTCGATCTTGGTCATCTCGGTCAGGGCCTTGCCGGTGCCGGTCTGGGTGGGGGCCTTGAAGGAGATGGAGACGTTGCGGGTGCGTCCGCTATAGTCTGGCTCTATAAGGGCGTCGGTGACCTTGGCGGGTCCCTCGGCCTCGGCGCCGCCGATGACGTTGATGTTCATCAGCTTGATGAGCGCGAGCCACTGCTCGGAGCAGGCGTGGATGCCGAGGTAGTAGTTGCCGTCGGCGGGCACGGTGAACTCGGCCTTGAAGTAGGTGTCGTACTTGGTGATCTGTGTCTTGGCGACGATTTCCTGTGTCATTCCGGCCACGGTGGGGGCGGTGCCGATGCGCATCTCCACGGTCGGGGGGAATGCGTTGGGGTTGCCTGCCGAGATTAGGGACGAGTACTCGTAGACCTTGCCGGCCTTGAGCTTGAGGGGCGGGGTGATGATCCAGTCGTCGGCGGAGGCGTTCTGGTTGGAGTGGCTGTGGCGGGCGTATTTCTGGTACTTGTCCCAGCCCCAGGTGTTGCCGTCGTTGTCGGCGTCGATGATTGTCATCTCCTCGAGGACTGATGCCTCGGTGGGGAACGTCTTGATGTATGGGAGGTCGAGTGGGACGTCGGATGCGCGGTTGGGGCGACCCGGGACGAAAGAGGCGTCGGGGGTGCCGCCCGGGGCCAGGCCCTGCGCTGAGATCTGTACGTCGGTGCGGTCGTCGGCGCGGCCCTGGGTGGCGGGCGCCAGCAATGTTCGGGGACTGGCCTGTGCGGATGTGGACTGTCCGCTTGCGGCTTTCTGTGTCTTGACCGTCAGTGGCTGCCGGGCGCCGAGCGGGGCGGCTACGGCGAGCGCCAGGGCGGCGGTCAGGATGCCAAGGTTGGTTTTCCTCATTTTGTAGCAATGTGGATTCTTGTGGTGCATCCCGGGGGTGAATCCGTTTGTCCCCGGGGCAGAAGTCAGTGATATACGTCAACAGCGCAAGGCGGGCGGCCCGGGCGTGGCTTGGGCCGTCCGGGGGAGATTGTGGAGTTTGCGTGAGCCTCGGCCGCCGGCGTGTCGCGCTGAAAAAGAAGCATGTTCCAAGGGGGGGCTGCAAGGTTACGCCAGAGCGCTTTGCGACATGCCTGTCCGGGGCGGGACTCTTTTACGGGCTGCGGAGGTTCCCCCGCCAATATGCCCATACTATTCCTATTGCTGTCAAGGTACGTTGATTCGTAGGTGCCTCTGTGCCTGCGACAGGCAAAAAAGACGCACAAAGTTACATATAGAAATCAAGTTTTTTATCAGTTTAAATGTTAAGAAGTGTAAAAAAGGTAGTATTTCTTAAACTACTTTAAGGTAATGGCAAATAATGCATTGAAAGAGGGGAGATTGGTGTGGGAATAAACCTGATTTTTGGAAGTTGAAGATATTTTTGATTGCAAAATGCCATGTGCTTGCCTGATAATAGGTCGTAAGAGTCGGAATGCTTGCCTATATGGGTGGTGATTTTGTGCATTTTGCCATCGCGCAAAGTTAAAATACGCAAAAAATATGCGGTTGGGGTGGCGGCGTACGGGCGCAGCGTGCAGTTCTGCGATTCGCCGGATTTTGCAACACCCTCATGCCATTTCAATGACTGTCAAAGTGCATCTATTGCGGTTCGTGTCCTTATCCCTTTCGGGAAAGGAGGCGATCAAAATGAGCAAGAAAGTGCGACATGGAGCCATGCCAATTGTTAAAAAAGCAAAACGTGCCTATTTTTCTTATACTATCTTAAGATATTGGCATATTTTCGCGTATTGGCCACTTAAATATAAATAGGTGTACTGTTTTGCCGATATGGCTCAATAATTTTTAATCATATTTCCAGCCGCGAAGCTGGTTTTGATACAGGTTGTTCAGATGTGCGCCCGGAGTTGCCCGGTTTTTGCGCATTTTGCCACTGAAAAACATTATGATGCAAAAAATATCGGTACCTTCCGGCCATGGTCCCATTTTGTCTCCGCCGACGAAAAAATTTGTGCCGTGTGCGGAAAAGTATTACTTTTGTGGCACGAATCATTTCGTCTCCTCGCTCCGGCCTGGGCCGGAACGAGCACCCGGAAACACAATCTGAACAGAATAACGAATGAAAAAACTATTCTTATCCTTGCCGGCAGCGCTGCTGCTGTGCGCCGCCCAGGCGCTTGCCGTGCCGGCCAACCCCGAGCCCGGCAGGCTGCTCCAACCCGACGGCACCGTCGTCACCGCCCGTCTGCATGGCGACGAGTTCCACAACTTCCTCACCACAGCCGACGGCTACACCCTGCTCCAGGACGCCGACGGGGTGTGGCGCTACGCCGAGCTCTCTGCCGACGGCTCCCTCGTGCCTGGCGCGGTCGCCGCACGCGACGCCGCCTCCCGCACCGATGCCGACCGCGAATACCTCGCCACCATCTCCACGTGGCTCCAGCCGGGGCCGACCCCGGCCCAGAAGCAGCTCCGCACTCTCAGCTCTCAGCTCTCGGCTCCCGGCTCCCCACGCGGACTCTACGACTACAAGAAGTTCAAGGGCCTCGTGCTGCTGGTGCAGTATAAGGACCGCTCCTTCACCGAGCCCGACTACAAGTCCATAGTCACCGACATCATAAACAAGCACGACTACACCGGCTTCACCCCCTCCGGCTCCACGGCCAGGCAGGTATACACCGGCTCCGTGCGCGACTATTTCTTCGACAACTCCCACGGCCTGTTCAGTCCCTCGTTCGATGTCTACGGCCCCGTCACCGTCAACCGCACCCAGTACGACATGCAGCAGACGGCCAACGCCCGCTCCATCATCGACGAGGCATGCTCCAAGCTCGACTCCGAGATCGATTTCTCGCAGTATGACACCGACGGCGACGGCACCGTCGACATGTTCTACGTCATCTTCGCAGGCTTCGGCTCCAACAACACCGGCAATGACTCCCGCCTCGTGTGGCCGCACGCCTCCACCATGCCCGCCAACCGCTACGACGGCGTCAGGCTGGGCCGCTACGCCTGCTCCACGGAGCTCTACGGCACCTGGATGTTCAGCTGCATCGACGGCATCGGCACCATCTGCCACGAGTTCAGCCACGTGCTCGGCCTCATGGACGAGTACGACACCGACTATAGCGGCTCCGGCGGCCAGAGCGTCGATCCCGGCGCCTGGTCCGTGATGGCCGGCGGCAGCTACAACAACTACGCCCGCACCCCGGTGGGCTACTCCATGATGCAGCGCTACCAGAGCGGCTTCGCCGTGCCCAAGGTGATCTCCGGCCCCGGCACCTGGACGCTCGGCGACATCGACGCCTCCAACGCAGGCTACCGCATCAACACCTCTCACGCCAAGGAGTACTTCCTGCTCGAGAACCGCCGCAAGACCGGCAACAAATGGAATGCCTACCTGCCCGGCGAGGGCATGCTCATCTTTCGCGTCGACTCCACCTCCACCCAGCCCTGGAGCCAGAACACAATCAACGCCGACCCCTCCCACAACTACTACGAGCTGGTGCGTGCCTGCCCCGACGGCAAGGGCCTGGCCATCAAGGACTCCGGCGGCGATCCCTTCCCCGGCACCGGCAACGTCACCGTCGTCGGTCCGTTCACAGAGCCGGGCCTGACGGGCTGGAACGACATCAACACCGTCGGCATACAGCTCGAGGAGATCGCCGAGGACGAGCAGGGCGTCATCACATTCCGCAGCACCAGCGCCCTGGGAGGCAAGGACGTCGAGGACTTCGAGGACATGACCACCAGCGGCACGTCGTCGAAGAACGTGCAGGGCAAGTATTGCCAGTGGAGTTTCACCAAGGGGGGCGTCTACAGCCCAGGCGCCGACCTCTGCCGCGGTACCAGGGCCGCCGGCCTGCTCAAGGGGGGTACCCTGGAGACCAGTGCCGTCGACAACGTCGAGACCGTGAGCATGCGCCTGTTCAACTCCGCCGCCCGCACCAGCAACATCCGCCTGCAGTACTACGACGAGTCCGTGGGCGGCTGGGTGATTCTCAAGGACCGCAACGGCCAGGCCGGCACCACCCTCGAGGCTTCCTCGGCCGTCACCCTGCGCTTCGACATCGCCGAGAGCATCCGTCCGGGCCTGCGCCTTCAGCTCAAGGTCGTGACCGGTTCCGACTCCGAGCGCCTGTACATTGACGACGTGCAGATGCGCGGCGTGTACATCGGCGTCGGCGGAGTGATGGACGACGCTCCCGAGACACTGCGCGCCTACGTCGACGCCGACGGCACCCTGGCCGTCTTCACCTCCGGCCGCCGCGTCAGCGTCTACGACGTGGCCGGGCGCCTCGCCGCCTCAGGCGATGTGGCCGAGGGTTCCTCTCGTCTCCGCCTCCCCGCACGCGGCATCTACATCGTCACCGATGGTCATTCCGTCGCCAAGGTGGCATATTGAGAGCGTGTCAGAAAGGCACCTTCCGTAGTGTAGGGACGCACCAAGGTGCGTCCGCCAGGACTGGGACGTCGGACCGCGGAGCGGTCCAATAATCACACAGCGCCGGGTTTAGCGAGCCGTAAGGCCGCGAAACCCGGCACTATTACGAAGTAGGGAGGACAACCACGTTGTGGTTGATTTGCGGCGGCGGGGTGCGGTCCGTCGGCTACTCCTCATATCCGATATGGCGAACCTGGCGCTCGAAGTCGTCGCGCGACAGGGCCTTGTTGCGCATCTTGTTGCGGTAGGCGTATACCGTGTTAGGGCTGTATTGCAGGATTGAGGCGATGCGCGAGCTCTCCTCCACACCCAGGCGGATCAGCGCCAGGATGCGGAGCTCCGGCGGCAGGCCCCCGTTCTTGTTCAGGTGCACTTGCTCGTCGGTGCGCAACAGAGTATTGATTTCCTCGATGAAATGGGGATAAAGCTGCAGGAATGCAGTATCGATGGCGGAATGGAAATCCTCGTTTTCGCCGGAGATCTTTCCCGCCTTGAGAGTCTTGAGCAGGTCGTCGGTCTGGCCCAGGGCGAGCTTGCGCGTCACCATCTTCTGCCAAGACTGCAGCTTCGAGGAGTACGACGAACAGAGGCCCACGAAGTTGCCGATGTAGAACTCCTGCAGGCGGGAGTTCTCCTTTAGCTTTCGCTGCGCCTCGTGGGCGCGGCGGATCTGTCGCAGCAGCACCGCCGTCAGCGCCGCAGCCAGCAGGAACAGGAACGTGGCCAGGCAGAGGAACACCACCAGCCGGTCGCGGCTCTGCGTCAGCGATTTGCGGTATGCGTCGTCGATGGTCGGCATCATGCCCGAGATCACCGCCGAGCGTGTGCGGGCGTTGCCCGACTTCGCCTCGCTCAGGGAGAAGTTGATATAAGTGAAGGCCTGGTCGAGGCGGTCGTTCTGGTACAGCCACTCGGCGAGCTTGGGCAGGGCCCACCCTTCGGTCACGCACCCGGTGATGTCGCTGGTGGCCGCCTTGGCCAGGTAGGCGGCGTAGAGGCGCTCGTCGCCCTGGTGGCGGTAGAGCATGGCCAGCTGGTAGGCGGCCTTGCCGTGGATGTTGTCGCTGACCTGGGTGGAGGCCAGCAGGCGTTCCAGCAGCGGGCGGGCCTCCGAGTAGCGGCCGGAGCTCACCAGCCGCTCGGCGTATATGAAGCGGTAGTCGGCGCCGTCGCGGGGCAGGTGGCGCAGCAGGGAGTCGTCGATGGCCAGGTAGCGGTCCTGGTAGGGGCGCACGAAGGGCGTCTCCTCGCCGACGTAGGTGATCATCGACGAATAGAGCTGTCGTGCGCTCAGCCACAGCTGCACCTTCTGGTCGAGCGGGAGAGGGAGGAACTTCAGCGAGTCGAGGCGCACGGATGCCTCGGCGAAGAAGCCTGCCACGCTCATGCTGCCGATCATGGCGATGTCGGCGCGGTGCACCAGGCCGGGGTCGCCGCTGCGTCGCGCCTGCTGCTCGGCGAGCACACAGTACTTCAGGGCCGAATCCGCCATGAAAGTGCGGTAGGCTTCCCCCACGCTCAGGTAGCGGGCGAAGCGCACGCGGGCGTCGGTGGCGCGCAGGGCCTGGCGCTTGAGCGAGTCGAGGTGCTGCTCCTTGGAGGCACGGTACCGCGCCGCGTCGCGCATCACCTCGTTGAGCCGGTTCAGCTCCTGGGTCGGCATCCTACCGGCCGCGCTGGCCCGGGGACACACCGCTCCCGACGCCGCAAGCAGCAGCGCCGGGGCAAGCAACATCAGGCGTCTGGCTTTTCCAACAATATTAGCAAGCCGATTCATGGCCGCAAATTTAAGTAAAATTGCTAACTTTGCAAAACCTTTCCGGCGCCGGGTGTTTCCCGGTCCGAAAAGCATATTAAGCAATGCAGCAAAACAACCAATATCATGTCTTTACGCTGCCCAACGGCCTGAAGTGCGTGCACTGGCGGGTAGAGGGGCAGGTTTCCTACTGCGGCGTGGCCGTGAACGCCGGCTCGCGCGACGAGCCCGAGGGCAAGGATGGGCTGGCGCACTTCGTAGAGCACGCCCTGTTCAAGGGCACCGAGCACCGCCGCGCCGTGCACATCTCCAACCGTATGGAGTGCATCGGCGGCGAGCTCAACGCCTTCACCGGCAAGGAGGAGACCATCCTCTACACCAACGCCCCCACCGGCCACCTGGAGCGCAGCTTCGACCTGCTGTCGGACATCGTGGCATACTCCAACTTCCCCGGTGCCGAGCTCGACTGCGAGCGCGAGGTCGTCATCGAGGAGATCAACAGCTACCTCGACTCGCCCGCCGACCTCGTCTTCGACGACTTCGAGGACGCACTCTTCGAGGGCTCCCGCCTGGGCCACAACATCCTCGGCGACGAGCAGAGCGTCGACGGCCTCCACCGCGAGGACTGCCGCGAGTTCGTCGACACCTTCTACATACCGCGTAACATGGCCATCTACTGCGCCGACCCATCGGAGCCGGAGAAGGTGGAGGCCCTGGTGAGCAAGTACTTCTCGCCCCTGCACTTCGCCGGGCCGGTGCCACGGCGCGAGGTGCCTGTGGTCAACTCCCCGTTCGAGGACAGCGACGACCAGGACGGCCACCAGGCCAACACCATACTCGGCACCCGCGTGTGCGGCCGCAACGACCCGCGCCGTTACGCCCTGATGCTGCTCAACAACTACCTCGGCGGCCCGAGCATGAACTCCCGCCTCAACCAGGAGCTGCGCGAGAAGAGGGGATACGTATACTCCGCCGACTCGTCGCTGGCCCTGTTCAGCGACTGCGGCGTCATGGAGATATACTTCGCCTGCGACCCGGACCGCACCGGGCAGTGCATCCGCCTGGCCATGCGCGAGATCGAGAAGCTTGCCGACACCACCATGTCGGCGGCCGCCTTCGAGCGCGTCAAGCAGCAGTACGCCGGGCAGCTCCAGGTCAGCACCGACCACCGCGAGAACCGGGCCATGGGCCTGGCCAAGTCGCTGCTCTACTACGGCGAGATACGCGACATCGAGTATAGCCGCGAGCGCATCATGGCACTCTCCGCCGAACAGATGCGCGCCGAGGCCGAGGCCCTGCTCTCCACCCGATTCTCTTCGCTCATCCTCAAGTAAGGCCGAGAAACGTGGGGACGCACCCTGGTGCGTCCGCCCTCCGGGGGCATACATTATACGAATTGACAACGAAATGGAAATAGCCGGAATCGACCTTGGCGCGCGGCCTGTGCTGCTGGCGCCGATGGAGGACGTCACCGACCCCTCCTTCCGCCTCATCTGCCGTGAGCAGGGGGCCGCGCTGGTGTACTCCGAGTTCGTCAGCGCCGAGGCCCTGGTGCGCAACGTCGCCTCCACCGCCCGCAAGCTCGAAGTCCACGACGCCGAGCGGCCCGTCGCCATACAGATCTACGGCCGCGAGCCGGAGGCCATGGCCGAGGCTGCGAAGATGGTGCAGGACGCCGGGCCCGACATCATCGACATCAACTTCGGCTGTCCGGTCAAGAAGGTCGCCTCCAAGGGCGCCGGCGCCGGCCTGCTCCGTGACCCCGACAAGATGCTCGCCATCACCCGTGCCGTCGTGCAGGCCGTCGACCTGCCCGTCACCGCCAAGACGCGTCTCGGGTGGGACTGCAACAATATTATAATAGGGGAGCTGGCGCTGCGCCTCCAGGACTGCGGCATCCGGGCGTTGGCCGTGCATGGCCGCACCCGTTCGCAGATGTATACCGGCCAGGCCGACTGGTCGCCCATCGCCGCGCTGAAGGCAGACCGGCGCCTGGAGATACCCCTCATCGGCAACGGAGACGTCACATCGCCCGAGATTGCCGCCGAGCGCTTCGCCTCCACCGGCGTCGACGCCATCATGGTGGGCCGCGCCGCCTTCGGGGCCCCCTGGATCTTCCGCGACATGCGCCGGTATCTCGACACCGGCGCGTACACGCCGCTGCCACTCGGAGACCGCCTGGGCATGCTCCGCCGGCAGATCGACGAGAGCATCTCCCGCATTGACGAATACCGCGGGATCCTCCACATCCGCCGCCACCTGGCCAACACTCCCATCTTCAAGGGAATACCCAACTTCCGGCCCACCCGCATACGCCTGCTCCGCGCCGAAACCCGCGCCGAACTTCTCAAAATCATCGATGAAATCGAGCATATCCTTCAAAACAATCTGACTTATGAACCGGTACTTACAACTGCTGGCGACGCTGCTGGCAACGCTGATGTGCCTGCTGACGGCCCATGCCCAGAAGCATGAATACGAGATCAAGGTGGGCGAGTTCAACACCCTCCAGGTGGTTGACAACGCAAACGTAGTGTGGCGCTGCCTGCCCGACTCCGCAGGCTACATCCAGTTCTACGGCGAGGAGCGCTTCGCCGACGCTTTCATCCTCACCAACAACGGCAAAGGAACACTCAAGGTGCAGGTGTCGACCGAGGACGTCAATGACCCGGCCCTCCCCACCCTCTATGTCTACTCCAGCTTCCTGACCGAGGTCAAGAGCAACTCGGCCCTGAGCGTGAGCGCCGAGTCCGTGCCTCCCGCCGCCGACTTCAAGGTCACCCTGATCGGCAACGGACGCATTGACGCCGGCGGCCTCCGCTGCACCCGCGTCTCGGCCAAGATAGCTACCGGCAACGGCGTCGTCACCCTCGGCGGCGAGTGCCATGACGCTTCCTTCGCCATGCTCGGCACCGGCCAGATCCGCGCCGACGAGCTCGAGGCCCAGGACGTCTCCTGCTCCATCATGGGCACCGGCTCCATCTACACCTGGCCCGTGGAGAAGCTGAGCACCAAGGGGATCGGCTCCACCACCATCTACTACCGCGGCACCCCCGGCGAGATCCGCAAGCGCGGCGGAGGCAAGCTCGTGCAGCTCGAGGGCGCGGCCGCAGGCGTATCTCCGGGCGCACCCTCCCGCCATGGCGTCGCCACACGCCGTCCCGTCACCGAGGAAGCCGTCGAGGAGGAGATTCCAGACGAGGAAGTGATCGAGGAGGGTGTCGAGGAAGAGGAGGAGCCTGTCACCCTGCCCGTCCGCCGCAACTGACATGCCGCCAACGGCATGTGCCGCGACATTGCGTAATATGCCTGCAAAGACATGGCTGAGGAGGCGCTGAAACTCAAGACCGCCCGGACACTGAAGTGGAACAGCATCGACCGCTTCAGCTCACAGGTGCTCTACGCCGTCACCGGCGTGGTGCTCGCCAACGTGCTCCCACGCGAGGACTTCGGCCTGGTGGGCGTCATACTCATGTTCCAGGCCTTCGCCGTCCTCTTCGTCGACAGCGGCTTCGGCACCGCCCTGCTCCAGAAGAAGGAACCCACCCAGGCCGACTACTCCACCGTCTTCTGGTTCAACATGGGCGTTTCGGCCGGCATCTACTGCCTGCTGTGGTTCTGCGCCCCCGCCATCGCCGACCTGTTCGGGAGGCGTCAGGAGCTCGTGCCCATGTCGCGGGTCATGTTCCTGACCTTCATCTTCACCGCTGTCGGCATCGTGCAGACCAACCAGCTCATAAAACGCATGGACGTGCGGCAGGTGGCCATTGCCAACCTCGTCTCGCAGATTGCGGGCGGAGGTCTGGGCATCGGCCTGGCCCTGGGCGGCTTCGGCGCCTGGGCACTGGTGTGGCAGAGCGTGACGCAGGCCGCCGTCAAGAGCGGATGGCTCTGGTGCACCGGCGGCTGGTGCCCCTCCATGCGCTTTTCCCGCGACTCGCTGAGGGCCATGTTCCGTGTCGGACTTGGCGTCTTCACCTCCTGCCTGCTCAACGTCGGGTCGCTCAATGCCTACACATTCGTCATCGGCGTGCTCTACCCCATGTCCACCTTGGGCGTTTACACCCAGGCCGACAAATGGAGCAAAATGGGGTACGCCTCCCTGAGCCAGATCTTCAACACCACCTTCATCCCCCTGCTCTCACGCTTTCAGGATGATGCCGAACGCTACCGCCGCGCCGTCGGCAAGGCCAACCGCCTGTGCGCCTTCATCGCCTGCCCCTTAACTGCCGGGCTCATCGTCATGGCCGCGCCGTTGTTCCATCTGCTGTTCGGCACCAAATGGGATGCCGCCATACCACTGTTTCAGATACTCGTGGCCCGAGGCCTGCTGATAGTCCTCATCTCGCAGGCCAACACCTACCTGCTCGCCCTTGGCCGTGCCGGGCGCTTCGTGGCCGCCGAAGTCGTCAAGGATATACTCACTGTCGGCGCCCTCTTCGCCGCATTGCCTTTCGGTACTGTCGAGGCGCTGGTGTGGGGCCAGTTCTTCGCCGCATTGCTTACATATATATATGTGCTGTGGGCCACCTGCCGCTCCATCTCCGTGCGCATGCTCTCCTTCCTGCGCGACATGGCCCCCTACACATTCCTCTCCGCCGCAGTGGCCGTCGCCGCATTGCTGCTGACATGGCTGCCCCTGCATCCGGCCCTGCTGCTCGCGGCCCAGGGCGCCGCCGGCCTCTCCCTCTACGTGCTTATACTGCGCCTGAGCGGCTCCGTCATCCTGCGCGAAGCCGCCGCCTACCTCCTGGGACGCTTCCGCCGCCACCACGCCGAATAAAAAATTTTTGCGAAAAGTTATGCGCGTATAAAAATATTTGCGTAACTTTGCCGCTGTAAAGGTGCCTCCGCATCCGGGCAGGCACCCTCGGCAACCTGATGTCAGCACGTAATCTCCATATCGCACCCCTCCGCTCCTGTCCGTCAAGCCGGGCCGGGAGAGAGGCGATGCGCGGAAGCGTGTCCGGACAATACGAAAAGGGAGTCCTCTCTTTCATAGCTTATCAGTCATACAACTACGCCATGCGTATGGGCAATATCTCCCATACACGCATCATGATTCCCCAGATATGGAACATGATGCTCAGCAACGGCTTGCGTTAAACAGCAAGCGGGTATCGGTGTGTCCGCCGGTCTGAGCCGGTATCAGTCAATTCCCCGCACCACGCCCGCCCGGCGCCTTTCACAGGAGCACAGCTCCTGCGCCACATCCGTCTCCATACACTCAATTTTACCGCACTCAGGGCCTGCCGCCCCGATGGCGGGGCGGCAGGTACAAGGCTGCCGCCTCATCATAGCGAAAACATAAACCAAAACTTCTAATATACAATGAGGAAAAATCTTCTGCTCTTCATGTTGATAGCGGCTGCTGTCAACGCATGGGGACAAGTCTCGAAGCCAACAGGGCCGACGGCCGTGCTGGACGGGGTCTTCTACATCTTCGACCCCGCGACAAAAACCGCTCAGGTAGGCGATGCAGCCGACTGGGCCAACCAGTTGCTGTTGTCCGGCGACGTGGTGATACCTGAACAGGTGACATACGAGAACCAGGCCTACACCGTGACAGGTGTGGCTGCCTATGCCTTCTGCGACTACAACACCGACCTGACTTCAGTCAAGCTGCCCAACACCATCCTCAAGCTGGACTGTTATGCCTTCTCCGGGTTTGTGCCCAAAACCTTCACCGTGCCCAACTCGGTGACGGAGATAGAGCATGACTGCTTCGAGTATGCGAGTCTTGAGTCCCTCGTCATCGGCTCCGGAATCCATAACATCGGAGCGAATGCCTTTAGGAAACTTCTATAAATTAAACATTTGCATATCAGAGAAATAATTCGTATC
>UQLL01000019.1 GCA_900541835.1 uncultured Porphyromonadaceae bacterium
ATCAATAAAGTAGAGCGGATGCACCAGGGTGCATCCCTACGATTCGCCGGATTTTACAACAATCTCTGTTAGATGCCCACCTGCTTTGCGTGGAATCATTGGGAAAGACAGAAGGCGCCCGGGCCGATGTGGTCCGGGCGCCTGTGTTCGAGGATGGAATGTGGTTACTTGACGACGAGGCGGATGGTGCCGTCGCTGACGCGGACGATGTATACGCCTGCGGGAAGCTCGATGCGGATGTCGCCCTCGGGCACTGCGGCGTAGTAGCGGATGCCGTTGATGCCTACGATGCTGACAGCCTGGCCCTCGGCGCCGGCGATGGCGATGTAGCCCTGGCCGGCGGTTACGCTTACGCTGGCATCGATGCCGTTGACGCCTGTCTTGGCGCCGTTGGTGGGAGCGGACTCCTCGCCGGAGGTGTAGACTGCGGTCACGTGGTAGATGTGGTCGCCGCTGACGTTGGCGTCGGTGTAGGTGAGGGTGCCTGCGGGCACGAGCTCGGTGTTGATCTTGACGTTGTCGCGGTATACGTTGTAGCCGGCTACGACGTCGGGCTTGCTCTCGAAGGTGAAGTCATCGAGCATGAGCATGAACTTGTCTGCGCCCTTGTTGCGTACGGCGAAGTACTTGGTGCCTGCGGGCACATCGACGGTGTACTCGGTCCATTCGGCGGGCACAGAGGCGACTTCGAGCTTGGAGGTGAAGGAGGCGGTCTCCTTGTCGGTGCTGGAGATGAGCACTTCCATTACCTCGGGGTAGGAGGCGCTGTAGGACTTGGCCCAGAAGGAGATGGTCTGAGCGCTGCCGCTGAGCTGCGGGGAGATGCACCAGTCGTCCACCTGGGAGGCGTCGTAGTTGAACAGGGACCCGAAGAACTGTGTGCCGCTGTGTGCCGCGAAGCTCTGGTTGAAGTCTCCGCCCTGCTTGAAGACGAAGAAGGAGGACTTGTCGGCACCGGCGGCGTGGTTGGGGATGTTGAGGTTCTGGAAGCCGCCGATGGCTTTCTGGTCAACGTCTACCATTGTCCAGTCGCCGGGGTTCTCGACGGCGAAGGCGGTGTAGCTCTCGAGGTCGTCGAGGTTGCCGGAGGCGTAGCGGGGAGCGTTGGCTGCGGGAGCCTCCCATGTGAGCTTGACGTCGTTGCCCTGTCGCGAGGCGCTGAGGGTGGTGGGTGCGGGCTTGGAGGAGTACTTGCGCACTACGGTGAGGGTCTCGGAGGTGTTGTCGGCCTGGTTCTCGTCCTTGGTGTACTTCACTACGGCGCGGAAGGTGGCCTGGGCGTCCTCGTCGGCGAAGCCGAGGGAGGCGGGGGTGGAGTAGGTGGCGATGGCGCCCGGGGCGATGGCCACGCCGTCGATGGTCTTGAACGGGGTCTGGCTGTCGCCGCGGTAGAACTCTACCGTGTAGCCGGTGGCGTTGTTGGCTCCGCGGTTCTCGACTTCGAGGCCGAGGGCGAACTCCTCGTTGGGCTTGACTTCCGCGGGTGCGGTGAAGCCGTTGACGCCGAGGTTGTCGTTGAGGTTCTCGAATACCTGCAGCTTGTCGAGCATCACGTATACGTACCACTTGCATGTGCCCTTGACGCCTACCTGGATCTTCTTGCCCTTGTATGCGCTGAGGTCCACGCGTACCTGCTTCCAGGCGGCGGTGTCGCCGTTGCAGAGCTCGTTGACGGTGCCGTGCTTGAGGCTGGTCCACTCTTCGGTGTTGGCCTCGCGCACCACTACGTCGAGTTCGTTGATGTCGTACTTGATTTCGCCGTCATTCTCGCTGACGATGTTGTAGGTGTAGAAGGCGAACATGGGCGCGCCGGCGTTGGTGAGGTCGATCTTGCCGGTGAACAGGGTGGCGGCGTCATTGAGGGCGGAGAACTTGCCGGCGATGAAGCCGTTGTCGTTGTCGGCGGAGTTGATGCCGAGGCCGCCGTCTTTCTGCATGGACCACTGGGCGCCTCCGCCGGCGTTGGTCTGCAGGCCGAGGATGGAGGAGATGGTGCCGTCGGGCATGGACTCGGTGTAGGGTATCTGGTAGGGGAAGCCGATGGCCATGAACGGGCCGGCGACGCCCTTGGAGACGCCCTGCTCGGTGACTGCGAACACGCCTGCCTGGAAGAATTCCTGGCCCTCGGTGCAGACCTCGTAGTCGAAGGTGGTGCCGGTGAGGTTGTCGGCGTATACGGTGGAGGTGCTGGAAGCCTTGACTACCTTGTAGGTGACGGGGGTGGAGCCGAGGGGCTTGCCGTTGACGTCGGTGGTGGGTGCGGTCCAGGTGAGGTGCACCTTGCCGTCGGCGGTCTCGGTCATCTGCACGTTGGTGGGAGCCTCGGGCACGTCGAGACCCACGAAGGCGGAGACGGAGGCGGACTTGCCTGCGCCCTTGTCGTTGGAGCAGACGATGGTCCAGGTGTGGTCGCCGTTGGAGGGCACTGCGTTGTCCTTGAAGGAGAATGCTGCGCCGGGCTGGATGCCGGTGAGGGTCTTGACGAGCTCGCCGTCGCGCTGGATCTCGATCTTGGACAGGGAGGCGAGGTTGCCGCCGTTGAGGGCCTTGGCGGGAGCCTTGCCGGCGATGACGGCCTTGAGGGCGCCGGAGGCGTCGGCGGTGGCGGTCAGCTCAGTGGCTTCGCCCGGGGCGCCGCCGTCCATGGGAGCGCTGACGGCGATGTTGGTCACGAACAGGTAGAACATGTTCTTGGCCGATACGCCGTGGATGCCGATGCAGTAGGTGCCGGTTGTGGTCGGGGTGATGTACTCCTCGAAGGTGGTCCATACCTTGCCGTTGACCTCGGTCTCGGGGATGATGGTCTTGGTCATGGCCGATACTTCGGGAGCGGTGCCCATCTTGACTTCGAAGCGCTCGGGGAAGCTGGCGGCGGAGTGGTTGCGGGCGTCCATGGAGAAGCGGTAGGTCTTGCCGGCCTCGAGCTTGATGCCCGGGGTGATCAGCCAGTCGTCCATCTGGTTTTTGGAATGGTAGGTGGCGCGCATGGCCTTCTCGGCCTTGTTGTATTCCCAGGTCTTGCCGTCTTCGTTGACGTCGACGATGGTGTAGAGGTCGGCGTCCTCGGCCACCTCGAACTTGTTCTCGTAGGGAGGCACGATCTCGCCCAGGCCCACCCTGTTGGACTCGGCGGGGGAGGAGGAGATGCCGTCGCAGTTGACCACTACGGTGTAGTAGTAGCTGGTGTAGGTGGACGGGGTTGCCACGGGATCCTCGAGGCTGGTGGCGGTGGTGTTGTTGGCCACTACGGTGGCGCCGGGATAGCGGGTCACGGTGTAGCTTACCTTGCTCAGGTCCATGTAGCCGCCGTTGACGGTCTCGGTGGCGGGCGTCCAGGATACGTTGAACTTGCCGTTGGCGTAGGCGATGGTGACGGTGGTGGGCTTGGGGGTGTCCTTGCCGATGAAGAGATCGGTCTTGGTCTTGGGGCCGTCGCCCTTGTCGTTGCTCACGATAACGGTCAGCGTGTAGTTGTCGGCCTTGGAGACGGTGACGTCTGCGTTGACGGTGGCACCGAAGGAGGTGCTGCCGGTGGCAACCTGCTCGCCGTTGGCCAGGATCTTATAGGTGAGGGCGCCGGTGGCGACGGTGCCGTCGAACAGGGTCGTCGGGCACTTGAACGACACCTTGCCGGTCAGCGAACCGTTCTGGAAGCTGGCGGCCAGGTCGGTGACGGCGGCCGGAGCCTTGTCGTCGGCGATGAAAGGCACGAAGATGCCTGCGATTTCATCGCCGTCGGCGAACTGGCAGAGCTGCGTGGCGGCGCCGGTGGAGAGGTTGATCTCGCACAGGTAGCCGTTCTCGTCCTCGGGGCAGAGGGTCCAGAACATGCGTCCCGACTTCTTGTCGACGCAGGCGCCGACGATGTACTTGGGCACGCGGCCGGTGGCTCCGACCTTGGTCATGTCGCCGGTGGCCGGAACTACCTTGTAGAGGTCGCCGAGCATGTCGATGGCGTAGATCATGCCGTCGTTGCCCCATGCGCAGGCGTTCCAGTTCTGCGGGAGGTCGCGGATCACGGTGTGCTCGTTGGTTGCCAGGTCGAGCTTGCCGTACTGGTAGCCGGCGGCGTCGCCGGACTGGCCGTTGTAGAAGCAGCCGTAGACGTTGGTGCCGTCGGTGGCCAGCGCGCGCGGGGTCTGGGCGTTGGTGATGGTGGTGGAGCCGAGCTGCTCCCACGTGTCCATGTCGTAGGTGCGGCAGTAGAACGAGTAGCCGAAGAGGCCCTGGACTGCGACGTAGTTGTAGTATACGCCGTCCATGGGCACGGCGGCATAGCAGCCGAGGTTGCCGCGGAGGAGCTCCTGGAAGTTGGTGCCGTCGGTGTTGAAGGTGTACATGCCCAGGTGGGCGTTCTGGTCGGAGCCTTCGGGCTTGTTGGAGTAGATGACGTTGCCGGTGATGGTCACTCCGCCGGTGGCCTGGCGGATCTGGTCGGCCAGGCGGTTGTTGGCCGGCGCCATGATGTTCATGACGGGCGAGGAAAGCTGTCGCGAGGAGGAGGTGGCGCCGGTGCGCACTTGCACGTCCTGGAAGGTCGAGCGGGCGTCTCGGGCCTGCTGGGTGGTTTCGGCGGTGTACGTGCGCGCCGAACGCTTGGCCGCAGTCTGGGCGCTGAGGGCGGGTACCGTCAGGGCCAAGGCTGCCAATGCCAGCAGAGAACGGGAGATAAATTGTCTCATGTGGTAAGGTTGATATCAGGAATCACTTGTTGAGGTTGACCGGAAGTGTGATTCCTTGACTCCCGGGGCCTGTAATTCAAGTTGGTTTTTCAGTCTTGCGGGGTGGAGAGACGGATTGAATGAGCGACGAACGATTCGCAATGCAAGAGTCGTGCTGCATGGTCAGTGTCATGCGGCGCGGCAGCTTATCGGTCATTGTTAATCATTATTCTCATTACAGATGGTTGGGGGTTGGTTCTACGGCTGTCAAGGGAAGAAACGCTGCGCGGCGGCAGCTTCCGGGAAAGGGTACGGCTGCCGAAAGAGAGACGTGCGGCGGCCTGGGGGCTAACATTTTTCACTCTTTGCCGGGCCGGTTTCATCGGCCCGTATCCGGCCCCGGGTGACGTGCCCAAGGCTTCGCACGGCTAAATTACAACATAAAAACCGAAATAAATGCAAGGTTCTTCAATTTTAACAATTGTTAAAATTACTTTTAACATATATCTGACAAAATGTCATCTCGCGCCGCCTCTGTTGTCTCTTTAAATGTCGGTGCTATTGCATTTTGCCGAAAATAATCTCCCCTTCATCCCTTTCCTTGATTTTTGCTTGTGAACAATCCTTTCCTGACGCCTGTCCTTCCGCTCCTCCTGGCATATTTCCACCGCCCATCTGCCTGCCATGCCCTATGACGCCAATAATTTGGAAGATATGGAGGTAATATGTGTCGACGATGGCTCGACTGACAAATCTTCGCTCATTTGCTGCTGAAATCGGTGTTTGCAATGGAGCGGTTGCTCAGAAGATAGTCGGTACGGTTTGTCCTTGGGCAAAGGTAGTCTAAAAAAAGGTCAGGGCGGCGCGGATGCGTCGCCCTGATCGGTATGCGGTGGATGTGGATTACTTGAAGCGGCGGTTGCCCTGGAGCTTGGGGCCGGCGGCGGATGCCTTGGCCTCGGCCTTGGCCTGGCCGTTGCGCAGGATGCTGTAGGCCACCGGGGCGGCGCAGAACAGCGAGCAGAAGGTGCCCACGACGACGCCGAAGATCATGGCGAAGGTGAACGAGCGGATGGCGTCGCCGCCCAGGAAGAAGATGCACAGCAGCACCAGCAGGGTGGACAGCGAGGTCATGAACGTACGCGACAGGGTGGTGTTGAGGGCCTTGTTGATGGTGTCCCTGCGGTTCTCGCGCGGGTAGATCTTCATCATCTCGCGCACGCGGTCGAATACCACCACGGTGTCGTTGATCTGGTAGCCGATGATGGTCAGCACGGCGGCGATGAACGACTGGTCGATTTCCATGGAGAAGGGCAGGAAGCCCCAGCAGATGGAGTAGAAGCCTATGATGAGGAAGGCGGTGAGCGCCACGGCGGCCACGGCGCCTACGGAGAAGGCGATGTTGCGGAATCGCAGCAGGATGTAGAGGAACATGCAGACGATGGCGAGGCCGACTGCCCAGTAGGCGTCCTTCTTCATGTCGTCGGCTACGCTCGGGCCGACTTTCTGGATGGAGATGATGCCGTGGCTCTCGTCGGCGATGGCGAAAGTCTCCTTGTCCATCACGCGGCCGTTGGCGTCGGTGAGCTCGGGCTGCAGTGCCTCGTAGAGGAGGGCGGTGACTTCGTCGTCGACATTGTTCTCCTTGATTTTGTAGTTGGTGGAGATGCGGACCTTGTCGTCGGTGTCGATGGTGATGACGCCTACGGAGACGGTGGGGTCGCCGGCCTTGTCCTGGAAGAACTTGGCCAGGCGGGTCTGCATCTCGGCGGTGTTGACGGGCTTCTCGAACTGTACCACGTAGTTGCGGCCGCCGGAGAAGTCTATGCCCTGGTTCATGCCGCGGATCGCCAGCGAGGCGATGGAGATGACCACGAGGGCGAGCCAGACGGCGGCGGCTGCCTTGCTCTTGCCCAGGAAGTTGATCTTGGTGTGGGTCAGGAAGTTGCGGCTCACCTTGGTGGTGAAGGTCATGGAGGCGTTGCGTCCGTTCTTGGTGATGAGGTCCATGGCGATGCGGGTCAGGAACACTGCGGTGAAGAAGGAGCAGACGAGGCCGATGATGAGGGTGGTGGCGAAGCCCTTGATGGGTCCGGAGCCGAACAGGAGCAGGATGACGCCGGTGATGACGGAGGTCAGGTTGGAGTCGAAGATGGCGGAGAAGGCGTTGGAGTAGCCTTCGGAGATGGCCTGGCGGAGTTTCTTGCCTGCCTTGAGCTCCTCGCGGATGCGCTCGAAGATGAGCACGTTGGCGTCGACCGCCATGCCGAGGGCGAGTACGATGCCGGCGATGCCGGACAGGGTCAGCACGGCCTGGAAGGACGCGAGGATGCCGAGGGTGAAGTAGAGGTTGAGGATGAGGCCGACGTTGGCCACAAGGCCCGGGATGAGGCCGTAGATGAGGATCATGAAGATCATCAGCAGGACGATGGCGACCACGAAGGAGAGGAAGCCCTGCTGCACGGCCTCGGCGCCGAGGCTCGGACCGATGACGTTGCTGCTCACCACGTCCACCTTGGCCGACATCTTGCCGGACTTGAGCACGTTGACGAGGTCGTTGGCCTCTTCGGGGGTGAAGTTGCCGGTGATCTCGGAGCGGCCGCCGGTGATCTGGTCGTTGACGTTGGGATAGGAGTATACGGCGTTGTCGAGGACGATGGCCACGGGGCGGCCGATGTTGTTCTTGGTGACGTTGGCCCATTCCTGCGCGCCGCGGTCGTTCATGGTCATGTCGACTTTGTTGGAGCCGCGCATGTTGTCGAACTCGGTGGTGGCGCCGGTGACTACGTCGCCCTGGAGCTTAGGCTCTCCCTTGAGGGCGATGAGCTGCCACATGGGGGTGGTCATGGGCTTGCCGTCCTTCTTGAGGCGCTCCTTGCCGGTCTTGGGGTCGTAGAGGGGCATCTCGAAGGGCTTCACTTCCCAGGCGGCGGAGAAGTCCTGCTGCATCTTCTGCTGGGCCTCGGGCGAGGAGAAGATGGAGTCGACGATCTCTTTGTCGTTGGGGGCTACCATGGCGATGACGGGGCTTCCCTGGCGCACGTTGATGCCGAGCTGGGCGAAGCTGACCTTGCGGTGGGTGGAATCGGCGTTCCAGGCCTGCTCGAGGGAGGCGAGGTTGGAGGCGATCTCGTTGCCCAGGTAGACTTCGTAGAACTCGAGGTTGGCGCTGGACTTGAGCAGGTCGGTGACGCGCTCGGGTTCCTTGACGCCGGGCAGCTCGAGCAGGATCTGGCCGTTCTTGCCCTGGAGCTTCTGGATATTGGGGGCAACAACGCCGAACTGGTCGATACGGGTGCGGAAGATGTTGAAGGCGGCGTCCACCTGGCCGCTGACCTGCTTGGTGAGGGCCTCGGCGACCTGCGCGTTGGTGGAGTTGGACTTGAGTTCGCCGAGGTATTCGCCTTCGCGGGTGAACATGCCGGCCATGTGGCCGGGCTGGATCTCGGCGGCGACTTTGTTGATGAAGTCCGGCTCGTCGGGCTGGGCGCCCTTCTTCTCGGCGTCGGCCATGGCCTTGTCGAGCTGCTTGAGCTGGCTCTCGCCGGCGGCGTACTGGCGGAGGATGTCGGGGACGCTGATCTGGAGCACGACGTTCATGCCGCCCTTCAGGTCAAGGCCCATGCCTATTTCCATCTGGCGGACTTCGTTGTAGTTCCAGATGAAGTAGACCTTCTCGCGGTCCAGCGAGTCGTTGAACTGCTTGAGGTACTTCTTGTACTGGTCGTTGGTTACATCATTGGTACGTGCCCTGGTCGCGGCAAATTCCTCTGCTTTCTTCTCGTAGTGAGCAGTTACAAAAGAAAAGGAAATATAAAAACCGCAAATCAGAATCAACAGGACACCAATGGTGCTGATAAACCCTTTGTTCTGCATTGTTGTTGGTTAGTTTATTGTATTTTTTGTTGTGTGCCTCACAGGGACGCCGCGCCACTATGACGCGATGCCCCGGAAGTTTCAGCCTGCAAATATAAGTCTTTTTTTTGAGGTGACAGGCACACTTTGCAAAAAAAGTGCCGAAACCGCCTCAAATTGGAGATTTTTATGTACTTTTGGACTCTGAATCGGGGCCATCGGGGGCAAGACCGCTCCCGCCACCGTCCCGGACAAGGTGACATGAACAAGAACACAGCAATATATATTATAATGTGTGCGGCGGCAAGCCTGCTGCTGGGCGCGTGCGCGTCGATGGGAACTCCCGAAGGCGGCCCGCGCGACGAGACGCCGCCGCGCATGGTCCGCGCAACACCCGCCCCCGGAGCCACCGACGTCGATGCCAGGCACATCGCCATCGACTTTGACGAGTACATCACCCTGCAGGACGCCTTCACCAACGTCGTCGTCAGCCCCACGTCGGAGGCCACCCCTCGGGTGTCGGCGGCAGGCCGGCGCGTCAATGTCCAGTTCACTGACTCACTGCTGCCCAACACCACCTACACCATCGACTTCGCCGACGCCATACGCGACAACAACGAGGGCAACGCCCTGGAGGGATTTACCTACACTTTCTCCACCGGGCCCACGCTCGACTCGCTGCGCATCTCCGGCATGGTGCTCGACTCGCGTACCCTTGAACCGCAGCAGGGCGTGCTGGTGGGCGTGCACACCTCCGATGCCGACACCGCCTTCAGCCGTGTGCGCCTGGAGCGCGTGGCCCGCACCGACGACCGCGGCCGCTTCACCCTGCGCGGCCTGGCGCCAGGCCGTTACCGACTCTTCTCCCTCCAGGACCTCAACGGCGACATGCGCTGGGACAACCCCGAGGAGCGTATCGCCTTCCTCGACGAGTGGATAGTGCCTACAGCCCAGCCCGCAGTCGTTTCCGATACCATATATAATGCGCTGACGCTGGCCGTCGACTCCGTGGTGGGGCGCGCCACCACGCGTTTCCTGCCCAACGACATCCTGTTGAGCAGCTTCTCGCTCGGCTACCGGCCGCAGTACCTGAAGAAGTCAATGCGGCCGGACTCCACCCGCGTGGAGCTGGTGTGGAACGCTCCGCAGGACTCGCTGCCGGACATCCGCCTCCTCTCCGCCTCGGAGCGCAAACTCTCCGACTGGTCCATCCCCGAAGTGCGCCTGGGCAACGACTCCGTGGCCCTGTGGGTCCGCGACCCGCAGCTGCTCCGTTCCGACACCATCCGTCTCCAGGTGCGGTACATGAGCAATGTGAAACGCGGCGAGTTCAAGCTCACCACCGACACTCTGACACTGGTCTACAAACGTCCGAAAGTAAAACCCACGAGCAAGGGCGCCAAGCCCCAGGTGTCCCTGGCAGAGATCAAGGGAAGCGAGGCCACACACGAATACCCGCAGCCATACACCGTCACCTTCGGCGCGCCTCTCGACACCATCTACGCCGACCGAGTGCGCCTGCTGCAGAAAGTCGACACCACCTACGTCACCCTCCCCGCCCGCCCCGGGCCGCTGCTGGTGCGTGCCGACACTCTCAACCCGCGCCAGTACCGCCTCGACGGTCCCTGGGAGTACGGCGCCGAGTACCGCCTGCAGTTCGACACCCTGGCCGTGCGCGACATATACGGCCATTACAACAAGCCCGTCAACCTCGACTTCAAGGTGCGCGCCGCCGATGAATACGGCACCCTCGGCTTCACCCTCAGCGGCCTTGGCGGCTCACCCGCCTTCGTCGAGCTGCTCAACAGCTCCGACGTGGTGCAGCGCACCGAGCCGGTGGTCGACGGCGCCGTAAGCTTCACCTACCTGCTGCCCGGCACCTACTACGCCCGCGTGGTCTTCGACGCCAACGGCAACGGCCTGTACGACACCGGCGACTACGACACTCGCCTGCAGCCCGAGGCCGTGGCCTACTACCCCAGGAAAATCACCCTGCGCAAGAACTGGGACCAGAACCTGACATGGGACGCCAGCGCCACTCCCGTCGACCTCCAGAAGCCCGAAACGGTCAAGAAGAACCGCCCCAAGGCCAGGAAAGGCTCCAAGCAGAAGACCGACCAGGCCGACGAGGAAGAGGATGACTACTTCGACCCCACGGCTAACCCCTTCGACCCCAACCAGCGCCGCAACCGCAACCGCACCCCCGGCTCTTACTGACAAACCGCGTCCCGGGCTGCCGCGCCCGGTCGGGGGCGGTTTTGCGAGTTTGCCGAAATATGATTACCTTTGCGGCTTGAAAGGGTGCGTTCCCGCATCCAAGGGATAACCTATAAAAATACAAGCACGTGGACACCAAATACATATTCGTGACGGGCGGCGTGGTGTCGTCGCTGGGCAAAGGCATCATCTCCTCATCGCTGGCAAGGCTCCTGCTGGCCCGCGGCTACCGCGTGACCATCCAGAAGTTCGACCCCTACATCAACATCGACCCCGGCACGCTCAACCCCTATGAGCACGGCGAGTGCTACGTCACCGTCGACGGCCACGAGGCAGACCTCGACCTCGGCCACTACGAGCGCTTCACCAACATACAGACCACCCGCGCCAACAACATCACCACCGGGCGCGTTTACCAGAGCGTCATCGACAAGGAGCGCCGAGGCGACTATCTCGGCAAGACCGTCCAGATCATCCCCCACATCACCGACGAGATCAAGCGCAACGTCAAGCTGCTCGGCAACACCGGCAAGTACGACTTCGTCATCACCGAGATCGGCGGCACCGTGGGCGACATCGAGTCGCTCCCCTTCCTGGAGGCGGTGCGCCAGCTCCGCTGGGAGATGGGCAAGGATGCCCTGTGCGTCCACCTCACCTACGTCCCGTACCTCCACGCCGCCAAGGAACTCAAGACCAAGCCCACCCAGCACAGCGTCAAGCAGCTACAGCAGGTAGGCATACAGCCCGATGTGCTCGTGCTCCGCACAGAAAAGGACATCCCCGCCGCCATGCGCCGCAAGGTGGCCCAGTTCTGCAACGTCAGCCCCGAGGCCGTAGTCCAGAGCGTCGACGCCGACACCATCTACCGCGTCCCCCTGCTCATGCACTCTCAGGGCATGGACGAGATAGTGCTCCGCAAGATGGACATCGAACCCGCCGGCGAGCCCGACCTTCACGACTGGACCGACTTCCTGGCACGCATGGGTGCCGCGACACGAGAGGTCAACATCGGCCTCGTAGGCAAGTACGCCGAGCTCCAGGACGCCTACAAGTCCATCAACGAGAGCCTGCACCAGGCCGCCACCTACTGCGACCACAAGCTCAACCTCACATACATACACTCCGAGAAGCTCACCGACGAAAACGTGGCCGACCGCCTCGACGGCCTCGACGGCGTCGTCATCGCCCCCGGCTTCGGGCCCCGAGGCATCGACGGCAAGCTCGTCGCGCTACGCTACTGCCGCGAGCACGACATGCCCACCTTCGGCATCTGCCTGGGCATGCAGTGCATGGTAATAGAGTTCGCCCGCAACGTGCTCGGTCTGTCCGAGGCCAACTCCACCGAGATGCGCCCCGACACCCCCGACAACGTCATCGACCTCATGGAGGAGCAGAAGAGCATCAGCAACATGGGCGGCACCATGCGCCTGGGCGCCTACGCCTGTCGACTGCGTCCCGACTCCCTGGCTGCCCGTGCCTACGGTCGCACCGACATCAGCGAACGCCACCGCCACCGCTTCGAGTTCAACAGCGACTACCGCCAGCGCTTCGAGCAGGCAGGCATGGCCTGCACCGGCCAGAACCCCGATACCGGCCTCGTGGAAGTAGTCGAGCTCCCGCAGCTCGACTGGTACCTCGGCACACAGTACCACCCCGAGTACCAGAGTACCGTCCTCAGCCCCAATCCGCTGTTCGTAAGCTTCATGCAGGCTGCAGTAAGGCGCCACGACAAAAACGATTAAAACCCCAGAATAGAGAACCAAAAGCCAAAGTGGTAGAATGCTTATTACTCTGCAATTGGCGGTCGCTTCGGCGCACTGCGTCACTTTGGCCCTCCACTCTCAACTAAGCATCAATGGATAAAAACACGATATGGGGCCTTGTGGTCATGGCGGCGGTCTTTTTCGCCTTCATGTACTTCTCGCCCCGCGACAAGCAGCCCACCGACAACGTCTCCGGCCAGACTGAGCAGTCCGCTGCGCAGGCCGAGCCCGAAGCCGCCCCCCTCACCCAGACCGACTACGACTTCCTTCGCGCCAACCTGCGCGACAACGGCACTCCCGTTGCCACCGATGGCGGCTCCAGGGCATACACTCTGACGCAGGGACCCGTCTCCCTGCGCCTCGACGGCGATAGCGTCTCCGGCACCGTCACCGTCGACGGACACCCCTACACCCTGGCCCAGCTCAACGCCCGCGATGCCTCCATGACCACCGCCCAGCGCCGCGCCGCACTCGCACAGGTACGCGGCCTCAGCGAACGCATGAGCCGATACGGCGCATTCATGCCGTTCCTGACCGGCAAAGACACCAAGGCGCGCCTGAGCAACGACGTACTTTCGCTCGAATTCAGTGCCAAGTCCGGCACCCTCACCCGTGCCGAACTGTTGAAATATGACACCGAGTACAACGCCGACGAGACCAAGAAAGAGCGCCGCCGCGTAGTCCTCTTCCACGACCAGACCAATCAGATGTCCTTCGACATACCGGCTGCCGTGGCCGTCAACACCAGCGACCTCTACTTCACCCCTCGTCAGCTCAACGACACCACCCTGCTCATGGCCCTCGACTTCCCCGGCGGAGCCTACTGGGGCATCCGCTACACCCTGCCCCGGGGCGAGAGCTATAACCTGCGCATGGACATAGTGCAGAGCGGCATGACGCGCGTACTTTCGAGCAACAACACAATCCTTGGCTTCCACTGGACCCAGGACCTGGCCCGGCAGGAGAAAGGACGAATGTTCGAGGAGCGCCAGAGCGCCTTATATTATAAGTTCGCCGGCGGCAACGTCGAGAACCTTTCCGAGAGCAAGGACGACAAAGAGGAGCGTCAGGCCAAGATACGCTGGATAGGCTTCAAGAACCAGTTCTTCTCCACCGTGGTCTTCAGCCGCCGCCCCTTCAACACCGCCGACTTTCAGAGCACAGTGCTAAAGAACCGCGACTTCCTCAAGCACTTCAGCACCGAGGCGGAAGTCAACGACTATAACTGGGCGTCCGCCAATCCCGCGAGCTTCGACATCTTCCTGGGTCCGAACCTCTATCCCATGCTCAGCGGCATGGACAAGACCCTGAACATGGGCGAAGACCTGGAGCTGACCCGCATGATTCCGCTGGGCTGGAGCATCTTCCGCTGGATCAACACGCTGATTATCATACCCGTCTTTACATTCCTGGGCGGCCTGGGCATGAACTATGGCATAGTGATTCTGCTGCTGACCATCTTCATCAAGCTGATTCTCTATCCGCTGACCTACAAGAGCCTCATCTCGCAGGCCAAGATGCGCATACTCGCCCCCGACATCAAGGCCATCAACGACAAGTACCCCGGCAAGGAGAATGCCATGACCCGTCAGCAGAAGACCATGGCCCTCTATTCCAAGGCCGGAGCAAGCCCTATGTCGGGCTGTCTGCCCATGCTGCTGCAGTTGCCCATCCTGTTTGCCATGTTCAGCTTCTTCCCCAGCTGCATAGAGCTGCGAGGCCAGAGCTTCCTGTGGGCGCATGACCTCTCCGCCCCCGACGCCATAATCTCCTGGAGCGGCAACATACCCCTGGTCACCGAATACTTCGGCAACCACATCTCCCTGTTCTGTCTGCTGATGACCGGCACCAACATCATCTACACCTACACCCAGAGCCAGAATCAGGCCGGCGGCATGCCCGGCATGAAATGGATGATGTATCTCATGCCCGTCTTCTTCATGATATTCTTCAACAACTACGCCGCCGCGCTGAGCTACTACTACTTCCTGTCGCTGCTCATCACCATAGCCCTGACCTTCATCTTCCGCCGCGTCGTCAAGGAAGAAGACGTCCGCAAGAAGATGGCCGAGAACGCCAAGAAGCCTAAGAAGAAGTCCGGCTTCATGGCCCGCCTCGAAGAGATGCAGAAACAGCAGCAGGAGATGATGCGCCAGCAGGCCAAGGCCAAAGGCCGCCGCTGACCCTTTATTTCGTCCTGCACATACTCTGCGGGGACGCGCCCATGGAGTGGGCGCGTCCCCGCACGGTTCAGTCGACATGAACGGCAGAAGGGGGGTGTCCGCCTGTTTCCTAATCCACACACGCATCATCAGGGCGATTCCGTCCCCGTTTTAACCCATAGGCTTTTTTGAGAGTACAGGAAATTCTCATTCATTTAAAATTGCAGCTAATCCATTGTATTGCAAGGCTTTGGCGAATGAGCAATGACAATATTAAGGAGCGAAACGAATAAAATCCAGGTATGCGGCTCAAAAAATATTTTGATTATTTGAAAAAAAGTGTTAACTTTGCAGCACATAAAAAGACCAACCACCAAATACAACCTGCATAACATGAAAAGACTCCTTTCCATCCTCATAGGCACGGCGCTCGTGATCATGAGCGGCTGCACGGAAGAGAACCTGAACGTCGATCAGTCCAACAACGGGGTCTCCGCACATCACGTACCCGTGGAGAAGGCAAAGCAGCGCCTGCTCCGCATTGCTTCGGAATTGAGCAACGAAACCGGCACACGCGCCGGTGGCGGAATTGCAGGCATCACCAGCCCCATCACCTCCGTTGCCACCCTTGGCCGCGACCAGCAGCGCCTTACCCGCGGCGAGGAGTCCGAGGCCGCATATTACGTATTCCGCTTCGGCGACAACGAGGGCTTCGCCATCATGGCCGCCGACGACCGTCTGCCCGAGATGATGGCCATCGCCAGCGGCACGCCCAACCAGGACGACCCCGCCGCCGACCTCCCCGACACCACTTTCTGGAAGCTTCCCGGCATCGACCCCGGCGCCGTCGACACAACGACATACACACCCGGTCCCGACCCCAATGAGCCTACCCTGCCGCACACCTACCTGCTGCAGACCAACCAAGTCCCCGTCCACTGGGGACAGCGTGCTCCCTTCAACGCCCTCTTCGAATCAGGTTATCCCGATTCAATCGAATTGAGGGCTCCGACAGCTGCCGTGGCCGTAGCCCAAACTCTTACGCGCAAGGAATTCCGCAACACATTAATTGTAGAAAGCGGTCTGCGCCGCGAATATCCTGCTGACACAATTCACCTTGACAGATTATACCGGTTCCCTTACAGTTTCAGTTTTGACGACCACCCGGACATGGCCCTCAACGTTGCAAAACTATTCAGATACCTGCAACCCGAAAGCAGGCTTCGTATTATGTTCTTCGGTATAATACGCGACGAAACCAACAATGTTTCGTACTCTGAAGGTTTTCTAGAGTTTGCCACGGGCCGCAACGACCTCATTGGTCAGACTTTCCGCGGGTTGGGGTTCCAAATAGAAAATTCCAATGATATGTTTTGGGTGGACCCGGCATATCAGAACAATTTCGTTCTACAGGTGCACTACTTACTTAGTGGCGGATCGTCTATCATAGTAGGTGGATACTACTACAAGGAAGACGCATACATAGTGCATAATTCCATGTGCTACGACGATACCCCCTCACAGAAATATTTCCTGGTGAATAAATGCCGTGGGGGAAATGGCGACGGATATTACCTGGCATCCAGCTTGGGCAACCGAATTTACTTCGCAATCAGCAAATAACAGCCATATGAGAAAAATCAAATGGGCATTTGCCCTCATCGGACTCCTTGTCACGTTTGTATCCTGCGATAAAGGCGAGGAGATGGAAAAAGGACACACCATAGTTGGTGACACGTTAGGCTTGCTTATCCTCGATAAGGACGGCAACAACGTCATGGATCCCAACATCCATAAAATCAACCCTAACGTGTTCTACGACACGGACATGATGGTTGTCTTCCAGGGAGATACCCTGACCACGGAAGGATGGTCAAATAAGCCGGCCTATTTCAACAACGCCCCAATGAACGGCAGCTACTGGTTCTTGAGATTATCCAAGCGTGAAGCTAAGACTGGAAACAGGCCCTATCTCGACATGCTGGACATTGACGCCGTCTGGATGTACTGGAACCAGCGATACGAGTTTGACGTAGTGTCGCCTCGCAACAACTACCGCTGGCACCTGCGTGTGGAGTACGACACCCATACCGTGGCCGTGCGGCGGGACTACATCGTTCGGCGCTGTTGGGTTGACGGCAAACGTATGCCCGACGTCACCACCCTTGGAAAGGACCACATGCCCTACGACGCCTACAATATCATCCTGCCGATGGACAAGTGACGTCTGCCGCAGGACCGGACTGAAAACAAGAGGCACAGCAAGGCATATCGGGCAACAAGCCCGCACATGACATCCGAGGGATGCCGCCCGAACTATCGGGTGGCATCCCTTGTTGTATATGTAGATGCCCGGGGAGTCGTTCTTCTCCGTTCCGCGTCCTATCGAAAAACACTGAAATCCCCAACTCACGATACTATGCATTTAACACCCAAAGAACAAGACAAGCTCATGCTGCTGACTGTGGGCATGATAGCCGAGCGCCGTCTGCAGAAGGGTCTGAAGCTCAACTACCCCGAAGCGGTGGCATACATCACCAGCGCCGCCCTGGAAGGGGCCCGCGAAGGGAAGACCGTGGAGGAAGTCATGCACGACGCCGCACAGGTCCTCACCCGCGACCAGGTGATGCCCGGGGTCCCCGACATGATCACCCTGCTCCAGGTCGAGGCCGTCTTCACCGACGGATCGCGGCTCGTCTCCATTCACCATCCCATCAAGTAAGAAACCCTCCAACCTAAGTTAATACTATGGCAAACAACGATAAGAAGATGCCGCCGTCGCCGGCCGAGACCTGCCCGGCCGTCAACGGCTACGAGACCCCGACGGGCGTCTATACCGGCAAGCCCGATATCTGTTACCCCAACACGCCCGGCTTCGCGCCCAAGGAATACTGCCCCGTGGGCGGCGTCATCCTGGCCGACGGCGACCTGGAGTACAACACCGACCGCCGCACCGTCCGGGTGACCGTGCGCAACACCGGCGACCGTCCCATACAGGTCGGCTCCCACTTCCACTTCTTCGAGGTGAACCGCTACCTGGAGTTCGACCGCCCCAGGGCTTTCGGCTACCACCTCAACATACCCGCCACCACCGCCATCCGCTTCGAGGCCGGCGAGGAGAAGGAAGTCGAGCTGGTGGCCTACGCCGGCAAGCAGCGCATCATCGGCTTCAACGGCCTGGTGCAGGGCTACGCCGGCCTGGAGGATTCCCCCGTCTACTACCCAAAGCGCATCGAGTCCATACGCCGCATGCACGAATACGGATTCCGAAGCGAGGACGAGGCGACCGTAGAGAGCGAAGCAAAGTAAAACTCATCCCCACATACACACCAATGGCTACTATATCCAGATCACAGAACAACATGCTTTTCGGCCCCACCGTGGGCGACAAGATCCGCCTGGCCAACACCGACCTGTACGTGGAGATCGAGAAGGACCTCCGCGTGCTGGGCGACGAGGCCGTGTACGGCGGCGGCAAGACCCTGCGCGACGGCATGGGCCTGGCCAACACCATAACAGGCCGCGAGGGCAGCCTCGACACCGTCATCACCAATGTCACCATCCTTGACCCGCTGCTGGGCGTGGTCAAGGCCGACGTCGGCATCAAGGACGGCAAGATCGCGGGCATCGGCAAGGCCGGCAACCCCAACGTGATGAAGGGAGTGACACCCACCCTTTGCACCGGCGCCAGCACCGACGCCATCTCCGGTGAGCACCTCATCCTCACGGCCGCCGGCATCGACGGCCACGTGCACCACGTCGCCCCCCAGCAGGCATACAACTGCCTGAGCAACGGCATCACCACCCTCATCGGCGGCGGCATCGGCCCGACCGACGGCTCCAACGGCACCACCATCACCTCCGGCCGATGGAACACCGAGGCAATGCTCCGTGCCATCGAGGGCCTCCCCATCAACTACGGCCTGCTCGGCAAGGGCAACTGCTCCTGCCAGGAGTCGCTGGCGGAGCAGATCGAGTCCGGCGTCTGCGGCCTCAAGATTCACGAGGACTGGGGCACCACCATGGAGGCCCTCCGTTCCTGCATGACCGCTGCCGACAAGTACGACGTCCAGGTGGCCCTGCACGCCGACACTCTCAACGAGTGCGGATACGTGGAGGATACCATCGCCGCCATCGACGGACGCACCATCCACAGCTACCACACCGAGGGCGCCGGCGGCGGACACGCTCCCGACCTGCTCAAGATCGCGTCGATGCAGAACGTGCTGCCGTCGTCGACCAACCCCACGCTCCCCTTCGGCATCAACTCGCAGGCAGAGCTCTTCGACATGATCATGGTCTGCCACAACCTCAACCCAGACATTCCCAGCGACGTGGCCTTCGCCGAGAGCCGTGTGCGCCCGGAGACGCAGAGCGCAGAGAACATCTTCCACGACCTGGGCATCATCTCCATGGTGTCGTCCGACTCGCAGGCCATGGGCCGCGTGGGCGAGAGCTTCATGCGTACCTTCCAGATGGCCAGCTACATGAAGCAGGCCCGCGGCAAGCTCAAGGAGGATTCCGACAGCAACGACAACTTCCGCGTGCTCCGCTATCTGGCACAGATTACCCTGAATCCCGCCATCACCTACGGTATCAGCGACATCCTTGGCTCCATAGCCGTCGGCAAGATGGCCGACCTGGTGCTCTGGGAGCCGGAGTTCTTCGCCACCAAGCCCAAGATGGTCATCAAGGGCGGACTCATCAACTGGGCTAACATGGGCGACTGCAACGCTTCGCTGCCCACCCCGCAGCCCAAGTACATGCGCCCCATGTACGGCGCCTTCGGCAAGGAGATGCCCGCCACCTGCGTCAGCTTCGTCAGCCAGGCAGCCTACGAGCTCGGTGTCAAGGAAAAGCTCGGCCTGGAGCGTATCGTCTACCCCGTGCACGGCACGCGCCAGGTCACCAAGGCCGACATGGTGCGCAACACCGCCTGTCCGCACATCGAGGTCGATCCCGAGACCTTCTACGTCACCGTCGACGGCGTGCTCGCCTACGTGCCGCCAGCAAAGGAGCTTTCCCTCGGCCAATTGTATTGGTTCTCGTAAAAACGAATAAGAGCAATGTAGGGACGCACCCTTCCGCCCTTCGCGCACCTGTCGCCTTCGGACGCACCAGGGTGCGTCCCTACAAGCTACACCAACTCTGTACTTTCGCAAGCAATGACAGTTTATTCAGAAATACTGGGCAATACGCGCCTCGACCCGGAGTGGAAAGCGAACGTGGAGGCCATGCCCAACGTCGAATACATACATCTGGACCAGTGGATGGCCCAGAAGAGCCGCTTCCTGGGTCGCGGCGACAAGGGATGCGAATACCCCGTGGCCCTCAGGCGCCAGTCGCAGGTAAAGGACGGCGACGTCATTCTCTACGACCCCGCCGCCGGCCGCGCCGCCGTGCTCCGCCTCGACCTCAGTCCCGTGCTGGAGATCGACCTCGGCGCACTGGCCACAGAGGCTCCCGACACCATCATCCGCCACGCCGTGGAGCTCGGCCACGCCATCGGCAACCAGCATTGGCCCGCCGTGGTGAAGGGCACCAAGGTATATGTGCCGCTGACCGTCGACAAGAAAGTGATGCTCTCCGTCATGGAGACGCACCACATCGAGGACATAACCTATCGGTTTATCGAAGGCACCGAGGTGATACCCTACCTGGCACCCCACGAGGTGCGGCGCCTGTTCGGGGGCGCCGGCCACGAGAGCCACAGTCACGAGCACGTCCACGGCCGCATAGTGACCCACGACCACGGCGACGGACACGTCCACACCCACGTCGTCGGCGACTACGACGGCGAGCAATACCCTGTCTGCTGACATGGACATGACCGCGCTGATGCACGTGCTGCAGTTCACCGACAGCACCTTCCCGGTGGGCACGTTCTCTTTCTCCAACGGGCTGGAGACGGCCGCGTACGAGAAGATGGTCCATGACGCGCCGACTCTCGAGGCGTTCGCACGTGCCGCGTCGGAGCAGGCCGCCTACACCGACGGCGTGGCGGCCCTGTACGCCCTCAAGGCCGCTAAAATGGCAGACTACGAGGCCGTGCTTGACGCTGACTACTCGCTGGAGGCGGCAAAAATGAACGCAGAGGCGCGGCTAATGCTCGCCCGCATGGGCAAGAAGCTCGCCGAACTGGGCGTGAAGCTCTTCCCCTGCGACAAGCTGATTGCCCGCTGGCTCGACGACATCCGCGCCAAGCGCACCCCTGGCACCTATCCCGTGGCCCAGGGCTTGGTCTTCGCCGCCGCCGGACTGAGTGAGCCGGAGCTGTTCTGCTCGCACCAGTACGGCGTCATAAACATGGTCCTGGGCGCAGCCCTGCGCATGGTCCGCGTCTCCCACATCGACACGCAGCTCATACTCCAAAAGCTCACGGCCGAGAGCCTCACACTCTATGAGGCAGTGAAAGCGCTGCCGCTGAGCCAGATGCGGGCCTTCGTGCCTGAAATGGATATATGCGCTTCCCTACATGAGAAGGGCAAGATGCGCATGTTCATGAACTGAGCGTGCGTCCCTACAAGCGTCCGATTATCAACTGAACAACTACGAAAGAAATGTCAACATGCAGAATAGGGGTCGGCGGCCCTGTCGGTTCCGGCAAAACCGCCCTCATCGAAGCCATCACCCCCAGGCTCCTGGAAAAGGGCCTGAAGACGCTCATCATCACCAACGACATCGTCACCACCGAGGATGCCAAGCACGTGCGCAAGACGCTGAAGGGCGTTCTGGCCGAGGATAAGATCATCGGCGTGGAGACGGGCGCCTGTCCCCACACGGCCGTGCGCGAGGACCCGTCGATGAACATCGCCGCCGTCGAGGAGATGGAGGCCAGGTTCCCCGACACTGACGTGGTGCTGATAGAGAGCGGCGGCGACAACCTCACGCTCACATTCTCGCCCGCCCTGGTCGACTTCTTCATCTACGTCATCGACGTGGCCGCCGGCGACAAGATACCCCGCAAGGATGGCCCCGGCATATCGCAGTCCGACATTCTGGTCATCAACAAGACCGATCTGGCGCCCTACGTGCACGCCTCCCTGGAGGTCATGGACCGCGACTCGCGTCTGATGCGCCCCGGCAAGCCCTTCGTCTTCACCAACGCCATGACCGGCGAGGGCGTCGACGAGCTCATAGAATTAATCTCCAAAATGGCCCTCTTCGACAAAGAATAGCTGAGACACTCCACACGCGAAATGTAGTGGACGCACCCTGGTGCGTCCCTATATTGTCCTCAACTCTCAACTGCCAACTAAGTCATGCCTTTTGCCACAAAACTCCCCAAGATAAAGACGTCGCTCCCGGAGGTCGACTTCGGCTACCTGCCGGAACTGGCTCCATACCTACGCGAGCCGGATGCCATGTACGTCGGCGCTCCCGGCAAGCACGGCTACCTGCGCATGCGCTTCGGCTTCAACTGCGACGGCAAGTGCGTGCTCCGCGAACTCGACCGTCGCGTGCCCATCATAGTCCAGCAGGAGCTGTACTTCGACGCCAGCCTGCCCTCCATGCCGTGCGTGTACATCCTGGCCAGCGGCGGCCCTTACATCGACGGCGACCGCTTCGACCAGGACATAGAACTCGACCCGGGCGCGTTCGCGTTCGTCAGCACCGGCGCCGGCACCAAGATCTCTACCATGCGCTCCAACTACGCAGGCATGCGGCAGCGCTTCACCCTGCACGAGGACTCCTACCTGGAATTCTTGCCGGAGCCCGTCTACCCGGGCCAGCATTCGCGCTTCGCCTGCGACACCGAGATCGTCTGCCATCCGTCGGCTACCATCACATACAGCGAAATCTACATGTGCGGCCGCAAGTTCTACCGTTCCAAGCTGGCCGGGGGGGAGGTTTACGCCTACGACGTCATGAGCGTGCTCACCCGCGCCCGGCGTCCCGACTCGCGCCGCGACCTCTTCCGCGAGAAATTCGTCATTGAGCCCTACAAGCGCTTCCCCAAGACGGTGGGCGTGATGGCCGGCTACGACATCTTCGCCAACGTGGTGGTGCTCACGCCGCCCGACAAGGCTGCAGAGGTGTATGCCGCCACGCAGCCGTTCATCGACCGCGAGCGGGAACTGGCAGCCGGTATCACCACGCTGCCCAACGGCGCCGGCCTGCTCTACAAGGTGCTCGGCAACAAGCCTGGGCCGGTCAAGGAGACGGTGCGGGAATTCGCCTCACGGGTCCGCAAATCCGTAAAAAGCGTACCCATTCCGCCCGAATTCCCGTGGCGATAGGGTTGAGGGTGTTCTATCTCGGACTCGCGTTCATAGTCAACAAGAGTTGGCCGCGCCTCCTGCGTCGGCCAACTCTTGTTGTTCGCGGACGCACTGGCCGTGCGACCTACATTATGCGGGTAGAGAATTTTTCCGGGGTGGATCAGAGGTCGGCGGTGAGGTCTTCGTTGCCGAGGTCTGCGGGTTCGGGGTCGTCGGGCATCGGGGTGGCTTCTTCGTCGATGTCTGCGTCAAGGTGACAGTTTTCGAGGGTGATGTCCTCGGTGATGATCTCGACTTCGATGTCGGGTTCGCACTGGGGAAGGCCGTGGTCGTCGTCGGTGATGACGATGTCGTCGTCTGTGTCGTCGGTGTGTGGATGCTCTTCGCCCTTGGTGTTGTCGGCCAGTACGTCGTCGGTGGGATCGTCGGGCACTATGATGTCGTCTTCGTGGTTGATGGGGGAGTCTTCGGGGGTGGCGGGCGGGGTGAGCTGGACGATCTTGTCGCCGTCGGGGTAATGGGCGTAGGAGGCGGTCTGGGGGTCGACGAGCACGTAGGTGTCGCTTTCGTTGGGCATGAATGCGACTACTACGTGCTGCTCGGCGAGCTCTTCGGTCCAGAGTTCGCCCTGCTCGTTGACGTACTTGTCGTCGTCGATGCGCACCCAGACGGTGCCGGCGTCGTCGACAAAGGCGATAGCCTCGACGTGGTTGTCGTCGACGGGAGTGGGGGGCGTGGGAGGAGTGGGAGGCTCGGGCTTTTCGGGTTCCGGCTTCTCGGGCTCGGGCTTTTCGGGTTCCGGTTTTTCGGGCTCGGGCTTTTCAGGTTCCGGCTTTTCGGGTTCTTCCTGCTGATCGGGTTGAGCGGGTGCGGCGTGGTGCGCAGGTGCCGGAGCAGGCTGGGGAGTGGGCTGGGGTGCTGGAGCGGGAGCGGGCTGTGCCGGTTCGCCGATTACAATCTCCTCTTCTTCCTCCTCGGGCTTGCCGGAGTTGTGGGTGGCGGCGTAGGCGGCAGCGCCGCCGCCGAGTACCGCGGCCAGTCCCACGCCGCCAAGGGCGATGAAGCGGGCCTTGTTGTTCTTCTTCTCTTCGGCGCTGAGGCGCGCCTGCGCCTGTCGGCTGGCGAGTTCGTCTGCACTGACGGGGCGGGTGGGGCGGGAGTCGGTATTCATTGTATTGGGGTTGGTTTTGTTTTCTGTTGCAAAGGTAATAGGTTAACGTGGGCTGTGCCTACTGTTTTTTGCTATTCTTTTTGAAAGGTGGGGTTTTCGTTGTCAACCTATATGCTTTCCTGTGTAAGGGCTACGGCGCACGGGGCGACTTCGAGGCGTGTGCGGGCGCCGATTAGCAGTGGGAGGTTGCAGTCGTCGTGTCCGGCGGGGAAGTTGTAGGCCACGGGGCAGTCGATGTGCCACTCGCGCAGCAGGTCGGCGATCATCTCCTCGGCGGAGGAGAAGTTGACGCCGCCGGGGCAGGCGGTGAACTGGCCGACGACTATTCCCTCGGCGCGGTTGAGGAGGCCGCTCAGACGTAGGCGCCACAGGCGGCGCTGCAGGCGGCTGAGGCTCTCGGCCACATCTTCTATCAGGAGGATGAAGGGTTCGTCGGCGAGGATGGCTGCCTGGTCGAAGGGGGTGGCGGCCAGGTCGCCGAGCACTGAGACGTTGCCGCCGATGAGCCTGCCGCTTGCCACGCCGCACTGTTGCAGGGGGTGGATGGCGCCGTCGGCCTCGTTCTCGCACAGCCCTCCGAGCAGGGCGAAGATCTGCTCGGTGATCTCGTCGGCGGGGTGGTCGGTGAGGCGGCGGAGCATGGGGGCGTGGAGGGCCTGTACGCCTGCGCGGAGCCAGAGCGAGTGGAGTGCGCAGACGTCGCTGAAGCCGATGAGCCACTTCGGGCTCTTGGCTACCAGCGAGAGTGGCACTCGGCTGATGAGCTGCACGGCGCCGTAGCCGCCGCGGCCGCACCATATCGCTTTGATGTCGGGATTCTCCAGGGCCGTCAGCAGGTCGTGCAGGCGCGTGTCGGCACTTCCGGCGAAACGTCCGTCGGCGCCGACTGCGAAGCCTGGCATGCGCACCGGTTCGTAGCCGTGGGCACGTATGGCGGCCTCTCCGCCGAGCAGGTATTCCTCCTTTACCACCGTGGCCGGGGTGAGAAGGGCTATCTTGTTGCCGGGGCGGAGCGCGGCGGGGCGTGCAAAGCCTTTCATGAGACTACGTTCTGGGGCTGGCCGGCGAGGAAGGCGCGGAGGTTCTCTACGGAGATGGCCAGCAGGCGTCGGCGGGCCTCGGTGCTCTGCCAGGCCACGTGCGGGGTGATGACGCTCTGCGCGGTGTCGATGAGAGGAGAGCCGGAACGGGGCGGTTCCTCTTCAAGCACGTCCACGGCTGCGGCGGCGATCTGGCCGCGCTCCAGGGCGGCGGCGAGGGCGCCCTCGTCCACCAGCGCTCCGCGCGAGGTGTTGATGAGGATGGCGTCGGGACGCATGAGCATCAGCGTCTCCTCGTTGATGATATGGTGGGTGGCCGGGGTGAGGGCGGAGTTGAGCGAGACGACGTGGCTGCGGCTCAGAAGCTCGTCGAGTTCTACGCGTTCGGCCCATTCGGGGAGGTTGCGCCGGGAGGTGGTGAGCACGGTCATGCCGAAGGCGCGGGCTATGGTGGCCACGCGCAGGCCGATGTTGCCGAAGCCTATGATGCCCATGGTCTTGCCGCTGAGCTCGGAGATGGGGGCGATGCGGTAGCTGAAGCTGGGGCACTTGGCCCAGTCGCCGCGCTTGACGCTGTGGCTGTAGTCGGCAACGCGGTTGGTAATCTCGAGCAGGAGGGCGAAGACGAGCTGCGCCACGGAGTCGGTGCTGTAGGCGGGCACGTTGCAGACGGTCACTCCGGCGCGGCGGGCGGCCTCCAGGTCTATGTTGTTGTAGCCGGTGGCCAGGACGCCGATGAAGCGGAGGTGCGGAAGGGCGGCGATGACGGCGGCGTCCATCACCACCTTATTGGAGAATACGGCCTCGGCGTCGCGGCAGCGCTCCACCACTTGCTCGGGAGTGGTACTGTCGTATACGGTAAGTGTGCCGAGTGCTTCGAGGTCTTTCCAGCTGAGGTCGCCGTCGTTGGCCGGCGACGAGTCGAGAACGATTATACGCATAACGATTGAACGGGTTTTTATTTTTAACGATTAAACGATTTAATGATTTGAACGATTATGCGATGGAACGAAGATGAAGAATCTTCAATCGTAAAAATTAAATCGTTAAATCGTCACAAGTCGGTTGTTCGTCACGGATTTGGCCGTCGGCCATAGTGACGACGCGGTCGGCGATGGCGGCGAGTTCGTCGCTGTGGGTGACGAGGACGAAGGTCTGGCCGAGACGGTCGCGCAGGCTCGTGAAGAGGTGCTGCATCTCCTGCCGATTGGCTGAGTCGAGGGCTCCGGTAGGCTCGTCGGCGAGCACCACGCTTGGCTCGTTGATGAGTGCGCGGGCCACGGCCACGCGCTGGCATTCGCCGCCGCTCATCTGAGCCGGGCGGTGGTCCGCACGGTCAGTGAGTCCCAGCAGCTCAAGCAGCTCGGCAGCGTTGGCGCGGGCCTTGCGGCGCGGCATTCCGCCGATGAGCGCCGGCATCATCACGTTCTCCAGTGCCGAGAATTCCGGCAGCAGGCGGTGGAACTGGAAGATGAAGCCGATGTGGGAGTTGCGGAAGGCCGACAGGCGGCGGTCGCGCAGGCGCATCACGTCCTCGCCGGAGTATAGCACCGAGCCGGAGTCGGGGCGGTCAAGCGTGCCGGCGATTTGCAGCAAGGTGGTTTTGCCGGCGCCGCTCGGCCCGACGATGGCAAGCAGTTCGCCGCGTTGCACCGTCAGCGATACGTCGCGCAGCACTTGCAGCGAGCCGAAGCTCTTATTGATATGCTTGAGTTCTAATATGGATTCCATATGAGCTAAATGCCTGTGATTTTGCGGATTATGTAGTTGGCCATATAGATGCCGAACAGGGCCGGTATAGATGCCAGGGTACCGAACGAGGAGCGCTTGTTGGGTTCGTCGAGGTCGATGACGGCCCGGCGCTCGGGCGTCTCCGCGCTCCACACCACGGGTATGGATTTGAGCGGGATATCCAGTTTGCGCAGACGGGTGCGTAGGGTTCGGGCCAGGCCGTCGCCGACGGTGGCGTCGAGCGTGCCGTAGCGCACCTGCGCCGGGTCCATGCGGCCGCCGGCGCCCATGCTGCTGATGAACGGTATGTCAGCCTGGACGCACCCGGCCATGAGCGACACCTTCGGCGCCACTGTGTCGATGGCGTCGGCCACGAAGTCGGGACGTCCTGCCAGTGGCTCCGGCACGTTCTCCGGGGTGATGAACTCCTGACGGGCATCGATGCGGATGGTGGGATTGATGGCCGTCAGCCGCTGCCGCCATAGCTCCGTCTTGGGTTGCCCGATTGTGTTGACGTCGGCGATGAGCTGACGGTTGATGTTGGAGGGCGATACCACGTCGGCGTCGATGAGCACGAGTCTGCCCACGCCGCTGCGGGCGAGCATTTCGGCCACGTAGCCTCCCACGCCGCCCAACCCGGCTACCACCACCGTGGAGGCGGCGAGACGGTCGGCTGCGGCGTCACCTATCAGCAGACGGGTGCGCGAGTCCCAGCTGTCGGCCTCCATCAGGCGGGCAGCTGCGAGATCTCGAAGCCGGTGTCACGCACTATGCCCATGATCGATTCCGGGTTGAGGGCCTTGGTGCCGACGTAGGTGAGGACTTTGTCGGGCGAGGTGAGGTCCATCTCCCATTCCGACATCGGGGCGAGGCACGACAGGGCGCCTATTATGGCCGACTGACAACCGCCGCAGCGGGCGTTGGTCTTGAATTTCAACATGATTTACTTGAGTTTTAAACGTTTGAGGCGCAGCGAGTTGGATACTACGCAGAGGGAGGAGAGGGCCATGGCGGCCGAGGCCATCATTGGGTTGAGGAGGATGCCCCAGAGGGGGTAGAGGAGGCCTGCGGCCAGCGGGATGCCGACCACATTATATATAAAGGCCCAGAAGAGGTTTTCCTTGATGACGCGGCGTGTGGCGCGGCTGAGGCGGACGGCCTCTGGGAGGTCGGCGATGGTGCCGTCGGTGAGGGTGAGTCCGGCCACGTCCATGGCGATGTCGGTGCCGCTCATGACGGCGATGGCTACGTCTGCCTCGGCCAGTGCGGGGGCGTCGTTGACACCGTCGCCGAACATGGCCACGCGTCGTCCGTGGCGCTTGAGCTCGGCGATGCGGGCGGCCTTGTCGGCAGGGAGCATACGCGCCGAGACACTGCTGATGCCCACCTGGGCGGCGATGTGCCGGGCCGGCGCCTCGGCGTCGCCGGTGAGCAGTTCGGTGACGATGCCCATGGCAGATAGCTGGCGGATGACTTCCGCCGCCTCCGGCCTCACTTTGTCTGCGATGGCAAAGAGGCCGAGCCACTCGGCGTCGCTGACCAGCACCACCACCGTGGCGCCTGCCGACTGAGCCTTCTCGATAAAGTCTTGCGCCGTCCGGGATAACTTGACTCCTTGTCCGGCTGCCATGTCGAGTGAGCCGATGGAGTATTCGCGTCCGTTGACGCGACCCTGGACGCCGGTGCCGGGAAGTTGACGGAAATTCTCTACTGAGGCTTCGGCGTCCGAGAGCTTGTCACTCCACAGCCGCAAGGCGCGGCCGAGTGGGTGCTCGCTGCGGGCTTCGAGAGCCTTTACCGCCGAGGCGGCGTCAGAATTGGATATATTGTTGAGCAAGTAGCTGTCTACCAGAGCATTACCGAAAGTGAGCGTGCCGGTCTTGTCTATGCAGAGGGTGTTGACCTTGCTGAGGATCTCCAAGGCGGTGGCGTCGCGGAAGAGCATCCCGCGTCGTGCGCCGCGCCCCATGCCGACGGTGATGGCCGTGGGGGTGGCCAGGCCGAGGGCGCAGGGGCAGGAGATGACCAGTACCGATACGGCCGCCAGCACCGCCAGGGCAAGGTTGTCGGGCGAGCATATCCACCAGACGGCGAAGGTAATGAGCGAGAGGGCGATGACGACCGGCACGAACCATGCGCTGATGCGGTCGACGAGCCGCTGCACGGGTGCCTTGCTGGCCTGTGCGGCGCGGACGCGGTCGATGATGCCGCCGAGGAGCGTGGCCGCGCCGACGTGGCTTGCCTTGATGTCGAGGCTGCCGCTCAGCAGGGTGGTGCCTGCATGCACGGGAGCACCGGGTGCCTTCTCCACCGGCATGGACTCGCCGGTGAGCATGGATTCGTTGACCGACGCCTCGCCGGTCTCCACCGTGCCGTCGGCGGGGATGCGCTCGCCGGGTTTTACTATTATCACGTCACCGGCCTGGAGGTTGCGGATGTGCACCAGACGCGAGCCGGTGGCCGTCTTTAGCAGCGCCACCTCCGGCTGCAGGTTCATCAGTCCGCGCAGGGCCGATCCGGCGGAGTGGCGGGCACGCATCTCCATGAGCTTGCCGGTGAGCACGAAGGCGATGATCATGGCCGCGCCCTCGAAATAGAGGGCGGCCTCCAGCCCCTGCCGCTGCCAGTAGTCGGGCCATAGCAGGGTGAAGAGCGATAGCAGGAAGCTGACGGTGGTGGAGAGGGCCACGAGGCTCTCCATCGACGCGTGGCCGCGGAAGAGGTTGCGGAAGCCGGCGCCATAGAACTGTCGGCCACAGACGGCCATCACCAGCAGCGTCAGGCCCCCTACCACCCAGTCGAGAACGCGTGCATGAGCGATGTGCGTCATGCAGATCACCACCACCGGCAACGTCAGAATCCAGGCCACCAGCACCAGGAGCTTCTGGTGGCGGTATCGCTCGGCTTCGCGTCGGTCCTGCTCGCGGAGGGCTTCGGCCTCGTCGCTGGTGTAGATGAGCTCGTAGCCGGCTTTTTTTACGGCTTCGGCGAGAGCGGCGGGGTCTTCCTGGCCGTCGTGCCAGAGGATGGTGGCCGACTGGTCGGTGAAGCTGACGGAGGCGTCGGCCACGCCCGGCACTCCCTGGGCCGTCTTCTCGACAGTGTTGGCGCAGACGGTGCACATCATCCCGATGACGGGATAGCGGGTGCGAGTGGTGTTGGGAACGGTATTCATGGCACGTTTTGGCGGATGCGCCAGTTCTGGGGGTATAGGTTGTTGTATCGGTTGCCGAGGGCCTTGAGCCAGCCCAACGGCATATCGTGGTATGTAGTTAACACATAGCCACGAGCGGAAGTTTCGGGGAGCCCGTCGGTGCGGCGTGCCAGGTATCGGAGCGCCTGCTCTTCGTTTAGCTCAACTTCCGTGAAGGCGCCCCGGCGGAACAGCTGCGACATGGCGGCGGCGTGTGTCGGCTCCCAGCCGCGCTTGCCCGCGGCGGCTATCGGGGTGCCGGGCTGAAGCACCTGTCTGCCAATGGCCTGCATATGCGGCAGATACTCCTCGGAGATGGCGACGAGCTGGTCGTCGTGTTCGTAAAGCACCCGGCCGTCGGTGTCGCACCAGGGCAGATCGGCCCTGACAGGCTTGGGAAGCTTCTTGGGCATACGTGCGCGGTGTGCGGTTGCCACCTTGCGGAGCAGGCAGACGTACAGGCCCTCGCTGCCGGTGAGGTGCGGGTAGAAATGCCAGCCGGGGCCGTGCGAACGGAGGCCCCAGACCGGGTCCGCAGGTACGTCCACGACCTCGAAGCCGAGCTCGGCGCATATCCACTCCACGTTGTGCTCGTTCTCCTCGGCGTTGAAGGTACAGGTGGAATAGAGCATGAGTCCGCCCTCGCGCAGTGCGCGTGCGCCGTTGGCGGCAATCTCGCGTTGCAGGGCAGCGCAGTCGGCGACAAGCCCTGGCGACCATTGCCGCCGTGCCTCCTCCTCCTTGCGCATCATCCCTTCGCCGGAGCAGGGAACGTCGGCGATGACCAGGTCCATGCACCCATCGAGCGCCTGGCAGAGCGGTGAGGTGTCGCCGCGGGTGACGACCATGTCGGGGCGTCCCCACTTCAGTACGTTCTCGCCCAGGATCTCGGCTCGTTTGGGCACGAACTCGTTGGCGATCAGCAGCGACCCGGCTGGGAGGGCGTCGGCTACAGCTGTGGTCTTGCCGCCAGGGGCGGCGCAGAGGTCGAGCACTTTTACACTATTCCCGGTATCGAGGGCTTGGGCAATGACCGTTCCGGCGAACATCGACGCCGGTTCCTGCACATAGTATCGGCCCTGGTGCCAGGCCGGGTCAAGGACGAAGCTGGGGCGCTCCGACAGCACGTACCCGCGTTCGGCCCAGGGCACCTTCTTCGCACACTCGGGCGCGTCGATGCCCTTGGCGGCGTTGAGGCGTATGCCCGTTACCGGCTCGGTGTCTATGGCGGCCAGCAGACGTGCCCCCTCGTCGGCGCCGAGCTGCGCGAGCATGGAGGCGGCGAATCCGGCGGGAATCTCAGTCATTGGGGATGGGTGGCGGCGCCATGGCTTTGATGTGCTTGATCTGCCATAGCAGCATGAGCGTGGCCACGACGGTGGCTACCACGTCGGAGATGGGGAAACAGCTCCACACGCCGTTCAGCCCGAAGTGCGGCGGCAGGATCAGCAGCAGAGGTATCATGAACAGGATCTGGCGCGTCAGCGACAGGAACACTGCCTTGCCGGCCATGCCCAGCGACTGGAAGAAGTTGGTGGCTACAATCTGGAAGCCGACCATCCAGAAGCCCATGGTGGTGATCTTCAGGCAGTTGACGGCGCACTCGATCTGCCCTGCGTCCTGCATGAACATCTGCGCGATGGGGCGGGGCATGAAGTGGCCGATGACTGAGCCGACGGTGGTGACTATCAGGCCGGTGGTGGCGGCGATGCCGAGGGCTTTCCACAGGCGCGGCAGCTTGCGCGCGCCGTAATTGTAGCCCAGGATGGGCTGCATGCCCTGGCACAGGCCGATGACCACGAAGATGAAGATGGTGACAAAGCGGTTGAACACCACCACGGCCGCGATGGCGTTGTCGCCGCCATATTTCAGCAGCGAGGTGTTGACGATGGCGTTGATGACGGCGCCGGCCACGTTGATGAGGAAGGGCGCCATGCCGATGTAGAGTACGGAGCGGATGACGGGCCAGACAAAGTGGAAGGTGCCGTGGGTGAAGTGGAGCGTGGAGTCGCGGCGGAAGAAGTGGGCCATCACGAAGAAGGCCGTGACGAGCATGGAGATGTCGGTGGCGATGGCGGCGCCGCGTATGCCCCATTGGAAGACGAACAGGAACAGGGGCGCCAGGATGACGTTCATGCCGGCGCCGATGAGGTTGGTGGCCATGGCGCGGCCCGGGTAGCCGGAGGCGCGCATGACGTTGTTGTAGCTGAACGTGAGGTTCATCAGCACCATGCCAGGCAGGACCCATAGCAGGAACTCGCGGGCGTAGGGCAGCGAGTTGGGCGAGGCGCCGAAGAGGCGCAGCAGCGGGTCGAGCCAGATGGCGAACGCCGACATGTACAGCACACCTATTATAATGGTGAGGAGGATGGAGTTGCCGAGGATCAGATTGGCCTGTCTTCGGTCGTCCTGGCCCATGACGATGCTGACGCGTGCGGCGGCACCGGCGCCGATGAGCATGCCCAGGGCGGTGGCCAGGTTCATGACGGGGAAGGTGACGGCGATGCCGCTGACCACGTTGGGGTCGTCGATGGCGTGGCCGATTACTACCGAGTCGATGATGTTGTAGAGGGCCATGACCACTGTGCCGACGATGGCCGGTGCGGAATAGCGCACCAGCAGGCGGCCGACGGGAGCCGTGGCCAGCTCTCGCAGACGGTCCATGGATTCCATTCTGCGTTTTTTCATTGGCTCTTATTTAGGTTCGTGCCAGCCCTCGTGACGCCAGGCCGGAGACTTGGAGCGCTTGTTGCCCGTCTGGCTCTGGACGCTTGACGCCGACGAGCCGCACCAGCGGCAGTAGACCATTGTGGCGGCCATGACGCTCGACGCCGTGCCAACGGCCGGCATCGCTGTCAGTATCTATGCGTCGATGTTGGCGAACTTGGCGTTAGCCTCGATGAAGTCTCGGCGCGGACCCACCTGCTCGCCCATGAGGATGGAGAAGATGCGGTCGGCCTCGGCGGCGTCGTTGATGGTTACCTGCTTGAGGAGGCGGTGCGCCGGGTCCATGGTGGTCTCCCAGAGCTGTGCGGGCATCATCTCGCCCAGGCCCTTGTAGCGCTGGAGCACCAGGCGGGCCTGCTCGCCGCCGCAGTGGCGGTCGACGAACTGCTGCACCTGGCGGTCGTCCCAGGCATACTCCTCGACCTTGTTGCGTCCCTTGGTGGTGCACTTGTACAGCGGCGGGGCGGCGATGTAGAGGTATCCCTGCTCGATGATGGGGCGGATGCGGCGGAAGAAGAATGTCATCAGCAGGGTGGCGATGTGGGCGCCGTCGACATCGGCATCGGTCATGATGATGATCTTGTGGTAGCGGAGCTTGCTCATGTTGGGGGCCTTGGGGTCCTCCTCGGTGCCGATGGTGACGCCCAGGGCCTTGAACATGTTCACGATCTCCTCGCTCTCGAAGACCTTGTGGTCCATGGCTTTCTCCACGTTGAGGATCTTGCCGCGCAGGGGCAGGATGGCCTGGTAGTGGGGATTGCGGCCCTGCTTTGCGGAGCCTCCTGCGGAGTCGCCCTCGACCAGGAAGAGCTCGCATTCGGCGGCGTCGCGGCTGTTGCAGTCGGCGAGCTTGCCGGGGAGGCCTGCGCCGCCCAGGGGCGACTTGCGCTGCACCTTCATGCGGGCGTTGTAGGCGGCGTGGCGGGCCTGGGCGGCCAGCACCACTTTGTCGATGATGACGCGCGCCTCCTTGGGATGCTCCTCCAGGTAGTTGCCCAGAGCCTCGCTGATGGCCGTCTGCACCACACCCATCACCTCGTTGTTGCCCAGCTTGGTCTTGGTCTGGCCCTCGAACTGCGGCTCGGCGACCTTGACGGAGATGACGGCCGTGAGGCCGTCGCGGAAGTCCTCCTTGCTCAGTTCTATGTTCTTGAGCTTGTCAAGCAGGTGGTTCTCGTCGGCGTATTTCTTGAGGGTGGACGTCAGGCCGCGGCGAAAGCCCGTCAGGTGCGTGCCGCCCTCGACGGTGTTGATGTTGTTGACGAACGAGAAGATGTTCTCGTTGAACGAGGTGTTGTATGTCATGGCGACCTCGATGGGAACGCCGCGGCTGACGGTGCTGAGGTGGATGACGTCGGCGATGAGGGGTTCCTTGCCCTGGTCGATGTAGCGGACGAACTCCTTGAGCCCCTCGTCGGAGTGGAAGACCTGTCGGCGGGGCCGGTTCTCTTCGTCGCGCTCGCGCTCGTCGGTGAGCGTCAGGGTGATGCCGGCGTTGAGGAAGGCCAGGTCGCGCAGGCGGTTGGCCAGCGTGCCGTAGTCGTAGACTGTCTCGGTGAAGATGTCGGCGTCGGGGTGGAAGGTGACGGTGGTGCCGGTGTGGGTGGCCTGGCCGGTGACGGTGAGCTCGGTGACGGGCTTGCCCTTGCTGAACTCCTGCATGTAGATCTTGCCGTCGCGTGCGACTTCGGCGCGGAGCATGTCGCTGAGGGCGTTGACGCAGCTGACGCCTACGCCGTGCAGGCCGCCGGACACCTTGTACGAGCCTTTGTCGAACTTGCCTCCGGCGTGGAGCACGGTGAGAACGACCTCCAGGGCCGGCTTGTGCAGCTTGGGGTGCATGTCGACGGGGATGCCGCGGCCGTTGTCGACCACGCGTATGGAGTTGTCCTCGAGTATGGTGACGTCGATGTGGCTGGCGTAGCCGGCCAGGGCCTCGTCGATGGAGTTGTCCACCACCTCGTAGACCAGGTGGTGCAGGCCGCGCGGGCCCGTGTCGCCGATGTACATCGACGGGCGCTTGCGCACGGCCTCCAGGCCTTCGAGCACCTGGATGTTGTCGGCCGCGTAATGGCCGTTGTTCTCCTGCTGGATTGCGTCTATATTTTCTTCCATTGTCGGTGTCAAATCAGGGTGTGTTTCCGCCTCCGGGCAAAAACACCTGCAAAGATACGAAAAAATTTCGACATGGCGGGTGTTTTTCATGTTATAGTTTAAGCGGGAGTTGAGTGTTGCGGATCGGAAACCGATGTGCGGGACCACGCGCCGCGCTGAGGCGGGCGCTGATGGCTGAGGTGTGGTTGCGTCTGCCGAGGGGCGACGGCTATCAACTATAGACTCTCGACTACTGTCGGATGAAGGCGACGGTCATGTGCACGTTCTCGCCCTGGTCGGGCAGCAGGGTCATCTCCATGCGGAGGTTCCCGCGGTTGTAGACCACGGCGGTGGCCTGCTCGTTGCCGTCCACCACTCCGGCGTCCATGACGTCGTTGTCGTTCAGGCCGATGGCCTGGGCTATGTACACGCGCAGGTCCTCGGCCTGCAGGTTGCCGGCCTCGGTGTTGCGCAGGAAGACGCGCCCGGGGCTGTCGACAACGACGTCCCACACGCCCGGACGCCCGTCGGCCAGGGTGTAGAGAGCCTTGCCGGAGCCGTCGGTGAGGATGCCGTGGAAGTTGTAGGTGGAGTCGAGCTTCTCTCCCATGTTGATGGCGTCGACCAGCGAGCGGCTGAGCATTGCCACGTCCACGGAGTCGAGTGCCTCCTCGGCCTCCGGCTCGACCGTCTTCACCTCCACCACCTTCGGCTTCTCCTTGCGGCCGCAGCCAGAGGCGACAATAAGACTTGCACCGGCGAGGCACATAAGCCCCGCAAACACTATCCTTTTCATTGCTATATTGAAAATCGCCGCAAAGTTAATCCTTTCCCTCCGAACGCGAAAATGCAGCACATATATTCATATGGGGCGGAGTGAACCAAAATCCAATTAAAAGTATTAACTTTGTAATCAGTAAGTTTTAATGACATGCAGATCATTAATGACAACATACATAAGCTCTTTGCCTTGTGTCGTAAATACAAGGTAAGAAAGCTGTATGCCTTTGGCTCCATACTTACCCCGAGGTTCAATGAGCAGAGTGATGTGGATATTCTTGTGGATTTCAACTCGGAGATTGACCATAACAACTATGCTGACAACTACTTTGACTTCTACGAAGCCCTGAAAGCATTGTTTGAAAGGGATGTTGACCTTGTGGATGAGACATCAGTAAAGAACCCCTACTTCAAAGAGGAACTTGAAGAAACGAAATATCTGATATATGGATAGAAAACTGAGAAAATATCTGTCTGACATTCTTTCCTCCATCATGGAAATAGAATCCTTTATGGAGGGCAGACCAAGAGAATATTCCACATTCTGTAATGACATACTCTTCCGCAGAGGTGTTGAAAGGAACATGGAGATAATGGGAGAGGCTATGAACCAAGCCTTGAAAATCAATCCGAACATTCCTATCACAGCCTCACGGAAGATTGTAGATACGAGGAACTTTGTAATCCATGCTTATGACTCCTTGAAGCCCGACATACTTTGGGGAATTGTAATCAACCATATGCCTCTCTTGAAAAAGGAAGTTGAGGCATTGCTGAACGGTGAATAGCGGCTTCACACCCTGCTTTCAAGTAGAGTTGGAAAGCCAACAGAAATTAAGAAATAAACCTCTCTTGGAGACATTCAGGGTTAAACTACATGTTAACCCAAAGAGGATTAAACCAAGCTGAATATCCCGAAATAGATATTGCGTGGTAGATTTTCTGCATGGTACTGTTGATATAGACGGAGCTATAGAAGTATCTGGAGAAATTGACACCTACGAACAGAATAATGTGATGGGCAGAAGATCTAATCCGTAAAGTCTAAATGTATGGATGAAGATGCTCCGAACATAGTTGTAAGCATTTCTACACAATTACCGTCGGGAGCCGGCATGGGGCTCCGTGGGTAATGCCCCTGGATACGGGGCGGGGAACGGGCGTTTTTAGGATTTTTGGCAGAGTCGGTCTTGCACGAACGGTGTTTTTTGACTAACTTTGCAATCCACAAACCAAAACAAATTATGGCAGAAGAAAAAAACAACCAGCAGGGCAACCAGATACAGATCCAGCTCCGTCCGGAACTGGCCGACGGCAAGTTCTCCAACCTGGCCATGATCGGCCACGATCCCAACGAGTTCCTGATCGACTTCATCTTCCACGCTCCCAACATGCCCCAGGCACCCGTGGTGAGCCGCATCATCATGACTCCCGAGAACGCCAAGCAGCTCCTGCTCGCCCTCCAGGACAACGTCAGCAAGTACGAGGCTACTTTCGGCGAGATCAAGCAGCGCGTCCCCTACGGCCAAAATTGAGATCGTGTCATAAAGGCGCATCTGCGGCACTTTGGGAACCACTCGGGTTCGGTCGAGTACTAAAGTACACTCTCTCACCCTCGGAACCACAAAGCACCACATCTGCAACCTTTCTGACGGCGACCTCGGAAGCCGCCTTCTGAGGAGCAAGAAAGATTTACGGTGTGCCAACTATAGTTTGACACACCGTATTCATAAATCCTATGACATGGACAACAATTTACTGCTATATAATACGCTGACGCACACGAAGGAGCGGTTTCGCCCGCTGCACCCGGGGCGCGTGGGGATGTACGTGTGCGGGCCGACCGTCTACGGCGACGCTCACCTGGGCCATGCCCGCCCCGCCATCACCTTCGACATCCTGTTCCGCTACCTCACCTACCTGGGCTACAAGGTGCGCTATGTGCGCAACATCACCGACGTCGGCCACCTGGAGCATGACGCCGACTCCGGCGAGGACAAGATTGCCAAGAAGGCCCGCCTCGAGCAGCTCGAGCCTATGGAGGTGGTGCAGTTCTACCTCAACCGCTACCATCGCGACATGGAGGCTCTGAACGTGCTCCCCCCCAGCATCGAGCCCCACGCCTCCGGCCACATCATCGAGCAGATCGAGTACGTCAAGAGGATTCTCGACGCCGGCTATGCCTACATCTCCAACGGCTCCGTCTACTTCGACGTGCGCAAGTATAACGCCGACCACCGCTACGGCATCCTCTCTGGCCGCAACATCGACGACCTGCTCTCCACCACCCGCACCCTCGACGGACAGGACGAGAAGCGCTGCCCCCTGGACTTCGCCCTGTGGAAGAAGGCCGCACCCGAGCACATCATGCGCTGGCCCTCCCCCTGGTCCGACGGCTTCCCCGGCTGGCACCTCGAGTGCTCGACCATGGGCCGCAAGTACCTCGGCGACGAGTTCGACATCCACGGCGGAGGCCTCGACCTCATCTTCCCGCACCACGAGTGCGAGATTGCACAGAGTGTCTCCGCCCAGGGGCACCCTGCCGTGCACACCTGGATGCACAACAACATGATCACCATCGCCGGCAAGAAGATGGGCAAGAGCTACAACAACTTCATCACCCTGGAGGACTTCTTCGCGGGCAACCACCCGCTGCTCAGCCAGCCATTCGCGCCCATGGTCATCCGCTTCTTCATCCTGCAGGCCCACTACCGCTCCACCGTCGACTTCAGCAACGACGCCCTGATAGGCGCCGAGAAGGCCCTGCGCAAGATGCTCGAGGGCTATCGCCGTCTCCAGGCCCTGATGCCGGCCGAGAAATCCACCGTCGACGTGCCTGACTACATGCGCCTCTGTTCCGAGGCCATGGACGATGACCTAAACACCCCGCAGGTCATCGCGCACCTCTTCGACGCCTGCCGCATCATCAACGCCGCCACTGACGGCAACGAGACCCTTTCGGGCGACGACCTCCAGGCCCTGCGCGTCACCTTCAAGACTTTCCTTGAGGACATTCTCGGCATCCGCGTGGCCGCCGAGAGCGGCGACGGGAGCGACGCCAAGGCTTACGCCGGAGCCGTAGACCTGCTGCTCCAGGTGCGCGCCAATGCCAAGGCCGCCAAGGACTGGGCCACCTCCGACCTCATCCGCGACAAGCTCGCCGAGCTCGGCTTCAAGGTCAAGGACACCCGCAACGGCGCCGAGTGGAGCCTTGAATAACCCTATGTCTTCTCTCCGCAAGCTGCTGCTCACGGCCGTGGCGATGCTTCTGAGCGTCGTCGCGGCCGTTGCGCAGACTGCCGACAGCGTCGCCCCGCCACGTCCACACACACCATTGGAGAAATTCCTGGCGGACCCGTCCGTCAATTCCGCCACCACCTCCGTCTACATCGCCGAGCTCGGCAGCGGTCGCGTCCTGGCCCGGCACAACGCCGACCTCCCACTGATGGGCGCCAGCACCATGAAGATTGTCACCATCGGTGCCATGATGCGTTGCCGCGACATCAACTACCGCTTCACCACCCTCGTCGAGACCGCCGGGCGTGTCAACGACGGCGTGCTTGAAGGCAATCTGCATGTCACCGGCAGCGGCGATCCGTCGCTCAACTCCGACCGTCCACCGCAGTCGCCCGACATCGTGACCGAAATCGTCAGGGCCCTCCAGGCCAGGGGAATAAAGGGCATAGCCGGGCACATACTTGTGGACCAGAGCATCTTCGTCGGTCCGTCGCAGCCCGAGAGCTGGAGCGGCGGCGACCGCGCCAACGACTACGGCGCCGGAGCCTTTGGGCTCAACTTCGGTCGCAACCGCAGCGGCTCGCGATCCGTGTCCAACCCCGCCGCGGTCTTCCTGTCAAGACTTGAAAAAGCCCTCGCCGCCGGCGGCATTGCATTGGAGAAGCGCGAGTTCCGCGGCGGTGGCAGGCGCGTCCTGTTAAAACACCAGTCGGCTCCCCTGGACGAGATCATGCGGTCGTGCATGATGCGTTCCGACAATCTCTACGCGGAGTGCTTGCTGCGGCACGTGTCCGTGGCCTGCGGCAAGGAGGGGAGCGTGGCCTCCGGAGCCGCCGAAGTGACCGACATCTGGCGCCGTACCAGGGCGCCCATGCAGGGCGTCCGCATCCTCGACGGCAGCGGCCTGTCGCGCTCCGACCGCCTCACTGCGCACTTCCTGGCACACGTGCTGCGACACTGCGGCACCGACCCGTACTACGCCTCCTTCTTCCCTCTTGCAGGCGCCGAGGGCACACTCCGCTCCTTCCTCAAGGGAACGCGCCTGGAGACGTATGTGGCACTCAAGACCGGCAGCCTGCACGACGTGCAGGCTTACGCCGGGTACCGCCTTGACGACGAATACGCCCCCACGCACGTCGTCGTGGTCATCGCCAACGGCTTCCGAGGCGGTCGACAGAGCCTCCGCCGCGCCGTCAGCAACCTACTTCTTTCATATCTCTGAAATACACCACGAATATATGGAAAACGGCCAGATACAGAAACTATACGACCGGCTGGGCGAGATAGAGACCGTGTTGCTCCAGGTCAAGGCCGAGCTGCGCGAAATCCTCGACGCGGAACCGGGAACCCCGGATGTGTCGGATGCACCTGTGTGCATCCCTACATCTCCAAAGGTGGTGCCGGCACCCGGCAGGGAGGCTGACGGCGAGCCTTCGGCTCCTCTTGCAGGGATGCTCCAGGGTGCATCCGACGATGTGGAACATGGGATTGAATCCTTTCCCGCACCTGTCGACGAGAACTCTTACTACACCGCCGACGAGGACGACCCCGAGCCCGACGCCGTCGAAATCCTGGAGGAAGAGGATGACGAGGCCCATGACCCGAGTGTCGAAGGCAAGCACCCCGATCTCAGCTTCATTACCATCAACGAGCGAGTTCGCTATCGCCAGAATCTCTTCGGCAACAACAAGGAGCAGTTCGACGAGGCCATGGTCCTGCTACAGTCCCTGACCAGCTACGCCGATGCCCGCCGATACCTCATCGACGACCTCGAGTGGAACCCTGCCGATGACGAGATCCAGTCCGAGTTCCTCGAAAAGCTATATCTCTGTTTCAAGGAGGCCCGCTGATGCTCTACATAGTCCCCACTCCCGTCGGCAACCTCGGCGACATGACCTACCGTGGCGTCGAAGTGCTCCGCAAAGCCGAGCTCATCCTGGCCGAAGACACACGCACCTCCGGCGTACTGCTCAAGCACTACGGCATCGACACCCCCACCCGCAGCTTCCATAAGTTCAACGAGCACAAGGTGCTCGAGGGCGTCATGGAGCGCCTGGAGCAGGGCGCCGAGATCGCGCTTGTCTCCGACGCCGGCACGCCGGGCATCTCCGACCCCGGCTTCATGCTCGCCCGTGAGTGCCGCCGCCGCGGCATCCCCGTCACCACCCTCCCCGGCGCCACGGCCCTCATCCCCGCCATCGTCAGCTCCGGCCTGCCGACCGACAGGTTCGTCTTCGAGGGTTTCCTGCCCCTGAAGAAAGGTCTTCGGACACGCCTGGGCGAACTCGCCGCCGATTCCCGCACAGTGGCCATCTACGAGAGCCCCCACCGCCTGTCGCGCACCCTGACGAAGCTATGCGAGGCATTCGGCGAGGACCGACACGCCGCCGTCTGCCGCGAAATCAGCAAGCTACACGAAACCATACACTCCGGGACCCTCGGCGAACTAAGAAATTTTTTCGAGCTGAACCAACCCAAAGGGGAAATCGTTATTGTAGTTGAAGGTCTCAGGAACAAGCCCCGGAGAGCCGGCGGAGAGACCGATAACGAACCCCAATCGGAACCAAAACAACTGTAAGATGAAAAAGCTAATCTACACTTTCGGAGTAGTAGCGCTCTTTGCCGGCCTCGCAGCATGCTCCGGCAAGAAGCAGCAGGAAGAAATCAAGGCCGACGACGCCAAAATCGCCGAACTGGAGTCCAGCTACCAGCAGGCCTCCAGTTTCAACGACTCGCTGATAATGCTCATGGGCGATATCTACACGGGCCTCGACTCCATCAACTCGCAGGAGCAGCTGCTCTACGCCCCCGGCCAGGGCGACAACGCCAACCGCCGCCAGGAAATCAAGCAGAACCTCGGCGCCATCAAGGCCCGCCTGGCCGCCAACCGCGAGATCCTCGACCAGCTCGAGAAGAAGCTCAAGACCTCCAACACCAAGAACGAGGTGCTGGCCCGCACCATCGCCCAGCTCAAGGCCCGCATTGACGCCCAGGACAAGCGCGTCCAGGAGCTTGAGACCCAGCTGGCCGACGCCCGCAACACCATCAACGAACAGAACCAGACCATAGCCCGGCAGGGCGAGCAGATAAAGACAGAGACCGCCGCCAAGGAGCAAGCCCAGACCGAGGCCACCGAGGCCAACAACGAGCTCAACGTCGTATACTACGCCATCGGCACCAACAAGGAGCTCAAGGCCAACGACATCATCTCCAAGAAGTTCCTCGGCGCCACCAAGGTGCTCCAGGGCAACTTCAACCAGCAGTACTTCACCAAGGGTGACAAGCGCAACATCTCCGTCATTCCTACCGGAGGCAAGAAGCTCAAGGTGTGGAGCAACAACCCCAAGGACTCATACACCATCGTCAAGGACGCCAACGGCAACGAGTCTCTGCAGATTACCGACCCGGTCAAGTTCTGGAGCCGTTCGCCCTACCTGATCATCCAGATCGACAAATAAATTCCTGCATGCCAGCAACGCATGAGGGGACGCCGACAGTCGGCGTCCCCTCATTTTTTTGTGTGACTATCCGAGTTTCTACCGCAAACGTATTGTAGAAGACAATCTCTTTTGGGGGATGGTCGCTCGATTACCCTTTTGGTGGCATGAATGCGGAAGCTGTTTTTATCGTTCCAGCTCGGGGGCACTCTGAGTGCGAACAGTGCCGGGCATCTGGCGCCTGAGCGCGTGGCGGCACGATTATTCGCACCCGACTATTGCAGACGGGCCGGATTGGGAATAAATGAAAAGCCCCTGCGGCCGTGGCGGCGGCAGGGGCTGTGGATGGGAGGGAGCCGTGTGGCTCCGGGAAATCAGCGGATTACTACCTTTTCGGTGGCGGCGGTGCCGTCGGTAAAGAGGGTGATGCGGACCACGGTGGTGCCGGGAGCCGGGTTGGTTACTTCCATGCCGTCGAGGGTGAAGTAGCGGACGCTCAGCGGGGTGCGGTCGCTGTCGAGGCCGTCGACGCCGGTGCCGCCGTTGTCGGTGGTGACGGTGAAGACGCGCTCGTAGCCGGGACCCTTGACGGTGATGGTGGCCGGGTCAAGGGGCTTGGTGGAGACTACCCATACCTTGTCGCCCTCTACCTTGAGGTTGGGGGTGACGGTGACGTTGACGCCGGGGAATCGCTCTATGCGCAGCGAGGTGCGGAAAGCGGAGGCGCTCTCGTCGTCCTTGAAATTGAGGATGCAAGCGGCGGCGTTGAGGTCCGCCACGCCGGCGAAGGCCTTGAGGGTGGGCAGCGCGTGGGGGTGCAGGTCGAAGGCATCGCCGAGCACGGCCGATTTCAGGCCCCGGGCGGTGACGCCCTTGGCGAAGGCGGCGTCGCGATCGTTGGTCTGAAGGTCCGGGCAGAGGTCGGTGTTGTAGTAGGCGCTGTCGCAGGTCACCTTGGTCTGGCTGGATTCGGAGTGGATGATGGCGCCGGTGGTGGCGGCGTCAGGGCAGGTGAGCTTGCCGGAGAAGTACACGCGGGCGACCTTGGTGGATGTTGCCGAGTAGCCCATGATGCCGCCTACGTACTTGTTGCCGGAGACGTTGCCGTAGTTGACGCAGTCGTAGATCTGGCCGCCGTTGTGTCCCCAGATGCCGCCGGCGTTGCCGTACTTGCTGGTGCCGGTGTAGGAGGTGGCGACGTTGCCGAGGTTGACGCAGCGGTAAGCCTTGCCGACGCCGTAGCCGGAGATGCCGGCTGTGCCGTAGGAGGTGTTGGAGACCGCACCGTAGTTGTAGGAGTCGGTGATGGTGCCTCCGCAGGCGCCGGCGATGCCGGCCACGTAGTAGGTGGAGGCGCCGCCGCTGACGGTGACGGGGGCGTGGTTGACCAGTCGGCTCAGGGTGATGGAACTGGTGCCGCCGCCGGTGACGCCGCCCACGTAGCCGGAGTTGGTGCCGGTGCCGAGCACGGCGCCGTAGTTGGCGCAGGAGTCGAGGGTGGCGCCGGTGCTGACGTCGCCGGCCACGCCGCCGGTGTATGCCTTGGAGCGGCCGGTGACGGTGCCGCGGTTGGAGCAGTAGTCGACGATGGCCTTGGAGCTGATGTCGCCCACTACGCCGCCGGTGTAGTTGTTGGCGGAGATGTTGCCGTAGTTGTAGCAGTGGCTCATGCGGTATGCCGCGCGGCCGGCCACGCCTCCGACGGTGGAGCCGGTGGCGGCGATGTCGGAGTAGTTGGCGCAGGAGTCGATGTCGGCAGCGTAGCCTGCCACGCCGCCGAGGGTGCCGTCGCCGATGACGGTGCCGCGGTTGTGGCAGTTGCGCATGATGCCGGACATCTGGCCCACTACGCCGCCTACGATGGTGTAGCGGCGGGTGCCGAGGGAGTCGGCGGCGGATACGGTGCCGGCGTTGAAGCAGTTCTCGATGCGGACGCCCGCTGCGACGTAGGAGGCCACGCCGCCGACGTGGGTGTAGCGGCCCTCGATCAGGCCGGTGTTGGAGCAGTTGCGGATGGTGCCGCCGTTGGCTGCGCACACCACTCCGCCGGTGTTGGTGTTGTTGGTGGTGGCCACGTAGCCGTCGTTATGGCAGTTGTCGACGGTGCCGTAGCTTACGCCTACCAGGCCGCCGGTGTACTTGTAGCCGCGGATGTGGCCGTTTAGGCGCAGGTTGCGCAGGGTGCCGGCATAGCCGAGGAAGGAAATCACGCCCACGTTCTCGTAGGTATCGGTCGCGGTCTTGTCCACGTACTCCATGCGCAGGTGGCGCAGGGTGTGGTTGCGGCCGTCGATGTCGCCCATGAAGTGATTGGCGGAGTTGAAGGCGATGGCATAGAAGTTGTCGGTGCTGTCGCATTCCACATCCTTGGTCATGGCGAAGTGCTTGCCTTCGTAGCGGAAGCCGTAGGTGTTGTTGTACTTCGACAGGTTCTTCCAGTCTGCGTAGGTATCGAGCAGGTAGGGCTCCTGTTCGGTGCCCTTGCCGGTGAAGGGGACGTGCATGGACTGGAGACCGATGGCGCGGGTGTAGCCGCCCAGGGTGGCGTTGAGGGTGCCGGTGCCGGGCTGGTCGAGCGCCTTGGGGGTGACGGTGGAGCCGGAGAGGGTGAAGCCGTCGCCGGCCAGGGTCCAGCGGACGCCGTCGCCGGTGGCGAGGGTGGCGGCCGTCTCCACTTCGTTGGTGTTCTCGCCTGCGGCGAGCATCAGGGCCATGTTGCGCATGGCCACGGCGGCCTTTTCGTCTTTGAATGCCTTGAGGACGGGGAGCTTGCCGGCCTGGAAGTCGAAGGTGTCGACGGGAAGGCCCTGGAGGGTGGTTCCGGCGGTGAGGTCCCTGGTGTCGAGGCCGGTGGCGCCGGGATAGATGGAGTTGGCGGCGGCGCCGGCGTATATCATCTGGCGGTCGTAGTAGACGTTCTCGTAGGTGACGGTGTTGCGGTTGGTGGCGGCTATGCCACCGGTGACGGACTTACGGTCGGTCATGGTGAGCATTCCGGTGTTGACGACGTTGCGGAGCATGACGCCGTCGGCGCAACGTGCCACGATGCCGGCCACTTCTCTGGCGGCGCTGACGTCGCCCTGGTTGACGCAGTTGGCGATGAGCAGGGAGCCGCCGGTGGAACCCACCAGGCCGGCTGCTGCTGCGGTGCCGGCGTAGGGTGCGGAGGGAAGGATGGAGTCGGTGCGGACGGTGCCGTCGTTCTGGCAGTTGCGCATTTCGGTGCCTGCCTGCATATCGGAGGCGATGCCGGCGGCGTAGACGTTGCCGGCGGTGATGGTGCCTGCGTTGTAGCAATTGAGGACCTTGGCGCCCGTGTCGGCCAGGCGGGCCACGATGCCGGCGGCGTTGTTGCCGGCGGCGGTGATGGGGGCGTAGTTGCGGCAGTTGTCGATGACGCCGTAGCAGATGGCCACGAAGGGTGCCACGCCGTTGCCTGCCTTAAGGTCGCAGCTGGCGTCCATGACGATGTTCTTGACAACGCCCTTGGGGCCGAGGATGCCCAGCAGGCCGACGGTCTGGCGGGTGCCGGTGCCGAGCTTGCCGGAGTCGTTGATGGTGTAGCCGTTGAGCTTCCAGTTCTTGATGCTGTGGCCGCGTCCGTCGAGGGTGGCGTTGAAGTAGTGCTTCTCGTTGGTGTCGTCGGCCACGCCGTAGAAGTCGGTGACTCCGGCGAAGTCGATGTCGTTGGCCATGGCGTAGTAGTCGCCGTCGAATGTCAGGCCGTTATCGGTGATGGCCTTGTTGAGGACCTTGAAGTCGTTGGCGGTCTTGAGCAGGTAGGGGTTTTCGGCGGTGCCTTCGCCCTCGAACTGCCTGGGAGCGATGTTGAGGTAGTAGATGCGGGAGAATGTTCCGCCCAGGGTCTCGTCGGTGAGGCTGGCGGTGAGGAATTCCTGGCTGAGTATGCCCTTGAGCTTGGCCTTGTCGCCCTCGATTTTCATGCCGTCGGTCTCCTGGACGTAGCGTCCGTTGGAGTAGAGGGCCCAGGTGACGTTCGGGTCGAGGCCGAGTGTGATGTCGCTGCGTACGTAGGTGATGCGCTGCTCGCCGGCGAGTGTGGCGGGCACGGAGGCGAATGCCTGCACGTTGGCGGGCAGTACGCCCTTGGGCACGGGATAGCGCCCGGCGGCGAAGTCCCATACGTCGGCGCCGAAGCCTTCGAGGGTGTTGCCGGAAGTGAGGAAGCTGGTCAGGCGGCCGCCGTCTTCGGCCTCCAGGCCGGTGGTCTGCATGTCGGCGAAGGTGTTGGCCGTGGAGGGGTATACGCCGCTGGTGGCCGACATGTTGCCGTAGATGGCCTGTGCGGGGCAGGCCACGCCGGCGTTGCGCACCTGGCCGGTGGAGATGCAGTTTTGGATTTCGGGCTTGATCCACTTGTCGATGTTGAAGTTGCCGACGATGCCGCCGGTCTTCTGGTTCTCGCTGGAGCCCTGGATGGCCATGGAGGTGTAGCAGTCGGAGATGGCGCCGGAGCTGTTGCCGACGATGCCGCCGGCGGCGCCGATGGTGTTCTTGGTTACGTAGGTGGACTGCACGCCGAGGGTGACGCAGCGTGTGATGAGGGTGTTGTCGGCGGCGGTGCCGGCGATGCCTCCCTGCCAGGCGTAGCCGGTGTTGTCTGACAGGGAGCCCAGGAAGTAGGTGTCGGCGATGAGCCCGTGGGCGGTGGCGGTGCCTTGCAGGGAGCCGGTGATGCCTCCCACGCCGTGGCCGATGGTGTTGGCAATGGCGGACTTTATGGTGGCCGATACCCGGCAGCGCGAGATGGTGTCGCGCACGAGTTCGCCGCTCAGGCCGCCGGTGTAGGCACGGCCCTCGATGGTGCCCAGGAACGTGGAGTTGGTGATGCCCACGCCGGAGCCGGCGAGGCCGCCCACGTACTCGTTGGTGGAGTTGATGCGGCCGGTGACGTGTACGTTGTCCATGCGCGACGAGCTCTTGCCGGCGATGATGCCGGTGTACTTGGCCGCCGCGGTGATGTTGGCGTTGGTGACGCGTAGGTCTTTGAGGCCGCCGCCGGCTGCGATGCAGCCGAACAGGCCGGTATAGGCGCTGCCGCCGCGCTCTATGCGCAGGTTCTTGATTTCGTGGTTGGCGCCGTCGTAGTAGCCGGAGAAGGGTACGGCGAGGGTGCCGATGGGGTGGTAGGAGCCCTTGAGCGCCGACATGTCGATGTCGGCGGTCTGCTGCACGTGCTTGCCTGCCATCTTGTCGCCGCCGTTGACGCGGGCGGCGAGCTTGGTCAGGTCTTCGGCCGAGGCGATCTTATAGGGGTTCTCGGCGGTGCCCTCGCCCTGGAGGGTGAGGTCCTGCTTGCCGGGCCAGGTGAAGGTGTGTCCGGCGTCGAGCATGAGCACTGAGCTCTCCATGCCGTAGGAGCAGGTGAGCAGGGCGTTCCAGCGGAACACGCCCCATGGGCCGAACTCGAGCATGGACTCGTCGCCGCTGCCGGTCATGTTGGCGTCCACGCCCTTGTTCTGCGACGATGTCCAGGCGGCAGGGTAGTTGCACGACGGGGCCGTGGTGGAGCTCTCGATGAGCACCTGCGGCTCCATCTCCCAGGTGGAGTCGGGCTTGAGGGTGGCACGCACGGAGCGGCCCGTGCCCATGATGTTGGCGATGAGAACCTCGCCGGGAGCGATCTGGTCGATGTAGAGACGGTAGGTGGACTCGGTGTCCTCGAATTTCTTGGAGGCGATGATGCGCTTCTTGCCGATCATGGAGGCGTTGGTCTGCTTGAGGCGCAGGTCGCGGCTCACTCCTAGGGCCGAACCGTAATAGGTGGAAGTCTCGTCGGGGATGACGAGCACCCAGCCTATGTCGCCGTTCAGGTGAAGGTGCCCGTCTTCGGTGACGGCAAGGGTGAAATATGCGTCGGGGTCGGAGTAGAAGCCGCCCTTCTTGACGTCGAAGGGCATGAGGAAGAAGTTGCCGTACGGCTTGGCGTAGAAAGCGAAGTGGGGGTGTACCTTCACTGTGCCGGTGGCGGCGTCGTACACGCCGCGGGCAGTGAAGTCCAGGTTGAAGAAGTTCTCGATGAATGCCGAGTCGCCCCGGAATGTCAGCTTGGTGGCGGCGTCATAGAGCTGCCTGGGGTTGTTGCCGCCCAGGTCGTCCCACTGGATGAATTCCTTGCCGTTGAGCTGGCTGGCGGAGGGCGCCTTGGCTGTGCGTTTGTGGACCGGTGGGGCGAAGGTCTCCTCCAGGGCCCGTACCTGGCTGGGCTTCAGCCCGTCCGAGCGGTCGCCTGCGCGGGCCGGGAGTCCCATCAGGACAAGCGACACCAGCGCGATGGCGGCCGTGAGTCTGGTTTGGTTCATGTTGATAAGGGAGGTTCTATTATTTGATTTTTCAGACTGGCGCATCGAGACAGAACCTCAT